>JADJSY010000001.1 GCA_016711435.1 Lewinellaceae bacterium
TTTGTTGATGATTCGCATTAGGCGGCTTCATTATTTTTGAATCTTTGACCATCAAGACGGAAGACGGCGAAAATTGGCAAATGGGCAATGGAAGCCTTTGTTTTTTATTCTGGCTGCTAACTTGGTTTTTGGCGCACTGCTGCAGGTCTTCCCCAGCATAGACTTCGGCATTTAACTTGATTGTTGCAATCTACGCTTTGACTTTCATAGCCAGCTTGGCTGGTGATGAGTTCAATTTTCGGGGCGTATTTGTGCTGGCCACGGTACTGGCCATTATTAGCTATGCTGCTTTTATTTTGTTGCTGAAATTGCAGTTTCCAGTGTGGCCCGCATTTTTAAATCTCAAGTAATGTTTGCCACCAATTTAAAAGCATTCAAGGATAAAAATGGATTTATTTAACAACCTGAGTTTAGTTTTTTTGGTGCGGCATTCACGCAGGTGAATTTGATGTACGCCTTCATCTGGCTGTTTTGTTGTTTGGTACTTCGATCGGCGCTTCTGGGTTGTATTGGGCCTTTGGCAACCATAGCGATGCTATTACCCGCAACCCATGCTTTGCCACCCGTATCCGCTTTAATCATGTTGGCAGGTATTTACTATGGTGCACAGTACCGTGGTTCAATCCACAGCTGTGTTGGTGAATTTGCCTGGCGAAGCGTCGTCGGTGGTGGACCATATCATTGACGTGGCATCAAACGTTGCGCGCAATGGGGCGTGCGGGCCCGCGCTGGCGGCTGCAGGTTTGGGCTCATTCTTTGCTGGTTGTGTAGGCAATATTGGTTTTGGGCAAAGCGTCGCGGTGCCGTTAATCTAGCGGCGCATTCCAAGTTTGGTCCTGCAGAATATTTTTCACTCATGATTTTGGGTTTGGCTTATGCTGCGGTGTTGGCTTCTGGTTCATTGCTTTCAGTTGCTGGTATGATTTTGCTGGGTTTGCTGTTGGGTTTGGTAGGTACCGACGTCAATTCCCGCGTGGCGCGCTACAGTTTCGATATTCCAGAGCCGACCGATGGTTTGGGCTTTATCGTGATTGCGATGGGCGTGGTTTGGCTATGGCGAAATCATTCACAACCTGGGTAAAGCATGAAAGCGAGCGGCAAGCTCCGGCTGCCATCCGAAGTCAAAGGCTTGATGCCAACTTTGGAAGATTTCAAACGCATGGTTTCCGGCCACATTGCGTGGCACAGCATTAGGCTCAGCGTTGGGTAATTTGCCGGGCGGCGGTGGCGGGGATGGCGGCGTTTGCCGCTTATGTACGATTCGAGAAGAAAACCAAACTGGAATCCAGGTGAAGTGCCATTCTGCAAAGGCAATATTCGGGTGTTGCAGCTACCCAGAGGCCGCCAACAATGCAGCGTCGCAAACTTCACTTGTTCCCCGCTTGCTCACATTAGGTATTCCGCCAAATGCGGTGATGGCCTTGATGGTGGGCGCGATGACGATTCACAACATTCAACTCTGGTCCTCCCAGGTGATGACCAGCAACCCTGAACTCTTTTGGGGTTTGATTGCATCCATGTGGATTTGGCAATGCCATGTTGATTATTTTTGAATTTGCCACTGATTGGCATTTGGATCAAATTGCTGAGCGTGCCATACCGTTGGTTATTCCCATGGTGTGCTGTTCCGCGCAATTGGCGTGTATTCCACCAACAACAATACCTTTGATATCTGGATGGTGGCGATATTTGGTTTCATCGGTTATGTGTTCATCAAACTGGGCATGGAGCCAGCGCCATTGCTATTGGGCTTCCATTTTGGGCCCCATGATGGAAGAAAACTTGCGCCGTGTTTATTACTGTCACGTGGTGACTGGAGCGTGTTCTGACGCGCGGTTTGTCATTGAAGGTTTGTTGTTGGTCTGATGGCAATGTTGGCTGTGGTGATGCTACCATCAATGAAAAAGAAACGCGAAGAGACGTTTGTCGAAGAATGAGTTTTTCATAATTCAACTAAAAAAAGCGGCGTTCTCAGAATGCCGCTTTTTTATGCCAACAAATTCGCGCTACCATTGGAGCTATGAGTAACCATTTGCAACCCGTACAACATCACGTGCAGCATCTCGTCCAGCATCCGCTTCGGTTGCTCTACAACGAAATCCACGCCCGTCCGCCGGAGGCGCGCGGACCGCGCCTATCGCCATCACCCCACATCGTGATGCTGTGCAGTGAAGACGAACGCAAAGTCGTCGCGCATGTGGCCAAACTCTTGCGAGACCACCATTTGCCGCAGCCTGAATTGACCATGACACACACATCCGGATGGATATTGCCACGGGTTTTCGATTGCGTTGGGAGCTGCATACCGAATTCGTCAATTACACTTTCATGCGCACATTGATGTTGAAATGCCAGAAGTATCACAGACTCAATTACCAACCGCTTTAGGAAGCTGTGCCCAAGCTTGGTTGGCAGGTTTGCCCGGGCAAAATGTTTCCAGTGCCCATTTGTGGGTGATGAAACAAAACGGATTTCAAATCAAGCAACAAAGCGATGCGTGGTGCAAAACCTTGTTGAATGAAGACACCTTGGTGGGCTCCAATGTGATGGCGGCTTTGCGCAAGTGTTCACTGATTTTGCGATTCATGCCGATGGCTATTCACGCGTTTTGGTGTTTGCGGGCGACATGTCACAGAGGCGCATAGGACGCTTGGTTTTGCGATTGATTGAAATGGAAACCTACCGCATGCTGGCTTTACTGGGTTTGCCTGTTGCACGTCAGTCAGCGCACGCTTTGATGCAGCAAGAAACTGATTTGGTTGATTTGGCGCAGGCTATCCGCAGTTCAGGCAGTTCAGGCAGTGCAGGCAGTGCTGACCAATTAGACGATGCCAAACTGCTGGATCGATTGACCTTGTTGGCAGGTCAAGTAGAAAGCCAATACGCTGCCACGCATTCGCGCTTTTCAGCCAGCACGGCCTATTTCAAATTGGTGGACGATCGCATCAAAGAAATTGACGAATCGCGCTTGCCAGGCTTGCAAACCATAAGAGAATTCATGGACCGGCGGCTCACGCCTGCACGCAGCACCTGTGAGTGGGCGGCCAAGCGTCAAGACGCGCTGTCCACCCGTGTGTCGCGCATCAGCAATTTGCTCAGCACGCGGGTTGAGATTGAACAACAACAAAACAGCCAAGCTTTGCTGTCAACCAGGAACTCACGGCAAGATTTGCAGCTTAAATTGCAGTCCACGGTCGAAGGCTTGTCAGTGGCAGCGATCACCTATTACATCGTGGGGCTGATTGGCTATGTGGCCCAAAGGGGCGGAAAATGAATTGGCCACTCAGCAGTGAAATGACTTCGGCTATCGCAGTACCTTTTGTGGCGCTGGTGGTTTGGTGGTCATTGAAGCGCGTGCACCGCAAAATCAAAGGGCATGGATGAAAAGCAAGAGTGCAATGCGTTTCTGAATTTAGCCTTGCTCGTAGGTGCGATTTTGCAAATATGAATGCATGGGCAGTCGATGTTCAACATGTTCCTGCACCGGCTAAAGCGGCAACATCAAATCCATGCCCAGACGCAGACGGTGTGAACAAAGTGGATGGTAAATTAGAGTGCTTAGTCATACATACTGTGCGAAACAAAAAATTGATGCTACCCACAAAGGCCAGGTGCGTCAGCTCAACAAACATGACAAAGCCAGCACTACATTGTTGGTCTATTTGCATGGCGACAGCAACCGTGGTGGTTTGTACGACAGGCATTTCAAACACTTCAATGGGTTTGCCGAATCAACACACCGTGTTTGTGGGCATGATTCGGCCTGGCTATGCCGATTCGAACAAAAACGCCTCCACTGGCAGCAGCATGGGCGTGGTGACAATTACACGACGCACAATGTAGATGCCGCTGCCAATGCCATTCAAGCGCTAAAGCCTAATACAGCGCACGCCGTGTGATGCTGGTTGGTTATTCAGGCGGTGCGGCAACAACCGGCCTGATCTTAGGCCGACATCCAGATTTGATTGATGATGCCGTACTGATTGCTTGCCCTTGCGATTTGAATATCCGTCGCCAAGGTTGGGCGAAGAACATTGTTGGCGCAGTTTGTCACCGCATGAAGTGGCCGATAAAGTTTTTCAAAACAGTGCATGTCAACGCCATCACAGGGGCAAAAGACATTAACACCAAGCCCGAACAAGTCACAGGTTATATTCAAACCTTGCAAGCACATGGCGTGAAAGCACGCTACATTGAAGTGCCCAATGCCACGCATGAAGCGGGGATTTTGGAACTGCACAATTGCGTCAAGTGGTTCAAAAGCCATTTACAACGTCAATAAATGTCTCTTGCAGCAAATACATATGAAAAATCAGGCTATAGTCGGCGTATTTATTGCCTACACTGCTATTAAAAACATAGCATTTAAACCCATGCTTGCTATTCAACCATGAACTCCAATCGATTCACCACGGGGTTGTTGCTGGCGCTGTTGGGCTCTATTGCCTTCAGTGGCAAAGCCATTATTGTGAAATTGGCCTATCGCTATGGAGTGGACGCTGTCACTTTGTTGATGTACCGCATGCTGTTTGCATTGCCATTTTTGCCATCATGGCGTGGTGGGCCAGTCGCGGCAAAGCGGCTTTGACAAAGCACGATTGGTATGGCATCTTGGGTTTGGGCTTCACCGGCTATTACTTAGCCAGCTATTTGGATTTTGCGGGTTTGGCGTACATCACAGCGTCGCTAGAGCGCTTGATTTTGTACATCAACCCCACACTGGTGCTGATATTAGCTTGGTTGCTGTACAAAAAGCCGATTAGTGCGCGTCAAGTAGCAGGCATGGCCTTGAGCTATTCCGGCATCTTGCTGGTGTTTGGGCATGAATTGGTGATGCAAGAGTTTGGTGCTGGCGTAGGTGCAGCTAACACGATTTGGGGCTCGCTCTTGGTGTTTGCCAGCGCCATCAGCTACGCGATATATATTTGGCTTATAGCGGTGAATTGGTCAAGCGATTGGGTTCGCTGCGCTTAGTAGGTTTGGCCACCACAGTAGCTTTGTGCTTTGCATTGTGCAATTCATGTTGATGCGCCCATTGAGTGCTATGCAAGTTGCGCCTCAAGTCATTTGGTTGTCAGTGCTCAATGCCACGCTGTGCACAGCATTGCCCGTGGTGGCGGTGATGATGGCGATAGAGCGCATAGGTGCCCGCTGGCATCACAAACGGGCATGATTGGTCCCATGTCCACCATCTTGATGGGCGTCTTCATATTGGGTGAGCCGCTCAACCGTCTGGGTGGTGCTGGGCACGGTGTTGGTGTTAATGGCGTGTATTGGGTGTCGCGAGGGCGTGCAAAGCATGATGCGTAAAGCACGCAAAATTTTTTTATTGATTAGTGGAGAGACAACATGGATTTAGGCATTAAAGGTAAATGGGCGCTGGTGTGTGGTGCCAGCAAAGGCTTGGGCATGGGCTGTGCCATAGCCTTGGCAGCGGAGGGCGTCAATGTGGTGATCGTCGCACGGGGTATGGATGTCTTGCAGCAAACTGCTCAACAAATAATGACGCAACACCCGCAGGTGAAAGTACTGTCGGTGGCTGCTGATATCACCACCGAAGCAGGCAGACAAGCCGCTTTTTCGGTTGCGGGCGGCCTGGTAAAAACTTTGACATCGTCGTCACCAATGCCGGCGGCCCACCACCAGGGGATTTCCGCGATTGGCAGCGTGACGATTGGGTGAAAGCGGTGGACGCCAACATGATCACACCCATTGAGCTCATCAAAGCCACGGTTGATGGCATGGTGACACGTGGTTTTGGGGCATTGTCAACATCACATCCAGCTCAGTCAAAGCGCCTATTGAAGCTTTGGGCTTGAGCAATGGCGCACGGAGTGGTTTGACCGGCTTTGTCGCCGGTTTGGCACGCACCAGCAAACTGGCCAGCAACAATGTCACCATCAACAATCTGTTGCCAGGCACATATGACACCGACCGCATCGCCACCATGATGCAAGGCGTGTCGCAAAAAAACAGGTCAAGCGGTCAGCGCACTGCGTGAGTCACGTCAAAACACCATTCCCGCTCGCCGTTTTGGTCAACCCAACGAATTTGGCGCTACCTGTGCGTTTTGTGCAGTCAACAAGCCAGCTACATCACAGGTCAAAATATTTTGACCGATGGCGGTGCTACGCAGGAACGTATTAATCTGAGGATTTTTGCTTGTATAATCGATAGTCTGTGCGGCTGTAGCTCAGTTGGATAGAGTATCTGGCTACGAACCAGAGGGTCGTGGGTTCAATTCCTGCCAGCCGCACCAAAAATGAACTAAGCCGTTGATTCGTCAACGGCTTTTTTCTTTTCTGACCACGGATCGGGTGACCACTTGAGGTTCCCACATGATCCGAGTCCCCGCCTGAAACAGAACAGGCATGGCGTCTACAGCATCCGCATTCTTTGGACGGACGCAGCAGGCCAGCGCAGGGAGAGCCTGCACAGTTTGGGCACGCGACACGCCACGACTGCCCGACTTCTCGCACTGGCGTTTAATGAAGCCTATGAGAGGAAACGCGCCATGACCGAAAAGCCAAAACTTCCCAATCTGGAGGAGCTGGTTCGCAAGTACGAACTGGACATGGCCCATGGCGTGATGAAGGCCGACGGCGCTGCCGACCATGCCTTGATGATGGAAGCCCTCAAGGCGTACAAAGAGATTCACGGCCAATTCCCGCCCATTCAGGAGGCCATGACCATCGGCAGGCCGCAGACACAGGCCATGGTTCAGCGCATCCTTGCCAAGTCCATGCCGTTCAGCCAAGCCACCGCCGCCTATCTGGAAGAAAAGCAGCACGACAACGCGCCGCAAACCTTGGTGGAAAAGGGCCGCACCTACAAGGACTTTACGGACGTTTTTGGCGACCTTGACATCAACCTGTACGGCAAGCCCGAACTGGTGCAATGGAAAACCGCCGATCTCAAGCGCGGCATCAAAGCCAACCGCATCAACAAGCGTTTGGGGCAGGTCAACGACTTTTTCAACTGGGCGATCCGCCACGGCCACTACACCGCCAGCGACAAAAGCCCCGTGGAAGGTTTGTTCATTGCCAACAAGGACAAACTGGCCGCCAAGGTGGAGCACTACGAGCCGTTCACCAGCGACGAATTGAAGGCGATTTTTTCCAGCGCCTACCTGGAGGACATGCCCAAGCCAGATCACTACTGGATTCCTATCGTCTCTCTGTTCACGGGCGCACGGCGTGAAGAAATCGCTAGCCTGAAAGCCGCCAACGTCAAAACCATTGACGGCGTGCCCTGTTTCCAGATTGAAGGCGGCAAGACCGCCGACGCGCGGCGCGTGGTGCCCGTCCACCCGCACCTGAACGCCTTGGGCTTCATGGCCTACGCCCAGCACGTTCAGGGCATGGGGCAAGAATTCCTGTTCCCGTTCACCACCGAGGGGGCCAACGGGCGCGGCAAGAACGCAGGCCGACAATTCGCCCTGCTGCTGGACAAGCGCGGCATCAAGGACGACCGAAAGGTGTTCCACAGCTTCAGGCACACCGTGATCACCCGCCTACACGCCTTGAACTCCAACCCCGCGCACGTCATGCAGATCACGGGCCACCGTGGGGAAACGGGGCAATCTGTTCACTTCAACACCTACACGCACGACATGGGACTGATGGCACTGGCCGAGACGCTGGGAAAACTGGTTTATCCGCTGGACTGGGACGGGTTGAAAATGCCTGATCCGACCTTCAAAGCGTTTTTGAACCGCTGGAAATTGATTGAAGACCGCAACGCACGAACCGCCAAGACAAGAAAAGAAAAAACACCGTGAAAGGTGTTTAGAAAGGTCGATAGTGAATTAAATAGGCTGTCAAGGTACAGCCTATTTAATTTTCAACCTTTTGTCAAACATCCAAAAAATCAAGCCGACAGCCCCCTGTGAGGGGGCGAAGCGAAGCGGTCGGAAGGGGGTGAAAAATTGCAAAGGTTGACAATCAAAAAAGGATTCGTAAGGTGAATTTTAAGAATCACCTTTTGAGACCTTTTCATGCAGTTCACCGAATCCAACAAAGGCAGCACCATCATGCGAGCCACACAAGGCATTGAGTTTAAGCCACTCATTAAAACCCTTGTCGAGCGCAACGCCGTGGGCATGATCGTAGCACCCGCCAAAGCCAAAAAATCCATGTTGGCCTTGAATCTGGTTTTTTCGCTACTCACCAAAAAGCCGTTTTTAGGCTTGCCAGTGAGTGAAGAGCAGGACAAGATCGTTTACGTCAATCTCGAATTGACCAAAACCGCTTTGGGCGTTCGTCTGCGCACGATGAACACCTTTTACAACGCCACGCCCAAGCAGTTGGACAATGTGATGTTTTTGAGCAGCGATGAGTTTTGCAAGGGTGAAGCACTGGTAGACACCAAAACCCAAAAAGTGAATCAAGAGCCATTCAACGCACTGGCAGAAGCCGCCAAGAATTGGGGTGCAACGGTTATTATTTTTGACCCGCTTTACTATGTGGTGGGCGAGGAAAACGACAATGTGCTGATGACCGCAGTTTTGCGCGAGTTCGGAAAATTGCGAACCGAATTAAACGCCGCCATTTTTGTGGTTCACCACACGGGTAAAAGTGCCGTGGACTGGTCAGACCCGTTTTTAGCAGGACGCGGGGCAAGTGCCATCGGTGGCGCATTTGAGTTCGTTTTGGGTATCGAACCCAAGGGCGACAACGAGGGCAGGCTGCACCACGGATCGCGCAACTACGCCACAGTCAAACCCTTCACCATTCGATTCAACCCCGCATCGTTCTCATGGCACTCAGCCCACGAGGAAAGTACAGACGTTCAAATCGACAAAATCATGGGCAAAGACGACGCGCTTTTGCTGGATGACTTCCACAGCCGCGCCAAGGAAATGGGCTTGCCCAAAAGCCGCGCAGAGTCGTTCCTCAGATGCTCTAAAAACTACGAAAAAACGAAGGGCTACCGAGGTAACAAGGTCAAAGTTCAGCGCAAAATGAACCCCTAAACACGGCACACCCAGCATTCTAAATGCAAAAAAACAATGCAACCACCAACAAGCTAATTTGGATTGATTTTCTATAATTGCTAAGCCTCGTTTTTAAAACCGACAAACAATAACAAACCTGCAGCAATAAAAATGTACGCATCCGCAAAATTAAATGCAGGCCAATGCCACAAACGCCAGTAAAAATCCACAAAATCCACGACTGCACCTATTCTTATTCGGTCTATTACATTGCCCAACCCACCTGCAATGATGAGCGCATAAGCAAAGGATTCTGCTCTTGGCGTTGGTTTCGCCAAAGAGCGATCAACAGGATGAGGCAGATTATTAACGCCAGTATCGATAAGGCATTTCTCTGCCAACCTCCTGCATCCGAAAGAAAAGAGAATGCCGCACCTGGATTTAAAACATGAACCAGATTAAAACTGGGTAAAACAGGAATTGTGTCGTGCAACGTAATGACATTTTGTACCAGAATTTTTATCCCTTGCTCAATCGCTACCAATGCAAAAATCAATCCCATCCATTTTAGAAACCTCTTAGAATTAATGCGCACGTGCATCCTCACCTTTTTGAACCACACCCGTCTTGATTTCCAGCCGTGCGCGCTGTATCACATGCCAACCAGCGCTAATTCCCAACCCGCCCATAATCACAGCAACCACCACATCAGGCCAGAGCGATCCTGTCCCGAAAACACCTAAAGCCGCCAGCACAATAGCCACGTTTCCTATCGCATCGTTGCGCGTACACAGCCAAACAGAACGCATATTCGCATCCCCTTCACGGTAAGCATAGAGCAGCAACGCCACACCGAAGTTTGCAGCTAGCGCAAGCAGTCCAATGCCCCCCATTAAAAACGGTTCAGGTGTAGCGCTAAGGTATGCGCTTAGAGCGGCTTTGATGATGATGAATAGCCCATAACCCAGCATGACAGTACCTTTACCAAGCGCAAGACGAGACCGCCAGATCAGGCTAGACCCAAGCACCCAAAGAGACAGGGCATAGTTTGTCGCATCTCCAAAAAAATCAATCGCATCCGCCAGCAGTGAGACAGACCCGCTCACCTTTCCAAAAATAATCTCAACAAAAAACATGGCGGCATTGACCACCAAGGCGATCCACAAAATCCGACGATAACGGTGCGTAGGTGCGTGGTTAATCGCTCTAGCCTCACAGCCATCGTCACAGTTTTTCCCCATACTTTTGCTCCTTAACAACATCAATGGCATAATTAGAAACCATGAAGCTACTATAGGGTCAAGGAATTTGAAGGATTTTTTGCAATATGAAAATTGGTGAACTGGCAAAACTTGCTGGGTGTACGGTCGAGGTGGTGCGTTTTTACGAGAGTGAACGCATCTTGCCGCCCCCTCAGCGACAGGAGAACGGCTACCGTTTTTATCAAAACGACCACTTACAGCGGCTTGCATTCGTGCGCCGCTGCCGAGACTTGGACATGTCGCTGAAAGACATTGCGCGGCTACTGGAATTTGCCGATGATCCGCAGTCGCGTTGTGATGAAGTCAATACGCTGGTGGACGAGCAAATTCAAAAAGTACAAATCAAACTCAACGAGATTAAAACGCTTCAAACTCAACTTAAAAATCTGCGTCGACAATGCAACGGTGAAACGCTTGAATGCAGGATTTTGCAAGAATTAAGTCATGCCCTTGTTAAGGCTTAAATTGTGCTTTTTTAAAGTGTGTTGCTTTCTTGAAACGTGCTGATGACGCAGGGCACACCTTACGAACTTTCGCCACGGTTGCCTCCGTGGGTTTGACCGCCACCGACCCACGCCCCGACACCTTGTAGCCGTACACGCTGGCGGAGGCGGTGGATTGATGCCCCATGACCGCCGCCACTTCCTCAGGTGGCAAGCCCGACGATTTCAAATCTGAACCCATTTGATGCCGCATGGTGTACAAGGTGGGCAGACGCTCCCGCCGAGGCCATAGCGCTGCCGTGGTGCGGTTTAATCGGCTCTGGGCTACTCGGTGTAGGGTTTTGCGTTTTAACGGCTCTACGCTGCCAACAATGCCCATGGCTTTGCGAATCTCAAACAAGGCCGCAGGATCGTCCACCGTCAAGAAGCGATCCAGCCCCCGACCGTCTGCCCGTTGCTTCGCCGAGGGCACATAAAATTCCCCGTTCAATTCGCTGACGTGCTGGACTTCCGCAGGGCGGCAACCCAACTGGCGGCACAGCGTCAAATACGCCCAAGTGATCGTGTCGTTTTTGTCGGCCACCGTGTCGCGCAGCGTTTTGAAATCCTGATCCGTGATGATCTTGGCCCGTCTTGGTTTTGCCTTGGGCGTGGCCTTTTCTGGAAACTTCAAAGCCCGTAAACGATCCGCCGCATCCTTGTAGCCGCCATAGTCTTGCGTGGAGGCAATCGCGCAGCGCAGTTTGTACCAACTCGATTTTGTAATCGTCCCACTGTTTGCCAGTTTCCTCATGTAATCGGCCAAGCCTTTGGGCGTGAGCGTGTAGCCTTGTTCCTTCGCCCTTGCCAAATGTGTTCCCGTGATCTTGCCGTAGCTTTTTCGTGTGCTGCCCTTGATTTTGTCTGCTGCTTTTGCCATGTTGTCTCCTGCCGTTGCCCTCGCTTCGCATACGCCAAGCGCTCGGGGTGTCTCGGCTCGCTTGCGCATTGCCTCGACGTGGGCTTAAAAACACCACTCCGCTGCGCTACGGGTGTTTTTTCGGGTTTCCGTGTTTTCCTTCCATGCTTCGCATGTAAGTAAAACACTCCATCCCGATCAGCCCACTTACTTACACGCTACGCGATGTAAGTAAGCTTTGGCAATACCGCGCCAGCAATTACATGGAAACGTCAGCAAGTCAAATTTGGGCGGTGTTTGCGCCCGATTTGTTTTCAGGTTCAAACCCCTTTTGGGGTTTTCTACCTCTTCGTTCGCTTCGCTCACTGCGCGACCTTCGCAGCCGCTCAGGTCTTGCCCATGCCAGCCGATGGGACGCAACAGCAAAATGACCACACAACGATTTTCAGCACACCTGACGCATCCGTCCGCATTCGCGGCCATATGCGTCAGGTGTACCTTGCCGAGAGAAAACGAGGCTTTGCCCGCGCAGTCATGGCGCAGTCGCAGTCATACCCAAAAACAGGCGACAAGCGAGGCAGGGCAACGTGATTGCCATGCAGTCAAGGCCAGAAAATTGACTGCGCGAGATGGCGGCAGGGCGACTGCGTTTTGACTGCGCCACCCTTTCTCCACAATCCCTCGCCAACGCGATCTCTTCCCGAGCGAAGGCGAGGGAAGCCGTCGGGATGTTCGCCGAGGCAATGATAAAATCTGCCTAGTTCCAAGGTGGGTTCCCACTTTGGGTTCCCACAAAACCGACCCGATCCACGGGGTGGATGTGGAAAAAGTCGATCTGCATCAAGGGCTTAACTTTTGTGTCTGGTACGGTCCTGCCAGCCGCACCACAAACATAAACATTATGTTATCGCCTTTAGAGATGTAAATTTCTAGAGGCGTTTTCTTTCTATATTTGGTTTTTCCAATGTCTAATAAATTTCAACATTTAACAGATATTTAATGAGCTATTTCAAGAGCTTGGCAAATTCTCGTAGGATTCTTCGTAGTACGATTAAAACAAATGGCGGTCGCTGAAGAGTTTTGTTGGATGAATAAATATCAGCATCCTCACAGACAGAAACTAATTTAGGGTGTTTTATAGGAAAAGTTATTGGCGTGACATCAAAGTTAGCAGCAGGAGGAACCTTGAAGGTGTGGGTAGCGCTGTTATCAAAGCCAATATTTTTAATCAAATTATGGTTAGGAATTATGCTTAGCCATTTATTTTCATTACTGCAAAGTCCCACTGATAGTCCCACGTATCAACTTTTTGAAGGTGTATGGACTGAAAAGCAGCATTCCAATATCGAAATTCAGCATCGTTGTAGACAAAAGTTTTTAACCAACCTTGAGCTTTAAGCTTAGGCCACTCTTTTATGTTTACATCGTAAGCTTTCCAAGCACGTTTCCATGTGGCCCAGCCCATATATAGTGACCATAGCGTGAAAAATAATAATCCCCATCGCCTCTTATGCGGTTATCTTGATGGTTAGCGCCAGATATCGCTGGCGATGCGATGATCATCTTTATAGCGTTCTAGCAATTCATCACAATACTGAAAAAATGATTGATCAGGTACGCAGTCGTCTTCCAAGATAATGGTGGCATCAACTTGTTCGAAAACCCAATCTATTCCAGAAGCGATGCGCTTTTTACAGCCTAAGTTGATATCTGAAAAATTGGTTGTGACTTGGCAAGGCCAATTGATGTGCTTAACGATTTCGCGCGTAGCGGCAACTTTCTCTTTATCTGTTGGATGATTAGACCTTGGTCCATCAGCCACAATAAACAACTGCGGTGGTTGTGCTCGGCAAATTTCTGCAAAAACTTGAGCTGTTTTTCAGGTCGATTAAATATAAAAAAGACGACTGGGTATTGCATTTTGTTCAATTGTTTATTATTGATTTGTAATATGCAATCGTGTCCAACAACCATCTGTGAGTTTCGTCTTCGGCTCCCAGTTGAAATTGTTTTTGCCATGGAAATATCGGGCTTTCTGATTTGAGGATCGTCAGGAGGCTTGGGTAAGAAATTTAATTTTGATGAACTCGCCGTCAGTTTTAAGATGATTTCTGCTAGCTCAAGAACCGAATACTCCTCAGGATTTCCAAAATTAATCGGACCGCATGTGTTAGCTTCGCTATTCATCATGCGAATCATGCCTTCGATTAAATCATCTATATAGCAAAAGCTTCTGGATTGATGTCCGGTGCCGTATATGGTGAGATCTTTGCCTTGCAAGGCTTGTTGAATGAAATTGATCACAACTCTGCCGTCCTAAAGGATCCATCAACGGACCATACGTATTGAAAATGCGCATCACTTTAATTTTGTATTGTGTTTACGCTGGTAGTCAAAAAGATACTTTCCGCACAGCGCTTGCCTTCGTCATAGCAACTGCGCTTACCTATAGGATTAACATTTCCCAATAATTTTCAGGTTGTGGATGTATTAAAGGATCGCCATATACTTCACTCGTTGATGCTTGCAATATCGTTGCGTTGCATTTGTGGCTAGGTCTAGCATGTTTAATGCGCCTAGCACACAAGTTTTATTGGTATGAAGGGGGTCTTTTTGATAGCGCTCAGGGCTTGCTGGGCAGGCCAAATTGTAGATTTGATCAACGTCCAGTTTTATAGGCAGTATCACGTCATGTTCAATGAGCGTAAAGTTTTGATACTGTTTAAAGTTCTCAATATTGGTAGGATTAGAACTGACGAAATTATCAAGGCATATGACTTCATGATCTTCGTTTAAAAGTCTTTTGCAAGGTGTACGCCTAAAAAACCAGCACCACCAGTTACCAAAATTTTTAGTTTTTCATTTCACTTAAGATAAAAGATGTGTGTAGCCAAAGCAGTGTACCTTTGCTATTGCGTTTATTTGTTATTAACCAACCGACTCAACTTTTTT
>JADJSY010000002.1 GCA_016711435.1 Lewinellaceae bacterium
AAATTTTGTGATAAAAGACGAAATAGGTAATTCTTTTATGCCGAGTATCAAAACTCCGTTTGAGTTTCCAAATAGTAATGCTCCAGTCAATTTTCAATACGCTATACCTCCGCCTATCAACAATCTATTGGTTTTGGTATTCAATGACCCTCGTCCTAATTCCAAAAGTAGCCAGCTGTTTGTATTGTTGAATTAACAAAAATTCTTATTGTTACACTTCCCTCCTATCTCTAAATGAGTTTTCTCAATCCTATAAACACACCCGCCTCGGTTGGTGTTTTTACCGCCTCATCATCAGGTGTTCAAATCCCTCCATACTATCCCACGCCCCAGCGCAGTGGCAGTGTCTCTTTCGACATGCCACACAGATGCAACGGCATGCTGCCTACTATTAAATGCTTTTTTTAAAACCTGAATTTTGGTGAATAGCCTGTTGTTGAGAAACATAGGAAACATCCTGCTGTACGATTGCAGCAGGTCGAAAAAGACACTGCCGCAGCGCTGGGGGGCAGGTGTTAGGGAATGGGGAACACCTGGCGAGGCATCAATCAAACCGTAGTAGCTGCGTTGTCCGGCGCATCGCAGCAAATTCAAGTGCAGCCACCAGGTCTTCTTTGGTGAGTTCCGGGAAATCACTCAGAATATCCTCAAATGACATTTCAGATGCCAGCCAGCGCAAAATATCTTCTACCGTGATACGCATACCCCTAATGGAGGGTTTGCCGCTGCGTTTGCCCGGTTCGAGTGTAATGATATTTTTGTAGATGTACATGGCTGCATCAATTTGATCTACAAAAGTAATCGGAAAACATACTTTTTACAATTATTTTTCCTCCCTCAATCCACCACCATCCCAACCCCGCTCAACTCCTGCTGCATCATCCCTTCCGGCAGTTCCCGGAATTCATACTGCTGATTCCGCAGTTGCGGCACAAAACCCGCTTCTTTAATCGCCTGTTGAATCCCGTCGGCCGTGAAGCGGAAACGCGCGCCGGCGGCGGATACCACATTTTCCTCGATCATGATGCTGCCGAAATCATTGGCTCCGGCGTGCAGGCACACTTGTGCTACCTGCTTGCCGACAGTCAGCCAGGAAGCCTGGATATTGACCACGTTGGGCAGCATGATGCGGCTCATAGCGATCATGCGCACGTACTCGTCGCCGGTGACGGCATTGCGGGCGCGTTTGATTTTTTTCAGGATCGTGTCTTCGTCCTGAAACGGCCAGGGAATGAACGCGAGAAAACCGTTGGCGTCGGCCGGTTTTTCGGACTGCACCTGCCGGATGGCGGCAAAGTGTTCCATCCGTTCGAGGTTGGTTTCTATGTGCCCGAACATCATGGTGGCGGAGGTGGTGAGCCGCAACTTGTGTGCAGCACGCATCACGTCGAGCCACTCCTGGCCGCCGCATTTGCCTTTGGAAATCAGGCGGCGTACCCGGTCGCTGAGTATTTCGGCGCCGGCGCCCGGCAGCGAATCCAGTCCGCTTGCTTTCAGCGTTTTCAGCACGTCGTAGTGGCTCATGTTTTCCAGTTTGGAAATATGCGCGATTTCCGGCGGTCCCAGGGCGTGGAGTTTCAGATTGGGATATAAATCTTTCAGTTGGCGGAATAAATCGGCGTAAAATTGCAGCCCCAAATCCGGGTGGTGACCGCCCTGCAGCAGCAGTTGTTCGCCGCCGAAACGAAAGGTCTCTTCAATTTTCTGTTTGTATTCCTCGATGGTGGTGATATACGACTCCTCATGGCCGGGTCGCCGGTAAAAATTGCAGAATTTACAGTTGGCGATACACACGTTGGTGGTGTTGGAGTTGCGGTCGATGATCCAGGTGACGTTATTGCCCGGAACATGCTGATACCGCATGGCGTTGCCCACGTGCATAAGTTCTGCTGTTGCGGCATTTTCAAAAAGAAAAACGCCCTCTTCGGGACTTAGCCATTCGTGGCGCAAAGCGCGCTGGAGGAGATCGGAAATATTCATATTTATTTGGCGTTGGATGTTCGACACATCGCCGTTTTTGATTCCAAACGTGGCGTATCCAACATTTTCACTTTTTTCTGAAAACAAAAATACACCGGGAAGGTTGGGGTTAGGAACTTGAAAAGAGAAATAATTGTTTGAAGGTTTTTTTTGCCACATAGGCACATAGAATTTACATATAGATCACAGAGCAAAACCACCTTTCACTTTCTATGTGGTCTATGTGAAGATGCCATGTGCCTAATGTAATAAAAAAACGCCGACCTCCTTTATATCAAGTGGTTTTGAACAACAAGCAGCAGGTTGAAATCAGGAATACCCCGCACTGCTCAACTATCAACGATCTCAACCACTCAACTTTTTCTCATGCCTTACATTATCCAAAAAGAAACCCTCTTTCAACGTATCCGCCGTATTTTCCGACAGTCAGTGAATGGTGAGGAGCAGGATTTTACGACCGGAAACATCGACCGCGCGATTGTATTGCTGGCCATTCCCATGATCCTGGAAATGGCTATGGAATCACTTTTTGCCGTGGTAGATGCCTTTTTTGTGGCGAAAATCAGCGTAGAGGCTGTGGCGACGGTGGGACTCACGGAGTCGGTACTGACGCTGGTGTATTCCATTGCTATCGGACTGAGCGCTGCCGCAACGGCCATGGTCGCGCGGCGCATCGGCGAAGGCGACCGGCAGGCGGCTGCGAAAGCCGGGGCGCAGGTGATTCTGATTGCCGTAGCGCTGTCAACCCTCATCGCCATTCCGGGTTACTTTTTTGCGGAAGATATTCTTCGCATCATGGCCCATGATACAAGTGTTTCCGAAACAGGATTTCGGTTCACCCAATTGCTGCTCACAGCCAACCTGCCCATTTTGCTGCTGTGGATGCTCAATGGTATTTTCCGGGGCGCCGGAGACGCCGCTACTGCCATGCGCGCCTTGTGGCTTGCCAACATCGTAAACATCGTTTTATGCCCTCTGTTTATTTTCGGATGGGGGCCTGTCCCGGCTATGGGCGTACTCGGTTCGGGTATTGCGACCACCATCGGCCGGTCTACAGGGGTAGTTTACCAACTCTGGCATTTGTTTGAAGTCGGCAGGGTCATCCGGTTGCGCTGGGCCATGCTTCGGCCCAAGTGGGATGTGATCGGCACCCTGCTCAAAATAGCGTCCGGCAGCACAGGGCAATACCTGATCGCTTCGGCGAGCTGGATTTTTATGATTTCCATCCTGGGTCAGATCAGCAAAGAAGTGACTGCGGGCTATACCATTGCCATCCGGCTGGTGGTTTTTGCCATTCTGCCTTCCTGGGGAATGGCCAATGCCGCCGCTACTTTGGTGGGGCAAAACCTGGGGGCCGGGCAGCCGGACCGCGCAGAACAATCGGCCTGGAGAGCAGGTATGTTCAATATGATTTTTATGGCGTTCGTTGGGTTGTTTTATGTGATCTTTGCTCCGACGCTGATTCGTATTTTTACCACCGATCCCGAAGCCGTACACGCCGGTTCGCTGGCCTTGCGGATCATGGCGGGCGGTTATGTATTTTATGGCTGGGGTATGGTGTTGTCGCAGGCGATTAACGGGGCAGGCGATACCCGAACGCCGACGATCCTGAATTTTATCTTTTTCTGGCTGGTGGAAACACCGCTGGCAGCATTGCTGGCGCTGTATTGCGGCTGGGGACAAACGGGCGTCTACTGGAGCATCGTCATTGCCGAATCGGGCATGGCGGTGGCGGCAATGTGGATGTTTAAGAAGGGGAAATGGAAAACGACGAAAGTGTAAAGGTTGTTGAGGGGTTGAGATGGCCTGCGGCCATGTTGAAATGTTGAGGGCTGTGAATAAAAAAAGACGCCAGATTTACATAAAACCTGTAAGCCATAATCTTTTTTTAATCTACCCGGTTATTCTTAGCCATGCTCAACCTCTCAACATGGCCGCAGGCCATCTTAACCCCTCAACAATATAAAAATGGACGATCAAATAACGCGCTGGGGTATCATCGGTTTGGGCAAAATCGCCCGCAAATTTGTCAGCTACGAAGACATTGTACAATGCCCCGACCTGGATGTGGTATATGTGGCCACGCCACATGTGCTGCATTGTGAAAACAGCCTGCTTTGTCTCGAAAACGGCATTCCGGTGCTTTGTGAAAAACCTTTTGCGATGAACAGCGCGGAGGCGCGACGTATGGTGGGGGCCGCCCGGCGCAACCGCGTTTTTCTGATGGAGGCGCTCTGGACGCGTTTTATTCCTGCCGTCGATCATGCCTTACAATTGGTGTCGGAAGGCGCCATCGGCCAGGTGCATACGGTCAAATCTGATTTTGGTTTTAAGTTGCCTTTCGACCCGAAATCGCGCATTTACGACAAGGCCCTCGGAGGAGGCTCGCTGCTCGACATTGGCATTTACCCGGCATTGCTTTCCCTGTTTATATTGGGCAAACCGGCGCCGGAAGATATCCTCGCCGCTGCGGCTTTCACTCCAACAGACGTAGATGAATCCTGCGTTTTCACCTTTCGCTATCCGCAGGATAAATTGGCCTTGGGCCATTCGACCGTAGCGGCCAACACCCCCGTCGAAGCCTGGCTCTACGGTACGGAAGGTACCATTTACATGTACCCGCGCTGGCACCATGCGCAGAAACTCAGGGTCTCCAAATACGAAGGCCGCGAAGAAATTGAACAGGAAATAGAAATGCCTTACGAGGGCTGGGGCTATGCTTTTGAAGCAAAACACGTGATGGAATGCCTGCGCGAAGAACGCTTAGAAAGCGATTTGATACCGCTTGACTTTAGCCTTGATCTGGCGGAAACGCTGGAGACGATAAGGGAAAAAATCGGACTCGTTTATTAGAAGTGAGAGGTGAGAAGTGAGAGGGTGAGAGGCGTCCCCTTTGGCGGCGGTTGTGGTTTTAGCATGGGGTTTTTCAGGCCTGTAATCGTGAATCGTGTTGGTGAGTGGGTTCAGTGTTGTAATCTGCGCTTCCTTTGGCCTTTTGAAAATTAGACCAAAGATATCAACTCACGCTCACATTCAGGCCTGAAACCCATGCTAAACACAAACACCTGCTAAGGGGAACACTCTCGCACTTGACCTCTCACCTCTCTCACCTCTATCTGGTGAGTACGATGTAATCCCTCAAAATAGTTTTCAGAAAATCCTGCCGGTTGAGCGGGCGCTGCTCGATGCCCAGAATAGGCATCAGGTGTGTCACCAGGTCCTCCACCACCTCGTCGTGGGCCTGATTGGGATAGCGCTGGCGACGAGTCAGTACCGTTTTGATAAACAGCATATCCTGTTCGTTCAGGTTGCGGACTTGTGGGAAAACGGGCTGGTAGTTATCCAGCGTGGAGATATTGAGAATATCTTTCAATAAATACCGGAACCGGGAGCTGTAAATTTTCACCACCGTGGTATGGGCAGCCAGGTCGCCCAGACGCTGGCATTTATCGGTGGTTTTGATAAATAAAATGCCGATAGCGCCGGCGGAAAACAGCGAATCGACCATGTGCAGAATAGAACGGATGACAACATCGCTCCATTCCGGGTCTTTTCCGTCGAGCCGAACGACGCGGATATTGAGCGCTCTTTTGCCAGGCGTCTGTCCGATGCTCCAGATTTCAAAAAAAATATGATACAGGAAAAAAGCGACAAAGGGCAGTATGGCAACCAGCATGCGCCACATTCCCCAACCCGCCAGGGCGCCGAACACCATTTGAATCAGTTGCAGCAACAACAGATAACCGATAATCACGATCACGATATCCAGCAACCATGCCAACATCCGCTCGCGCAGTTCTGCGAGTTCGTACTCGATGGTAACGTTTTGCGTGGTGGTGATTTCGATTGTCTTTTGCATAGAATGCTGAGGGGTTGAGATGTTGAGGGGTTGAGATTGTTGAGAAGAGCCTATAGTTACAGCCTCAACATCTCAACATGGCCGCAGGCCATATCTCAACCCCTCAACAATTACACTGCTACCTGAAAATTGCGCAACGCATCATTCAACGATACTTTTTTGTCGGTACTTTCCTGCCGTTCGCCAATAATGAGCGCACAAGCCACCTGGTATTCACCTGCCGGAAACTTGCGGGTATAGGTGCCCGGAATGACTACAGAACGGGCCGGTACTTTTCCTTTGTGTATGATGGGTTCGGAACCGGTCACGTCGATAATATGCGTGCTTTGTGTGAGTACCACATTGGCGCCGAGCACTGCCTCGCGGCCCACGTGTACACCTTCCACCACAATACACCGGGAGCCGATGAAACACTCATCTTCAATGATCGTCGGCGTCGCCTGCGGAGGTTCGAGCACCCCGCCGATGCCTACCCCGCCGGCTAAGTGTACGTTCCGTCCGATCTGTGCGCAGGAGCCGACGGTCGCCCAGGTGTCGACCATGGAGCCGCTGCCCACCCAGGCGCCGATATTGACGTAAGAAGGCATCAGGATAGCGCCTTTTTCAATAAAAGAGCCGAAACGGGCCAAAGCCTGCGGTACTACCCGTACGCCCTGCTTGGCAAAACCCGTTTTCAACGGAATTTTATCGTAGTATTCAAAAGGCCCTACTTCTATGGTTTGCATTTCCTGTATGGGGAAATACAGAATCACCGCTTTTTTTACCCACTCGTGGGTAACCCAACTGCCGTCGGTCAGGGGTTCGGCCACGCGCAACTCGCCCGCATCGAGCCGGGCCACGACTTCACGGATTGTTTTTTTTACCTCCTCACTTTGCAAAAGTGTCCGGTCATCCCAGGCTGCTTCAATGGTAGATCGCATGTTGGTTATTAGTTATCTGTTATTAGTTATCAGTTATCAGTTTAAATCACTCACAGTGACCGGTACCCACGTCAGTGTGAGTGATTGTATACTCACGACTCACGACTCACGATTGACTACTCACCATTCACGACTCACGAGTGCAAACACCCGTTCCATCTCAAATCCGGCTCGAATAAGTGCCGCCGCCGTTTTATCGCGGGCCTGCTCTTCACCTTCGTAGTGCCTGCGTTTTTTGTCGAACAGTTGTTGCAACAGCGCAGTGTAGGCTGCTTCGTCGATGCTGTCTATGGCTTTTTCAATCAGATCGGCGGCGATATTGCGCATTCGGAGTTCCATACGAATGCGCACCTTTCCCCAATGATTGATCCGGAATTTGCCGCCGGCATAGGCCATTGCGAAGCGCTCTTCATTAAAAAAGCCGTCTGTTTGCAGCACCTCATAGATTTGTTCGGCGTCTTTGCGCGACACCCCTAAGGATGCCAGTTTTGCGCGCACCTCTTTCGGGCATCGCTCCCGGTATGCGCAAAAATACTCTAATTTGGCAAGCGCCTCGTCTGTTGTGAGCGGCGGTTTCATTAGAAGTGAGAAGTGAGAGGTGAGAAGTGAGAAGGTGCTTTGCTTTTGGAATTCGTTGGTATGAGCATATCACTTAAACACAATATTCATCATTCATCATTCATCATTCATCATTAATAAGCCCTGGCGTCTTTATTTTCAACATAATTCATAAAAGCGCGATTGGCGACGCGG
Source organism: Lewinellaceae bacterium (assembly GCA_016711435.1). Taxonomy (GTDB): domain Bacteria; phylum Bacteroidota; class Bacteroidia; order Chitinophagales; family Saprospiraceae; genus M3007. The sequence continues at coordinate 7,513 of JADJSY010000002.1, forward strand.
TTGCCGCCGGGAGTCGGATAACGCCCTGAAAAATACCAGTCGCCGCTGTTGTGCGGGCAGGCGTTGTGTAGTCCGTCCAGCGTCTGGAAAATCACGTCCAACTGCGGTTTGATATTTTGCGGGCGAACGATTTCGGCTATTTTTTTGCTGATTTGTTCATATTCAAACAAGTCGTACAGGGCAATCACTTCATTGCTCACCGCTTCAATGGGCAGGTGTTCAGAATTTTTACAACGCTGGTAGGTTTCCTGTAATAGGTTTTCCCGGCCACTTTCTTTGAGCAACACCACCAGGGCCTGGAATGCGACGAAATCCTTCATTTTACTCATATCGATCCCGTAACAATCGGGGAATCGAATCTGCGGAGCGCTGCTGAGGATAATGATGCGCTTCGGACGCAGGCGCGCCGTTATGCTTACAATACTATCGCGCAGGGTCGTGCCGCGCACAATGGAGTCATCGAGCAAAACCAGTGTATCGACGTTGTCCTGACAAATACCGTAGGTCACGTCGTACACGTGGCCGACCATGCTGTTGCGCGATTTTTTGTCGGCTATAAACGTGCGCTGCTTATCGTCCTTGTGTACCAGTTTTTCATTACGCGAATGCACCCGGAGTATTTCGGCAAGTTTTTCAGGGGTAATATTGTTGCCCAGCGCCAGGATTTGTTCCTTTTTCCATTCGTTCATTTCAGCATCCAGGCCTTCCATCAGACCGTAATAAGCAGCTTCGGCAGTGTTGGGGATGTAGGAGAAAACGGTATTTTTTACATCGAAATTCACCGCTTCAAGCGCCGTTCGGGCGAGTTGATGGCCCAGTTTTTTGCGTTCCTGGTAGATTTCGCGGTCATTGCCCCGGCTGAAATAAATGCGTTCGAAGGAGCAGGCGCGTTTTTCCCGGGCTTCGATAAAGGGCAGTTCTTCCACTTTACCATTGTACTTGATAATGAGTGCGTGTCCCGGTTTCAATTCCATCACGTTTTTGTAACGAACATTGAATGCCGATTGAATGGCCGGACGTTCGGAAGCGCCTACGACCACTTCGTCGTCCATATACCAGTAAGCAGGCCGGATGCCATTGGGGTCGCGCATCAGGAATGCGTCGCCGTGGCCGATCAGTCCGCCGAGCACATAGCCGCCGTCAAATTTTTTGCTGGCGCGCCGCAACATGCGCTGCACGTCGAGGTTCTCAAAAATGAGCTGGTTGAGGTTCTGGTTGGTATATCCATCGGGTTTGAACCAGGTGTGGAGGCGCTGCACTTCATCGTCGAGAAAATGGCCGATTTTTTCCAGCACCGTCACGGTATCGCTTTTTTCCTTGGGGTATTGGCCGAGTTCGACTAATTCCTCGAACAATTCATCCACATTGGTCATGTTGAAATTGCCGGCCAGCAACAGGTTGCGGGTAATCCAGTTGTTCTGGCGATGGAAAGGATGCACCATTTCGATGCTGTTTTCGCCGTGGGTGCCGTAGCGGAGGTGGCCCATCAGCACTTCGCCCATATAGGGCATATTGGCGCGCAGCCAGGCGGGGTCGTTTCGCTGCTCGGAAGTCGTTTTGTTGAGGCGCTCCCAAACCATTTCAAACAGATCGGTGAGATAGTTAGGGGCATTGCTGCGTTTGCGGCTGATGTAACGCGTACCCGGTTCGGGGTTGAGTTTGATGGTTGCTATTCCGGCCCCGTCTTGCCCCCTGTTGCGCATTTTTTGCAACAACAGCTGCATTTTTTGCACCCCGTAAAAGGCTGTACCGTATTTTTTATGGTAAAAATCGAGTGGCTTGAGCAGTCGCACCACCGCGATGCCGCATTCATGTTTGATTGGATCGCTCATTGCGAGTCGTCAGTGTTTTGGAAAAGTATATCCCGGAAATGGCCGCAAAGGTATTAAAATAGTCCGAAGTCTAAATAGTCCGAAGTCGTTAGTGCGAAGTGCGAAGTCCGTAGAGTACGCCGTTTCATACTTTGGAAACCTAAGAATGGAACGGCGTACTCTACGGACTTCGCACTTCGCACTAACGACTTCGCACTATTTAGACTTCGAACTATAACGCCTTTTTAAAGGTAAAGTTGCCGTTTTCCGGTCTTTAGCAGGCTTCATCAAAACTTTATGACAGGGGGAGATAAGGGGCTTTTTTCAAATCACTATTCAATCGGGCGCCAAAATTATACTTGTTTTTTTAGCGTGAAACTTCCCGAAAGTTTCAAACTTTCGGGAAGTTGGAGTTAACGCGAAATTAAATTTTACTTGAAAAGCCTTACTCTGCCGACGACATTTATTTAGGCTTCGCACTTCGCACTGATGACTTCGCACTTTTTGACTTCGGACTTTTTTCAATAGGCGGTGGCGGAGTTTCTCCCACAAAAACCATCACGCTCAATGGCGGCAGTTTGAAGGTAACAGAGTAGTCGTGGCCGTGGGAAGGGTGTTTTTTTGCTTTTAACGACCCGTTTACGATACCGTTGCCGCCAAATTGTTTGGCATCGCTGTTGAGTATTTCTTTCCAGATACCGGGATAAGGCGCTCCCACGGTGTATTCGGCCATGGGATTGGTATTGAAGTGGCAGACCACCAGCAACATAGGGTCTTCCGGATCGCCTTTGCGCAGGAAAACCAGCACACAGTTTTCAGTATCGTCGCCGGAAATCCACTGAAACCCATCGGGATGGAATGCCTTGCGCCAGAATGCCGGGTGGCTGGTATAGGCTTCGTTCATAGCCTTCACCCAGTTTTGTACGCCTTTGTGATAATCGTATTGCAGCAGTTGCCAGGGAATGCCGAGGTCATGGCTCCACTCGGTTGTTTGGCCGATTTCACCGCCCATAAACAGGAGTTGGGAGCCTGGGTGTACCCATTGGTGCCCGAGCAAGGCCCGCAGGTTGGCAAATTTTTGCCATTCGTCGCCTGGCATTTTATGTTGCAGGGAACCTTTCATGTGTACCACCTCATCGTGGCTGAGCGGCAGCATAAATTTTTCAGAAAAAGCATACACCATGGAAAAGGTGATTTCATTCTGATGAAAACGCCGGAAGATGGGAGGGCGTTTGAAGTAGCTCAGCGAATCGTGCATCCAGCCCATCATCCACTTCTGGCTGAAGCCCAATCCGCCATCGAACGTCGGTTTGGTGATGCCGGGGAATGCGGTGCTTTCTTCGGCGATGGTTTCCACGCCGGGATATTCCTTATACACGGCTTCGTTAAAATCTTTCAGGAAAGAAATAGCCTCCAGATTTTCCCTGCCGCCGTAAATATTGGGAATCCATTCGCCTTCCTTGCGGGAGTAGTCGTGGTACAGCATGGAAGCCACAGCATCTACCCGCAGGCCGTCGACATGGAATTTATCCATCCAGAACAAGGCGTTCGAGATCAGGAAACAACGCACTTCATTGCGCCCGTAGTCGAATACATAGCTGTTCCAGTCGGTCTGGAACCCACGCTTTGGATCGGCGTATTCAAAGAGGTGGGTGCCGTCGAAAAGGTACAAGCCGTTGATGTCGCCCGGAAAGTGAGAAGGCACCCAATCGAGCAGGACACCGATGCCGGCTTCATGGCATTTATCCATGAAATACATCAGGTCTTCCGGCGGTCCGAAGCGGCTGGTGGGCGCATAATAGCCTGTAATTTGATACCCCCAGGAAGGGAAATAGGGGTGTTCCATGACGGGCATGAGTTCCACGTGTGTAAAGCCCATTTCCTTGACATAGGGCACCAGGTCTTCGGCCAGTTCGCGGTAGTTGAGCGAACGGTTGCCGTCCTGCTGGATTTTTTTCCAGGAGCCGGGGTGCACCTCATAGACCGACCAGGGTTGCGGTTTTTGCGCTCTTTCTTTTCTGGCTTTCAACCAGGCGTCATCTTTCCACTGATAATCATAAGACCAGACAATAGACGCAGTACCGGGCGCAGCCTCCCAAAGCCGGGCAAAAGGGTCGCCTTTATCGAGGTGAATACCAGAATACGTATGAATATGGTATTTATAAACGGCGCCTTTACCGATACCGGGAATAAAACCTTCCCAGATACCGCTGCTATCCCAGCGGGGGTGCAATACATGACTGTCAGGGTTCCATTTATTAAAATCGCCCGTGACGGAAACGCGTTGTGCGTTGGGCGCCCAAACAGCAAAAAACACCCCGCGTTCGCCATGCACTTCAACGGGGTGGCTACCCATTTTTTCGTATAAACGGAAGTGTTTACCACTTTGCAAGAGGGCAATATCGAAGTCGGTAAGCAGGGAAAAGGATTTGGTTGTCGACATATAGCAGAAATAAGAATTCACACCCGGTAAATATACCCTGAATTGGGTGAAAGGTAGTACAAACTATGAAGAATGTGCATATTCTGATTTTTTATGGGCGCTTGGCACAATTTTGGCTAATATACCTCTGCCTCCTTTAATTGTTTTCAAACCAATGACAATCGCATGAATGGATCTTCTTTACACACAGTATTGCAACGTTTCCCGCTATTAGCGGCGCTATCGGAGGCAGAATTGCAGCGCATGGCTTTTATGGCTGAACGGCGTACCGCAGCTAAACACTCTTTCGTATATCTGGCCGATGAACCCAGCGAATACCTTTGTTTTCTCATTGAAGGCGCCGTAAAAATTGGCATTTATTCTCCCGATGGAAGGGAAATTATCAAAAATATACAACACCCGTATACTGTTTTTGGAGAATTGGGGCTTGCCGGCGAACTGCACCGCTCCGAATTTGCCAGTTCTATGGGCCGCGATGTAGACTACTTAGCCGTAAAAGTAGAAGACTTCCGCTATCTGATGCAGCAAAATTTTCGACTGGCTCAAGCTGTCATGCTCAACCTCGGCGATCGACTGCGCCGCGCCGAACGCCATTGGGAATCGCTGATACTGAAAGATGTGCGGACCCGGATTGTTGAATTTTTAAAAGAAAGCGCGGGCGAACACGGCCGCCAGGTGGGATATGAAACGCTGGTCAAACACGGCCTCACACAACAGGACATTGCGAACCTGGTAGGCGCCAGCCGCCAAACCGTAACGGCTATTTTGAATGAACTGAAAAAATCCAATCTCATCCACTTCAACCGGAATACGATTTTGATCCGGGATATGGACAAGCTGAATTAGGGGGATAGGGATGAGGAATGACCGTGAGCCCCCGACATTTTGAGTGATTAATGATGAGGATGAGTTACGTGCGCGCCCCATGCCAACACTAATACAAATATGAAAGCGCAACTATTTTTGCGATAGTTTTCCCTCATCCCTCATCCCTCATCCCTCATCCCTCATCTTTGTGTTTAGACTCGACAACAAAGTAGCCCTCATCACCGGCGGCGGCGGCGGAATTGGCAAAGCCGTTGCTTTGTGTTTTGCCCGGCAGGGCGCCATCGTGTGCATCCTGGATATGGATGAGCAAGGTGGAAACGCCGTAGTATCCGAGATACAACAGCAGCAAGGCGAAGCCTTTTTTTTGCCTTGCAACGTAGCCGACCAGGCTGCCGTACAACAGGCCGTACAGCGCGTTGCCGAACGCTATGCCACGATTGATATTCTGGTAAATAATGCGGGTGTTGCGCATGTAGGTACAGCCGAAACAACGGAAGCCGCCGACTTCGACCGTCTAATCAGCATAAATATAAAAGGCGTGTACCATTGCCTGCACGCGGTATTACCCATTATGAAGCAAAAAGGCGGAGTGGTGTTGAACCTCGCTTCCGTTGTGTCTTCCGTGGGCCTGACCGAGCGTTTTGCTTATTCCGCAACCAAAGGAGCGGTGGGGGGAATGACTTTATCCGTGGCCAAGGATTACCTGGCGTACAACATTCGCTGCAACAGTATCTCCCCCGGTCGGGTACATACGCCTTTCGTTGACGGCTTTCTACAGAAGAATTATCCCGGAAAAGAGGCCGAAATGTTTGAAATACTCTCCAAAACCCAGCCCATCGGGCGCATGGGCAAACCCGAAGAAATCGCGCACCTGATCCTGTATTTGTGTTCCGACGAGGCATCCTTTATTACCGGCTGCGACTATCCTATTGACGGTGGATTTATAACGTTGAATAGTTGAAAAACGCCCCAAACCCATGTTTAAACCATTCCATAGACGCTCTGCTTCGGTATAGCAAAACGTTCAGCATTAGTACAAAAAACCAAACAGCCACAAAGGCACCTGCCGTTCAAATCCGATGGGCAAATCGTCAAGTGCAAGAAAACTCTTGGGTGTTTCTGCGATTTGTCTGAGTTTTTTACCTTTTCCGCCAACCTCGACAGTATACTTCTGGTCAATCAAAAAATCTCCGGAAGCAGGATAGTTGACTTGATGCTTTGCCGACACTTGACTGAGGAAAAACGTTTCCCGCAGACTTCCGGGATCGGGTTTCCCGACGGGCATAAGAGCATGGGCGATGGCGGTATTTTGCAGGTAGATTTTCTCCGGTTTTTGAAGTGAAAAAATACCCTGCAACTCGGCATATAGTAAGGCAATGAGTCGTGCGTCGTGCAGGTGTCGCAGATAACGGCTTACGGTGTCGCGATCTATTTCGAGTGAACGGGCCAGATTTTGAATATTGGGTTTAAAGGGTACGGATTCGGCAATAATTTGCAGCAATTGCCCCAATTTATGCACTTGATAAATCCTGCCGCCTTCTTCTGAACCAGCCAAATCAACGTCGAGTACAAGCCGCACTAACTGCCGCAAACGGACTGAAATAAGTGCCGGGTTTTCGAGGAAAAAAGGGTAATAGCCCGATTTGAGATAGTCGGCAAAAAACTCGAACGGTTTTATTTTTTGAGAAATTCCGCTGGCAATTTCCCGGTGGTGCTTGAAAATGTCTTCCAATGTAAAAGCCGCCGGAACCTCCGGCACTTCCCGGAAAATCAGGTACTCCCGGAACGAAAGGCCAGGCAGTTCGTGCATAATGGCCCGTCGGCTCAGGTCGACAAATTGTCGGCCCAATTCAACAATAGACGAACCGCTAAAAACAATCTGGATGTCAGGATGAAAATCGTACAGATTTTTAAGGTGCTGCGCCCACCCGGGATATTTGTGTACCTCGTCCAGAAAAAATCGCTTGTAACCAATTTGCAGCAAAGCCTCGACCGTTTCTCTCAGCCCTTGTGTGCCGAAATGTACATCGTCGAGTGTGAGATAAACTGCTTTTTGCCCCGCTGATTGCTCCAATTGCAGCCTTTGAAGCAGTAGGGTGGTTTTACCAACGCCCCTTGCGCCTTTTATACCGAGCAAACGCCAATCCCAAGGCAAGTCCCGCATCAGAAATCGATCGTGCGTTGTTCGGGTATTTGCAAGTAGCAAGTTAGATTGATCGAGTAGTTTGTAAATTTTTTCGGTATTCATACCGCAAAATCATATTAATAATTAGGTATTGACTCCGCAAAAATAAACCTAAAAAATTACTATTCCAATGCTATGATAAAAAAAACGCAGCGCCATGCTACGGGACATTTTTCCGGAATGCGCTGGGCGTCTTCCCCATTTTCTTTTTAAAAATCCGGGAAAAGTAAAACTCCGATTCAAAACCGGCTTTGTCGGCTATTTCCGCGATGGTCAGCGATGTTTCCCGCAACATCTGGCCGGTTTTTTCAATTTTTAATTGGAGCAGGTATTGCCCGGGCGAGGTGCCAAGTACATCCTTGAAGGTTTTCCGGAACCACTCGTAACTCACATTTTGCTCCGCCGCAATCGCCTCAAAATCGAGGTTGCGCTCCCAGTTTTCGTGTATTTTGAACCGGACGGCCTGGATGATTTGTTCCTGCCGGAGTTTGGTTTTGCCGTGCATCAAAGCCGAAGCGTACACCAATCCAAGCATCTGGATGACAAGGCAGGATGAAATCTGGCGGAACGCCACGCCTTCGTATTTTACCGTATCAATCAGGCGGAGAAAAATGTTCAGGAACTCGGCGTTAAACCCGATGCTGATCAGCGGTTTTTGTGGGTCGAAACAATCCTGTCCCATCAGGTATTCGGCAAAATGTCCGTCGAAACCCACCCAGAATTCCTCCCAACCCGTCTCCGGCGAGGGCTTATATCGGTGCCAGACTTCCGGGAAATGCATCATCAGCGTGCCGGCCCCGATGGCGACCGGCTCCAGACCGTCGCCTTCGTAAATACCTCTTCCGCCGGCGATGTAAACCATCTGAAATTCCTGCAGGCGCCGCCCTTTTTCCCATTGAAACACATGTGTGGATGGATGTTCCGGGTCGGGGTAAGCCCGCTGTGGTGGATGTACGTGGTGGCCGACGGTATGCACATTTACGCCCCAGTTTGGACCTGATTCTTCGAGGTCTTTTAGTTGGGATTCGCTAAAATATTTGCGGAATACTTCCATCTTACGGCAAAAAGTTGGGTTTTTGCCTAAAGGTATCGGTTTTGTTTTGCTTTCTGGGAAGCGTTTTGCCAAAAAGTACATGAATTAACCCAATTCGGATAAAGGTTGCAATTCAAATATATCCTCTCTTTGCAGAAGCAATTTTTGAAACATCGCAATGTACGTGCTGAACATCAAAATTGAGTTTTCCAGCCCCTTGATGCATCTTTTTGAACTGAATCATAAAACAATTCAAAAGAACTACCATGAAAAAGTGGCTAAACATTACCCTCTGCCTGTTCCTAACGATCATTGCAAACGCGCAAACCGTAGCGCCAACTTTGCTTCAGAAACAATGGGAGGCATCCTGGATCAGCGTTCCCGATGAGCCGATTCACGACTATGGCATCTATTTGTTCCGAAAAACGCTGGAACTTTCCGGGAAACCGGCTGCTTTTGTGGCGCATGTTTCAGCCGACAACCGCTACAAACTGTTCGTCAACGGGCAATTAGTATCGCTTGGCCCGGCCAGAGGTGACCTGAATCACTGGAATTTTGAAACGGTAGACATCGCGGCTTTTTTGCGGGCCGGGAAAAATATCGTGGCTGCCCAGGTCTGGAACGAAGGCGACTGGCGACCCGAAGCGCAAATTTCCCTGCGCACCGGTTTTATCCTGCAAGGCGCTACGGCCGCCGAGTCCGCTGTCAACACCAACAGCAGTTGGAAATGTATCCGCGACAACAGTTACAGCCCTCTAAAAGTGTCCATGCAGACGTATTACGTGGCAGGCCCGGGCGAACTCATCCAAATGGAATTACATCCCAAAAACTGGCAAAACACAGATTTTCAGGACGCCGCCTGGAAAAACGCGCAAACCCTTTTCCCCGGTGTGCCGAAAACAGTGAAAGGCCCCTACGGTACGGTCAGCGGCTGGATGCTGACGCCCTCCTCCATTCCGCAAATGGAAATGAAACCCGAAAGATTCGGAAAAGTGCTGCGGGCTGATGGCGTTGTGGTTCCGGGAGATTTTCCAATTGAGAAAAAGAGCCTGACCTTTCCCGCCAATACCGTAGCCACCATCCTGTTGGATCAAACCTGCCTCACCAATGCATACCCAACGCTTGTTTTCAGCGGCGGTAAAGGGGCTTCCATCTCCCTGGAGTATGCAGAAGCATTGTTTACCAAATATCCGGCGAAAGGCAACCGCAACGAAACCGCAGGCAAACAGATGATCGGGCGCAAAGACAGTATCCTGTCGGACGGCTCCGCAGCGCAGATTTTTACCACCCTTTCTTTCCGAACCTACCGTTTTGTGCAGGTAACTGTGCGCACGCAAGCGGAACCGCTCGTGCTGGACGACATCTACGGAACATTCACCGGTTATCCTTTTCAGTTCAACGCAACCCTCGAATCGGAGCGCCCTGAAATGGACCAAATGCTCGAAATCGGCTGGCGTACTGCGCGGCTTTGCGCCGTTGAAACCTATTTTGATTGCCCCTATTACGAGCAATTGCAATACATCGGCGATACACGTATCCAGGGCCTGGTGTCCATTTACAACAGCGGCGACGAGCGCCTTTTGCGCAATGCGCTCAACCAGATGGATCAATCGCGCCAACCGGAGGGTGTGACGCTCAGCCGCCATCCCTCATACACGCCCCAGTACATTCCGACCTTTTCCCTGTGGTACGTGGGTATGTTGCACGATTACAGCAGGTATGGCAGGGAAGTGGATTTTGTGAAAAACAAACTGCCCGGCATGCGGCAGGTCATGGATTATTTCAGGGGCTACCAACTGCCCGACGGCTCCCTGAAAGATGTGCCGCACTGGATGTTCACCGACTGGGTGGATGATGTAAAAGGCTGGGTTTCCGGCGTCGGCCCGATGAGCGATGACGGTACTTCGGCTTTGCTGGACTTGCAGTTGCTCTGGGCTTACCAGTTGGCTGCCGACCTGGAAAACAAACTGGGGATGAAGGATTACGCGGCATTGTATAACGGCCATGCAGCGCAATTGAAAATGACCATACAAAACAAGTACTGGAATCCTGCCAGGAAATTATACGCCGACCGCGCGGAAAAAGATTTTTACTCCCAGCACGCCAATACGCTGGCTATCCTGACGGGAATGGTAGAGGGCATGGCGGCCAAACAACTGGCCGGACAGTTAATCGCCGATACCAGCCTTGCGCCCGCGTCCATTTATTTCAAATACTACCTGCACAAAGCCCTCATCAAAGCAGGTTTTGGAAACGACTACCTGAACTGGCTCGACATCTGGCGGGAAAACATCGCTATGGGCCTGACAACCTGGGCGGAAAAGTCGGATATCGACGCCGCCCGCTCCGATTGCCATGCCTGGGGTTCCAGCCCGAATATCGAGTTTTTCAGAACCGTGCTGGGCATCGACAGCGATGGCCCAGGTTTTTCACAAGTGAAAATCGAGCCACAGCTGGGCGATTTGAAAAAAATCAGCGGGAGTATCCCGCATACAAACGGTACACTGTCAGTCAGTTATGAACTTGTAAATGGACAGTGGTATATCCGGATTGACTTGCCACCCGGAATAACAGGTACCCTTGTTTGGAAAGGCAAACGCATCGTGCTGAAAGCGGGCGTAAACAAATGGTTCTTGTAGTGTAGAGGTGTCATTTGCGAGGTACGAGCAAGTGACACCTCGGTACCATCCGCATTGAGATGACACCTGCTCGTGCCTCGCAGATGTCACCTCAATGCTACGAACGCTGAGTGCCAGTGGAGAGGTGTCATTTGTGAGGAACGAGCAAGTGACATCTCGGAACGAAAAAGTATAAAAAAATAAAAATTCGTGTCTAGTCCGTATCTCCGTGTTTTAATTGCATAATAATAAAAGATTCAACACATGAATTTAAAACCGATACTTCTCTTCGCCCTGATTCTCCATTTCCAGGGGATTGCGGCGCAAGTGCGCGTCCTGTATCCGCGCATCGAAAACCTCGACAACCCCATCGGCCTCGACGTGACGCAGCCGCGTTTCGGCTGGCAACTCGCCGCCGAGCGCCGCAACGTGCTGCAAACCGCGTATGAAATACAGGTGGCCGCCAGCCAGGCTGAACTTTCAGCGGGGAAAAAACTACAATGGAAGTCCGGCAAAATCCAGTCCGATGCCTCTGTTTGGGTACCCTACGGCGGCCCGGCTTTGCAGTCGGGCGCTACCTACTGGTGGCGGGTGCGGGTATGGGACAACGCGGGAAATGTGTCCGATTGGACGACACCGGCCTACTGGCAAATGGGCCTTTTAAGCCCCGCCGACTGGAAAGCGCAGTGGATAGCGCTTTCCACGCCGGAAGACCCCACGTACCCAAGCCCCATGTTCCGCAAGGAATTTACAACCCGGAAAAAAGTCGCTTCGGCAACCGCCTACATCACTGCGCGTGGCATGTATGAAGCACAGATCAATGGCCGGCGCATCGGTCAGGATTACCTCACACCCGGCTGGACGGCGTACCAAAAACGCATCCAGTACCAGGCCTACGACGTAACAAAACTGCTCACCAATGGCGCCAACGCCATCGGTGTCACCCTCGGCAGCGGCTGGTGGCGCGGCTACATCGGTTTTGCCAACGACAAGGAGTTTTATGGCGCCGACGTTGCTTTGCTCTTGCAACTCGACATTGTTTATGCGGATGGCAGCCGGGAAACCATCGGCACCGACGGCAGCTGGAAATGCTCCACAGACGGCGCCGTCCGCAGTTCGGAAATTTACCACGGCGAAACCCTAGACGCTCGCATGGAGCAGCAAGGCTGGTCATCGCATGGTTTCAACGACTCGAAATGGACTGCCGTAGCGGTCAAAGATATCCCCAAAGACAATCTCATCGGCACCTACAACGAACCCGTTCGCAAGCAGGAAACCTTTCAGCCGCTCAAAATTTTCCGCACACCCAAAGGCGAATTGGTGGCCGATTTCGGTCAAAACCTCGTCGGCTGGGTCGAATTGAAAGCAAAAGGTAAAAGCGGCGACCGCGTTGTGTTGCAATTCGCGGAAGTGCTGGACAAGCAGGGCAATTTTTACACCGATAATCTGCGCGCAGCCCGCTGCACCGACACCTGGATACTCCGAGGGGAACAATATGATCGTTTCGGGAAAGCCGCCAGTTACGAATCTGAAACCTTCGAGCCGCACTTCACTTTCCACGGTTTCCGCTACGCAAAAATAGAGGGTTATCCCGGTGAATTAAAACCCGAAAACATCACGGCGGTGGCGCTGTACTCCGCCATGCGCCCGGCAGGCAGTTTCAGTACTTCCGATCCCTTGGTCAACCAACTTCAAAAAAATATCCAGTGGGGCCAGCGCGGCAACTTCGTCGACGTGCCGACCGACTGCCCGCAACGCGACGAACGCCTGGGCTGGACGGGCGATGCCCAGGCCTTTAGCCGCACGGCTGCGTATAATTTTGACGTGCATAACTTTTTTGCCAAATGGCTGAAAGACGTAGCCGCCGACCAGCAACCCAACGGCATGGTACCCTGGGTCATACCCAATGTGCTGGGCCCCACCCAGGGTGCTTCCACGGGCTGGGCCGACGTAGCCACCATCATTCCCTGGAATATGTGGCTCGCTTACGGCGATCGCCGCATCCTCGAAGATCAGTATCCGAGTATGAAAGCCTGGGTCGAATTTATGCGCTCAAAAAGCAAAAACGACCTGTGGAATACCGGTTTTCACTTCGGCGACTGGTTGTTTTACAGCATCAACGACGACAGGGACGGGCGCTCGGCCATTACCGACAAATACCTGATCGCGCAGTGTTTTTACGCGCATTCCACCCAACTACTTATCAATGCAGCGGAAGTATTGGGTAAAAAAGACGAGGTGGCGGCTTATTCCGAATTATTGAAAAAAATAAAAACCGCTTACCTGAACGAATACGTTTCCCCCAACGGACGCCCCGCTTCGCCCACTCAAACGGCTTATGTATTGGCCCTTCAATTTGATATGCTGCCGGAAAACAAGCGCGCACAGGCGGCTAAAAATCTGGTGGACAATATCAAAAGTTACAACAATCACCTCACCACGGGCTTTCTCGGTACGCCTTATATCTGCCATGTCCTGACTCGTTTCGGATACAACGACTTGGCGTACAAACTGTTAAATCAAAAAACCTACCCGTCCTGGTTGTACCCGGTCACGATGGGCGCTACCACTATCTGGGAACGCTGGGACGGCATCAAACCCGACAGTACTTTCCAGGAGGCATCCATGAATTCCTTCAACCACTATGCTTACGGCGCCATCGGCGACTGGATGTACCGCGTAGTGACGGGCCTCGACGCCGAAGCGCCGGGTTATAAATCCATCCGCATTCAACCCCGGCCCGGCGGCGGATTTACGCAGGCGGCGGCAGACCAGCAAACTTTGTACGGCCTGGCGGCCAGCCGCTGGCAGCGCGACGAAAAGAACCTGACGCTGGAAGTGGACATTCCGGCCAATACCACCGCGACTGTTTTTATCCCCGCCTCGGCTGTGACGGATATTACGGAAAATGGAAAACCGCTCGCAGATGTTCCCGACATCCGGGTAACAGGCATGGAAAACGGGCATGTCGTGCTGAAAATCGGCTCCGGGAAATATCGCTTCGTAGTGGCAGGCGGCGGGGTTAAAATTGTCAAAATCAATTTCAGCGACTACACGGGCAAATACAAAGTGGAAGGACTGCCGTTCCCGCATGTTGAAGTTGTAGATGAAAAAGGTGAATTAGTAGCCAAAGCGCTTTTCTTCACGCATACACTTGAACCGGACCCGAAACAGGCGGATGTATTTCTGGGCGGAGAAGGCCCGATTCGCTTTTTCCGAAACGCTGAGGGCAAAGTGAACCGCCTGACGATGTCGGTCATGGGCGGACAAATTGAAGGTATGCGGGAGTAAGTAAATGTCCCAAAAGGCAGCGCGCAAAAGGCAGTGAAACAATTGGTTTAACCTAAAGTATTTACAAATGATTGATTATCAACACTGATAACCAATAACTAATAACGGATAACTGCTTACTTTTGGTCGTTTTTTCATTTTCACTCATTTAAAGAATTTTATTCTATATGGCTCAATATCTTTTTCAACTCGTCGTAAGATTTGTCCTGATAAACCTTTTGATATGTATAAGTTACTCCTTTTCCGTTGCCCAGAACAGGGTATTGGTCTTTAGCAAAACAGGCGGTTTTCGACACGCTTCCATTGGCCCCGGAAAGGCTGCCATTCAAAAACTCGGTGTTGAAAATGGCTTTACAGTAGATACCACGGAAGATGCAACGCTGTTCAATGAAAAAAATCTGCGCCGGTATGCAGCGGTTATTTTCCTGAATACAACCGGCGATGTGCTCAATCCGCTCCAGCAAAATGCATTCGAGCGCTATATCCAGGCAGGCGGCGGCTACCTCGGCATCCATGCCGCAACCGACACGGAATACGACTGGCCCTGGTATGGCAAACTTGCAGGCGCTTATTTTAAAGACCACCCGTCCACACCGAGCAATGTTCAACCCGGTGAGTATCATGTTCACGATAAAACCCACGCTTCAACATCTTTTTTACCCGATCCCTGGAAGCGTACCGACGAGTTTTACAGTTTTAAAGACATGAATCCCGACGTAAAAGTGCTGCTTACCATCGATGAAAAAACCTACATCGGCGGTACGATGGGCGACTGGCACCCTTCCGCCTGGTACCACGAATACGACGGCGGCCGGGCGTTTTATACCAGCCTGGGACATACGGATGAAACCTACTCGGAACCGCTTTTCCTGCGACACCTGCTCGAAGGTTTGCGCTGGGTGATGAATGCCAAACTCGATTACAGCAAAGTGCGAACGCAACTGATGCCGGAGGAAAATCGATTCACGAAGGTGGTTTTAAAAGAAAAACTCAACGAACCGATGGAACTGACCACCTTCCGCGACGGACGGGTGTTGTTCATCGAACGAAAAGGTGATGTGAAACTGTACGACCCAAAAAGAGGAGACGTGCGCACCATTGCCACCATCCCGGTCAGCACCAAATACACCAGCAAGGAAGGCAAAGAATCGGAAGCCGAAGACGGGTTGCTCGGCATGAGCAAAGACCCGAATTTTGAGCAAAACCACTGGATTTATCTCAACTATTCGCCTGCGGGCAATGAGCCGAAAAATATCCTCGCCCGCTACGAATTGCGCGGCGACGAACTGTTGATGGATTCCAAAAAAGTGCTGCTGGAAGTGGCTGTGCAGCGCGAAGAATGCTGCCATACCGGCGGCTCCATCGCCTGGGATGCAGCAGGCAACCTCTACCTGTCGACAGGCGACAATACCAGCCCCCGCGCCGACGGCTATGCGCCCATCGACGAGCGCCCGGACCGCGGCCCCTGGGATGCCCAGAAATCGTCGGCCAATACCAACGACCTGCGCGGCAAAATCATCCGCATCCGCCCGCAGCCTGACGGAACTTACACCGTTCCGGAGGGTAACCTGTTCCCAAAAGGAACACCCAAAACCCGCCCGGAAATTTTCAGTATGGGCCACCGCAATCCGTTCCGAATTTCTGTTGACCACAAAACAGGTTTCGTGTATTGGGGCGAGGTCGGTCCCGATGCCAGCAAATCCGACTCTTTGCGCGGCCCGATAGGATACGATGAAGTGGGGCAGGCGCGCCGGGCCGGTAATTTCGGCTGGCCGCATTTTGTGGGCGACAACCAGGCATACCGCGATTACAGCTACGCCGACAGCACTGCCGGTGCTTATTACCAGGTGGAAAAACCGCTGAATCAATCGCCGAACAATACCGGTCTTGAAACACTGCCGCCTGCCCAAAAGGCCTTTATCTGGTATCCCTATGATGCCTCCAAAGAATTTCCGCTGGTCGGCACAGGCGGGCGAAACGCCATGGCGGGACCGGTTTTTTATAAAAATGACTTTTCCGGCGCGGCGCGCGCTTTCCCGGAGTATTACGACGGCAAATTACTCATCTACGACTGGATGCGCGGCTGGATCATGGCGGTGACGATGGATGCGGCAGGCAATTTTCGTTTCGATGGAACGCTTTATGCCAAGCGAGAAATTCTCGAATCCGATGGATATGGAATTTGACCACAACGGCGATCTCTGGATGCTCGAATACGGCACCGGCTGGTTTCAGGAGAACGACGACGCTCGCCTGGTGCGCATCGAATACAGCGCAGGCAATCGCAAGCCGGTGGTGAATGTCAGCGCCAACCAGACAGCAGGTTCCGTGCCGCTGACCCTGCAACTTTCTTCGGAAGGTACAACAGATTATGACGGCGATGCGCTGCGCTACGAATGGAAAATCGCTCCCGCCGCAGGCAAAGGCAAAGCGCAGGTATTTGCCACCGCTAATCCCAGCGTGACGCTGAAAAAGAAAGGGGTGTACAAGGCCACGCTTACCGTTACAGATCCCATGGGCTTGAGCAACAGCCGCTCGCTCGAACTGGTGGCGGGCAATGAACCGCCCAAACTGGAACTCGAACTGGGCGCCAATACCAATCGCTCGTTCTTTTTCCCCAACCAGAAAATCAACTATGTGGTGAAGGTGACCGACAAGGAAGACGGCAGCCTGGCTATGGGAACGATCAACGATAACACCGTTGTGTTTACCGCCGATTACCTGGCAGAAGGTTATGATAAAGAAGCCATTGCGCGTGGCCACCGCGACGCAGACGCGTCGGCTTCCTTTGCGCCCGGCGCCAAACTGATGGCCGGAAGCGACTGCCAGTCCTGCCATTTTGCGGACAAAAAATCCGTCGGACCTGAATACCGCCTCGTGGCGCAGAAATACAAAGGCCAGGCAGATGCCGTAAAACTGATCGCCAATAAAATCATCAACGGCGGCAGCGGCGCCTGGGGCGATATAGCCATGGCGGCGCACCCGCAAATCAAACAGGCGGACGCTGAAGTTATAGCCGATTACATCCTCGGTCTGGCCGATGTAAAACCCCGGCTGGCTACGGAAGGTGAATTCGTGACTGCCGTACCGGAAGGTGATAAGGGAGAAGGCGTATACCTGCTGCGCGCGGCCTACAAAGACCGTGGATTTATGGATTTACCTGCTCAGAGCTCAGAACAGGTCTATGTGCTGCGCAATCCTTCCATGAACCCGCACATGGGTAGTCAGTACGAAAAAATACAAAAAATGACCTTCGGCACTACCAAACTGACTATCCCGAGCAGTTCAGGCTCCTGGATTATGTTCGAGCAACTCGATCTGGCCGGAATAAGCCAGGTAGATTTTATGGTATCCGCCCCCAAAGAAGGTATGAATGCCGCCGGCGGTTTACTGGAACTACGCCTGGATAAACCGGACGGGCCTTTGGTGGGGCAAACCGCTTTTATTGAAGCATCGGAAAAGCCCGGATTTGCAGCCCAAAAAGTCAGTGCGCCTTTGAATGCACCTGCCGGGCTGCATAATATTTACCTCGTTTTCAAAAATGAAAAAGCGCCGGCAGGGCAGAGTTTGTTTGTGCTGACCAGTCTCAAATTTCAGACACCGGAAATGCTCGCGGCGGAAGCCGCTGCGGCCAGTATGCCAGGCGCACAACTTACCACTTCCGAATTGGAGGCTTTTGTCGGGAAGTACAAATTCACCGGACTGCCTTTTGAATTTTTCCAATTCAGCGTCGAGAATGGAAGCCTGATGTCAGACAATGGCAATGATAAAGGCCCGCTGAAAGCGACCTCCACTGCCGACCGTTTCGATGCGAACGGGCAGGCGATGTTCCAGTTCGTCCGCGACAGCAGCGGCAAGGTGACCGGGGTGAAACTGGAAGCGATGGGGATGTCATTTGAAGGGAAGAGAGAATAGATATTAAAGGCAAATGCAGGGCGCAAAAGGGTTGTGCCAGTGAAGAGGTTGTCATCTGCGACGCAGGAGAGGATCTCGAAGCAGATTGTACATCCTTTCGGTGGATGAATATCACCTGCTCATCACCCTGATAAACCTTCATCGCAAACCCTCATCAACCTTTATCAACCATAATGAAATAACCATGGGCGTCATACTCGGTATCATTTTTCACTTCATCGGCGGCTTTGCGTCCGGTAGTTTTTACGTGCCTTTCCGGCGGGTCAGGGGCTGGTCCTGGGAAAGCGCCTGGATCGTTGGCGGCATGTTTTCCTGGCTGATCGTACCTTTTGTGGCTGCCACACTCACGGTGCCCGATTTTATGGGAATTATCCGCAGCACCGATGGCAGTACCCTGTTCTGGACCTACTTTTTCGGGCTGCTCTGGGGCATCGGCGGACTGACGTTCGGCCTTTCGATGCGCTACCTGGGCATGAGCCTGGGCATGAGCGTCGCGTTGGGATACTGTTCGGCATTCGGGGCGCTGGTGCCTTCCATGTATTATGCGATCAATCCTGTTGCGGGCAAAGTAGGCATCGGCGAGATGTTTGCCAGTTCCGGCGGACAGTTGATTTTATTCGGGGTACTGGTTTGCCTTGCGGGTATTGCCATTTGCGGCAGAGCGGGTATGCTAAAAGAACGCGAACTGGACGATGCGGCCAAAAAAGAAGGTGTAGCGGAATTTAACCTTGTAAAAAGGCTGATCGTCGCCACCATTTCCGGCATCCTGTCGGCCTGTTTCAACTTCGGCATCGAGGCCGGAAAAGACATGGCGCACGTAGCCGTCGAACGCGGCGCCAACCCGCTTTTCCAGAACAACGTGATTTTTGTGGTGCTGCTTTGGGGCGGCCTGACCACCAATTTTCTGTGGTGTATGCTGCTCAACACGCGCAATAAGTCTTTTGGCGATTACCGGAACGCCAAATCGCCCCTGCTGAGCAATTACGGCTGGGCTGCACTGGCGGGCACCACCTGGTTTCTGCAATTCTTTTTCTATGGTATGGGCGAGTCCAAACTCGGCAACGGCGCGAGTTCCTGGATTCTGCACATGGCGTTCATTATCCTGATTTCCAGCGCCTGGGGGCTGTTTTTAAAAGAATGGAAAGGGGTGAGCCGCCGCACATTCGCTACGGTAATTGCGGGAATCGGGGTGATTTTGTTGTCGGTGCTGCTGGTGGGTTGGGGAAATTCGATGTGATCAAACTGTCGGCATATCCTGCTTTTTTTTGCCCTTCTTCGCTACCTGGGTGATTTTGGCCAGGTTGTTATTCTCCTTGGGGATTTGCGGGGAGAGCGAGGCCGCCATGACCATCAGCGTTAAAGCAAGGTAAAAGATAAATTTTTTCATCTGCGCTGGTTGATCTGCAACGAGGAGCAAATCAGCAACCAATACCGTTTACCTGAAAATTTGGCAGACAAAGAACTGATTTTCAATTTTTTGGAGAAAAAAAACACAAAATGGCAGTTAAAACTTTCCAACACGTCTCCTATCTCTGGAACGAATCCAAAGCAGCAGAGCTCGCAGGCGACGAAGTAGCGCTGCTGGTGTATCGCTCCAATTTGCTCGGCGCCGACCTCCGGCTGACCAATTACGGCGGCGGAAATACTTCCTGCAAGGCCCCGGCCAAAGACCCGCTCAGTGGAAAAACGGTGGAAGTGATGTGGGTGAAAGGCTCCGGCGGCGACCTCGGCACAATGAAACGCAGCGGGCTGGCAGCGCTCTATGTCGAACGTTTGCGCAGCCTCCAAAACGTCTATCGCGGCCTCGAACAGGAGGATGAAATGGTCGAACTGTTCAATCACTGCATCTACGATCTCGCTTCCAAAGCGCCATCGATCGATACGCCGCTGCACGGTTTTTTACCCTTCCGGCACATCGACCACCTGCATCCCGATGCGGCCATTGCTATCGCTGCCGCAAAAGACGGCCAACGCATCACCGAAGAACTCTTTGGCGGAACCATCGGCTGGGTAGGTTGGCAGCGGCCGGGGTTCGACCTGGGCTTGCAACTGCTGGATTGTCTGGAAGAAAACGCCCGGAAAGGCATTGCGCTGCGGGGCATCATACTCGGCTCCCACGGCCTGTTTACCTGGGGCGACACTGCCTATGAAAGTTATATGAACACGCTGGAAGTCATCGAGACTTGTGCGGATTACCTGACAAAAAACGAAGGCAAAACCCGGCCCGTTTTTGGCGGCGCGAAAGTGCAACTTCCCGAAAGTTTCAGACTTTCGGGAAGTTCGGGGCGCACTCCGGCGCAGCAGCAAGCGGCCGCGCTCGCGCCTGTTTTGCGTGGATTTTGCTCCAGCCAAACGCAGATGGTGGGCCATTTTTCGGAGGACGAACGTGTGTTGCAGTTCATCAATTCCAACGACCTGGAGCGCCTGGCCCCGCTGGGCACTTCCTGCCCCGACCATTTTTTGCGGACGAAAATTTCACCGCTGGTGCTGAATTTGAAACCAGACGAGGATATGTCCGACGTTTCCGCCATCAAGGAACAACTGTCGCCGCTGTTCGAGGCCTACCGGAATATGTACGCCGATTATTACAACAGCTGCCGCAGACCGAATAGTCCGGCCATGCGCGA
Source organism: Lewinellaceae bacterium (assembly GCA_016711435.1). GTDB lineage: Bacteria > Bacteroidota > Bacteroidia > Chitinophagales > Saprospiraceae > M3007. The sequence continues at coordinate 28,264 of JADJSY010000002.1, forward strand.
TCCCAACCCGGTGGTGATTTTGTGGCCGGGTGTGGGCATGTTCACTTTTGCCAAAGACAAACAAACGGCCCGCGTTGCTGCCGAGTTTTACACCAACGCCATCAACGTGATGCGTGGCGCGGAAGCCGTTTCCGAATACACGTCGCTGCCCCGCCAGGAGGCTTTCGACATCGAATACTGGCTGCTGGAAGAAGCAAAATTGCAGCGGCTGCCCAAACCCAAACCGCTCAGCGGGCGGGTGGCTTTGGTGACCGGTTCGGCAGGCGGCATCGGCAAGGCTATTGCCCGGCGCTTTGCCGAGGAAGGCGCCTGCGTGGTGCTGAACGACCTGAATACCGAGCGCCTGGCGGAGGCCAAAGACGAGTTTTTGCAGGCATTTGGAAAAGATGCCGTGGCCGCTACAACGCTCAATGTAACTGATAGCCAGTCCATTGCATCTGCGCTGGATGCTGCCTGTCTTGCTTTCGGCGGCGTGGATATTGTGGTAAATAATGCGGGTATCAGCATTTCCCAGCCCATTGCAGAGCACACGGAAGAAAACTGGGATAAACTGTATGATATCCTTGTAAAAGGCCAGTTTTTAGTCAGCCAGGCAGGTGTTGCGGTCATGCGCAAGCAAGGTCTGGGCGGCGATATTGTGAATATTGTTTCCAAAAATGCGGTGGTGGCCGGACCGAATAATACGGGTTACGGCTCCGCCAAAGCAGCCCAGGCCCACCTCACGCGCCTGCTCGCAGCAGAACTGGGTCCAGACCGTATCCGGGTAAACACCGTCAATCCCGACGCGGTCATCGCCGGCTCTAATATCTGGTCGGGCGGCTGGGCGGAAGGCCGCGCCAAAGCCTACGGAATTGCAGTCGAAGAACTGCCTGCCTATTACGCCAAACGGACTTTACTCAACGAAATCATTTTGCCGGAAGACATCGCCAATGCCTGTTTCGCTTTTGTCGGCGGCCTGCTGAATAAGTCGACGGGTAATGCGCTGAATGTGGATGGGGGCGTGGCGATGGGGTTTCTGAGGTAGATTTTGGGGATTTTAAGGGAACACGGATTGGAGGGATTGGACACGGATAAAAAATATGTATTTATATAATCAATTAATATTGCGAATTATGGGTCACCTCTGAAGTGTGCGGGGTCGTAAGACCCTCGCACGGCGATAACGATTGGCTACCTGCAAACAAAAGCCATTAGTTACCACAAATTTCTGAGCCAAGAGTTACCGCCGTGCGAGGGTCGACCCGCACGTTCTTTCCGTTGTTGGCGTCCCCGCCAACAACATTTTACGAGTGGCTTATAAAAAAGCATTGTGCTACACGTTTGTTGTTGGCGGGGACGCAACAACGGCGAAGAATCCGTTTTAATCCGTCAAATCCGCTTAATCCGTCCCCATCCACTCTACAAAGGAAAATCCAAGTCTCACAGTTCGTTCCATTTATTCAAGGGTTAAAAAAAGATTTATCTACTATGTTCATCTCTGAAAAAATCCAGGCCCACAACGATAAAACACGCGCCTCCCACGCGTTCCACTTCCTGCACATCGCCGAAATATTAACCCAAAAAGGCATCGATGTGCAGGATATGATCGAAAAAATAAAGGCCTTCCAGGTTGCCATTCCATCCTGGGCGCTGGGCACAGGCGGTACGCGTTTCGGGCGTTTTCCGGGCGGCGGCGAACCGCGCAGCCTGGAGGAAAAAATTGAAGATGTTGGTTTGTTGCACCAACTCAATCACTCCTCGGACTCCATTTCGCTGCATATTCCCTGGGATATTCCGAAAGATCCGGCGGCGCTGAAAAGCCAGTTGCAGGCCTATGGACTCACGATTGATTCGGTCAATTCCAATACGTTTCAGGATCAGCCCGATCAGGCGCTTTCCTATAAATTCGGCTCGCTTTGCCACACGGACGCGGCCATACGCCAGCAGGCGATTGACCATAACATCGCCTGTATCGAACACGGCAAAGCCCTCGACTCGAAAGTACTCACGGTTTGGCTGGCCGATGGTTCCAACTTTCCGGGCCAACAGCATTTCCGCCGCGCCTGGCAGCGCACCGCCGATTCGCTGGCGGACATCTACCAGGCCATGCCTGCAGACTGGACCATGCTGATCGAATACAAACCTTACGAGCCGCATTTTTATTCCATGGTGATCCCGGACTGGGGTACTTCATACGCCCTTTGCCAGTATGTCGGCAAAAACGCGCAGGTGCTCGTTGACCTGGGCCACCACTTGCCCAATACGAATATCGAACAGATCGTGGCCCGGCTGATGCACTTTGGGCGGCTTGGCGGTTTTCATTTCAACGGCTCCATGTACGGCGACGACGACCTTACCACGGGCAGCATCAAACCCTACCAGTTTTTCCTGATTTTCAATGAGTTAGTGGACGCTATGGAGGACCCGGCGGTGAAAAATCCGCCGCCGGCCTGGATGATCGATGCAAGTCACAATACCAAAGATCCGCTGGAAGACCTCCTGCAATCGGTACAGAATATCCTGACTACCTACGCCAAAGCCTTACTGGTCGACCGCGCTTTACTCGCCATAGCCCAGCAAAACAACGATGTGCTGGCTGCTGAAGAGCTGCTCCGCGATGTTTTTGCCACCGACACCCGCGCACTTGTAGCCGAAGCGGCGCGCCAGGCTGGCGGAGCCGGCGATCCGATCGGCGTGTATCGGGCACTTGGCATCCGGGAACAACTGATCGAAAAACGCGGTAAAAAAAGCGTGGCAACCGGTCTCTGATAATTAGTTATCCGAAATTGCTATTGCATAATCAAGTAATTCAAGGTTAAAGAATTTAATCAAAACTAATTTTGCACACCTATTTATGATCGCCATCCTCGACATCGGCAAAACAAACAAGAAATGCTTCGTCTTTGACGAGAACTACCGCATTGTGTTTGAAAAAACGACCCAACTACCCGAAACCACGGACGAGGACGGCGACCCCTGCGAAGATGTCGACATGCTGATGGAATGGGTGCTGGCGACTGTCCGGGAGATTTTGAGCGATGCGCGTTTTCAAATCCGGGCGATCAATGCAACAGCCTATGGCGCGAGTTGGGTCCACTTGCCGCCGAACCCCGTTCGGCGTGGTTTCGCCGAACAGGGTTCGCGACGACGGCCCTACAACTACCTCAAACCGTTCCCCGAAGACCTAAAACAACAGTTTTTCGATACCTACGACGGCGAGGCAAAAATCGCACTGGAAACTGCTTCGCCGGTTTTGGGTAACCTGAATTCCGGCTTGCAATTGTACTGGTTAAAACATCGGAAACCATTGATTTTCAGTCAGATAAAATACTCTTTACATTTGCCGCAGTATATTTCCTACCTGATTCATTCGGTGTTGCATGAGTCAGGGGGTGACTCCAAGTCACCCCCTGACGATGAGCCAAACCAGTCACGGGGTGACTCCAAGTCACCCCGTGACTACGCACGGACGCCGAACCAGTCAGGCGGTGACTCCGAGTCACCGCCTGACTACGCCGTCAGCGAAATCACCAGCATCGGTTGCCACACCATGCTCTGGAATTTCGGAAAAAACGATTACCACGAGTGGGTGAAAAAGGAAGGGCTTGTGGAGAAATTTCCGCCGCTTGTTCAGTCAGGCGGTGACTTCAAGTCACCGCCTGACTCCGTAGCATACGCCGAACAGGGTTCGGCGGTACCCGGCTCCGGCCTGCACGATAGTTCCGCCGCCCTTATTCCTTACCTCGCCTCTTTCGACGAGCCTTTTGTACTCATTTCCACCGGCACCTGGTGTATCTCGCTCAATCCATTCAACCAGGAACCGCTCACGACAGCAGAACTGGAAAAAGACTGCCTCTGTTACATGACGTACGAAGGGAAACCCGTGAAGGCAGCGCGTTATTTTGGCGGAAATGAGCATGAAAAATGTATAAAAGGCCTGGCACAGCAGTTCAATAAACCTTTGGACTATTATAAAAGCATCTCTTATGATGAGGGGCTGATTGCAGGATTTCGGGAGGAAAAGGCTGCTAAGGGCAGCGGCGCTTACCCATTTAAAGACTACGAAACGGCCTATCATTTTGTAGTGGCAAAAATTTTCAAAGATCAATACCATTCCACAAAATTGGTCCTCACAAAAGCGACGCAACGTATTTTCGTGGACGGCGGTTTTTCCAAAACGAGATTTACATGACCTTGCTTGCAAAGGCGTTTCCAAAACTGGAAGTCTGTGCTGCGGAAGTGGCCCAGGCCACCGCGCTCGGTGCGGCGATTGCGATGCACGATTGCTGGAATAAAAAACCGTTGCCCAAAAACCTGATCACACTCAAAAAAATCCGTGTCTGATCTAAAGGTGTAGCCCCCGCTCACTCAAAGTTCTTTTGCGAGCATTACCTTTTCAAAAATTGAACAACCTGGGAGACCTTCTGATCAACCACGGATAAAAAAGATTTTTTATGGATTTATCCTACAATACAAACTACCCTTCCATCGAAGACCTGCGGGAACGTGCCCGCCGCCGCATCCCGCGTTTCGCTTTTGAATACCTCGACGGCGGCTGCAATGAGGATGTGAACCTGTATAAAAACACCGCCGAACTCCGGGAAGTGGAGTTGCTGCCGTATTACCTGAAGCAACACAGCGGCTCGGATTTGAAAACCGAGTTGTTCGGGCATGTATACGATGCACCTTTCGGCATTGCACCTGTCGGCTTGCAGGGTTTGATGTGGCCCAATGCATCGGAAATTTTAGCCAAAGCGGCTGTGAAGCACAACATCCCGTTCGTGCTCAGCACCGTTTCGACTGCCAGTATCGAGCGCATCGGCGAACTGACCGAGGGCAGATTCTGGTTTCAACTGTATCACCCCGCCGATAATGCCCTGCGCGACGACATGATCGACCGGGCAGAGGCCGCAGGCTGCGAGGTATTGGTACTGTTGTGCGATGTGCCGACGTTCGGTTACCGCCCGCGTGAAATCCGCAACGGCCTGTCGATGCCGCCCAAAATGACTCTGCGCAACATTTTGCAGATCATGGGAAAGCCGGAATGGGCCATCCGCACGCTGATACATGGGCAGCCGGAGTTTGCTACCCTGAAAAAATACATGCCCAATGATTTGAATATGAAGCAGTTAGGCTTGTTTATGAATCAGTTTTTTTCCAAGAGAATGCCCGAAAGCAAAATGCCCCCGATCCGCGATCGCTGGAAAGGAAAATTGTACTGAAAGAGGTGTGGCGACCGAGCATGACGCCGAACTGGCGATCAAACTGGGGCTGGACGGCATCATCGTGTCCAACCACGGCGGCAGACAATTAGACGCGGGCCAGTCTTCCATTAAACCATGACCGCCATTGCCCAAAAAATATGCCGGACAAATCAAGATTATGATGGACAGCGGTATCCGCTCCGGCCCCGACGTGGCGCGAGCGCTGGCTTCCGGTGCAGAATTTGCCTTTCTCGGCCGATCGTTTATGTATGGTGTTGCGGCATTGGGCAATGCGGGTGGCCAGCACACCATCAGCATTTTAAAAACACAGTTGAAACAGGTGATGGATCGCTGAAAGCGCGAACGGGTGGGGATTTGCCGAAGCATTTGTTCTCCTAAAATTGCTTACTTTTTGTAGGGCAAAAAAAACCAATTACCATGGAATTTATAGATTATTACAACATACTGGGCATCCCGAAAACAGCGACTGAAAACGAAATAAAAAGCGCTTATCGCAAATTAGCCAGAAAACATCATCCCGACCTGAATCCAAACGATGCCACCGCTAAAAGTAAATTTCAGCAGATCAACGAAGCCAATGAAGTATTAAGCGACCCGGAAAAAAGAAAAAAATACGATAAGTACGGGAAAGACTGGGAGCATGGCGAGGAGTTTGAAAAAGCGAGGCAGCAGCAGCAATCACGGGGAAGCGCCGGCAGGCAACAAAGCGCGCAGGATTTTTCAGGCGACTTCGGAGGCGATTTTTCTGAATTTTTGAATCCATGTACGGCGCGGGCGGAGGCAGCAGGAGCAGACGGGCTGGTTTCCGAGGGCAGGACATCAATGCCGAACTGCACCTGGATTTAAGAGACGTGTATCAAACCGAAAAACGAACAATTACCGTGAATGGAAAAGGTATCCGCCTCACGATTCCCGCAGGCGTTGAAAATGGGCAGGTTATTAAAATAGCAGGCCACGGCGGCCCCGGCGTAAATGGCGGACCAAACGGCGATTTATACATCACATTTTCTATTGCAAACGATTCCAAATTTAAAAGAGAAGGCAGTAATTTATATGCCAATGTTGACGTAGACCTCTACACGGCTGTGTTGGGCGGCGATATCATGGTCGACACTTTTGACGGCAAAGTGAAATTAAAAGTAGCGCCGGAAACGCAAAGCGGCACCAAAGTGAAATTAAAAGGTAAAGGTTTTCCCGTGTATAAGTCGGAAGGCAAGTTTGGCGATTTGTATATCACCTATCACGTAAAATTGCCCAGCAACCTGACCCAACAAGAAAAAGATTTGTTCACGGAATTATCAAAACTGCGCAGCCATGGAAACTGAAAACCTGATCCTGATAGAAAAAATATGTTCCCACCACGAAGTCGAGATTTCTTTTGTGCATGCCTTGCGGGAATATGGACTGATTGAAGTGGTGGAAGTGGCTGATCATCAATATCTTTCTAACGAACAGTTGAAAGATTTTGAAAAAATCATGCGCCTGCATTACGAACTCAACATCAACCTGGAAGGTATAGATGTGATTGCCCATTTGCTGCAACGGATAGATGATTTGCAACAGGAACTTGTTGCTGCAAAGAACAAATTAACGCTGCTGGATTAGGGGTGCAAAATGTTCCCGGACAAACTGCTCCGAATAGGTTTTTATCATGTCCCGAACCGCTCTAAATTCCGCCATAATTTCCGTTTCCGTACCCGTTGCTTTGGCCGGGTCGGGGAAATTGTAGTGAAATTTTTGGGCCTTGGTGGGGAAGTACGGGCAGCGTTCCCGCGCGTTGTCGCACACCGTGCTGACAAAATCGAAGTCGATGTCGCGGTATTCGTCGATGTTGTTGGACGTGTGTGCGGAAATGTCGATCCCGTCCTCTTTCATAATCGCAATAGCGCGTGGGTTAACGCCATGTGTCTCCACACCGGCGCTATAAATCTCGGCATGGTCTCCAGCAAAATGCCGGAGATACCCCTCGGCGATTTGGCTTCGGCAGCTGTTGCCGGTGCATAAAACAAGAATTTTTTTCATATCTCAGTTTTGTTCCGTTTTCTTCGGTATTTTGAAATTAAACCCTGCGTAAAACTCCCTCCCGCGCGTCGGCCCCCAGGCGAACGAGGGATCAAAACCACGCGCAAAAGGTTGTTCCCAGCCCAGAATCGGGCGCAATTGCCGGAAATCGAATACGTTTTCGCAACCGGCAAAAACTCGATGCGTTTGCGGAATGCCTGATTTGCAGTCCGGCCAGCGTATAGTTTTTTGGGAATAGGCCGGACGCTGAAGTGCTTCCGGATTTTTTGGGTATCGGGCAGGCGTTGTTTGCCGTACCAGTGCAGGTTGGCGTCGAATTGCCACGCTCGCCGGGGGTACGGTAGGTGGCTACACCCAGCACTTTTGGCGCGGATTGAACGGCAGCAGCACTTTTGCGCCGTTTTGATAACGAAACACATCGAGGAAGTTGTAGGCCGCGCGCAGTTCCACCCGGCGGCTCCAGGCTGCGCTGAGTTCCATTTGAAGCCCGTTGCTGATCGATTTTCCGGTAAAATTGGCGAGGATAGCCTTGTTCGGGTCGCTGTCGTAGTCCGGAAAAAACTGGTTTTGAAAACGCGTATGGTAAAAATCGCCCGTGGCCGTCATGCGCATTTTCCCGATAGAAAACGCCGGGTCACATTCAGGCCGGCATTCCAGGCGCGTTCGGGTTGCAGGGTTTCCGGCAAAACGAGATCGCGGTTGCTGACCAGCAGGGCCGTATTTTCCGGGAAAAGATTGACCGTGCGCCAGCCTGTGCCGATACTTGCCCGTAGATCCAGATCGGGCGTAGGGTTGAAGCGCAGCATGGTACGCGGGGTGACATGCCAGCCAAATGCATTGTGCCGGTCGGCGCGCAGCCCGGCAATCCAGATCCAGCGCGGGTCTTTCAGGTGAAACGTATTTTCGGCAAAAAAGCCGGGGATGTTTTCTTCGCGCCGGTAATTCCCGGCAAAACTGCGGCCCAGCGTATCGGCTTCTGTAAAACCAATTTGCTCATCCAGCACAAAATGGCGGTAACTGAGGCCGGTTTTGAGTTCCTGCGTTTTGTCTTTGCCCCAGAATAGTTCGTATTGCAGGTTGGCGTAGGCGTGTCGCTGGCTGGCGTCGTATTGTGTGAGGCCAAACCACGCCTGTTGCTCCTGTGCTACGTAAGAGGCGAGCAGCGATATTTTCCGGTTGGCATCAAAGCGGAAACCGGTTTTGGTAAACAATTCGGGTTGCCGGAAACGCAGCGTTTGTCCGTAGGCAAGGGTAGTGCCTTCGTCTGTTTCCGGGTCAAAGTTCTTTTGTCCGCCGACGCGTTGTTCATGCACCAACCGTGCCCCGATAAATGCGCTCCAGCCCAACTCATTTTCTTTGCGGTAGCGCCATTTGTTGTAAACGGAATAACGGGTGAGGCGCGGTAAATCCAGGAACGTATCGTCGTCGCGATCCCATTTGCCGCCGGGTTGCGACGTATGCAGCGCGGTATAGTTGGTCCATTTAGTTTTCTGGACGGCGAAAGCGGTGTTCAGGTGTTTTTCGCCGAAACTATTCACCAGTACATCTGCTGTAAATGGTTCAGCGAGACTGCCTTCGCGGGGGAAAATAGTGATTTGCCCAACCATGCCTTCGTAGCCTTGCAGCACACTGTTGGCGCCTTTCACCACCCAGATATTTTCCAGCATACTGCCGGGAATCGTTCCAGCGCCGTAGGTGTAGGTAAGTCCCTGAATGGTTGGCAGGCCATCCACCAGCAACCGCGGTTGTACACGCCGCTCAGGCCGAGTATGCGCAGTTCTTTGGCATTGGTCAGGATATTGGTGGTGGTGGGTTGTACCGTGCTTTGCGTCTCAAAACATCCGGCCAGGTCGCAGCAGGCGGCTTTGCGGAGTTCTGCGCGGTTGATAATTTCCGTTTTTATGGGCTGCAGTACAGAAATATAAGCGCCGCTTACTTCATCCCGTACCGTTACTTCCTGTAAGGTAACAGTAGCGCTTATCTGCACCGTCCAGTAACTGTGCAGGTCGTCAATCAAAAAAGTGTCGCGCGCGGCACTGAAAATAACAGCCAGTTGCAGCGGCTTCTGGCTTGTATCCGAGGGCAAAGGGATGGCAAATTCTCCGTTTTCATCGCTGCGCGCACCCAGCGAAGTACCTGCCCAAACGACTAACGCTCCCGCAACGGCGTCTCTTGCAGGGCGACAACCTGACCATAGAAGTATTGGGCATGCAGGCGGTTCGTGAGGGTTAACAGAAAAAACAGGAATAATAATGGTGTTTTCACGTAAGTAGTTATTCGTTATTCGTTATTGGTTATCCGTGTTGATACTCAAGTATTTGTAAAAAAAGTAATCAAAACTAATTTTACACATCTACTTACATCATTAAAGAAAGTCACGCGATAACTCTTTTCATCACCACTGCTGAAGCGGGGCACAAACCTGCGAACTGCGCCGTACCAGCGATTTCTACTGGCGCTTCGCTGCGCTCTACGCGCTGGAAACCGTTTTTTCAAAATATTCGGCAGCCGAATCGGTTATCAGAAATACCTCCTGCACGCCATTCTCCCGGGCGTGATCGAGCGCCGCTGCAAACAATTCCCCGCCGAGTTGCCGGTTGCGGTGCGTTTCGGCGACTGCAACGGAGCGCAGCAGCCCGATACTGCCCATCAATTCCATACCTGCTGTGCCGACCAATTCATCGCCGTCAAAAGCGAGCGTAAAGCCCGATAAATCTGTCGGTAAATCGCTGACAGGTAGTTTCATGCCCGTCAAAAAATGGTGCATCGCAGGCAAGGTTTCGGGGTCTGCTTTTTTGAGAACTAAATGTGTTTTCATTTAATGATGAATTATGAATGATGAACGATGAATATTTGGCTCGACAGGTGAAGTGAATTCTATTTTTTTCTTTTAAAGAATTGATTTACAACAAATTAATATTTCATTTCATCATTCATCATTCATCATTTCATTCAACAACATCCGCTGCCCGGCGCACAACAAGCGCCGCTCACCGCCAGTTCTTTCAGGCTGATCCTTGGTTTTGCTGCCGGCTGCGTACCGCCTGGCTTTTCAGCATACACGGTGATGCTGAAAATACCTGTTTTGGAATCGACGAAAGCCTGCAATGCTGCCGGTGTGAGGTATTCCAGCAGGATATTGTCGGGGATGAGGATCGGTTTTTGTTTTTGAACCGTAATGTTTTCAAAACCTGCTTGGCGAATCAGGTCGAGGTAGGTTTCCTGTTGAACAGCTCCGGAAACGCAACCCGCGTACATTTCTGCTGCGCCGATTAATGGTTCCGGCAATTCGCCGGACAGCACCACGTCGGAAATGCTGAAATGCCCACCGGGGCGCAGCACACGTATAATTTCGCTGAAAACGGCGGCCTTGTTGGGAACCAGGTTGAGTACACAGTTGCTGACCACCACGTCGACCGACTGGTCGCTCACAGGCAGCACTTCGATATCGCCCTGGCGGAATTCGACATTGTTGTAACCTAATTTTTCAGCGTTTGCGCGAGCGCGGCTGATCATGGCAGGGGTGAAATCCACCCCGATGACTTTGCCGGCAGCGCCCGTTTCCGCGCGGGCTACAAAGCAGTCGTTGCCGGCGCCGGAACCGAGGTCGAGCACGGTTTGGCCAGGCTGGATATGGGCAAACTGCGTGGGCAGTCCGCAGCCCAGACCCAGGTCCGCATCGGGATTGTATCCTTCTAATTGCGCATAACTGTCGGACATGATGGTGTAGGTGCCGCCTTGTGCGCCCATGCCGCAGCAGGTGGTTTCGTTGGTGGTTTTGTCCTGTTCGGCGATGACGGAATATTTCTCGCGGACAATGGATTTGATGGATTCGGTATGATTCATAATTTAGTTATCAGTTATTTGTTATTGGTTATCAGTGTTGATAATCAAGCATTTGTAATGAATTTAAACAAAACTAATTTTGTACTCCTGCTTATCTGTTACGAGTTGTCAACACAGATAACTGATAACTAATAACAGATAACTATTTACTCAGCAGCATTTCTGATTGTCAGCCACGGCGTTGTTGAAGAAAACGGAAAACAAGGTCTGTATTTGTGCGAAGGCTTTCCAGTTGATACAGTAACACGATTTTACGCCGTCCACGGTGCCGCTGATCAGGCCGGCCTGGAGTAGTTCTTTCAGGTGTTGCGAAACGGTGCTTTGCGCCAGGGGCAGCACTTCCACGATTTCGCCGCATATACAGGAATCCCGTTTGGCCAATTCCTTCAGGATGGCAATACGGGCAGGGTGGGCCAGCGCTTTGGCCATTTCTGCTAATTGCTGATCTTCCGGTGCAAAACTTTCTTTTTTATGGACGCCCATGTGGTGTTGTTTATACTGAAAGTTGAGAGGTTGAGATGTTGAAACCCTCCTACGCCTAAAAAGACTTCGGCGGGTAAAGAGTTGAGAAAGTATTGGTAATCAGTGAATTAATTTCCTTCTCATTCAAAACCACTTTGTGTTGTTTTAAATTCATCGCAAAAGTACGATGAATTTTGGGAGATGCAATACTTGCTCCAAATATTTATCGTAAAAAAACTATAAATATTCAAATCGCTTAGCCACAGCGCAGCGCGGCAGTCATATTTTATTGTCAGTGCACCTCGCTTTGGATGTTTGCCAGCCGCAGCGCGGCGGTCATATTTGTAGAAATAGTGGCGATGATATTTTGAGAGGTGCAGCGCACCGGCAATATTATATTGTCGGTGCGCTGCACCTCGCTTTTCTAATTTTGTTGTGGGCTACAAATATGACCGCCGCTCTGCGGCTGGCAAACCCAGTAACGTAAAATCTTAGGTATTAAGGCCAATGGTTTTCAATCCATATCAGTATTTTGGTCACTTTCGACGCTTCATTTCCCGGTTATGCAGAATTGTCTTTATTTTCGGCGTCTCCAATTACTTTTGTAAGTAGGTGTGCAAAATTAGTTTTGGCTAAATTCTTTGTAAATGCTTGATTATGAACACTGATAACCAATAACTAATAACCGATAACTACTTACTATCTTTCTCTCTATGCATAAATTTTCAGCCGACCGGGTATTTCCAGTTTCCTCTGCACCTATTGAAAAAGGCGTGCTTATCACCGATGACGCCGGACAAATCCTGGCCATCGAACGCCGGGAGCAACATGATCCCGCTTCATTACAAATACTGCCGGGCGTATTGATTCCGGGTTTTGTCAATACCCATTGCCACCTCGAATTGTCGCACATGAAGGGGCAAGGTGCATACCGGAACGGGCCTGATTCCTTTTATTACGGGTGTAGTGACCCAACGCAATGCTGCTGCGGAAGTGATTGCGGATGCCATCGAACAGGCGGAACGCGACATGCTGGCAGGAGGTATTGTTGCGGTTGGCGACATCTCCAACGCGCCCGATACTTTTGCCGTCAAGGCTAAAGGCCGGCTTCGATACTACACTTTTGTCGAGTTGTTCGATTTTTTGCAGGAAGCGGGCAGCGACAAAACCATGGCCGACGGAACTGCGGTGTACGAACAAATCGAACTGGCAGCCGGCAGCCGTCGCGCAATGGTGCCACATGCGCCGTATTCAGTCAGTACAAGTTTGTTCCAGAAAATCCGCGATTTCAACCCCGCCTCCGGTATCGCCATCAGTATCCACAACCAGGAAACGCCGCCCGAAAACGAACTTTTTCTGCATAAAACCGGCGGCTTTATCGATTTCTATGGCAAATTCGGCATCTCACTGGATGTATTTCAGGCGACCGGACGGCCTTCCATCTACTATGCGCTGGAACACCTGAATCCGCAACAGCGCACCCTGTTTGTTCACAATACGCTGACGACCCGCGACGACATTCGGGCGGCGCAGTCCTGGAGCGAACAGGTGTACTGGGCGAGTTGCCCCAATGCCAATTTGTATATTGAAAACCGTTTGCCGGACTACCAGGCATTTCTGGATACCGATGCCCGGGTGACCATCGGGACCGACAGCCTGACGTCCAACTGGCAACTATCGGTGCTGGAAGAAATAAAAACCATTGCCCGCTACCAGAGTTACGTGCCTTTTGAAACGCTGTTGCAGTGGGCCACCTTGAACGGCGCGCAGGCGCTGGGTTTTGACGATACGCTGGGCAGTTTTGAAGTGGGTAAAAAACCGGGCGTTTTATCCTTGCAGGGCCTGAATGCGGGGGTAGGCTTGGGGGGATGCGTGGGTGGAGCGGTTAATTTAAGGATGAGGAATGAGGATAGGTTTGAGTTTGTTGAGGGTTTGATGAGGTTTGGGTTGATGGGCTCCGCTCTGAAAAGGTATAATCGCTTCATTTCCCGAGCGGATGAATATCAACCCTCATCAACCCTTATAAACCTTCATCAACCCCTCATCCCTCATCCCTTCATTTAAAAGTTCACCAGTTCAATCTCAAAAATCAGCACAGAATTTCCGGGAATCCCCGACACCCCGTTCGGGCCGTAAGCCAATGCGGAAGGAGAAAAGAAGGTGCCTTTGCCACCTTTTTTCAGGAGTGGAATACCTTCCTGCCAGGCTTCGATCAGGTTGGCCAAGGGGAAAGTAGCCGTAGCGGAACCGCTGGTCTGGTCGAACACCATGCCGTCGAGCAGGTAGCCTTTATACTTCACTGTAACGTTAGATGAGAGGGTGGGGTTACCGCCCGTACCTTCCTGGGTGATGATGTAATGCAGGCCGGAAGGTGTTTCCGTAGCCGTCAGGTTGTTGGCAACCAGGTAATCTTTAATTTTCTGGATGTCGATTTCAAGTTGTTCCTCCGGGGAAACATCTTTCAGACAGGATAATGTGGACAAGCTGAGCACAGCTAAAAACAGAGTTAACAGTCGCATTGTGTTTATATTTTTCGCAAAAGTAGGTATTGGAACGGCTTTGCAGTGTACAAATCAGACACTTAAGGAGTATTTAACGGTTGGGTACGGGCGTTAAAAATTCCCGGGATACCCGATCAATCGCTGTGCCTCATCTTTCGTAGCTGAATAATTTTAAATGACTATCCGGATATTGTACCGCAGCTGGACGGCCACAAGGGCCGCCCTTACCGTTTATTGTTTTGGATTGTGTTAGAAAGGTTAGAGGTTCGTTGGTAGGGGCGGCCCTTGTGGCCGCCCAACTAGGTGCAATATCCGGATAGTCAGATAACTTTATTTCCCCGAATTTCAACCCTACCGATACATCCAGCGCAGGCGCATAACCGCCGCCGGGTATTTTCCCGTACGTTCCCGTTAGGTCCGCGTAGCCGCGCGCGCCAAGGCCAATCCTTGCGCCGAGACCGCCAAACGGCGCAACCGACAACTCCAGCCCAGGCATTTCAACCGGTATGGATACGCCTGCAAGATCGCCGCCGCTACTGTTTTGCGTCGGGATTTGGGCGCGTGCGCCTGCTTTTACAAAGGGTTGAAATGCGCCATTGCTTAAAAAGTATGCCGCATCCGCTTCTGCCAGGATACCCGAAGCAGCGGCGTGCAAATTACCCTGAATCACCTGCGGTTGCGTTCCCTCGAATGGAAATACCGTCACAGGAAAATATCCTGACCACTTGGACTGAAAATATTGTGCGCCTGTTTGAACTTCAAAATGCCTGCCCAAACCAATGCCCAAACGGATACCCGGCATAATCTGAGACGATCCTTCAAGCCGTATGGGCTGGTTTTGTGTGCTGAGCATATTGCCAAGAACAAACTCCCCTTGCAGTCTTTCAAACAAAGCCTCGAATACCTCCGGCGAAAAAACGGCTTCTTGTAAGGCGTTGAATTCCATCGTCCGGGGATCCGGATTGGAGAGCGGATACAGGATAGAAGGCGCTGCCGTAAAATAGATCATTTGATCCTGGGGCGTCGAAGGTTGAATGGAGATATGTGTGAAGGGGCGTCTTTTGCGCTTGGCATCGTGTTCGATGCGCGGTTTTTTGCCCGTGGCCGACTCGTCGAGCCTGAAATTGTCTTCAAACCATTGCTGGATCAGATCGCGTGTAGGTCGGTCTCCCTCCTGCCTGTTTTCTTCATACTGTTCTGCCATTTTATCGTTCACGGCGTCTCTTACCGCCGAGGGGTCACAGGGATTAGCCGCTGCGGCGTCTTTGGCTGCTTTGATCAATTCGTCAATCAAAGCCTTCAATTTGCGCTTTTCGGCTTCGGTCAGTTTCTTGTCGTCGTCTATCTTGCCCTTCATTTTTCCCAGTTCTGCCTCTATTTCATCGGATGTTGCCAGGCCGTGCGCGCACTTTCGGGCGGCGGCGGCATCGGCTGTAGCAGACTTTTCAGCAGCATCCGCCTCTCGATACGCCTTCGCGTCTTTCGATTGGTCTTTATTGTCCTTCGGCGGAGTCATGTTCTTTTTACGTTCGGCAATTTCATCGCGCGCCTTTCCTGCGGCTTCAATGGCCTTGAGGATTTTGTCGCAGTCGTAGTTATTCTTTTTAATTTCTTCTTCCGCCGCTTTTTTGGCGTCGGCCGCTTCTTTTTTCAAATCGGCGATGGTTTTTTCCTGGGAAATACCGGAAACGGGAATACCGCATAGCATGACAGAGAAAAAGAAAAGAATAAAGATGTTTTTGAAGTGTGGTTTGAAATGATGAAGCTTTTTCATGGCTAAAAAATTTTGAGAATGAACAAATCGTTGATGGGATGTCAGTTTTAGTCGACTTACTAACCTATATCGGTGCATCCTAAATTTCTTACCTGAAATGCGGAACGATTCGGGAAAAGGCGTCCTGGTAACACATTATCTATACTGTACTGGACATTTTCGGGAACGAGACCTATAAGGTTTTTAAAACCTTATAGGTCTGGGCGCTACAGAATAAAATGTCCAGTAGTGTGGATTGTCTAACCTTGCCTTTTGCGTTTTGCCATTTTGCCTTTTTAACTACCTTTGTTCGCCTGAGAAAAATCCCAGCAACAGTTTCGGTATGCCGATTGAAATGATTCAACCCGCCGGTGGGCCTGACCCCGGCGATGCTAATAAAGAAGTGTTTCAGACCATTGCCCGCAAGGTGAAGGATGGGGCTGCTGTCTTATTCCTGGGGCCTGGCGCGGTGGTAGCCAAAGACGAAAAAGGAAACTGGACGCCCCTGACGGATATGTGCGCAGCGTATCTGGTGCGCAAGTACAAACTGCAATTGTCTGATAATGAGGAATGTACTCTTCCCTATGTCGCCAGTTTGCTTCGGGTGCGCAACCTTTCTACCGATAATGTTTTACAGGAAGAGGTAGGGCGTTTTTACGCCGAACAGTCCGGTAAATGCGAATTGCACCCGGTGTTGGAACAATTGGTCGACCTCCGTTTCCGCATCATTATCAATACCACGCCCGATAACTTTGTCACCCAGTTGTACGACCAGGTAGCAGCGCCTTATCACGCCGATTTTTACAATTATTACAAACCCGGCAGCGGTTTCAATTTTGATTTTGAAAAAGATCCGCGGGTCGTGGTATACAACCTGTTCGGTACCTATAAAAAACCGGAATCGCTGGTGCTGACCTACAAGCACCAGTTGAATTACATCAAAAAGATCGTCGGCGAACAGCAGAACGAACGCCTGCCCGACGTGCTCACCAATGCATTCAAGGATTTCCGTTGCCACCTGTTTCTCGGCTTCGATTTTGAAGACTGGAACCTGCGCCTCCTGCTCGATACGCTCTATAAAAACGTCCGCGATAACATTCAACCCTTTTCCTATCCTTCCAAAGGAGAGCGGGAAGCCGACTCCGAAACAAAAGTGTTTTTTCAGGGAGAATTCGGGATGCAGTTCGACCGCGTAGACCTCGATACCTTCGTCGCACGCTTGATGGAGGAATATAATAATTTAGACAATCAACCTTCCGGGGCGCCGGCGGAAAAGCCGCGCGCGGAAATTCTCATCCTGCACAATGAAGCGGCCGATAAGGATGGTTACGATCTGTTAATCAAGCACTTAAGAGCGCTTCCGGCCCAGTTTTACACCCTGGCAGACGCCACGGGGCAGGGCGATGTGGAAAGTTGGTTGCGCGGGATGCTCGAACGTTGTCAGGTGGTATTGCCCTTGTTGAGCGTCGATTTTTTTGACGAAAAAAATAATCCGGCCCTGCCTTTGCTCGAAGAGATCGCCCGCAAGAACAACCCGCGAAAACGTTTCCTGGTGATGCCCGTTTTGTTAAAATCGCTGGCGCTCGACGGGCCTTTGGCCCAGTTGGGTACCATTCGCCCACCTGATAAAACGCCTGTGCTGGGTAGCGCCAATGAAAGCCTCTACATCAGTGAAACGGTGGAAAGCCTCCGCAAATACATCGAAAACCTTGCCCGGACATGAAAAAAAACGCCGCCGACCTCCCACGTCGTTATCCGGGCCTGAAGCCCTTCGAACGCAGCCAGAGCGCCGTTTTCCACGGTCGCCGTGATGATATACAGCGCCTTGCAAACCTGATTTTGCGGGAACGCCTCGTCGTACTTTTCTCCAAATCGGGCATTGGCAAAACCTCTCTGCTGCAGGCGGGTGTAGCGCCCGAACTGGAACGCCAGGACTATACTCCTGTTTTTCTGCGGCCGGATAAAACAAATGAACCACTGCTCGAAACCATGACGGCTGTACTGGCCGCGCATCCGCAAGTGGGCGGACGTGACACGACGGGCGAACGAGCGGGTGAACGCCAGACGCTCTGGGAGCAAATGAAACGCCTCGAATTCGACCTCAACGGCCTGCCTGCCATGCCCGTGCTGGTATTCGATCAGTTTGAAGAAGTTTTTACGCTGGCCCATACCGATGAAAGCCGCAACCGCTTCCTGGCCGAACTCGCCGATTTAGCCAATGAAACCATGCCGGAGTCGTTGCGGAGCAGCCTTTTGCGCCGTTTTCAGGAAGGCGACCTGGATGTAGCCACCATGCAATGGTGGGAAAAACAACCCGAATTGCGCGTGGTGCTCAGCATCCGTTCCGATTTTTTGCATCTCATCGACGGCATGAGCGCCCGGATTCCCGGAATCCTGCGCAACCGCTACCAGTTACAGCCACTCGACCGCGAAAAAGCGCGTATTGCCATCGTGCAGCCTGCGCTGGCAGAAGGCGGATTTTTGAGTTTGCCTTTCGAATACAGCGATGCCGCATTGGAAGGCATGATCGATTTTCTGGCCGGACACCATGCTGCCGATACCGATATAGATGCGGATAACGTGCAGATTGTCAAGAAGAAAGATGAAATTGAAACAGTCAACTTGCAGATTGTTTGTCAGGACATTGAGGAAAAAATTATCGATGACCAGAAGCCGGAATGTTTTGAAGTCACGCCGGAGTTTTACGGCGGGCAGCAGGGGCTGAACCTGTCTATCCGCAACTTTTATAACAACCAGCTGCTGCTCTTCCCGAAGGCTTATGTGGAGCGCATTTTGAATAAAACGCAGCAAAAGACTTTTGTTTCGGAGCAGGACAAGATGTTGACCACCCGCACAGCCGACGAACTGTATGCGCAGGCTCAACGGCTCATCGAGGAAAGCCTGATTACTTCCGGCAACCGCCGCAACAGCGTGGTAGACGATACCTTGCTGGATGAACACGGTGTGACGCCCGATTTCCTGGATACGCTGGTAGATAAAAGCCGCCTGCTGCGGAAAGAACCGCGCTTGGACGATTTTTATTACGAAATCAGCCACGATACGCTGCTGCCGGCGATTATCGAGTCGCGGAACAACCGCCGCGAATTTGAAAAAGCCAACCGGGAAAAAATTGAATACGAAAAGCGGCTTTCGGAAGAAGCCACGCGCAGAGAGGAAGTGGAGGAACAACTCAAAACCTCTATGCGGCAACGCAAATTGGCCCGAAAAGTAGCCATTACTTCTATTTTCGCCTTGGTTATTGCCCTGGTTGCGCTGGCCTTTGCCGGCTATTTTCTGCGCGATTACCTCCGTTCTGCCCGCAGTCAGCTCACGCAGGCAGAACTGAACGTCAGCAATGAAATATATGACGCCGCTACACAGGATTACCAGGAACTGATCGAAAACCCACGGCGCAGCTGGATTCTGCGGAATACGCCACCGTATAAAGATGTGGCAGAAGAAATCCTGAAAGTGCAGCAACTCCAGGTGCAATATGATTCGCTGGAAAAGCATATGCAGCAAAGCGACTCGCTCTCCTTTTTGCGCGACTACGCGGGCGCTCTGCACGCTTTCCGGGATGCGCAAATGGCGTTGTTGCAGTACAAAGTGATGAATTACCAGCTGTCCACTCAAACGGATTCAGGCAGGATTTGGCGGGTCGATTCCATGCGCATCGAGCAAAAACACTTAGACCTCACGCGCCGGATCATCAACCTGCGGGAAACGATGGTGCGCAACTTTGAAATCAGTCAGCGCAACTTTGAAGTATTCAAAGAGGCCAGGGTATGGGGTCAGGCGATTCGGAACCTGGAAAAAATGCAGCGATTGCTGCCAAAAGAGCCGGAAGACATGGAAGTGCTGCGCAAAGCGCTTGTGCTCAATGAATCACCTGCGGCATTTGTCGAGCGCGAGTTGCGCAATGCCCGCCGGATGCTGGGTCAATAATCGTATCAGCCTGCAAGCAAACCAACTAAACTTTTTAAACCTGACTATAATTTGGAAATGTACTGTTGAATAAAATTATTGTTGGAGTACTTTTTATTTGCAAAATCATTATCCAAAAAATAGTTCAACACCCGTCTTTTCAAGCGGTATTTCATTCGGTACAGGTCGTGTGAAAAATTTAATTTGGTTTGAATCCCGCTTTTTCCTTTTTCAAAAAACTATCTTTGCTGCGTTTTTCAACAGTAAACAAGTTATGATAAAAATTCTTGCTAACGACGGTATCCATCCCGACGGTCGATTGCTTCTCGAAGAAGCGGATTACATTGTGGATGATGATAAAATTGCGCAGGATGATCTGCCCGAGCGCATTGCCGAGTACGATGTACTTATTGTGCGCAGCGCAACCAAAGTAACCAAAGCGGTGATCGACGGCGGTAAAAAACTGAAGGTGATCGCGCGCGGTGGCGTAGGCCTCGATAATATCGACCTGGAATATGCCCAGGCAAAAGGTATACAGGTGTACAATACCCCGATGGCTTCGTCGAGGGCTGTAGCGGAACTGGCATTCGGTCATATTTTTACCCTGGCCCGTATGTTTCAGCGCAGCAACCGCGAACTGGCTTCCGGCGGCGACTTTAAAAAACTGAAAAAAGCCTTTGAAACGGGCTTCCAGATCAAAGGCAAAACCCTCGGCATTGTCGGTTTTGGCCGCATCGGGCAGGAACTGGCAAAAATTGCGCTGGGCATCGGTATGAGTGTTCGGGCGCACGACCCTTTTGTCAATGATGCTGAAATACAGATACTGCTCAATGATTATTCTGATATTAAATTAGGTGTGAAAGTGCGTACCGAACCCCTGGATAAAGTGATCCGGGAGTCGGACTTCATTTCCTTTCACATTCCGGGCATCAACAAACCGCTCATTACAGCTGAAGAGCTGGCGAAAATGAAAACCGGCGTTTTCCTGATCAATACCGCACGCGGCGGTGTCATCGAAGAAGAGGCGCTGCTGGCAGCCCTGGATTCCGGTAAAGTTGCCGGCGCAGGTCTCGACGTGTTTGAAAACGAACCTACGCCGCGCGAACAACTGTTGCGCCACCCACTGGTGTCCTGCACGCCGCATATAGGAGCCAGCACAGTGGAGGCCCAGTCGTATATCGGTATGGAACTGGCCGATAAAATCCTCGCTTTTTTCGGCGACGATAAGTAGGCAAAGAACAAAGGGCAAAAAGCAAAATTGCAAAAGGCAGTTGAAGTAACCTTGGCTACTCTGGATTTTTGTAGCGACTCTTAGTACGCGCCGGCACAATTTTTATTGATGATTGCTTATTGACAATTGATGATTTTTGATACAAGGTGGCATCTTCGCACATCAAAAATCATCAATTGTCAATAAGCAATCATCAATAAATACGAGTTTGACCTTTTTGTGGCCGTTTTAGGCAAAATCAAGGCAAAATCCGGGATGTCTCATGTATATTATTAATCTCATTCCTCATCCCTCATCATCCCTATAATCCGACCATATCCTCCGGCCGCACCCAGGCATCGAACTGTTCGGATGTCATGTGTTTAAAATCCAGGTCTTTCAGTTCGTATTCCAGCGCTGATTCTTTGAGTGTAATGCCTTTTTTATGGGCATTTTGTGCAATGGCTGCCGCGTTGTAGTAGCCGATTTTAGGGTTCAGGGCCGTTACCAGCATGAGTGAATTCTGCACGTGTTTGCGGATATTTTCCTCCAGCGGTTCTATACCGACTGCACACTTGTCATT
The DNA here is from genome assembly GCA_016711435.1 of Lewinellaceae bacterium. Classification (GTDB taxonomy): domain Bacteria; phylum Bacteroidota; class Bacteroidia; order Chitinophagales; family Saprospiraceae; genus M3007. Next base: position 49,769 of record JADJSY010000002.1, read on the forward strand.
AAATGAAACGCAGGCTTCTCCGATAAGCCGGGCCGAGTGCAGGAAGTTGTAAATCATCACCGGCTTGAACACATTTAGTTCAAAGTGGCCGTTGGAGCCGCCGATATTGATGGCTACGTCGTTGCCCATGACCTGCGCCGCCACCATCGTGAGGGCTTCGCATTGGGTGGGATTGACTTTACCCGGCATAATGGATGACCCGGGTTCATTGTCGGGGATATGAATTTCACCGATACCGGAACGCGGGCCGGATGACAACATCCGCACATCATTGGCGATTTTCATCAGGCTGACAGCAACGGTTTTCAGAGCGCCGTGGGCTTCTACGATGCCGTCGTGGGCGGCCAGCGCTTCAAATTTATTGGGCGCCGTGATAAATGGAAGTCCGGTAAGTCCGGCGATATGTTGCGCTACATTTTCAGAGTACCCTTTCGGCGTATTGATGCCGGTGCCGACTGCCGTGCCGCCCAGCGCCAGTTCGCTCAGGTGCGCCAGGGTATTGCGAATGGCGCGCAGGCCGTGGTCGAGTTGGGCTACATACCCGCTGAATTCCTGGCCCAGGGTAAGCGGTGTGGCGTCCATAAAGTGCGTGCGCCCGATTTTTACCACCCCCATATAGGTTTCGGATTTGGCTTTCAGGGTATCGCGCAGTTTTTCGATACCTGGAATGGTCACTTCCATCAGCATTTTATACGCGGCGATGTGCATGGCCGTCGGGAAAGTATCGTTGCTGGATTGCGATTTATTCACATCGTCGTTGGGGTGAATAAACTTGTGGTCGTCGCTCAGTTGGCCGCCTTGCAACACGTGTGCGCGGTAAGCGATTACCTCATTGGCGTTCATGTTGCTCTGTGTGCCCGAACCCGTCTGCCATACGACCAGCGGAAACTGCTCGTCCAACTGGCCGGCTAATATTTCATCACAAACCCGGGCAATCAGATCGCATTTTTCTTTTGGTAGTACGCCCGCTTCCATATTGGTGATGGCGGCGGCTTTTTTCAGGTAAGCAAATGCGCGGATAATCTCGATCGGCATCCGGTTGGTATCGCGGGCTATTTTGAAGTTCTCGATAGAACGCTGTGTTTGTGCGCCCCAGTAAACATGAGCAGGCACCTGCACCTGGCCCATGGTATCTTTTTCAATACGAAAATCCATTGTTTGGCTGTTGATTTGAGTGAGAGGATAAAAGAGGGGTTTATGGGTTGAGAGGTTGAGATGTTGAGATGTTGAGGGTTGAGATTGTTGAGGGTGGTAACTCAGGCCTTAGTTACCACCTCCAACAATCTCAACCTCTCAACATCTCAAACCTTCCAAACCTTCAAACCAACCCTCAAACCGAAAGGTAGGCAGCGCGAATTTATTCTGTCTTCTATGGCCCGAAAAGACATCAGTGATCCTTGTCATCTTTTTCTTTTTCTACTTTTGCCGGGAATTTGTTAAAATTGCCCAAAATGTCTGTTCGTCTGCATGTGGTAGTGCCGTGTTACAATCCGCCATCGGGTTGGGAGCAGGCTTTGGTGGCACATTTTCTGAAACTAAGTCAGGCGCTGGGCGATTTGGTCGGCGATTTGAAGTTAATTGTGGTGAATGACGGCTCGTCCCGGCACACCACAGCGCAGAATTTCGCGTATTTAAAAGAAATATTGCCTGCCGTAACCGTAGTGGATTATCCGGAAAACCGGGGAAAGGGTTATGCCCTGCGACAGGGTGTTGCCTGCGAGCATGCAGATTTTTACATGGTGACGGATGCCGACTTTCCCTACACCGTCGATAGCATGGTACGGGTGGTGCAGACGCTGCTTACGAAAGGAGGGATCGCAGCGGGCAACAGGGATACATCGTATTATGAGCGGGTGCCTTTGTTCCGAAAATGGCTGTCGCAATTACTGCGCTGGGTGCTGCGACGTGTGTTGCAACAACCTATCGGCGATTCACAATGCGGACTAAAAGGTTTTGATGAATCAGGCAAAGTTATTTTTTTACAAACGACCATTGACCGCTTTCTGTTTGACCTGGAGTTTTTGATGCTGGCATACCGCAAGGTGCCCGTCACGCCGGTACAGGTGGAATTGCGCGAAAGTGTGGTTTTTAGTAAAGTTGGCTGGAAAGTGCTGGCAACAGAAGGCAGGAATTTTTTGTGGCTGCTTTTTAGAAGGTCGATTGGAAAATGAAGCATTTAGAATACATAGAACACACCCTGCAACGCCTGGCATCGCCCAAGCGTTCGCACACTTTTTGGGGCTGGCTGCTGGTGATGATCTTCACTGCGGCACTGCTGTGGATTCGCAATGATGCCTGGCGCGATAACCCGAACGCCTACCTGCTACGCGATACGCCCGATACCTATAAAAATTATATGACCACGGCCTGGCATGTGGCGCACGATTCAGATTACGTGCATTACAGCGGGATGAATTACCCGTACGGCGAACATGTGTTATTTACGGATAATCAGCCGGTTATCAGCGCTGCGATGCAATGGTGGAGCCGCAACGTTTCGGATATTTCGGGTGAAACAACGGGGATTTTGAATCTGTTACAGGTGCTTTCGCTGATTTTGGGCGCCGGTGTGATCTACCTCTTATTCCGAAAACTGCACTTTCCGGTGTGGTACGCCATCATGGTATCGTTGGGCGTGTTGTTTTTGTCGCCGCAATATGCGCGTTTCGACGTGCACTTCGGACTATCGCATACCTGGGTTTTCCCCCTGTTGCTCTTGCTGTTGTGTCGATATGAGGAGCGACACAGCCGGCGTTACCAGAGTTTGATGATCGGCGTTTTATTATGGTTTGCCGCACAACTGCACTTCTACTACTTCGGGCTTTCGGCGCTTTTCCTGCTGTTATACACGGGTTATCAATTGCTGATCGACCCTTCACTCCGAAATATCCGGGTACGGTTGAGTCACCTGGTCGTCATGGTACTTTTGCCGTTCGCGCTGTTGAACATTTGGGTACACTGGGTCGATTTTCGGACCGACCGGCCTGCGACTCCTTATGGTTTCACGGGTTATATCGGATTTTGGGAAGGGGTGTTCCTGCCTTACGACAACTTCCCCTTGTACCACTGGATCGACCATTATGTGGCTAAAATTCGGCGTTTGGACAGCGAGTCGCAGGCTTACGCAGGTTTCGTGGCCTTTATTTTTACGCTGTGGCTGGTTTTTTCAGGATTTTTGTACCGCTTCACCCGGCGCGTAGTTTCTCTTTTCAAAAAAAATGCCTGGCCCGCACCGCGTCTTTTTCCTGAAAGTTGGGACCTGGCGGCCTATCACAGGGTACATAAACGTTATTTGCAGGGCATTTTTTTCGCAGCCCTGGCGCTCCTGATTTTTGCCTGCGGTTTTCCGTATGCTATTAAGGGCCTGGAATGGATCGCCGATTATTTCGGCCCTTTACGGCAATTCCGCGGCATGGCGCGTTTTACCTGGGCCTATTACTACGTCATTAATGTGCTGGCTTTTTATGTAATATGGAACTGGAGTATCCATTTCAAAGGTTTTAAGCCGGGTAAATCGCTGTGGTTTCGCTGGGTGATCGCCCTGTTGCCGCTGGGCATATTGGGTTATGAAGCCTTTTATTTTCAGCAGCACCGGCCGCTCCAGGTGGAAAACAATCCGGCCTACCCGCCCGAACAGGCTACATTTCCGGATAAATGGTTAGAGAAAGTTGATTTCAAACCCTACCAGGCGCTACTCCCCTTGCCTTATTACCATATCGGTTCTGAAAATATCTGGCTGGAAATGGATTTTGCACTTTTCCGAAAAGTGCAATTGACCGGCCTGAAACACGGCATACCTGACATGGGCGTCAACATGAGCCGCAGTTCTATCGGCCAGATGCTCAAATCGGTGCAATTGAGTTTGCCACCCGGGGAGGTTCCTCAAATATTAGCCGACCTGCCAGACAACCGCCCGATGGCCATTTTTACCGAACAACGGCTTTGGGACGAGGTGCAACAACGTTATCCTTTTCTGATCGGGACAGCGACGCCGGTGTATGCGGGTTCCATTATCCGGGTACTTTCCATTCTGCCCGATAGCATCCGTGCCGCCGCTGCCGAACACGCCCGGGCACTGCAACGCGAAGCGGCTCAACGAAGCATTTATCCCGCAGGACGCTACCGAAGCGATGCGGAACCGGGCTTCCTGTCTTTACAAACCTTTGATTCTCTGGTGAATACACCTCGAATTTTTCAAGGTCGCGGAGCGTTTACAGGCAATATGCACGACACCACCTGGCTCTGGAACGGCCCGCTGCCCAAAGGCAGTTATACGCTCAGTTTCTGGATCAACGTCAAACAGGACATGGGGCTGGTGCATGCTTTAAAAATACTGGAAAACACGTTGGCTGATGGCCGGGAAGTTCGGCAGGAAGACGTACAAGTGCGTTTCCACCTGAAAGAGATTGTGGGCGAATGGGGTATGTTTGAAATACCGGTCGCGGTGAGCGAAGACCTGACGTCGACGCGGATGTACCTGCTGCAAAAAGGGATCAACACGCCTTTTTTTCTGGATGAAGTATTGCTGAAATCGGAAGGATTCAACCTGTATCGTACCCTGCCCGGTTGGGTGGTGCGGAATAATTTCTGGTGTAAAATTGCTGATAACCAATAACTGATAACTAATAACTACGTATGGGCATACTGCTGCAACAAGCTCGTATCATAGATGGCAAGACGGAATCCCAACCGCAGGATATCCTGATCCGCGAGGGACGTATCGCAGCCATCGCCCCCAATATTCCTGTGGAGGCAGGTATGGAGGTTTGGACATCGCCGCATCTGTGTGTGTCGCCCGGCTGGATCGATGTGGGCGTGCAGACGGGAGATCCGGGTTTTGAGCACCGGGAAAATCTGCAAACGGTGGCTCAGGCGGCTGCCAAAGGCGGTTTCACGGCGATTGCGCCTTTCCCGAATACCAACCCGGCCATACATTCCAAATCGGAAATTCTGTATATCAAAAACAACACCGCGCATACCGGCGTGCATTTTTATCCCATCGGGGCCATCTCGCAGGAATGCGCGGGAAAAGACCTGGCGGAATTGTACGATATGCACACGGCCGGCGCGGTGGCTTTCAGCGACGGTAAAAAAGCGGTGCAGGATGCCGGGCTGCTACTGCGTGCCATGCAATATGTCCGGGCTTTTAACGGCCTGGTTATCAATGAGCCACACCATAAAACCATTGCCGGCGCCGGACAAATGCACGAAGGCGCCATCAGCACTTCGCTGGGCCTGAAAGGGCTGGCTGCGCTGGCGGAGGAAATGATGATACAGCGCGATCTCAGTCTGCTGGAATACGCGGAAGGCCGCCTGCATATCCACCTGGTTTCTACGGCAAAAAGTGTCGCGCTGATCCGCGCCGCCAAAAAAGCCGGGCTATCCGTCACCTGTTCCGTGGCAGTTGTCAACCTGTTTTTTACCGACGAACAATTGCGCGATTTTGATTCCAACTGGAAACTGCTGCCACCCCTGCGCGCACAATCGGATGCCGATGCGCTACTGGAAGGACTGGCCGACGGAACCATCGATTTTATCGTATCCAATCATTCACCCTGGGATGAAGAAGCCAAAAACCTGGAATTCCCATACGCCGAATTTGGAATGATCGGTCTGGAAACCCTTTTCCCGCTGTGTTGTACTTTCGGTAAAAATAAACTTGCACTCCCCCTGCTGGTGGAAAAATTGTCGCTCGCCCCCCGGCGTATCCTGGGGCTGCCTGTCCCTGCCATCCGGGAAGGCGCAGCTGCTGAACTGACGGTGTTCGACCCATTTGAAACATTCACCTTCACACAGGAGCATATCGGTTCCAAATCGCACAACACACCTTTTGTCGGACAGACTTTTATGAAAAAACTCGCTCTTTCATCCCTGCTGATCGGCTTCTTACTTTCTTTCACCGCTTGCGACATCCTCAAGGAAGTGGCTTCCGGCGTATTATCGGAACCTACGATGGAGGAAATCGGCCGGGGCCTCAAAGAAGCCCTGAGTAACGGGATTACCAAAGGTGTAAATGTACTTTCTCAAAGAGACGGTTATTTTAAAAGCGCTTATAAAATCCTGCTACCGGAAGATGCCCGCAAGGTGACGGACAAATTGAGAAATATACCTGGTTTTACCAACCTGGAAAACGAACTGCTTGAAAAGATGAACCGCGGCGCGGAAGATGCCGCCAAAGAAGCGGGTCCGATTTTTATCAGCGCCATTCGGCAACTGACCTTTCAGGATGCAACGAATATTCTGTTAGGGGCCGACAATGCGGCTACGGAGTACCTGAACAGAACCACCAACCAGCAGTTGTACACCATGTTTAACCCTAAAGTTGTCGCTTCTTTGGATAAAATTGGCGCCAACGATCTGTGGCGCAAAGCAGCTGATGCCTACAATAAAATACCGTTTGTGACCAAAGTCAACAACGATTTTGATGATTATGTCACTAAACAAGCCTTGAAAGGCCTGTTTGGAAAAATCGAAGAAGAAGAAAAAAATATCCGCCGCAATAAATCCAGCCGCGGCACGGAATTGCTGCGAAAAGTATTTGCCAAACAGGATACCAATCGAAAATAGTAGTAAAAAGTGCGTTTATTGCTCATTTGAAAAAACATTGTGTGGCGATTCATCCGCCGGCCTGATTTTTTTAGGGAAATTGTAGCGTTTACATTTGCTTAACTTCGCACCCCGAAATAGGTAGAACAAAACGGCGATACTTTTATGAAGTGGTTGGTAAACAAAGTACTGAAGCAATATCTGGCTGTTCGCATGAAGCGGATAGAGCATTATATGCAGCATCCCGAAGAAGCCCAGGAGCGTTGGTTTCGCAGTCTGCTCGATACCGCACAGCATACAGAATTTGGCAATAAATACGGCTTTTCAGACATAAAAACACCGGAGGATTTCGCTAATCGCATTCCTGTACATGATTATGATATGCTCAAGGGGCAAATCAACCGTATGATGCATGGCGAACAGGATGTGTTGTGGCCGGGTGAAATAAACTGGTATTCTAAAAGCAGCGGTACCACCAGCGACAAAAGCAAATACATCCCGGTACCGGAATGTAACTTATACGAATGCCATATTGCCGGCAGTTGGGATTCGCTGGCTTTGTTGTATCACAACAAGCCGGATATGGAGATTTTCCGCCGCAAAAATTTGGTGATGTCGGGCAGTTTTGAGTCCCTCAAAGACTACCCCAAAACCCGTTTCGGCGATGTGAGCGCCGTGCTGACTTACCACATGCCGGCCATTGCCCGCTCTTTTTATACGCCAGATATAGAAGTGGTGCTACAGTCCAATTTTGAAGACAAGATCGAGCAGGTGGCTGAAATCACCAGCAAACAGGACGATGTTGTCATGTTTGGCGGTGTACCTACCTGGATCATTGTTTTGTTTCGGATTATTCTGGAAAAGACCGGCAAACAAAACATGCTGGAAGTCTGGCCGCATTTGCAGGCGTATATGCACGGCGGCGTGGGTTTCGAGCCGTATCGCCAGACGTTTAAAGAGCTGATTCCAAGCGACGATTTTGTGTACCAGGAAATTTACAATGCTTCGGAAGGCTACTTCGGCTCACAACTCGATTTTGAACACCACGACATGCTGCTCCTCAGCGACAACGGCGTTTTTTACGAATTTGTACCTATGGAGGAGTGGGAAAAAGACCACCCCAAAACCGTCACAATTTCAGACGTGGAATTGGGAAAAGATTATGCTATCCTGATTTCATCGAACAACGGACTTTGGCGCTACCAGCCGGGCGATACCATTGTTTTTACCCGCAAATACCCGCATTGTTTCCAAATATCGGGCCGTACCAAACAATTTATCAATGCCTTCGGCGAAGAGGTTATGGTGGGAGATGCCGACAAAGCGCTTGCGGAAACCTGCCGCCAGATGGACGCCGTCGTGTCGGAATACACGGCTGCGCCGGTTTATTTCGGGCGGGGCAAAAGCAAGGGCGGCCACGAGTGGATCGTTGAATTTGAAAAGGCGCCTGTCGACCTGGAGCGTTTCAACCAGGTGCTCGACGAAACGCTGCAACGCATCAATTCGGACTATGAAGCCAAACGTTTCAAAGGCTTAGCCCTGGACCGGCTGCTGCTGCGGGTGGTGCCCAAAGGAACTTTTCATCGCTGGATGCGGGCGCGGGGTAAATTCGGCAACCAGAATAAAGTGCCGCGTTTAGCGACCCTTTTGACACAACCCCACCTGACACATTCGCCAATAGGAGACATCCCGGCGAATGTGTTTTTTCATTTTTAAGCAATCCGGCTACCTTCAACCTTGAATTGAAAAATACTTGATTATCAACACTGATAACCAATAACTAATAACAGATAACTACTTATGTTGAAAAAAATCATCGCTCCGCTTTCGTTCTTCTGCTTTCCCTTGTTCCTGCTTGCGCAACCCAAAATCCAACTGGTTGATTTCGCAACCGGCCTGAGTGGCCCGGTTGATATTGCGCATTGTAATGACAGCCGCCTTTTTGTGGTGGAACAGGATGGAATTATCAAAATCGTTGATTCCCTCGGCGCGGTACGAACCACGCCGTTTTTAGATATCGATGCGCGGGTCAATTCCACCTCAAACGAACAAGGATTACTGGGCCTGGCATTTCACCCGAATTATGCCCAAAATGGCTACTTTTTTGTGTATTACACCCAAAATAACGGCGGCGACACCCGCGTATCGCGCTTTTCCGTCATGCCCGATAATCCGAATATGGCAGACCCTAATAGTGAATTAACAATCATAGAACAAGACCAGCCCTACAATAACCACAATGGCGGATGCATCAAATTCGGCCCCGACGGTTATTTGTATATCGGTCTGGGCGATGGCGGCGCCGGCGGCGACCCGCAGGGCAACGGACAGAAAAAAACGACATTTTTAGGTAAAATACTCCGTATCGACGTCAATAATTCCAGCGTCGCCACGCCTTATGTGGTTCCGCCGGATAACCCGTTTGTGGGCAATACTGCTTACCTGCCCGAAATCTGGTCATTGGGCTGGCGCAATCCCTGGCGTTTTTCGTTCGACCGGCTCACGGGCGACATGTGGATAGGCGACGTGGGCCAGGGCGACCGGGAGGAAATAGATTTTTGAACCGGCAGGCCTCGGTGGTCTTAATTATGGCTGGCGCTGTTATGAAGGCAACCTGCCTTTCAATACCAGCGGTTGCCTCGGCGCATCAAATTATGTCAGCCCTGTTTTCGATTTTGACAACTCGTCGTTGGGATGTTCCGTCACCGGCGGTTTTGTTTATCGCGGCTCCAAATATGCCGACTTGTCCGGCGTGTACCTGCATACCGACTATTGCAGCGGTCGCTGGTGGGCTACCCGCCGGAATGACAATGGCAGTTTCACATCCAGCCTGCTCGGTAACCTGTCCGATTATCAATACAGCAGCCTGGGTGAAGACAGCAACGGAGAATTGTACGTCTGTTTAATTTCTTCCGGTAAAATTCAGAAAATAACGGAGATATGCTCCCCTTTTCAGGTAACCGCCACTAGTATTTACAGCCCCGTGTGCGACGGTTCTTTAAGCGGCTGGGTATTTTTAGATACCATGGGTACGAGTGGTAATGTGAGTTTTTTGTGGTCGAATGGCCGGGATGAAAAAGATATCGTTTATCTCAATCCGGGCACTTATACGGTTATTGCGACCAACGGCAACGGGTGCTCCCGCGTTCAATCTTATGTGATTGAAAATGCCACCCCTCCGGCGCCTATTCTGCTAAGCGGCGACCTGGTGCTTTGCGGCGGCGACAGCATCCAACTGGCTACCTCTGATGCGCCTTTTGAATACGGCTATCAATGGCTGAACAACGAGATGCCTATACCCGGCGCCACGGGGCAAACGCTCAGCGTAACTGAACCCGGCGTCTATACGGTACAACATATCGCGTCCCTCGCCGGGTGTAATTCGCTGGTTTCCAGCACGGTCAATGTCGTGCTGGATGTTTCCCTGGAACCTGAAATCGGTGTGGAAGGCGATAGTTTGTTTGCCCTCACGCCCTGCGACAACAACTGCCAGTGGCTCTTCAATAACGAAGCGATTCCGGGCGCTACCGGATCTTATCATATCGCCACCCAAACGGGTACCTACGAACTGGAAGTGACAACCGAAAATGGCTGCCAGCGCCAGTCCGACGGGGTTTCCGTCCTGATCAGCGACGCCGTCACGCCCGCTTCGGTTCAGGCGTTTTCGCTTTCGCCCAATCCGACCGATCGCTCTATTGTACTTCAAATGGAATTGAAAAAAACGGAACGCGTAACGGTCATCCTACAGGACAGGCAGATGCGGCAGATTTTTTCACAAACGATGGAAAATCAAAGTGTTACGATGCCGATTGATTTGAATAACCTGCCCGCAGGAACCTATTACCTGCATATTCAGGTGGGCAATGAGCGCTTTGTGCGGAAAGTGGTGAAAACGTGTGAGTGAATAGGAGATGAGTGGCATTGAGGTAAGAGGAATGACCAAGCTTCACCTAACGACATGCCACGCTCGCCATACCTCATCCCATTCTCATCACTACTATTCCAGCACAATCTCGATCACATCCTCCACTTTCAGTCCCAGTAAAGTGGCGGCTCGGCCCATATTTACCGCAATTTCAAGGAATCCTGCGCTGTTGAACAGGCAGAGTTGTTCGCCAACAGGCACATCGCAGTAATTGTCGGAGAGTTTGGTGATCGGGTCATTTCGTTTAAAAAACAGCGAAAAAGAGCGACCATTGGCCGCCTTTTCAAACAACTCCCGCTGGATATTTACGATAGCGTTGTCGAAATTATCCACGTGGATAACCGTACCCCGTATGCGCCCCGGCGTGATAACCGGCTGAATACTAATACGTTGCAGGAGTGGTGCGGCAAATTCTCCCAGGGTTTCAAAAGGCGCGCCGGCAGCCAGATGCGCTATGGCATCGGCGAATATTTTTTTCACTACAAAATGCTCGGAAGCATCTGTCGGCAGGTTGCGCAACGCTGTTGGGTCGATGTCGTCGAACAACAGCGTCAGCAGACCGTTGTCCGGCGCCAGAAAATAGTGGCCTTTGTAACGCGCCGCCACAAAGCGGAAACCCAGGCTGTACACACAATGCACGCCGATAAGGTGAATGGTGCCTTCGGGAAACTCCGACCATACATTGCGCACCACAAAAGCGCCCTGCACGATGTCGAAGGGGGCAATGTGGTGCGAAATATCAACCAACTGTATGTCAGGGTTTCGACGCAGCAAAGCGCCTTTGAGCGCTCCAGCATAAAAATCCTGTGTTCCAAAATCGGTGGTAAGTGTTACGATAGGCATGACTGGAGTAGGGGTAATCGTGCTGAATGAGCGGCAAAGATAAGTGGAATGTCTTATAGTGGTGGCATGGGTTTTAGACACCGTTCATGTCGTTTTTCATACAAAAAACGATATGAACGGTGTCTAAAACCATGCCACCACTGCCTATACTTTTCGGTAAGTCGTGCCGACCACCAGTAAAATAAAGCCAATCAACAACATTTCATAGTTGTATTTCGACAATTCTTCCACGCGGACATAATGTACCAAAATGCCTAAGACGCCGATGAGGACGGCAATAATCCAAAGCGTTTTGTTGGGTGCGCTGGGTAAAAAAGTTCTGTTGGCCATGTTATTTTGATTTTAGTGCAATGTGAATGATACCGGGATATTCCGATATCTCAATAATCTTTCTGTAACTAATTGACTATCATTGCCTTTTGCAATTTTGCCCTTTTACTACTGGCTCCACTCCGTGCGCACCCGGTCCCAGCGGTGCTTCTTTAATGCCGTGACAACATCTGACGGCAATCCATGACCATCCGATGCCGCACAGTTGCTTTCCACGTGCCGTACGCTGCGCATCCCCGGGATAATCGTAGCCGAATCAGGCGTGCTCAAAATAAAGCGCAGGGCCATTTCCGCCATCGTCATGCCGGAAGGCAGGAGTGGCCGCAACGCATCGGCGCGATCCACACTGGCGTGCAGGTTTTCGGGTACAAAATAGGTAGACCGCCAGTCGTCGGCGGGGAAAGTGGTCTCGTGCGTCAGCATACCCGTGAGTGAGCCTTCGTCAAACGGGACGCGCGCGATCACCGCCACATCTAATTCTTTGCACAGCGGAAACAGCTGGTCTTCTGGGGCCTGATCGAAGATATTGTAAATGACCTGCACGGTAGAAATCAAACCCGTACGCAGTGTTTCGAGCACATTCTCCGGCTCCCAGCGGTTCACGGAAACGCCCCAGTGCGCTACTTTACCTTCTTTCGTGAGTTTTTCAATAGCCGTTTTCCATTCGTCCTGCGTATGCCAGTCGTCGTTCCAGACATGGAATTGTTGCAAGTCGATCTGTTCAACGCCGAGGTTTTTCAGGCTTTTTTCCGTGTATTTCACGATGTGTTTGGCAGGAAAACAATCTTTCAACTGAAACCCCGGCAGCGAGGGCCATTTGAAATTCATGGGCGGGATTTTGGTGGCAAAAACCAGGTGTTTGTCGCGGTGCTGCCGCAGCAATGCGCCCAGAATTTGTTCACTTTTCCCTGCGCCGTAGCCCCATGCGGTGTCGAAAAAATTGACGCCCAGTTCGACGGAACGGTCGAGGGCGCGTTGTACTTCGTTTTGGTCGGTGCCTGTCCAGCCGGCCAGGCCCCACATGCCGTAGCCTATTTCTGAAACGGAGCGGTTGGTTTTCCCGAAGCGACGATATTGCATAAGTAGTTATCCGTTATTGGTTATAAGTGTTGATATTCAAGCATTTGCAAATGATTTAGACTAATTTGCTTGATGGCTTATTTTTATGTTCTGGTAAAGATAGCGTATTGTGGCAAAAATGAACGGTCCGTCTATACTTTGGTATTACTCCTTCATCAGCACCAGCAGCGCAATGCCATACACCTCCGTCAGGTGAAATGCCGTACCCTGCGCATTCCATTCATCCGATTGCCACATCAGAAACCACTCGCCGCCGACCGTCAGGAAAGCGCCGAGCCAGAGCATCAGCCCGATGAACACACCCACGAAAGCATGGGTTTTGTGCTGTGCAAAATCGCCGGGGCCGGCCTTCCGGTGCTTCCAAAGCCGCCAGGCTCCGGACATACAGAAAAATCCGCTCAGGCCCTCGATCCCGATTACGATCCAGTACAGCAAATGAATGAGGTAGGTATTTGTAATACTCCGCCATCGGTTGTGCTCCGAATACGTGTCAGACATGCCCGACACTTTTTCCATAAAGGTGAAGTTGACATTGTAGTCGGTCACATTGGTAAAAAAAACCAACAGGGTGTAGCATCCCAGCATAAAAACCAGCATGGTTTGAGCCGGCCGGATGATAGATGGATAGGTCATTCTATTACTTTGTGTTTGGAAATGTATTTCAGGTATTTGACTATTTCCACAAACTCTTCGTCCTTTAAATCCGTAACAGGCGGCATCTTGCTGTTGATGCGGAAAGTGGTTGAGTTTTTGGCAAATGCAATGATATTGGCCTCGCTCCAGTATTCTGTGATGTTTTTTAGGGTAATTGAATTCCGGACCCATCTCGCCGCCCTCTTTATTGATGGCATGGCATTTCATACAGTTTTGGCTGTACAGCATAAAACCTTTTACCATGTCCGGGTTATCAACCGGATAGGCGTTTTTGAACGCCTTATGGATGGACAACACTTTGATTTTCACCAGGCTGTACGGATACACATAGCGATGGTCGGCCGGCAGGTAATCGTCCCAGACCAGGTAAAACGGAGCGAATTTTTCGAATCCGGGCGCCCATTTTTTCCCTTTAGCGGCATCCGTATCAGCCGAAACGACATAAGGCCTGTTTTTCCCGTACAAAAGTGCAAGCGGAGTCGTCGGTGTATAACCATCTGTGCATTCAAAAAGGACAACTGCTTTTGCTGTGTCGAAATGGAAATGCTCAAAGGCTGTTTTAAGCAGCTCGGCCAAAGCAAACCCGATAAAATCTTTTTCCAGGTTGTTGAAATGCGGGTCTCTTTTGAAATGGATGGTATCTTCGGGGGGCAGTTTGCCTTGTGCGGCCAAAACGGGCAAGTCGATAATGATTTGATGGTTGATGGTGTCGATGCCGGCGATTGCGGTCTCCTTTTCCGTATTGGGTTGCTGTTTCGAATCATTGGCCATGCAGCCGGCCATGATAAGGCCAAAAAACAGTAAAAAGTTATGTGTACGGGGCCATACAAAGGCCAAAGGAGAGTCATTTTAGTCATTGTGATTGATTTTGCCAGTGGATTAATGGATAATATTAAGCGGAGTGGTCAACTCTCGCTTGTGTCCCTGGGGAAACCCCTTTTTGTCCCCTGTGGGAAAAAACGCGCGGGGGTTGGCTATCTTATGACACAGCGTACTGTGAAAAGAAATTTTTTGTATTGTGCAGGGCCCGACTATCTTTTCTCCTTTTCCGCAATTCCCGTTCCTGCTGCGTAAATAAATTAAATATCGGCACATCGATAGCGAAAGTAAGGCCATATCGCCAGGCGCTGGAACTGATTTTTTTTCCATCCACCGTAACCTGACGCAATTGCGGGCCGAATTGTGCCCCGCCGCCAATCGTAAACGGCGATTTCCGGATATTCCACAGCAGGTATGCGCCCGGGGAAATCAGGTTTCCAAAACTCAGTTTGGGTAAATCCGAAGGCAGGTCTTTCTGGTTGATCCGGTAGGTCGTGACGGCTCCCAAATCCAGCACAGGGATAAACAGGCTGAAAGATTGTTCCCGTTTCCCGATCTGCAACTGCCCCATACTGAGGGCGATGCCGACAGGTACAGAAAGACCGAAGGCGCCACTTTTGCGCAGGTTACCGGCGAGCGAATCTGACGTGAGCGTTTCCCGGTGAAATCCAAGCCCGAAATAGCCGTTGACGCCCACATTCAGGCGGGCATTTCGTTTCAGCGACGAACTACCGGGCGGAACCGCTACTGCCGAGATAGCGGCTTTGACCTGGTCGGGTGTTTCCGCTTCCACCATATTGGCCATAAAAGTACCGTAAGTCAGTACCGCAGATTTTATTTTTTCATTGCCGCGCCGATCCGATTTTGCATCTGAAGTCGTTTCAAAACTGCTTTTTACAGAAGAACGTTTTTTGTCTTTTTGGAGGTTGGAAGCCAGACCGGTTTTATCTTTTTGCCGCAATCCCCAGGTGATAGACAGCAATTGCACGACATTGCGGATAGCGCTGCCATAGTTTTCGGCAAAAATGTTTTCAAACAAGGAAAGTGACTCATTCGAGATGTCAGGCAAATCGCTTAGTTGGGACAAACGCTCATTCAGCGGCTGCTCGCCCGACCCGAGCGGCGTTTCCAGCACGACATTGAGCATGTCCACAATAGAACGGATGAACGGATAGTAATCCTCGAATCCCAGTGCGTTGTTATGCTCTTTTTTATAGTGCAGTATAGCGCGGGCATCGTCGATTTCATACACGGTATTCATAAATTTGGTGGCCAGCAGCGCCAGGTTCGGCGTACTGTAATGCAGCCCGCCCTCCACGGCGCTGAGTCGTTGATAGAGCAGTCCCAGAAATATCTTGCGCTGGAGCGTGTCGTCCATCACCTCGTTGAATTGTTGCAGGGTCATCCACTGGCCGGCGCCTTTCACACGCGGAATAATCCAGATGCTGTCGTAGGTGACTTCTACTCCGGATTTCGACAACATTTTTTTATGCACCACCACTGTATCCCGCACGATAACGGAGGAATCGCCGGGAGCGGCATTGTTGCGGAAGGCATGCATCCAGAGCAGGGTAATGCTCACCAAGGTATCGAATTGTGCGGCCTGGCGCAGGGCTGCGAGCGGCGCGGCGCTGCTGTCGGTTTTGAGTTTTTCCAAAAAACTGTGGTAATCGCCGCCGATGCGTTTTAGTTCGGCGATGGATGCGCGCACCGATTCCACTTCTTTCGCCAGGCCGGCATTGTGGCTGGATGCCAATGTACTCGGAGCCAAATACGATTCAAACGGGACGGTTTGATCGTAGTAATCGAGGAATTGGTTGCCGGAAGGAACAAGCGGTTTGATGATTTCAGATGCTGCCTGCGATTCGTACATACTGATCTCTTCCCGGCTTAAAAATTTCGTGAAATTTTCTACCAGTTTGCCTGGGTCGGTGATTTGTTCATGCATTTGCGCCAATAAACCCGAATAATCGAGTACCAGAGCGCCATCTATCATCTGACTGCTATACAGGAAATTGCGGTAGTAGAGGGAATCTTTTTGAAGTGCGTCCACACTGCGCGATGCGGAAATCTGCGGAAAATGATCCCGCATCGTGGAAGCCATACTTTCCAGGAAAGCGTTTGCACGTTCAATTTCCGCCTCGATTTCCCCGGCGTCGCTGGACACGACGGAAAGCAATTTGTAGCCCTCGTAAAGGCTGAGCGGTTTGTTTTCACCAAAAAACTCGGCGCCCTCATAAAGCGACTCGGATACCTGCAATTTGCCCTTGATCAACCCAACCTGCCGAAGCGAGCGCTCGAATGCGTCCAGTTTGGTCCAGTCGTACAACCCAAATTGATGAGGCTTTTGCAGGACACCTTTGAGGTAATGCAGCGATTCAATATCGTGTTGGCCGCCCTGTGCATGGTAGGCGAATTCGGTGGTCAGGGGCCAGTTCGAGGCAGGCTCTGCGAACCATCAGGGATTTGTATTTTTTCAGCAGCGGGAGGTACCCGGACAGTGAATTAGCCGTTTGGGCCCGGCGGCTTTCCAACTCGTCGCCGAGTGTTTGCAGGGTAGAAATTTTATCCTCCATTTCCCGGACAGTCACTTCAATGTTGCGAATCTGTTCGGCGGAAAGCAACACATCTGCCTGTGCAAGCCCGAGGCTGACGGTTCGGCTACTATCCGGTTTTTGGCTAAAAAAAGCCCGAAACCGGTTGAATTCCAGGTTTTTCCGAAGGTATTCGTAGCCAGGGTTGCCTTGCAGGTTATCGCTCACAAATAGATATTGAGCGAATCGCGAGGTCCTGGTGCTATCGCTATCATCCGGGTAGCCATCTTTTCGGTGCTCGTCCATTTCATCCGCAATTTCAGATCCGGCTCTCAGCGCTTTCATCTGCCGCAGCGCTTCTTCATCGATGCCATCTGCTTTCATTTCATCAGATAGCCGGCGCCAGTTTACCATAAAAGCACTGTCTAAGCTATGTGCCTGGGCGTAATAATATTCCAGCGCTCGACCGTAATTCAGTACGTAATTGCTGAGTTGTTCCTGTGTCGCAGCGTCGCGCACCAGCTTTTTGCCCAGTTCTTTATGTATGGCCTCCTCCAGCCCGGTTCTGCGCTCTTTGAGGCGGCTGTGCACATGGAGCAGCACGTTTTCCACAGGCGTGCCTTCGTACACTTTATTGGCAATGTCGTACAACAGAAACAGGTTGTACACTTTGGGGTCGTTTTGCAGTTGCTGGTATTTGGACAGCAGGCTGAACAGGCGCGGAAACGTGACGCCGAGGTTGCGCAAATCCTGCACGAAAGCATTTTTGGCAAAATCCAGCAGGGTGCGGTATTGTTCGATTTTGAAATCTGCCATCATCTTCACCGTCTGGGGAAACAAAACGATGAATTCGGAATCCTGCTGAATCCGGTCGCGCAGGCGATTGAGAAAACTGAGATTCAGTTCTTCCTGCGCCCGTTCGACAATAAAATCAGAAAGTCCGGCTGCCAGGTCTGCGGCGTTCAGCCCGCGGCGCAGTTTCTGGGTTTCGTTGTTGAACTGTTCGGAAGCCACCTGCAATTTGTCGGAAGCCGTCTGGACCCGCGTTCGGTAGGTACTGACTAATTCGTCGTACGCTACCTGATCCTCCGTTTGCAGGCTTTCGTTGCCGAAAATGATTTTTTGCCAGGCAAAATAACTGTCCAGTTGCGTCGCAATGCCCTCGCGGAGCCTCAGGTTAGATATGCCCGGAGCCGGATCGAAGCGGGTGTGTGCGAGTTTGTTTTTCAGGTACCTGGCTAAAAAGGGGTTGTTCCGGTATTTTTCTGAAATATCTCCCCAAAGGTGCGGGGACAACAGATCGGCTTCTTTCAATTGTGAATGCGTGCCCAGCAGCACAGCCAGCGAATCATCCAGAAACACCGGCACGCTGAAATGCTCGGTCACCAGGGCCGGAGCGTAAAAAATATGCGCGATGCTGTCTTTTACAAACACTTCGATCATCGGATTCAGGGCAGGATACCAGCGGAATGGCTCCTTGTTTTCATCCGGGAAACTAAATCGAAAACTCATGTCCGAAAAATCCAGCAGCCCCAGTTGTTGTTTCGCCAGGGTAGTGTCGAGCCGCAACATGTACAGTACATTCTCTTCGAGTGGCATTCCAGCCAGGTCGGATTGGCTGATCTGAAAAGTAGTATCTTTTTCTCCGCGTATTTTGCACAACTCGAAACTGAAGGCATTCACCTGCACTGGAAGCACTCCTTCGCCGGCGATGCGATCCAGAATCAGGTAATCTTCCATGAAGGAGGCGTAGGAGCAACTGTAATCGAACCTGCGTTCCAGAAATGACAAACTCAAGTTGGCGTTACTGGAGATCGGGTATTTTTTGCGGTAATTCCTGTACCGGGTCTCATTTGGGCGAATATCCCGTGTGACGGAAAAATCAATCGAGTTGGTTCGTTCATTGAATGTTATAGCATCCAGCATTTTCGGCCTTTTCAACTGGATGGTGTTCAAGAGCCTCGATCCGCTGTAGAGTGTGATTTGGTCAAAAAGATAATCGCACTGCCAGGATAACACGATTCTTCTATCGGCAGCACTCAAGGGAATATGATCGGGATTGAATTCCCTGGAAAACAGTTCGCCGATTATTATTTCAGGTCGGGCGATTTCCATTTCATAATCCTTGTTTATTTCGTGCTCCAGCAAGTATGTGCCCTTTTTCGGGATGAACAGCGCTAAAAATGAATTGTCTTCGGCAAGAAAATGATCGGCTGCAAGCAGGGAAAAAGGCACGGCATCGACATTCATGGAGTCCTGTTGTTCCGCTAAAAAATCGCCGCCGTCTATTTCCAGAAAGATGGAATCCAGGAAAAAATGAAAGATTAATTTGCCCTCGATCTTGTTGTTAAAAACCTTGAACAACAATTTGCCGTTGCTTTTCAACAACAGGGTATCGCCTTCCGGAATATTGGGAAACATACACAATTCCCCTTTGGGCAATCGCTTTTGGTCATTGGAAAAATGGTCGGGCCGAAACGGATCGTCACCATCTAAAATGAATTGGTCACTTTCATAAAAGTGAAAATTGCCTGCTTGCCGGTTGCTGATGACCAGGTCGGCGTCGATCAAAGCTGTATCCGAATAAGAAACAAGTATTTCACCGCCGGGCGACACCAGTGTGAGTTTGTCTTGTTCTTCCCCTTTCCGAAGTCGCAGGATGCAATAGTCGTATTTAACCGGTGTTGCAAACAGAATACTATCCGGCGCCGAAGCGCGGTAGAGTATCAACTCGTCGGGATAGGCGCCTTTGTTGGTAAGCAGGTAATCGGTTTCGGTAACAGCACGTAGCGTATCAAAGGATTCCTCCTTAAACCCCTGACCGGAGATGACGAAAGGCATGGAATAGCTCAGGCGCATCCACAGCGAATCCCCTACTTTCTGAGGCTGGGTCTGCTGCATGATTTTCGCCAGATCGAGCGCATCCTGGTACAGGGATTGAGAAAAAAGCGGCGTTAGAGGAAGAAAAAAGGAAAAAAGGCAAAAACAGACGAGGGCGGCGTTTCGCTTCATGGATGTCGTTGGTGGGTATGACATGAAAATGAACCAACAAATGTGCTTCATTTTATTGAACGCCGCATGAAGGGGGTAAATTTTGATGCGTTTAAACTTCGGGATTGTGCTCTCTTGCGTGTCGCTATTTTTTCTATTTTTGTCAAAAATTAATACCGGATCGTTTTCCTACCATCCTCCAGCTATGAAAATTCAAAACACCTCCCTGCAATTCCTGTCAGATCTTTCTGAAAACAACAACCGCGAGTGGTTTCAGGCCAACAAAGGCCGCTACGAGGCTGCCCAGGAGAACATGAAACAATTCCTCAAAGCCGTCGAATCGGCGCTGGGCGAAACGGATCACCTGGAAGGTTCCACCCTTTTTCGCATTTATAAGGATGTGCGTTTTTCCAAAGACAAATTGCCCTACAAAAACAACTTCGGCATGGGTTTCACCCGGGCCACCAAACGGCTGCGGGGCGGCTACTATCTCCACATCGAACCGGGCGCTTCCTTTGTCGGCGGCGGATTCTGGCAACCCAATGCGGAAGACCTCAAACGTATCCGCGACGAATTTGTCATGGACGACCAGCCCATTCGCTCCATTATAGCCGACGCGACCTTTCAACAATACTTCGGCGCTATTCATGGCGATGAACTGAAAACCGCTCCGCGCGGGTACGACAAAGACGGCCCGGCGCTGGATCTGATCCGCAAAAAGAGTTTTACCATCCACCGGAATTTTACCGATCAGGAGGTAACGGGCGAGCATTTTTTACAGGAGGTAAAAAAGACCTTCGAGGCCATGCGGCCGTATTTCGACTATATGAGTATGGTGCTTACCACGAATTTGAACGGGGAGTCGGTGCTGGAACGGCAATAAACTTGGATTGGGGATTCGAGATGCCTTCCCGAAAGTTCGAAACTTTCGGGAAGGTCGTCCCTTGGTATGTATAGCCTAAGGCAATGCACCCCCAAACACCAAACACTACACACCAAACACATACTTCATGACCGTTCAAACAACCACCAAATAGGCTTTCTCCGTTTCACCGGCTTGTAATTGGTGTGTAGGTAATGCCGGATGTGAGCGATCGCTTCTTCCTCACTGTCCGTGAATAAAACCAGGCTCAGGTCTTCCGGCGAAATTGTGCCTTCTTTCACCATAAACTGTACAAAATCCTTGATAGGCTTGTAGTAGTCCATACCCATGACAACAATGGGAAAATTTTCCACTTTTTTGGTCTGCACCAGGGTCAGGATTTCAAAAAACTCATCCATGGTGCCGAAGCCGCCGGGAAAAATGACAAAAGCGTAGGAGTACTTGGCCAGCAACACCTTGCGCACAAAAAAGTAGCGGATATTCACGAATTTATCCACGTAGGGGTTGGCGGACTGCTCATGTGGCAATACGATATTACAACCTATCGAGGCTCCGCCGGCCTCTCGGGCGCCGCGGTTGGCGGCTTCCATGATGCCGGGTCCGCCGCCGGTCATGATTGCCAGTCCTATCTCTGTTGCCAGTCGATGACCCATCGTACGGGCGGCTTCATAGTAGCGGTGGCCCTCTTTGAAACGCGCCGAACCAAAAACAGTAATGCAGGGTCCGACAAAATGAAGGCCCCGGAACCCGCGCAGGAATTCACGCAAAACTTTGAATGCGAACATCAATTCAAACCCCCGGTCGCGGGGCCCTTCGAGCCAGTTTTGTTCGGTCGGGTCGATGAAACGTTTATTATCAGCCATAATTTTGTTGAGTGGTTGAGTGGTTGAGGTTGTTGAGGGTTGATTTTTGCGTGGTTACAATCTGCCCTAATAGATTATCCATTTTAATGCGGCCAAACTACAACCTTTCGGGAAATCGGCGGATTTGCGGGGCGCTTATTCTACCTTTGCGGCCATTCTTTGTCAATTAAGGCCTCAACCCCTCAACAATCACAACCTCTTAACCCTCAACAATCTCAACAGATCAACACCCCAGCACTACGATTATCTACTTAAGTGAGGTGGGCAAAATAGATCAGATTAAATTCTTTGCAAATACTTGATTATCAACACTGATAACCAATAACTAATAACGGATAACTACTATCCATGGCAGAACAAAACTTTGTTGATTACGTAAAAATTATGTTTCGCTCTGGAAAGGGTGGAGCAGGAAGCGTGCATTTTTATCGCGGCCCTACCACTGCCAAAGGCGGCCCCGACGGCGGCGACGGCGGTCGCGGCGGCAGCATTATACTTAAAGCCGATCCGCAGGAGTGGACCTTGTTGTCGCTTCGCTTTACCAAACATATCTATGCAGAAGACGGCGATATTGGCAGGGGAGGTCTGAAAACAGGCTCCGATGGCCATGATGTGATTGTAAAAGTACCCCTTGGTACCGTTGCCCGCGATGCGGAAACCGGTGAAGTGTTGCTTGAAATCACACAGAAAGACGAGGAGAAAGTCCTGCTGCAGGGTGGTCGGGGTGGAAAGGGCAATACTTTTTTCAAAACATCTACCCACCAGACACCGCGCTATGCGCAACCAGGCGATCCCAATATTGAGAAGTGGGTTATCCTGGAACTCAAGGTGCTGGCAGATGTGGGGCTGGTCGGTTTTCCGAATGCGGGCAAAAGCACGCTGCTCTCCGCGGTTTCTGCCGCCAAACCTAAAATCGGCGATTACGCGTTTACTACCCTTACGCCGAATCTCGGTATTGTACAGGTGCGCGACAACCAATCCTTCGTTATGGCCGACATTCCGGGCATCATCGAAGGCGCACACGAAGGACGGGGTTTGGGACACCGTTTTTTGCGACATATCGAGCGCAACAGCGTGTTGCTGTTTATGATTCCGGCAGATACCAACCGCAGCATACAGGAAGAATACAACATCCTGTTGAACGAACTGCAAGAGTACAACCCCGATCTTTTAGACAAGCCGCGTATGCTGGCGATCTCCAAATACGATCTTATCGACGACGGTCTGGAGCAAATGTTGAGGGAAACTTTGCCTGAGGGTATTCCGACAATTTTTATCTCCGCTGTCACGAATAAAAATCTTCAGCAACTCAAAGACATGCTTTGGAAGCAACTTTCTGCCGATTTATTGTAAAAAACGCCTGTTTTTGCGATCCGCATCCGTTTGCGGGGCTTGTTTTTTGGTAAAAAAAATAATTAAAAAAATTTAGAATTGTTCTTCATAAAATGAATAAACATTCAAAAAACACATTACATTTGCTCCGAAAAGCCACATGAAAGCGATTTTAGGCCCTTCCGTCCGGAACCATGCGGGAGGGCCTCCTTATTTTAAGATCGTACACAAAAACTTTCCCCATCAGCCAGGCTGCGCATACATTTATGACGGAAATTGCTAAATTGATTGAGCATACCCTGCTGCGACCGGATACAACACTTGCCGACGTTCGAAGGCTGTGTGAAGAAGCGGTTCAGCACCAGTTTGGGGGCGTATGTATCCCGCCTTTTTTTGTCCGTGATGCCCGGCGTTTACTCGGCGATATGTCGCGCATACGGGTCGGCACAGTGGTAGGTTTCCCGATGGGTTATACCGGTATTGCCGCAAAAAGTGAAGAAATCAAACGGGCTATCGACGATGGCGCAGATGATATCGACGCCGTTATCAATATTGCCGCACTGAAAAGTGATAACTGGAACCATGTCAACCATGATATAGACAGTGTGGCCCGGGCTACGCACCTGCGCGGAAAAACCCTGAAACTGATCCTGGAATGCGCTCTGCTCACCGAATCAGAAATCAGCAAAGTATGTGAACTCGCGCGCTCCGTGAATGTTACCTGGCTACAAACCGGTACCGATATGCACGGACATCCCGCTACGCCGGACATGCTGCGTCAATTGCGTACATTGGCAGATACATCTATCAAACTAAAAGCATCCGGGGGCATCCGTACGGCAACAGAAGCAAAAGCCCTGATTGCGGCGGGCGCTGAGCGACTGGGTACTTCTACTGCTATTCAGTTATTGGGATATTAAGTAGTTATCGGTTATTAGTTATTGGTTATCAGTGTTCATAATCAAGCATTTACAAAGAATTTAGCCAAAACTAATTTTGCACACCTACCAACCCTTTGATTATGCACGTTCTGTCAGAAAAATGTTCATTTTCGGTCAAATGCCTGCTATTGGTAGCGGGGCTTTTCGTCGTTTTGGCTACTGCTGCCAATGCGCAGGAAATCCAGGTCAATGAAGACCCGAAAATAACGCAGTTGATGCACAACTGGGTAAATAACAACCGGGTGACGCCCCATATTGAAGGCTGGCGCGTTCAGGTGATGGCTTCTACGGATCGTCAGCAGGTGGAAGATGGCCGTATGCGTTTCAAGATGTTGTACCCCGAGACGCCTGCAGACTGGATACATGAAAAGCCATACTACAAATTGCGGGTGGGCGCATTTCGCTCGCGCCTGGAAGCGATGGCTTTTATTGCTCAATTGATAGAATTCCCCGGCGCTTACCCTGCAAGGGATATGCGTATACATCCGCGTGATTTTTTAGAATAAGAAGATGATAACCAGCACCCGACAAACTACTAATCCGGCCGGTGGAGCAGACCTGCTCACACTGGGTCTTTACGTTGCTTTGGTTATAATTGGCTGGCTAATGATTTTTGCCGTCAATTACGATCCCAAAGCGCCGTTCAGTTTTTTTGATTTGAGCAATAACACCGGGAAGCAATTGTTTTTTATGGTGGTTTGCTTTGCCATGCTTTTCGTCATTATGATGAGCGATTGGGCGTTCTGGCGCACATTTGCCCTTGTTATATACATTTTTTCTTTGCTCCTGCTGCCAGGCACACTGTTTTTCGGCAGGGAAATAAACGGAGCCAATGCCTGGTATCATATCGGCGGTTTTACCTTTCAACCTGCGGAGATAGCAAAGTTTGGCACCTGCTTAGCCATGGCCGCCTACTTGAGTTCAACGGGTGTGGATTTACGGGAATGGCGCAGCCGGATCATCGCTTTCAGTATTTTTTTGGCGCCGGCGATCATCATGTCGCCCCTGGTGCAAAACGATACCGGTTCAGCGCTGGTTTTTGTTTCTTTTATGCTGGTCTTGTACCGCGAAGGATTGTCGTCTTCCTGGTACCAAATAGGTTTCGGCATCGCTGCCATGGTCATTCTTGGGCTGGTTTTTGATCCGCCTTATGTAGTGGCCTGCTTGCTCGCGGTTACCAATTTCAGGCTTATTTCGCGTTTCCGGAAACATATCAGGTGGTGGCTGGCCGGATTTATCGCTCTGTTGCCAGTAACTTACTGGTGGCCGGAAATTGCCGGTTGGGTGCTGCAACTATGGAATGTCGACCCTGCCGGGATAGACCCGCAACAAATTGATATGGCGGTTATGCTGCCCCATCTGGCATTTTTCGCGGCGTCTTTTTTGCCCAATTACCTGAAAAAAAACAGCATGGTTCAAGCGCATTTGCGCACCTGGCTGCTGATGCTGGCAGTGGGCGCTACGCTTGTTTTTGCTGCCAACTTTGCCTGCTATACCTTGCTCGCTCCGCACCAGCAACAACGGATCAAAACCTGGCTCAAGCCGAATGAAACGGGCGCTGATGCCCGCGGCGCGGCGTACAACCTCCTGCATTCCAAAATGGCCATCGGTTCAGGTGGTTTTGCCGGCAAGGGTTTTCTGGATGGAAACATGACCAAACTGAAATACGTACCTGAACAAAGTACGGACTTCATTTTTTGCACCATCGGCGAAGAGCAGGGCTTTATCGGGGTGGCTGCCATTATCATTGTGTTTTTCTGGTTGTTGCACCGCATTACCGTTCTGGCGGAGCGCCAGCGTTCCAACTTTTCCCGGATTTATGCCTACTGCGTGGCCGGGGTACTGTTTATCCACGTTCTTATAAACGTCGGCATGACTATGGGCCTGTTCCCGATCATCGGTATTCCGCTGCCGTTTATTAGTTCCGGCGGGTCTTCGCTGATCGGATTTACGCTGATTATCGGGGTGCTGTTGAAGTTGGATAGTAACCGGAATCTGGCGTAGGGCTTGAGGGAGGTTAGAAGGGTAAAATAGGATAGGTGTAATGCTCTTTGTTGTTTTATGGTAGGGAAATTGATTTGTGGTAAAAAAAGGAGATAGGAGACTCTAGAAATGCTTACTTTGCAATTTAATAAGTAAGTGTGCAAAATTAGTTTTTAAATTGTAAATTGTTACAACAAACCGAAACAAAACGGAAATATTATGGGCGATGACAAAATGGAGATCAGTTGGTGCAGGCTATTTTGAGCTTGGTCCGCGACGAATGTGAAGGGTTGTAAAACCATTCCCGGGAGCAATCAAGGCCTATGGCTTGCAACGTTGATTGCATTACCTTTGAATTCCATTTGATTCTTCCTCTAATCGCTTCATTTATGTCAAAAGAAATTTTACCCGAACCTTATGACGGCTTGCTCGCCCGAATCGGCGAGCTCCTCACAACCCAGCGGAGGCAGGTGTATCAAACCATAAACACCACCTTGCTAAAAACCTACTGGGAAATCGGTAGGCATATCGTCGAGTTTGAACAAGGCGGACAAAAGAGTGCTGTTTATGGGAAGGAACTGCTAAAAAAACTAGCAAAGGATCTTACGAGGAGTTATGGAAAAGGATTCAGTCAAAGTAATGTCTATTATATGCGGCAGTTCTACCTCCAATTTCAAATTTTCCAGACACTGTCTGGAAAATTGCACTGGGCACACTACTGCGAACTTTTGAAACTTGATGACGATCTTGAGCGCAACTTTTACCTCAAGCAATGCGAATATGAAGGATGGACTGTCAGGGAATTGCGTCGACAAATGGACTCGCTGCTTTTCCATCGTCGACAACGAACCCATCGGTATCCAATATAAAATCAAATTTAGCCATTGAATATGCGCTTGGCGGCCTTTCTACACAAATCTTCGTCACCCGTTACCAACTCTATCTCCCATCCCGCACCCTCCTCGAAGAAAAACTGCGGCTCCTGCTTGAAGCATGAAATTTGACCTAACCCATACCGACCCCAACTCCTCCGCCCGCGCCGGCCTGCTCCAAACCGACCACGGCGCGATCGAAACCCCCATTTTTATGCCCGTCGGCACCGCTGCCACGGTGAAAGCCGTACACCAGCACGAACTCCGCGACGATATCCGGGCGCAGATATGCCTCGGCAACACCTATCACCTGTACCTGCGGCCCGGACTGGAAGTGCTGCAAAAAGCGGGCGGCATACACCGGTTCAACGGCTGGCAAGGCCCGGTGCTGACGGACAGTGGCGGTTTTCAGGTGCATTCCCTGGCGCATCGCCGCAAGATCAAGGAAGAAGGCGTCACATTTCAAAGCCATATCGACGGCTCCAAACATACGTTCACTCCGGAAGGCGTGATGGACATTCAGCGTGTGATCGGGGCGGACATCATCATGGCATTCGACGAATGTACGCCGTATCCCTGCGAATGGGACTACGCCAAAAAGTCGATGGAGCTCACCCACCGCTGGCTGGCGCGCTGCATCGAACGTTTCGACAACACGGAACCTTTGTACGGTTACCAACAGACGTTTTTCCCGATCGTGCAGGGCAGTACCTACCCCGAATTGCGCAAAATATCAGCGGAAACCATCGCCTCATTCGGGCGGGAAGGCAACGCCATCGGCGGACTTTCCGTCGGCGAACCCGTGGAAGACATGTACGCCATGACTGAATTGGTGACGGATATTTTGCCCAAAGACAAGCCCCGCTATCTGATGGGTGTTGGAACGCCGGAAAACGTACTCGAAGGTATTGCCAGGGGTATTGATATGTTCGACTGTGTGCTGCCTACCCGCAATGCGCGGCATGGTATGTTGTACACTGGCGAAGGCATCATCAATATCCGGAACAACAAATGGCGCGAAGATTTTACGGCCATTGACCCCGATAGCCCCGTAAAAACCAGCACCACCCATTCGAGGGCCTATTTGCGGCACCTTTTTGTGAACAACGAAATCCTTGGGATGCAACTGGCTACCCTGCAAAACCTGGGCTTTTTCCTGTGGTTGGTCAAAGAAGCGCGGGCACAGATACTCGCGGGCACTTTTTTGAACTGGAAAAATCAGATGGTGAAAAAGGTAAGCACGAGGCTTTAAGAGAAGTGAGAAGTGAGAGGTGAGAAGTGAGAAATGTCCCGTTTGGCGGCTCGGCGGTTTTTGGTATCGTTTTTCAGACCTGGAATCGTGAGTGGTGAATCGTGAGTGGCATCCAGTTAAGAATTATTGAGTTCCTTCTTTCAACTGGATGCCACTCACGACTCACGATTCACCACTCACGATTCCAGGCCTGAAAACGTCAACCGCCGAGCCGCCAAACGGGACGCCTCTCACCACCCTCTCACCTCTCACTTCTCACCTCTCTCTAGGCTCGGGCAGCGTTTTCACAAGTTAAAACCTCTAAGTCCTGAAAACCTTAACACATTGACCAAAATATGATTTGCCACAAAGCCGTTTTTGGCCGGTATCTGTCATTGGGTAGTTAAATTTTTGACTTCCAGGGGTTGAAATGTGCAGAAAAATTCTTCATGCATTCGGAAAAACGTACCTTCGCCCACTTGAAAATGAGTGGGCAGGTATAGTTGGCCCAATTAAAATTGTACGCTGTTCTTATTCTAACAATTATGGTTCGTCTGTTTATGAAAAAAACGTTTTTACACCTTTCTGTCTGCTGCGCGATTTTGCTGTCGGTGGTGACCGCGCACGCACAGGATATCCACTTTTCCCAGTTCTATCAAAGCCCGCTCAACCTGAACCCTGCCATGACAGGGGTGATGAACTGTAACCACCGCTTAGTGGCCAACTACCGCAACCAGTGGGCTTCCATCCTCAAGAAAAATGCCTATAATACCTATTCCGTCTCTTACGATCAGAAACTGCCCGTAGGCCGTTACGACTATTTTGGAATAGGCGGCACCCTGTGGGGCGATAAGGCAGGCGCTTCTGAATTTGCAACCATCCAGGCCCGGCTTTCCGGTTCTTATGCCAAAAAAATGGGCGGATACCGCAAAAAAGCGCACTACCTGGTTTTGGGCGCCGACGTCGGCCTCAGCCAGCGCAGCATCAACAGCGCCAACCTGCAATGGCCGCAACAGAACAACGGCAACGGTGTGTTTGATCCGACCCTTCCCGGCGACGTGATCGACGATCCGAACTTCCTTTTTGTCGACCTCTCCGCAGGCGCCTTGTGGTTCAGCGTATTGGGCAATGACAACAACTTCTATTTCGGCGGCGCATTCAGCCACCTCAACCGGGCGAATCAATCCTTCGAGAACCAGAACATTCCTTTGTATTCCAAATTCACCTTCCACGCGGGCGGCGAATTTATGAATGGCAAAAAATTCGGTATGGTTCCGGGTGTCGTCACTTTTTTCCAGGGACCATCCTGGCAGGTAAATGTGGGTAACTCCTTCAAGTTCCTGCTCGGCAACAGCCGCCGCTACCACCAGGCTTTCCAGATCGGCGCCTGGGCGCGTTTGGCTAACCGCCTCGACGACGGCAAACTGATGGATGCGATCATCCTCAGCACCCGTTTCGATTACGAACAATTCAACATCGGTTTCAGTTACGACATCAATACCTCCAGCCTGTACACGGCCTCCAATGGCAACGGCGCCTTTGAATTCTCGCTGATCTACAAGATATGCGGTCCGGAACGTCGTGGTGTGTACTGCCCGAATTTCTAAAGGAGATGTTGATCTGACCTGAATCACCGTTTAAACAGAGAAAACTTATGTTTGGTAACAGCAAAAACACGGAAGAACCCAAGAAAACGACCACTACTACCCCTTCCGGCGCCTTGAATGTACTGGTAAAAGGAACAGTTTTGGAAGGTACGCTTCGTTGCGAAAGCGATCTGCGGGTAGACGGTACCATAAAAGGAAAGCTGATCTGCCAGGCGAAAATAATCATCGGCCCTACGGGATCCGTAGATGGCGAGATACATTGCCAAAACGCAGTGGTGGAAGGCAGTTTTAAAGGAAAACTGACGGTGACGGAGCTCCTGAACGTGCGCGAAACCGCAGAAGTAGACGGCGAAATCAACACCAACAAACTCATCGTTCAGAGTGGCGCCAAGTTTAATGTCGCCTGCAAGATGGAAATTGGCGCTGCCAACGGCACAGTCAAGAACTTTGAAGCTAAACCTGCTGAAAATGTCGCTGCCAAAGTTGTCGCCGGAGGAAAACCGGAAGTCCGCAATTAGGGCTACTGCCAAATACAGCGGTATGGCTTTC
Source organism: Lewinellaceae bacterium (assembly GCA_016711435.1). Classification (GTDB taxonomy): domain Bacteria; phylum Bacteroidota; class Bacteroidia; order Chitinophagales; family Saprospiraceae; genus M3007. Next base: position 79,752 of record JADJSY010000002.1, read on the forward strand.
CAGTTGCTCGCGGCTTGCCTCGCCGGGGTTTTTATCGGACGATGGCTGGACGAACGTATGGGTATGGAACGCCCGCTTTGGGCCGTCAGTCTGACCGTGCTGTTTATGATCGCCTCGCTCTACGCGCTTTACAGGCAATTATTAAAAGAATAAATAGTTGGGATATTGAGATATTTGCATCTCGGTATCCCAATTTTTTTAAGTAGGTGTGCAAAATTAGTCAATACGAAATCTTTTGTAACTCATTGATTTACATTGCTTTTTGCCCTTTGCGATTTTGCCCTTTTACTTATTTCCAATATGCAATCAAAGGTATTTTTTCTTTACCTCGCCTATACCACCCTCGCAGTATCGGCAATGCTCGCGCTGCTTCATACCCTGCTGCCGCAAACGCAGGCGTACTGGAAACTTTCCATGGCCTCCGTACTCTTGTTTGTGGCCGTATGCGCCGGACTTTTTTTTGCCGGACAAAGCGCTGCGGCGAGCAAAAACAAATTAGCCTTTAATAACCTCATTACCATTTCTGTTTTTGGCAAAATGGTCTTGTCTGTGCTGTTCCTTTTTTTATACCGGGAAATGGAAAAACCCACAGACAACTGGTTTGTCGGTATCTTTTTATTTTGCTACGTCGTCTACACCGGATTCGAAGTGTGGTTTATGACGCGGCTCGCGAAAATGTAACGCTGCGATGAAACGACCCAAAAAAGGAGAATACGCTCCCTTCCATGAAAATTACCTGAAACATGTGCCGTCCCGCGGTACGGCAAAGAGCCTGCTGAAATCGACGTTCCGGGACATACAAAAAATGCTCGGCAGCCTGCCGGAGGAAATGGGCGACCATTCGTACGAACCGGGTAAATGGACGATCAAACAAATGCTGATGCACCTCATTGACACGGAGCGGGTGTTCTCTTACCGGCTGTTGTCCTTTATGCGCGGCGACCGCATTGCGCTGCCCGGTTTCAACCAGGATATCTGGATGGAAGAAGTGGATGTGCGCCAACGCAGCATCAAGGATTTGCTGAAAGAGTGGAAGGCCGTGCGCGACAATACCCTGTTTTTGCACGACCAATGCAGCGAAGCGCAATCACAGTTTACCGGCATGGCAAGTAACTGGAAAGTATCCGTTCGGGCTTATTTTTTTATTATTATCGGGCATCAATTGCACCATGTAGCGGTGCTGCGGGAACGGTATCTGTAAAAATACTGAACTTAACAGCCCTCACGCAAGCATGGGCCGCGCGAAAACATCCCGGATACGCCGGAGGAACGCACTTCAAAAAAATACGTTTAAAGCGGGAGATATGATGGAGGGCAGTGTTTTGTTGTTTTTGTACTATTCTTTTACAAACGGAATTATTTCAATACTAACCTCCGTAGAAACCTCTAAAAAGTAGAAGCCTGGCATGAAGTTAAAAATGTCAATATCTGCTTGATTGCCGGCAATTTCGCTTTGATATATCAGCCCACCCATAGCGTTGTATATCTTGGCATTTGCGGCGTTTCCAAAGTTTTCCACGGATATATACCGTGTAGCCGGGTTGGGGAAGACAGATAAAGGTGATTTGCCGGCTAGATTGCATTTTATACTGACCCAATTGCTATTTTTATAGTGCCCATTGAAATCTGTTTGTTTCAGCCTGTAATAAAGTACGTCTGGAATAGGAGCATCATCTTTTACGCTGTATGATATTGGTTGAGCGGAATTTCCGGCTCCTTTAACCTTTGCAATCTGTTGCCAGGTCAGTCCGTCTTTAGATCGCTCTATGGTAAAAAAATCATTGTCTTGTTCCGTAGCGGTTGTCCATTTCAATTCGATATTCCCTGCGTGACAAATTGGCTGGAAAGAGGTCAATTCTACGGGCAAGACAGTCACATACAGATCGCTCGACCAAATACCTCGTCCATAGGTTGCTGCGACAAGCCGGCTGTTAACCGGATCGGCATCAGCGTAAATTTCGAGTTCCCGAATATCTACGATGGGCAGCCCCGAACTAAAATTGACCCAGTCTGACAACGTAGCATCCTTGTACCAAATACCGGTTTGATTACCCACATATAACCCTTCGTTACTATTGTTGTCATATACAATACAATTTGTAAACAGAGGGGGCAGGGAACCTGAAATATCCACCCAGGTAAGTCCTTTGTTGGTTGATTTATATACCCCGAAATGAGCGGAAACATACACGATGTTGGGGTTGGTAGGGTGAGCCTTGATATCTGTGGGGGTATAACTTGAACCCGGCAGTGTACAGGTAGTCCATACCACGGAACCTGAGGCATTGGCATTATCTGTGCGTTTGATCTGTCCTGAACGGACGACATACAGTATATCGCGGTTTGCGGGAGATTGGTCCATGGCAATACAATTGGCGCTTTCCCCGGCTGTAATCGGAGTCCAGGCGACATTGCTACTCAAACTTGTTTTTATATTGCTGGAGCGCCACACATTTTTATACCCAACAAACATCGTGTCGGGGCTGAACTTGTGCAGCAAATAAGGCGTGACCCAAGCGCCGGATTCGGTGATGCCGTTCGAGTTGTTGCCTGCGATTTTGGAATAAGTGCCTCCTGTTCCTGTGGTCGTTCTGCGTATATCGCCCGAAGGATTCGTGAGGTAACGATAATTGGTATTGCTGTAATCAATGATGCATTCCATGCCGTCTCCGCCGCGCTCCGTTGTGAAGCTGGCTCCATTGCGAATACTCGAACCATTATCCTGATAACCGTTCATCGTTAGGGCGGAGTTGGTTGCGCTCTGTCCGATTTTATAGACCTGCGCTATTTCCAATCCGCTTGAAACCTCTGTCCAGGTACTGCCGCCGTTTGATGTTTTGTAAACACCTCCGTCATTTCCCACATACAATTTGCCGGTTGTAACCGGCGACCAACCGTACGCATGCTGGTCTGCATGTACGCTTGCTGCGCAGATAGTGCCGAAAGTACTGCCTACCCAGTGTGAAACGATCGTCCAGTTAACGCCGCCATCCGTACTTTTCCAGTTGTTTATACTGCCTACATAGATCGTATTGGCGTTGGTCGGGTCTGCGGCAATACATAAATCATAAAATCCCTGACCGCTTGTTTCAGAGCCATCGCATAAATAATCGAAGATATTGGGGCTTGTAGACATTACCGTAAAATCAACGCCGCTATTCACGGAGCGGAGCAGCGCACTGAATGTTTTATCTGATTTTGTAAGTACCAGGTACACATAGTCCGGATTATCCGGCGTGACGGCAATGGCTATCCTGATCGCTCCGGTAACAGGTAATGTAATAAGGGACCAGGTATTTCCGGTATTGGCAGAGGTGTAAAGGCTGCCACTGTAGGTTGCATAAGATATCGTTGGGTCGCCCGGTTTAAACTTCACGTCTTTCCATAAGGTTCCGGTTAATCTTTTGGACCACGAAGCTCCGCCATTGGTGGTTCTGTAAAGCCCTGTACTGGTAGCAGCAAGAATAATATTCGGATCGGAAGGATGCATGGCCAATTCTGCAATCGTCGTGTTTGCGTCCATTCCTGAAGTTATTTGCACCCAACTTGCACCACCGTTGGTACTCTTGAATACACCCAGACCAAAAGCATCGCCTGAATCCCGGTCACCTGATCCGAGGTACAATATATCGGGGTTTGAAGGATGGACAAGGATGCTCGATACGCCCAGCGTTGGCATATTGGATGTTAAGGATGCCCATGAATTTCCGTCGTTTGTTGTTTTCCAAATACCTCCCGATGCTGCGCCCACAAAATAAGTATCAGCATTGGAAGGGTGGAATGCGATGGTATTAATACGGCCCATTCCGTTGGGTTGGCCGGGGTTATTGGCTGGCAATGCGGAAGGGCCGGCCAGCGTCCATGTGCCGCTCAATGACCTGGGTTCGGCGACGTTCCTGATGAATTGATCATATACCCGGTATACGTAATCATCCGGCAATAACTTACCATCCGGCATAACCCGTTCCTTGTTGATATACTCCCAGCGTTTGAAAACCTTGTATCCGTTTCCTTTCACGTCGGTTTGTCTGCCCGACCAATACTGGTAAAAAGCGCTTTGGGTAGAATGAAATGGAATGCTTCTGTCCTGCATCATAGCAATCCAGTAAGGGAAGTCTGCCGTGTCCCTGTTTTGCGCACTTGCAGGGTTATATTGTGATAAAAGCAGGCATAAACTGAAATAAAAGGAATAAGATGTCTTTTTCATGAAAGGCGGATTACAGGCGGTTAAAAAATGGATTTATCTAAAGCCGTAAACTTGTAAAAAGATGTAAAAATAAATCATATATTATAGAAGTTGACTGCTATAAGGAAGATAATTTGTCGGGAGATTCAAGAAACGGAGGAACATTTCAGTTTTGAATATTGAATATCGGATTGGTACTTATATGCCGGTAGTTTCAACTAATTTTGCCCATCTGCTTAACTGAAAACCACCACATTCCAATGCTCAAAAACGCACCTTCCTTCTTCGCCCTGCTGGTGGCTGCCGCTCTTGGCGGCTGGCTGACGTATCAATATTTTGTAGCGCGGCCCCAGGGCGTCGAAAACGCCTCCGTTCTCCTGGAAAAAATAGAAACGGTCGCCAAACTGACCACTGTGGAAGGGCAGTTTTCGGAAGTGTACAACTACAGCGAATACGAAGGGTATTTTACTTTTTTATGGGATAAAAAGGTGCTCGTACGCGTACGGGCTACCGTTGCTGCCGGCTACGACCTCGAACAACTCAACCTCGTGGCCGATCCCGTCACCAAAACCGTGCGGATGAGCGCACTGCCGGAACCCAAAATCCTGAGCATTGACCATACCCTGGACTACTACGATATTTCGCAGGGCATTTTTGAATCGTTCTCCCCGGAGGATCACAACCGGATCAACAAGCGCGCTAAAGACCTCATCCGGGAACAGGCCGAAAAAAGTAATTTGCTGCCCGCAGCACAGGAACAGGCCGAAAAAATGATCGAACTGGTGCGTTTTATGGTCGAAAGCGCGGGCTGGAAACTGGAGGTGGAGGGGCGTTCGCCCTTAGGATGAAAGTTCAGGAATGAGGAATGAGGGATGAGGAATGATTACAGCCGCTCGAAGAAGGGTATCTTGGTTCTAATGGGGTGTTTATATGGGTTTGAACAAGATGAGGAATGATTACAGCTGCTCGAAGAAGGGAATCTGGTTCATTTGAGCGGCTGTAATCATTCCTCATTCCTCATTCCTCATTCCTGTTCTTTCATCCCTGTTCTTTACTTTGCCGAAAAAAACTTCATCGTCATCTCATTGTCAAACTCCCTGGGACGTACGTTCGCGTCCATGCCGGGTTCGTAACGCAGCAGAAAGGAGGTGTCGCTCGTCCATTCCAGGATGCCGAACAGGGTTTTGCCGGAGTAAGGCCCGGAATAAAAATGGAGCAGGTCGAGGGTGGCGGGTTCGGCTTTGCAATCTAATTGATACGCTAAAAAAACAGTATCGAACTGGCTGCCGAAACGGGTGAGCCACATCGCTTTGCCGTCGTTCTGGAAAACAAATTCCTGCCCTTCCTGCGTCGTCCAGCGCCCGGTAAGTTCGTGGCAAGTCACCTTGTTGGTGCAGAAAACGAACATCTGCACGGTGAACAGCGCCAGGCATAGGTAAATGTGTGTAAAAAATCGTTGCATAGGCGGAGTTGGTTCATCGTTTTAACTATGCAAAAGACAAATTTGTTTGGGAGAAAGTGGCAGTACATGGTCTAAAACTTTAAGGAAAAGGCGGATACAAAGAAATTATCCGGCATTTTGACCCAAAAGACTATTTTTCGGGCAAATACGGTGAATCAATTAATCTCCGTCTGTCTAGCCCATGGATTTCAATCGCCTTTTTGAAGTACTGGAATACCAGCAACATCGCTATCCGCAGCAAACAGCTATGGCAGGTCGCGCGCACAACCAATGGCGTACCTGGACGACAGCCGGACTGCTCGCTGAACGCGACCGCCTCAGTACAGGCCTGCTCGCCGTCGGACTGCATGAAGGAGACAGAGTTGGCATTCTGGCGCATTGCGGCAGCCCGCAATGGGTCATGGTCGATGCCGCCCTGCTCCAACTGGGTATGATACCCGTTCCCATTCATTCGACCGCCCGGCCCGACGAAATAAAACATATTATACAGGACGCCAACCTGCGCGCCTGCTTTGTCAGCAATGCCGATATGCTGGCCAAGTTAGAAAGCGCCGGAGAGCGTGTATCCATGATTTTTTCTTTGGAAGAGCAGGCGCCTGCCGGAAGCCTTTCCGTCATTCCCTGGACGGAACTGGCCCGCGATCCCGACGAACACCTCCGCGGACGGATACAATTCCTGCGTGAAGGCATTCGGCCCGAACAACTGGCTACCATATTGTATACTTCCGGTACAACAGGTTTGCCCAAAGGCGTGATGCTGACCCATGCCAATATCATCAGCAATGTCAAAGCGGTGCTGGCTATTGTCCCCGTCGGCCCCGGTACCACGGTAGTCAGTTTTTTGCCCATGAGTCATATTTTTGAACGCATGGTGACCTATGCTTACCAGGCTGCGGGTGCGCCGGTATGGTTTGTAGAATCGGTGGAGCGTTTACCCAAAATACTGCCGGAAGTGCGCCCGCATTTTATGACCGCCGTGCCGCGGGTGCTGGAGCGCATGTACGAGCGCTTGCAGGAAGAGCGCAGCAAAGGTGGGGCGCTCCGCAAAAAAATACTCGATTGGGCCATTGCACTGGGCGAGCGTTATCCGTATTCCGGCGGGCAGGCGATGCCGCCCGACTATTATTTCAAACGCCTGCTGGCCGATGTGCTGGTGTTCCGGCAATGGCGCAAACGTATGGGCGGGCGCATCCGTTACATCGCAGTGGGCGCGGCCGCTTTGCAACCCCGGCTGGGCAGGCTGTTTTCGGCGGCGGGCATCGAGGTACGGGAGGGCTACGGACTCACGGAAACCAGCCCGGTGATAGCTTTCAACCGTTTTGAGCCGGGCGGGGTGCATTTCGGCACGGTCGGCATCCCCGCGCCCGGCGTGGAAGTGCGTATCAACAGCGAACAGGACGATGAAGGCAACGGCGAAATAGAAGTGCGCGGCCCGAATGTGATGAGCGGCTACCTGCACCTGCCAGAGGAAACGGCTTCCCGGTTTACTGCCGATGGCTGGTTCAGGACAGGCGATGTGGGCCGTTTTGAACACAAACGTTTTTTGAAGGTGACAGGCCGGAAAAGTGAAATTTTTAAAACAACTTCCGGAAAATTCGTGGCCCCGGCATTCGTAGAGCAGCAGTTATTGCGCTCCCCGTTTATCAGTCAGTGCATGGTAATTGGGGCGAACAAACCTTTTGCAGGCGCTTTGATTGTGCCCGAATTTATTGTGCTGGAAAACTGGTGCAAAGAAAACAAGGTACACTGGACTTCCCCGCAGTTTATGATCCTGAACCCGAAAGTAGAGAAACTGATGCGGGAGGAAATAGAGGCCATCAACGAAACCCGGCTTGGGACTATTGAAAAAATACGCAAATTCCAACTTTTGCACGAACCCTGGACGCCGGAAAACGGCCTGCTCACGCCTACGATGAAAATGCGCCGGGAGGTGATCGCGCAGCAGTTTGCGGTGGAGGTGGAGAAGATGTTTAAGATATAAATGTAGCATGAATTCAAGTGTTTGATATTATTGGTCGAAAAATATAATATTTTTTAAAAATTAATATCTTTTCGGGCAGCAGTACCATTCTATCTGATTACTTTTGTATGGTATTATTATTTTTAATCTTCAATTGTAGTCTCATGGGAACGGAATTTTCTTGCCTCTTTTTGGAATATCTGGCTGTCTGATCCGGATTGTTCTCTTCCTGCCATATTTTTTCTGTTTGTCCGGAGAGTAGCCTCTCCCCCTCCCCATTTGCCACCGGCTCAACTGCCGGCGCTTGGCTTGATTTTTGCGCGTTTTTACCCATTTAATAAAATGAAAAACATGTTTCGATCTTTACCACTGCTTACCGCCTCATTCCTTTTCCTCGCTCTGAATGCCAATGCGCAGTACCTGGAAACTTTTTCCACGGCTAATAAAGGCTATCTCGCTTCTCCTGGTTGCACAAGTGACTTTTCGGGTGTGAACTGGACTTTAACGTCTTGGTATCCCGAGACACTGTTTCAGGCCATGCATTGATGGTAGTAAAAGTCTTTTATCTCATGGAAAAGAAAAAGAAACAACGCATCTTTTGTTCATTTTCTTTTTTGATCAGTTTGGCTTCAAATAGGACCCTTCCATTTGTAGAAGGTTCTTAAAATACTTCGAACAAGAGTATGAAAACAACTTATTTTACATTATTTGCATGGTTTTTTACCAATATTTTATTTGCGCAAACCTTCCCTAATACAGGCTTTACCCTGCCTGCCGGCAAACAGATATGTATCACCTACGAGGTGATGGTAAATAACGATGCCTGCCCGACGGGCACTGTTCCCGGCGTGAATATCAGCAACCAAAGTAACGTGATGGGAAATTTCGGTATGTTAGATACGGATGACCCTGACATTTCGGGAGCCTCTAACCCGACCCTGACGCCTTTCAGCGCTTTGACGCTGGGGAACCTCGTTTATAGTGACAATAACCGCAACGGCGTATTCGATGGCGGCGACGTGGGCATCGACGGCGTTACCGTAAATCTGTACCTCGACGATGGCGACTTCGTACTGGATGTGGACGACACGTTTAAAGGTACTACTATGACCGCTACTGTGATGGCACAGGCGGGCACGTATAGTTTTGTTGTTTGCCCCGGTGATTACATCGTCGAAGTGGCCGCTTCAAACTTCGCCATGGGCGGCGCCTTGTATAACAGCGGCGTTCCGTTGATCAGCAGCCCTGTGGGCGGCGCTGCCGACCCGGATGATAATGCGAACAACGACGACAACGGCGACCCGGTGGTCGGTTTCGGCGTGGCTTCTGCCGCTGTGACAATGTCCTACGGCGCCGAACCCGCACTCGTTGATGACGGCGATGATACCAATGGCAACCTGACAGTTGACTTTGGCTTCAAAACGCCGGCGACTGTGACGGTTACCGTTTTGCCTACCTCCGTACCGGAAGACGGCGGCACGGGTTTGGTCTATACCTTTACCCGCAATGACGCAAACCCCAGCCCTCTAGTAGTCAATTTCTCTGTCGGCGGTACGGCTACCTTCAGTACGGATTATATGTATTCGGATGCTACAACGTTCAGCGCTTCGAGTGGGACGGTGACTTTCACTGGTTCAAATACCATGGCTACCGTCACGCTCACGCCTACTTCGGATTTGACTGTTGAGGCGGATGAAACGGCCATTCTTACTATTACCAGCGCAACAAACTACATTGTAGGTATACCGGCTGCTGCCACCGGCACCATTACTAATGACGATACGGACGTAACGGTTGCCGTTTTACCTTCCTCGGTGCTGGAAGACGGCGCCCCTAATCTCGATTATACCTTCACGCGGACAGGTGTGATTGCCACCCCGCTTACGGTCAACTTCTCCGTCGGAGGCACAACCACCTTCCCTGGCGACTATACACAAAGCGGCGCAACGCTTTTCACCCCTCCGACGGGCACGGTGACCTTCCTGGCCGGCAGTGCGACGGCAACGGTAACGCTCGATCCCGTGACAGATATGATCGTGGAACTAGATGAGACAGCCATTCTCACGGTCACGAGTGGTGCGGGCTATAATGTAGCGATGCCGAGTGCCGCCACCGGTACGATCACCAACGATGATACCGATGTAACGGTCGCCGTTGCACCCTCGGATGTGCTGGAAGACGGCGTTCCCAACCTCGTTTATACCTTTACCCGGACGGGCGTCACAACCGGCACTTTGACCATTAATTTTTCAGTCGGCGGCTCTGCCACATTCAGTACGGACTATACACAGACCGGTGCGGCATCGTTCAGCGCCACCATGGGCACTGCGACCTTCGGCGCGGGTATGTCTACTGTGACCGTCACGATCAACCCGACATCGGATGTAGATCTAGAGTCTGATGAAACGGTAGATTTGACCATCGCCATCGGCGCAGGTTATAATGTGGCCTCGCCGAGTGCCGCCTCCGGTACGATTACCAACGATGATAACAGCGTATCCGTCACCGTTTCTCCCTCGTCGGTGGCGGAAGACGGTGGTATGGGAACCTGGTTTATACATTCACCCGCACCGACGTTAATTCCGGCGCATTGGTCGTGAACTTTACCGTCGGCGGTACGGCCATGTTCACGACCGATTACACGGAAACAGGCGCCACTTCTTTACGACCACTACGGGCAGTGTGACCTTCTCCGGAATGAGCCCCACCGCAACCTTAACGCTCACCCCCGTAGCGGATATCATGGTCGAACCCGATGAAACAGCCATTCTCACTGTCACGAGCGGCGTGGGTTACGGCATCGGCGCTCCGCCCGCTGCTACGGGTACGATCACCAATGATGATACCGACGTGTCCGTCGCCGTTGTTCCTTCCTCCGTGCTGGAAGACGGTGTTGCGAATCTCGATTATACCTTTACCCGGACAGGTGTTACTACCGGCGCTTTAACGGTCAATTTTTCCATAGGCGGCACGGCCACCTCCCCCGGCGACTATACGGAGAGCGGCTCGGCAAGCTTCACACCTCCTACCGGCACGGTCACCTTTGGCGCAGGCAATTCCACGGCTACGGTTACGATCGACCCTACGGTCGATCCAGTTATTGAACCCGACGAAACGGTTATTCTAACGGTAACTTCCGGTACCGGATACAATGTAGGAGTGCCGAGTGTGGCTACCGGCACGATCACCAATGATGATGCGGACGTATCTGTCACCGTCAACCCTTCCTCCGTGCTGGAAGACGGCGTTCCGAACCTTGTTTATACCTTCGCCCGGACGGGCGCAACGGCCGGTCCACTCACCGTTAGCTTTACCGTTGGCGGCACGGCCACCTATCTCACGGACTACACAGACATGGGTGCGGCCAGTTACACTCCTGTTTCCGGCACGGTGACCTTCCTGGCAGGCGCTCCCACGGCACTAGTCACGCTCGATCCCGCGACGGATTTGACCGTAGAAACGGATGAAACGGTTATTCTGACCCTCACCGCCGGTGCAGGTTACAATGTGGTTTCGCCGACCTCCGCTTCGGGTACTATTACCAATGACGATACCGACGTAACGGTCGCCGTTTTACCTTCCTCGGTGCTGGAAGATGGCGTTCCGAACCTTGATTATACCTTCACCCGGACAGGCGTTACTGCCGGCTCCTTGACTGTTAATTTTTCTGTCGGTGGTTCGGCGACCTTCGGCATGGATTATAGCCAAACCGGTGCGTCGATGTTCACACCTCCTACCGGCACGGTCACTTTCGGAGCAGGTATGAGTACTGCAACGGTTACGCTCAACCCTTCAGTGGATTTGACCGTCGAACTGGACGAGACTGCTGTTCTCACAGTCACCAGCGGAGCGGGTTATAATGTGGCTGCACCCAGTGTGGCTACGGGTACTATTACCAATGACGATACCGACGTAACGGTCGCCGTTTTACCTTCCTCGGTGCTGGAAGACGGCGCTCCGAACCTCGATTATACCTTTACCCGGACAGGTGTTACTACCGGCACTTTAACGGTCAATTTCTCTGTCGGCGGCTTAGCTACGTTCGGTACGGATTATACACAGACCGGTGCGACGATGTTCACTACTACTACCGGCACGGTCACTTTTGGAGCAGGTATGAGTACTGCAACGGTTACGCTCGATCCTTCTGTGGATGCGACTGTCGAACCGGATGAGACTGCTGTTCTCACGGTCACCAGCGGAGTGGGCTATAATGTGGCTGCACCTAGTGTAGCTACGGGTACTATTACCAATGACGATACCGACGTAACGGTGACGGTTGCACCCGGTGCAGTGCTGGAAGACGATGCTACCAATCTTGTTTATACGTTCACCCGGGTAGGTGTGACGACCGACGTACTCGTTGTCAACTACTCCGTCATGGGTACGGCATCGCACCCCGGGGACTATACGGAGAGCGGCTCATCGCTTTTCCTGCCTCCGATTGCATCGGTGACTTTCGGAGCCGGCATTAGCACGGTTAATGTCACGATCGATCCTGTAGCGGACATAGCAATAGAACCGGATGAAACGGTTATATTCAGCATCGCGGGCAGTATTGACTACAACACCGGTTCGCCGAGCACGGCTACCGGCACGATTACCAATGATGACAATAGTGTTTCTGTAACTGTTTCGCCTTTGTCCGTACTGGAAAACAGCGGCACGGGCCTGGTTTATACCTTTACCCGTACGGATATTAACTCCGGTCCGCTGGTAGTTAATTTTACCGTCGGTGGTACTGCCGAATTCGCTACTGATTATACCCAAACCGGCGCAACCACGTTTAACGCTTCCACGGGTTCCGTCACATTCTCCGGAGTAAGCCCGACCGCAACGGTTACGCTCGATCCTACGACGGATGCGACCGTCGAACTCGACGAGACGGCTATTCTTACGGTCACGAGCGGGTTCGGATACGGTATTGGTGCGCCAAACGTTGCTACCGGTACGATTCAAAACGACGATGCCGCAGTGATCACGATCACCAGCCCGAGCATCGTGGAAGGAGACGGCGGCAGCACGAACCTGGTATTTACCATCAACCTGGATAACCCTTCGGATGCCAACGTGGTAGTGAATTATACCACGGTAGACGGTACCGCCATCCAACCTGGCGACTACACGTTGACAGCAGGCACTCATACCTTCCTCCCGAGTGAAACCAGCAAAATGGTGTCCGTGCCAATCTTGGGCGATTGTGCTATCGAACCGAATGAAGCATTTATCGTTCGCCTGAGCGGCTTGGTAAATAACGGCCGCGACGTCACCCTGAACGGCAGCGGCGCCACCCTGGACGGTACCGGTACCATCACCAACGACGATGCCGTGCCGGGTATCATTTGCCCTGCAAATATTTCGATGAATGCCGCTCCGGGCGTATGTAACGCCACGGTAACGGTAACGCTCCCAACCATCAGCAGCCTGTGCGGCGCTTCCACGCTGGAATTCCGCTATCGCCCGGTAGATGCGGCCGACGTTCCGACAGGCCCCTACAATGCATACGCACCCGCAGCTTCCAATAGCGTGAACTTTACGGTAGGCCGTTACGAAGTAGAATGGCAAATCACGGACGGTTCCGGCAGTTCCGTCTGCACTTTCTTCCTGGAAGTAGTGGACAATCAGCCACCAGTTGCGCAATGTGTGCCCAATTTCACCTTGAATCTGAATGGAGCCGGCACCGGCTCCATTACTCCTGCCGATATCAACAATGGCAGCACGGATAACTGTAGCATTGCCAACCTGGCTGTTGCTCCGAATTCCTTTACCTGCGCCAATGTAGGTCCGGTAACAGTTACGCTGACGGTTACCGACCCGGCTAACCTGACGGGTACCTGCACCAGCACGGTCAATGTAATTGCCTCCGCTGTTTGTACGCCGCCAGCCATCGGCAATGCGGGCGGACCGAATATTGCCGATCCGTGTACCTGCCTCGGCAACGGTCGCTTTGCGGAAGAAGTGGTGATCGGGCCGGCTAACCCGGGCCAACTCTGGACGGTTCAAAGCACGACACTGATCAATCCGAATACCAATGCACCGTATGCGCCGGGCACCTTGTTTACACAGGTGAATATTGGAGGCGGTCAGTTTATTTACACCTTGCAGGGCGTTCATCTGGATGGCGTGGGTTACTCGCTTACTGCTACCAGCGTTTACTACCCGAATATCACGCTGGCTATTTCCAATACCTGCTACTATCCTGATCCTGTCATCACCGGCCCGGAAGGCACTTTCTGCTTGAATTCCGCAGATGCGACCTTTACCGGTACGGCAGGCCCCGGCATCGACGGTACGGGCCAGTTCTTCCTGAACGGTTCGCCTGTTCCTACCGTAGAATCGCCCGTGAATAGCAACAACTGGGTGACTACCCTCGATTTCAGCACATTGGGCCTTGGAAACTATACCCTGGTTTTTCAATTTGATGCCGGAAATCCTGCGGGATTACTGGCTCCGCCAAATGTAGGCTGTATAGCCTCTGTAAGCAGATTTATCTCTGTGGTGGCCACCCCATCCAACCTGATTTGTAATGATTTGCTAACCATTGGCCTGGATGAAAGTTGCAGCCTGGTACTGACCCCTGATATGATCCTGGAAGGTACTTACTTCTGCTACGACGATTATGTAGTAGAAATCGACCGGACTTTACCTTTGGGTAACGGCCCCTGGACTCCCGGTATGCTCAGCGCTGCGGATGTTCATAAAACCTACGCGGTGCGGGTAAGACACCTGGTTTCGGGCAACTCCTGCTGGGGTAATATCTCGATTGAAGACAAACTGCCGCCTGTGATCACCTGTCCCTGCGGCCCGAACAACGATAATTTCTGCACATACGACTGCGCTGACCTGAACGGTATCCTGGACGGCACCATCGCCACGCCGCTGCCGGTTGCGATCGACGGTTGCGAAGGCCAGATAAATACGATCGTGGCGAACCCGAATGTACCGGGCGCTAATTTGTACAAAAAGACGAATATTTCCCCGGTTTAGATGCCTGTAGTGTAGCGCGTATCGAACGTACCTGGACAGCAAAAGACTCCTGGGGTAATTCAGCGCAGTGTACGCAGGTGTTCTACTTAGAGCCGTTCACCCACGAGGACATCGACTTCCCGGATGATATTACGATCGACTGTGCCGGTTGCGGCAGTGCGCCCGGCGTACGCCCCTGCGATCTGCCTGCCGGACATAATGTTCCTTATGCCGGCGGCTACCCGCTGATTGCTAACCCGCAGAATATCAACGTGGTAGGTTGCGGTACATCGGGCGGTTTGTGCAACCTGGGTACATCGTACACGGATATCCGGATCGATATATGCGCCGGTACGTTCAAAATTTTGCGCCACTGGATCGTTCTGGACTGGTGTACCAACGAAACCTGGACGCACGACCAGTTGATCAAAGTAGTAGACGACGAAGGTCCGGTCATTTCCTGTCCGGCCGACATGACGGTATCGACCAACCCGTCGCAGTGCTGCGCCACGGTTGACCTGCCGAATGTGATCGTGGAAGACCGTTGCTCACCGACTGCTTCGATCAGCGCGATGATTCAGGTGTACGAGCAGTACCCAACGGGTCCTGATGGCGACGACCTTGATACAGATCCTGATCCATTGGTGATTGCAACCTACACGTTGAATAAAACGACCAACCCAGGCCAATTCAAACTGGAAACTTTCCAGGGCAACAACTTCTGGGATTGCGACACTTTGGGTAACTATGGTACCACACCTTGCCTGCCCATCGGCCACCACCTGGTGACCTACATGGCACAGGACGTGTGCGGCAACACCAACGCTGAAACGTTCTGGTTGACTGTTGTGGACGATGTTCCACCGGTTGCTACCTGCACGGAGTTTACCACTGTTGCCATCGGCACGGATGACCCAACCGACTGCTACGCGCCAAGCGGCGACTGCAAATTCGGCGGTGTGACCTGGATTCCGGCTTCTGCTTTCAACCAGGGTTCGTACGACAACTGTAACGATATTGCCTTCACGGTTCGCCGTATGAAAGCGGATACCGGTTACAGCGATTGTATCGAAGACCTGAAAAATGCTCCGGGTTGCGACAACTGGCGGGTAGGCGCTTGTGGCGAATTGGATTACGACGAGAACAACGGCTTTAACGATGAATACGACATCGCTACTGCAGAAAATGACTCGATCAAATTCTACTGCTGCGAGGTAGGTACTACCCAGCTTATCATCCTGCGTGTGTACCAGTTGGACATCAACGGCAACTGGGCTTACTACACAGACGAAAACGGCCTGCCGCTTCTCGACCCTGAATCTAACTGCATCCAGTATATCTACAACGAATGTATGATCGACGTGGAAGTACAGGACAAAATCAAACCATTGTGCCAGGCGCCGCCCCACGTAACAGTATCCTGCGAGAACTTTGAGCCAAGCCTGTGGGCGTACGGATACCCAAGCGTATCGGACAACTGCTGCTTAGACGATACACCTCCGACAAGCGCAGCGCCAGGCGGGGTAGCAAATATTCCTGCGGGAACCACCGCTATTCCGGGTGTTTGCGGCGCTACTCAAAAAACCTACTACAACGGTTTCCTGAACGCGGGCTTTGATACGACCTGCAACCGCGGCATTATCATCCGCCGCTTCACGGCATGGGATTGCTATGGCCAGTCGAGCAGTTGCACGCAGCGCATCACCGTAACAAGCGTACCTGATTACAACATCGTATTCCCTGCTGACGACACCGAGAACTGTGTAGGCGTACCTGATTTCGGCTACCCACAAATCACGAACGACGAAGGTTGCGAACTGATCGGCGTTGCCTACAACGACGTGTACTTCACGGTTGTACCGGATGCCTGCTACAAAATCGAACGGACCTGGAGGGTAATCAACTGGTGTGATTACGATCCCGATGCTGCTTGCTTCGAGCAACTGCGCGCGAACGGTCGTTCTGTACGGGTATGGAACAATCCGGCTATCGCAGGTGATGAGACGCCAAACTGCGTGACGTACAAACAGATCATCAAAGTGATCGACCAAACGCCACCGACGATTACCTGCACACCGATCGACACTTGCGACTACAGCTCCAACTTCGATACGGATGGCTTGCGCTACTGGAACGACGGCGACCTGTGGTGGGATAACGGTACCCAATCGCACAACCTGTGCGAGACGGACAAAACGCTGATGTCTGTTTCAGCAGAAGATTTCTGCGATTCTATTTCCCCGGTAGGCGGTCTTCGTTTCCGCTACCTGTTGTTCCTGGACCTGGATGCAGATGGTATCATGGAAACGGTTGTATCGAGCGCAGATGCTGCGACCCGCCCATTCGGCCGGGTACGTTACAACAATTACCAGAACCCGAATTATGGTGGAGGCAACCTCCGCAGATTTGACCTGGGCAGCAACCCGTATGCGTTCAACATCGAACAAACGCTGACCGGCGCGAGAGTGATCTGGCGGACAGCGAGCGGAGCGACCCAGGATCCGAACCTGCCACATGGTCGTCACAAAATCAAGTGGATTGCAGAAGACGGTTGTGGTAACGAAGCGGTATGCGAGGAATTCTTCACGATCCGCGACTGCAAGGCGCCGACCGTTGCCTGTGCCGACGTAAACATCAACCTGATGTTCGGCGGTATGGCTACGCTGTGGACGAGCGACTTCTTCCTGTACGCTGAAGACAACTGCACACCGGCCGACATCCTGAAAGTAGCGGTAATCCGCCAGGATGATCCCGACTTCGACCATACCAGTTTCCCGGCCGGTTCCCCACAAAGCATCGTGGTAACTTGTGCTGACCAGGGTACGAACGTACCGGTGGAAGTATGGGTGATCGACGCAGCAGGCAGGGCAGATTTCTGCACGGCTTATGTCAACGTACAAGCCAACCTAGTTGGTTGTAACACCCCTGCAACGGCTACGGTCGCAGGTGCATTAGCAACGGAAAATGAACAGGGTGTGGAGGATGCATCGGTAGAACTGGCCATTTCTTCCAGCGGCGGGCAAGGCGTTCTGACAGACCAGTCAGATGTTACGGGTTCGTTCCAGTTCCCGAATGCCGTTCCGATGTCGGGCGATTACACGCTGACGCCGACGAAAGACGACAACCCGCTGAACGGGGTAACGACATATGACCTGCTGTTGATTTCCAAACACATCCTGGGTCTGGAACCATTGACCACGCCGTACAAAATGATCGCTGCGGACGCCAACCGTTCCGGTTCGATCACGACGTTCGACATCGTGGAATTCCGCAAACTGATCCTGGGTATTTATGAAGAACTGCCGACGAATACTTCCTGGCGCTTCGTGGACAAAACGTTCCCGTTCCCGAACCCGGCCAATCCATTCCAGTCAACGTTCCCCGAAAATATTTCGGCGCAGAACGTACAGTCCAGCCAGTTGGCTGAAGACTTTGTGGGTGTGAAAGTGGGTGATGTGAACGGTACGGTTACGCCGAACAGCCTTGTCTCGATAGACGACCGCACGGCAGCCACGATGTTGTTCGACATACAAGACCGCGCGGTGAAAGCCGGTGAGGTATTCACGGTGAACTTCAAAGGCGCTGAGCGCGTACAAGGCTACCAGTTCACGATGAACTTCAACGGCCTGGAAGTAATGGACATTCTACCTGGAACAGATATGAAATTAGATAACTTCGGGGTGTTTGGAGACGCGATTACTACTTCTGTTGACGGAGCTGCCAACGAATTTGCAGTTACTTTCCGCGCTACGAAAGCCGGTCAGATCAGTCAGATGTTGGGTGTATCCGGCAGGATAACGAAGGCCGAAGGATACAGCCTCACAAACGACCGCTTAGACATCGCTTTCCGCTTTAACAACGGCAATACGAGCACCATCAGCGGTGTCGGCTTCGAGTTGTATCAAAACCAGCCGAACCCGTTTGTGAACAAAACCTTCATCGGTTTCCATTTGCCGGAGGCAGCGAACGCTACGCTGCGCATCTTCGACGCAACCGGTCGTATGGTATTCACACAAAACGGCGACTTTGCGAAAGGATACAACACGTTTGCGATTGATCGTCAGTTGTTGAATACCACAGGTGTTTTGTATTACACGGTAGAAACAACGACGGACAGTGCAACGAAGAAGATGATACAGTCGAAGTAAGGGATGATGAAAAGGTTGATAAGGGTTTATAAAGGTTTATGAGGGTTGATAATTGCCACTCTAAGAAGTGGAGAATCTTTTTTTCAGCCCAATTATCAACTCATCAACATTCTCAACCCTCATCACAGATATAAGTTGTTGCCCGATAATCACATCAAAATGCGCGGCCCGGGAAATTCCCAACTCAAGATATTTGATAAAAAAGATAATCTTAAATTAAAAAAACATAAAAAAGATTGCAAATCAAGTAATTGTGATTTTATTGCTGATCGTTTTCAGCGTAAATGCGCTTCAATCACAAACGATCCCCACGCCTACTCAAACGGATGTGATCATCCTTGACAATAACACTCCCGGCAAAGCCGACCCCGGTGACAAGATCCGCTACAAGGTGACTATCCAAAACACGCACCCGAGTACGCCCGCCACCGGCGTACAACTGAACGTCGTGCCCGACCCGCGCACCACCTTCGTGTCAGGCAGTTTCTTTACTTCGCCGCTGGCAATCCCCGATGCGTATGCCTGCACGGGCAATGTTCCCATTTTCGTGGCAGCGCCCGGCGTCAAAGGCAATGACTTCGACGAAGGCGCGCCCGGTTCGCTTTCCATCAGTACCGCGACGAACCAGGCGACCCTTCGGGGCGGCTCCGTGGATATATTTGCCGACGGTAGTTTCGAATACACCCCGCCCGCCGGCTACGAAGGCGACGACAGTTTTACCTACACGCTCAACGACGCCACACAGGCAGGCCCGGGCGCTCCCATCACCGATGTGGGTACGGTGACGATCACCATTTCCGGCATGATCTGGTTCATCAACAACTCGGCAGCGGCGGGCGACGGGCGGCTTTCTTCGCCCTTCAATTCGCTGGGTGCTTTCAATACGGCCAACGGAGGCATGACGATGAACAATGGCGACGTAGTGAACCCGGAAATCAACGAGACCATTTTCCTGTACACGGGCGGCAGCAACTACACCAGCGGCATTACCCTGCTCAATGGGCAGCGGCTGTTTGGACAGGGGGCATCGACGGCAAATCTGGGGACGTTGACGGGCATCACTTTTAACCCGAACAGCCTTACACTGCCGACGGCCGGCGGTACCGATCCGGTCATTACCAACGCTGCGGGCGACGGCATCCTGCTGGGTTCCGGAAACACGGTCCGCGGATTGAATATCGGAGTCTGCTCCGATTTCGGCATAGACGACAACGGAACTGTGGGTACCCTGACGATCAGTGAAGTAGACATCAACACCACGGGCGGCGGCTTCCGAACCGATAACGGCGGCACCCTGGCAGTCACCCTCGGCGCTGTCACTGCGGGCGGAATACGGGGCATTCATTTAGCCGGCACAGCGGGCTCTTTCAGCGTAACCGGCGCCACAACCACTTCCGGCACGGTAAATCAGGGAATCTGGATAGATAATACGTCTACGAATGTAAGTTTTGCCGCTATTACGATCAGTTCTACCGGGAGTGGTTCGAATGCCTTCGAATTGTCGGGCAACACCGGCACCTTTAATGCAAGCGGCACGACGACCGTCAATGCGCCGGTTGCCGGCGGGAGTTGTCAGCCTGTTGATTTCGGGTGGTAGCGGTACCACTACTTTTGCAGCCATAGACATCAATGGACGCCGGGATATTGGCATTTCCATTGAAAGCGCCACCAACGTAACGACCGGCACGGTGGATATTGACAATTCCAACTCCGTGTCGGGTATAGTCGCTTTTCTAATAAGTGGTCAGACAGGCGGCTCTCTTAATTTTGGCACAACCACCATCAATAACAATGGCGCCGGCTCTGGTATCGCTGTAGCCATAGAAAGCTCCAATGCAACCATCACTTTCGCAAGCGGCAGCAACATCACGGGCACCACTACGACAGGTTTTAATGTAAACCAAGGCTCCGGCAGCATCACCTACAACGGCGCTATCACCAACACAGCAGGCTCTGCCGTAAGCGTCACTTCCCGCACCGGCGGTACAGTGGCATTCACTGGAAACATTAACTCTTCAGGCGGTGGCACTGGCATTACAGTCGGCAGCAACAGCGGCGGCGCCATTGTGAATTTCAGTGGCTCGACAAAAAGTATAAGTTCCGGCAGTTCCACAGGCGTCAACCTGACTTCTAACACTGGCGCCACCATCAACTTCACCAACGGCGGGCTCGCCATCACCACTACCAGCGGCACCGGCTTCAGCGCCACAGGTGGCGGCACGGTGACCGTGCAAGGCACGGGCAACTCTATCAATAGTTCTTCCGCTACTGCGCTGAATGTAAATGCCACTACCATTGGGGGGAGTGGGCTAACCTTCCAAAGCATTTCATCAAGCGGAACATCTAAGGGTATCTCATTAAATACCACTGGTTCAGGTGGGTTGACGGTTACCGGCACCAGCACCACTGACGGAACTGGCGGCACAATTCAAAACATCACCACCCGGGGTGCAGAGTTCATCAGCGCACAGAACATCACGCTCAAAAACATGAACTTCACCAATGCGTGTACTGCCGATTTCCCGGCAGCACCTACCGGCCACTCGCTTGGGAACAATACGGCAGACAATGCGGCCATCCATCTGCAGGACGCGACAACCGTTGTGCTGGACAACCTCAACATCACGACCAGTGCGGAGCAGGGCATCAACGGCCACAACGTGAACGGTTTTACCCTGAGCAACAGCGTGCTGTCGGGCCTCGGCGGCGGGCCGGACGAAGACGGGCTGCATTTTTACAACATGGTCGGCACCTGCGCCATCACCAACACCAGCATCACCAGCAGCGGCGACGACAACGTCAACATCCAGAACAATACTACCCCATCGCTCCGCCGACCTCGACCGGCACTATTGATATCACCGGGAGCAGTTTTAACACAGGTGTTTTGGGAAGCGGGATTTTGTTCGGCATCAGGGGCACGAGCAACACGACGATCAACATTTCGGGCACCACCGTCAACAACAACTTCAGCGGCGGTGTCGTGGCCGATTGTTTTGATACCGCTACTATGGATGTAGAGGTGTCAACCACCACGATTACCAATAACAACGATGCCATACAGGTAAGCGGGCATAACGGCAATGTAAAATTCGACATCCACGACAACTCGAACATCAGCCTGCAAGACCTCGTGAGTATCACGATTCTAAAGTCTGCATTTTCATCTGCGGGGACGCTGGAGGGCAAAATCAGGAGCAACACCATCACGACCGAAAACGGGCATACGGCAGACGGCATCACCGTTTTCAATGCAGGCGGCGCAACATTGAAGTTGGCCATCACAAACAATGTGATGAGTTATGCCGGAACGCAACGGGCTATTTTGGTACAAGCAGGTCAGGATGGCAGTGGAAGCACTGAGGCCACCATTACGGGGAACAATATTGATGTCTTGCTGGACGGGGCAGGGAATGCCGTCGCGGGCATCCTCGCGCAATCCGCAATTACCGGACCCGGCAACACCTCCGCCTTGTGCATAGACATCGGGGGGGCGGGCGCGCTGAGCAACACGTTCACCCATTCCCTGGGCGGGTCTATGGCCGCTGGGGATATTCGTGTTCGCCAGCGCAACGACGGCACAGTCCGCCTGCCAGGGTATGTTGACGGCGCAACGGATACAGCCGCTGTGATTGCCTATCTCAACGGGCGCAACGTAGAGGTCTCCCCTTCGACCGCAACGGCACAAACAACTGGCTTCGCTGGCGGTGGGGCTTGTTCGCAACCGTCTTTTTGACGAAAATGGAGTGCCGAGATTTGACCACTTTTGAAAAGTTGTCAAATCTCCATCCCCAAGTACCAAGCCTGAAAACCCGCGCCTTTTTCGTTTTTCGCCCCGCCAGGTGTTACCCTCCCACAAAACCCAAGCGCAGCGCCGGCAGTGTCTCCGACCTGCTGCCCACGTACAACAGAATGCCAGCCCATAATCTAAAAATAATAAACTCTAATTGCCTCAAGCAACAAGTGTTAAACCAAATCATATACAACATGCCTATTTTCAACAGTCCGACTACATCATTTGCGCCTGCCTTGCCCGGCAATGAAACAGGGTTTACGGCTGCGCCTGGAAAATGGGGCCCGGTTGTATTGGTTTTTGCTGCGCTGATAGCCCTGCCCTTGAGTACAAAAGCACAGTATTTGGAGACCTTTTCTACCGTTGTTGGCGTCCCCGCCAACAACAAACGGTGGAATGAGTGCAGGAACGTGGCATCTGCAACTGCTTTTTGCCTCACCAGGTGTTACAAGCCTCCCACGAACCCCAGGCACCGTGCCGCAGCAGTGTCTCCGACCTGCTGCCCACGTAGAGTGTAATGCCTGCTGCGGCTAAAAATATATTGCGAACAGCATTTATACAACCTTATAATTTGTTTGAATGATGCATACTATACTGCCACTTTGTTCAAATAACAGCCCGAAAACCAGGATGACCGTTGAAAAGTCCAGTTGGGTTCGGAAAGCAACTGCACTTCTGCTGGGTTGCTGCATGGCATGCATACTGCCCGGCGTTTTGTCGGCCCAAACGACCGAGACCTTCGAAACGGAAACACCCGCCGCTACCACCTTTTCCGAAGGCGGGGTGACTTTCGGCGCTACGGGCTCCTGGAGAATCACGCAGAGTACCGGATTCGGATGCTGCTCTTCCGACCGTTTTCTGGATACGGGAATCGGTAACGGCAGTAATTCGGGTAGCGTCGGCCAGGTCGTCGTTTCCACCCTGGGCAAGGGATTCCAGTTGCAGGAACTGGATGCCTGGTCGTCTAACGACGATGGCAGCAGTTTTGCCGTAGGTAACGCAACCTTTATCGGTACCCGCCCCAATGGGACAACGGTGAGTTACACAACTGATATCAACCCTACGGGTAATTTAGGGACCAGTTTTGAGCACCTCAATTTTGCTTCAACACCGCTGGACGGAATTACCCTGATCGGGCTGGAAGTCCAGTTGGCAACCGGTTTGAACTACATTGCTTTTGACAACTTCAAGTTTCTTTCCGTCAATATACCCAGCATTACGATCAACGATGTCAGCGCAGTCGAAGGCAACTCGGGTACCACAAGCCTGGTATTTACCGCCACGCTGACCAACGCGGCATCCGGTGCGTTCACGGTCAACTACGCCACTGCCAACAATACCGCCACCACCGCCAACTCGGATTATGCAAGTGCGGCCGGTACGCTGAATTTTGCAGGCACGAATGGCGAAACCCAAAACTTGTCGGTGACGATAAACGGAGACAACACGATAGAGGCCGCAGAAACGTTTTTTGTCAACCTGAGCAATGCCAGTAATGTCAACGTTCGCATTTTTGACGCGCAGGGCATCGGTACCATCCAGAATGATGACGGCGGCGCCAGTTTGAGTATTGCCGCCGCCAATGCCACCAAACTGGAAGGCAATTCGGGCACTACGCCGTTCTTTTTCAGCGTCGCCAGAAGTGGCGATGCAAGTGGTACCACTACTGTCAATTACGCGGTTACGGGAACAGGCGGCAACCCCGCCAATACTGCCGATTTCGGCGGCGCCTTCCCCAGCGGCACCGTCACTTTCGCGCCATTGGAAACATCCAGACCGATACAAATCAATGTAAGCGGCGACCTTACCGACGAGGAAAACGAAGGATTTAACGTTACCCTTTCCAGCCCTTCGGGTGGCGCGACCTTGGCTACTGCTGTGGCGTCCGGCAGTATCCTCGACGATGAAATGCATCTGGAGACCTTCGAAGGAGAGCCTGTTCCCGGGCAGGCATTTGCTGAAAACGGAAATATGTTTACCACCGTACTCCCTTTGAGGGTGTATCAATCAAACAACTTCGGTTGTTGCCCCTCCAACTTTTTTATGGATGCAAACGGAATCGGCAATGTCGGTTCGGTTCAATACACTAATACCGGAGTAGGGGGCTTTGTTTTGCAGGAGGTAGATATGTGGACCTCCTCCAATGGCAGCAGCACTTTTGCCGTTGGCGACGTGACCATAACCGGCACAACACCGAGCGGAACGAACATCAGCCATACGTTTACCGTCACACCGACCAGCAACACGGGGACGGGTTTCCAACACAAAACATTCGCCGGAACGCCGCTGGCCAACCAGGTTTTGCGCTCGTTTGCCGTTACCAATGTCTCGCCCATCAATTACCTGCAAATTGACAACCTGAAATACGGACTGGGGAGTCAGGGTGCGCTTTCTATCAATGACGTCAGCATCACGGAAGGCAACAGCGGCACCCAAAACCTCAATTTTACCGTAACGCACACGGGAGCTTCGGGTCCGTTTACGGTCAACTACACCACCACGAACAACTCCGCTGTCAGCGGCTCGGATTTTAACGCCGCGTCCGGCATACTCAGTTTTGCCGGAACAAACAATGAGATGATGCCGGTCACGGTAGTCATCAATGGCGATCAGGCTGTGGAACTGGATGAAACCTTTTTCGTTGACCTCAGCAACCTCAGCAACGCTGCCGTAACCATGCAGGACGGCCAGGGGATCGGTACCATTACCAACAACGACGCCGCGACGATCTCGATCAATGACGTCTCTACTGTGGAAGGCAACAGCGGTACCACGAATTTTATCTTCACCGCCACGCTCAGCCATGCCGTCAATACGATGGTGAGTGTGAATTTCGCCACAACCGACGGCACGGCCGCTGCTCCCACCGACTATGCGACCAATAGCGGTACCATCACGTTTAACGGCACGGCAGGCGAAACAAAAAACATTACCATCGCAGTGAACGGCGAAACAGATTTTGAAACCGACGAAATTTTTTTGGTCAATCTCTCCACTGTGCAGGCTGGCGGTAGAAACGTTACCATTTCAGACAATCAGGGCCAGGGAATCATTCAGAACGACGACGCGCCTCCCGCACCGGAAATGGCAGTGGAGGGCAATGGAAATCCTGTAGCGGACGGTGCAACGATGGTGTCGAGTTCCAATAATACCGATTTCGGCCCCATGTGTATCGGCAGTACGCCACTTACCCGAACTTTTATTATCCGCAATACCGGCGGCTCCGATTTGCTGCTGGGTGGTATGCCGAAAGTCGACCTGACCGGGCATACCGCTGATTTCAGTGTGACGATGCAGCCCAATTCGCCGGTAGTGGGAATGGGAAATACCATGTTCGTCATCACGTTCAACCCCGGTACTTCCGGCCTGCGCAGTGTGACGGTTTCCATTGAAAATAACGATACGAACGAAGATCCTTATGATTTTGTAATAGAAGGCACGGCAAACCCTGCCCAGGATGCTTCATTCGCCTATGCCAAAAGCGGGTATTGCCAGACGGGAACGGACCCAACACCAACTATTTATGGCACACCCGGCGGTATGTTCTCGGCGCCGGGCGCCCTGAGCCTCCATACTTCTTCCGGCCTGATCGACCTTTCTGCGAGTACAGTGGGTGGACCCTACATGGTCACGTACGCACTCGGCGGTGCATGCCCGGCATCTTCAACGTTTAATGTTTCGGTAGTAGCCTGTCAGCCCGGCGCAACACTGACGGATGCACTGGTGATCGACAACGGCCCGCTGGGAGCGGCGCAGCCGGGCGACCGCATCCAACTGACGGCTAAAATCACCAATGCACAGGCGGCTGACTATGAGAATGTACAGTTGGTGCTCAACAACGACCCTCGTGTGACTTTTGTATCGGCGTCTTTTAAGTCGACCCCGGTAGCAGTGGATGATGCCTACACGGCCACGATGAATACCTTGCTGACGGTTGTGGTGGGCAGCGGGGTTTTGACGAATGATTTCGACGACGACGTGCCGGGCCTGACGGTGACTGCTTTTAGTGCGGCGAGCGCACAAGGTGGTACCGTTTTGGTGAATGCCAACGGCAGTTTTACCTATAATCCGCCCGCCAATTTTACGGGCAACGATACATTTACGTACACGATTACGGACTCGGATTTGCAGATAAACACAGGGACAGTGCGGGTAAGGGTACAATAGATGGTAGAAGATCTGCTGCCTTGCGCTCAGGTTTTATTGAAATAAAGCGTAATAACATGCGGTAGCGAAATCGGCAGGATGACTGACGGAATACAGCATCTGTAAGTACCATAATCCTTCTTGATCGTATCTGCACCCAGATAACGAACAAGATAACCATACCAAATCATTTAATCTATGATGTTTTACAAAGATATGTTCTTTAAAAAACAACATTATGCAGAAAATTTGGAAAACAATTACTTGTAATAACCTTGCTGCTGTTTTTTTACAGCAAAACAACAGTGGCTCAAACCATCGTGCCCACCCAAACGGACGAGATCATCATCGACAACGGGACCTCCGGCAAAGCCGATCCCGGCGACCGGATTCGGTACAAAGTGACCATCCAGAACACGGGTGTCGCTTCCGGCACAGGCGTACAACTCAATATCGTACCCGACCCGCGCACGACCTTTGTGCCGGGCACCTTTCGATCTTCGCCGCTGGCAATTAATGATACGTATGACTGCACGGGAAATGTCGGGATCAATGTACCGGCCGCTTCGGGCCTGTTGTCCAACGATTTCGACGACAACAGCGGCATGACGCCCATGAGCGTCACACCCGGTACTTTTTCCACCACCCAGGGTGGCTCTATCATGATCGCGGCCGACGGCAGTTTCATGTATTCCTCCGGTGGGTTTGACGGGCGGCATGACCGATACCTATACTTACACGCTCAACGACGGCAACCCTTTGGGTGCGCCCGTACCGGCCACCGATATGGCGACGGTGACCATCACGGTGAGCAATATGGTGTGGTTCATCAGTAACATCATTAGCGGCACTGGCGGTACGGGTACACGCCTCGATCCATTCAAAACAATAGCCGACTTCAACGCTGCTACGGGACCGGCCGCAGGGCATACGGTGTACCTGCAGCATACTGGTACTGACTACCCTGGCGGCATCGTGCTGAAAACCGATATGCACCTCTTCGGCACCGGCCATACGGGCGGTGTTACACTCGCCGACGTGTTGCCTTTTGCTGTGGCGCCCCACAGTTTCACCTTGCCCGCTATTAATGGAACGGCTCCAATTATCACCAATGCCGGCGGAGCGGGCATCACGCTCAACTCGGGCAATACCATCCGCGGCATTCATGTGAGCACAACTACGGGCGCCAAGATATCCGGAAGCAATTTTGGCACCCTTACCGTGGGCGATGCCACCGCGCCCGATGTGACCCTTAGCGGCAACGGCCAAGCCCTCAGCCTGACTACCGGCAGTTTTGCCGCCACCTCCAAATTTATCAGCGTGGCCTCTACGTCCAGTACATCACATGGCATCCTGCTGAATGGAGTTGGCGGTACGGTGGCCATGGGGCAGCACGTCCATCTCAGGAGCAACGTCTTTGGGCATCCTCGTGCAGGGCGGCTCTACGGTCAATGCTGATTTTGGCAACACCACCTTGAACGGGGGTTCCGGAGGCATCTCTCTGCAAAGCAACAGCGGGGGCACGCGGACTTTTGGCACATTATCCATCACCAATGGCTCCGGCGCCGCATTTGCAAATATCCTTGGCGGCGGCCTGACCAATGTTACGGGAACTACTACGATCACCAATCCCGGCGGACGAGGCATTGAAATTGGCAATACTACGGCAGGCAATGGGGTCACGTTTGCCGATGTCACCATAACCAGTCCGGTAGTGTAGGGGCAGACCTCAACGACAATGCGGGGAATGTTACTTTTGCGGCGCTGAACATCACGCCAGACAACGGGCAACCCGCCTTGGAGGTAACCAATCAAACGGGTACTCTGACCACTACTTCCGGCACCATTTCCGCCACCAGCGCTAATGGCATCGATATCACTACTGCTGTTTTAGCCCTCACCTTGACTTCGGTAACGACCAACGGCGGCAACATTGGGGTAGGCCTCAGCCAATGCTCCGGAACCTTTACGGCAAACGGTGGCAACATTGCAAACCAAGCCATTGGCGGTTTTGTGGTGTTTGGCGGCACCGTAACAGTCACGTATAGCGGCGGATTTGGCAACGGAGTCAAGATCATTGAAATCAACAACCACGACAGCAACAACATCACGTTCCAAACGGGTACCATCAATTCAAATGGTAATGTCATCGTCCAACAATGCAGTGGCGGCATCATTACTTTTTCCAACCCCACGAAAACCCTGTCAACCGGTGCGACTACCGCCGTCAGTTTGACGAACAACACCGGCGCTACCATCAACTTCACGGGCGGCGGGTTGGCCATCACCACCACTACTGGTACGGGCTTCACCGCCACGGGCGGCGGCACGGTGACGGTGCAGGGCACGGGCAATACCATCAGCAGTACCACCGGCACTGCCCTGAACATGGCGAACACTACCATCGGCACGAGCGGAATGACTTTTCAGAACATTTCTGCAAACGGCGCGGCGAACGGCATCGTGTTGAACACCACCGGCGCAAGCGGCGGGCTGACGGTGACGGGGACGGGTACGGCGGGGAGCGGCGGCACAGTTCAAAACTGCACGGGCAATGGCGTCACCTTGCAAAACACATCGAATACTTCCCTTAGTTGGATGAACATCACAGGCAATGATGACAATGGCATCTTCGGGGATGAACTGACAGGTTTTTCGTTCAACAACTGTAGCGTTACGAACAATGCAGATGTCGGGGGCGGTACGGAAGGAGGCATCCGTTTTAACGAACTCTACGGCACATGCACAATGAGCGGTACGACCGTGAGCGGGAGTTTTTCAGACAATGTCAGATACACCCCGGCAAGCGGAACCTTGACCAGCCTCAATGTTTCCAATTGTACATTCGGCCCCGGCCCTTTCCCCTTGAGCAATGGGGGCAACGGTTTTTCTTTTGTATCCTCGGGCACTGCCGTCGCCAACATTACTATGACAGGCACCACGTTCACAGGCAATTTCGCTTCAGGCTTCCTCACAACCGTCGGCGGAGCTTCGCTCAATGCCAGTTTTTCCAACTGCACCTTCACAAGCAACAACATCGGTGTTGACCTGGGGAATGGGCCGACTTCCGACGTAAACTACTCGGTGACCAACTGCACGTTCCTCAATCAAGCAAGTAATGCCATGAACCTCGTCTCTGATGCCAATAGCACTACTTCTGCCGAATACTTGGCTACCATAAGCAACAATACCATAGGCAACGGCACTGCCGACTCCGGCTCTATGAATTCCTTCGGCATTGCCGGAGATATGCGGGGTGATGTGCAGGCGAGGATTTCTCTGACCAATAACACCATCAAGAATACGGACCAAGAAGGCATTTTTGTCCAATCTCGCCTCGATAATACTGGCAGTGGCGGCACCCAAACGCTTTCCCTAACCGTGCGGGACAACACCGTATTCACCCCCGACGACAACAGCGCTTTCCCCTTCGGAGTTCTCTACGGCGTGAGGATTGAATCCCGGAACGCAACCGAATTATGCCTTGACATTTCCAGCAATGCCTCCGCTTCCGTTGGCGCGGCAGAACATTTCAGGGTGCGGCAGCGGGATACTTCGGTTTTCAGATTGGAACGTTTCTCCGGCATTGGCACAGATGATGCCGCAGTTGCAGCATTCATCGCGGCGCAAAACGATGCGGGCAGTACCGCCAACGCAACGCATGTAACAACCTACACGGGTGTCTCAGACGGTTTTTGTCCAAATCCCTGATTTTTTCGCCGTTGTAGGCGTCCAGCCAACAACAAGCGGTCGATTGAGTGTAGGAATACAACAATTGTACGTACTTTGTCACTGGCAGGAATGCCGGCAATGTCATCCCATTATTGAAAAATATTAAACTCAAATTGCTCCAGTTCAACAAGTGCTAAACCAAATATAACATGCCTATTTTCAACAGATTGACTACACCATGTGTACCTGCCTTGCCCGGCAATGAAACAGGGCTGACGGGTACGCCTGGGAAATGGCGCCTGTTTGTATTTGTTTTTGCTGCGCTGATGGCCGTGCCCGTGGTCTCGAATGCGCAGTATTCGGAGACCTTTTCAACGCCGGGCAAAGGCTATAAGATCCAGTCTATGGACGATCTGACAGCCATAAACTGGACCTTGACGCCCTGGGACCCTACCGGGTTATGCC
Source organism: Lewinellaceae bacterium (assembly GCA_016711435.1). Taxonomy (GTDB): domain Bacteria; phylum Bacteroidota; class Bacteroidia; order Chitinophagales; family Saprospiraceae; genus M3007. The sequence continues at coordinate 110,550 of JADJSY010000002.1, forward strand.
GGAACGATCCTCCTGATGCTGTTACGGATCTCCGCGATCCCCTGGATTATTTCAATACCACTGCTACAGGAGTGTTGGAATCCTCTGACTTGGATGAGGAAGTGTGTTGGGAAAGCCCGTTGATCAATACGACAGCCGCAGGTACTGTGAGTGTGCATATGAATCTCACTTGGGCCAGTTTTGACTCGGATGTTACAACCAATACTTGTGGAACCGATTATATCAAAGTGTTTTACAGCGTGAATGGCGGCGCATATACGATGATACCCAATGTTGCCGGAGGTAATACCTGCGCTACTGTTGCTTACCCATTTGTAATGCCCGGTACGACGGAAAACGGCGGTAGTTTTCTTATAAATCACGGAGGCATTACCGGTGGCAGCACCTTGAAAATCAAGGTGTGTGTAAAGACCGCTTCTAATGCGGAAATAGTGACTATCGACAATGTAAGCGTTCCGGAAACAGGCGTAACGGTGGGCTGCGCTGCGCCGGTACTCAGCACTGTCGTCACACCGGTGGGATGCAGCAACCCCAACTCGGGCGCCATAGACCTCAGTGTTAGCGGTGGTACGCCGGTCTATACATACCTCTGGTCTTCGGGAGGGGTAACGACTCAAGATATCAGCAATTTAGCCGTCGGAACTTACATGGTTACCGTGACCGATATGGCCATGTGTTCTACCATCACCAGTGCTACCATTGGAAATGCACCGGCGCTGTCGCTGAGCACCCAGGTACTGGGGATTACCTGTGCCGGCGCATTGGATGGCGAAATCGGCCTGACGGTGAGCGGCGGGGTGCCTGGTTACACCTACGACTGGAGCAATGACGGCCCGGATCCTATGGACAATGACCCGGAGGATTTGATCGGCGTCGGAGCGAACACGTACACCGTAACCGTGACAGATGCCAGCGGATGCTCGGCTAACACCAGCGCTGTGGTGGGGACCTTGCCAGCCGGCGCTTACAACGAACAATTCAACGTCGCCAACAAAGGATACTTAGCCAACTGGGTGGATGATTTTCGGGTAAACTGGACCATGAGCAGCTGGACCAAAGAGCCGCCCGCAATTTTTGGCCGTGACATGGTTGACTTCTTCAGAACCAGCGGCGGGGTATTGGCAGCCCAAGATCTTGACGAGGAGGTCTGTTGGACAAGTCCTTGATAAACCCAAGCCGGGCTGCTCAGTTTTCTGAATTCCTGACATGGAATGGCTTTGATAATGAGGATTATATCACCGTACGTTACATTAATAGTGCTCCTTATGTTGCCGTTCCGAATCTAGTTGGCGGTGGTACAGGCACCATTCAATATAACTCCTGAACAATAGCAATAGCGGAACTGCAATTACGGATTCCTCCGGGCACTACCACGCTCCAAATTCAGATTTGCGCGTATGCCAATTCCGATGATGAATCCATAACCATTGACAATGTGAGCGTACCCGGCAGTGCCGGGCTCAATTGTCCGGTGCCAACGATAAGCCTTGTTCCTACCAACGTTTCCTGCGTCGGCGGCAACAACGGGAGTATCCTCGTGACCGCTTCCGCCGGAACGCCCGGCTACCAGGTGAGTTGGAGTGGACCTTCGAGCGGCAATCCTGGCGGAACGGAGATCGCCGCGTCGGGAGGTACTTACAACATTACGACACTGATGACCGGCACATACATGGTGACGGTGACCGGCGCCAATGGTTTTTTTGCTTCGGCCTCGACAACCCTGACCGCAATAAATCCAACCCAAAACCCTGCATTCGCCTATGCCAAAAGTGCGTTCTGCCGATTGGGAACGGACCCTTCGCCGACGATTTTCGGCGTGCCTGGTGGCATGTTCAGCGCACCGGGAGCTGTCAGTATCAATGCCGCTTCCGGTTTGATCGATGTGTCGGCCAGCACGGCAGGCGGACCTTACAATATTACCTATACTACACCTGGCCCCTGCCCCGGAACGACCACTTTTGCAGTCAGTATTGTGAATTGTGTGCCGGGCGCTACCCTGACGGATGCCATTACCCTGGACAACGGCTCCCCCGGCAAAGCCGACCCCGGCGACAAAATCACGCTCACCGCTAAAATCACCAATGCGCAAACGGCCGATTACGAGGTTGTGCAAATGATACTGAACAATGACCCCCGTGTTACCTTTGTACCCGGCTCATTCAAATCGACCCCGGTAGCGGTAGACGATGCCTACACCACCACGATGAATACATTGCTGACGATTGTTATAGGCAGCGGCGTGTTGCAAAATGACTTTGATGATGGTATCCTGAGCGTCACCGCTTTCAGTGCCATGAGCGCTCAAGGCGGCGCCGTTTTGGTGAATGCCAACGGCAGTTTTACCTATAATCCGCCGGTCAATTTTACGGGCAACGATACATTTACCTATACGATTACCGACTCGGATTTGCAAACGAATTCAGCGACGGTGAAAATCAGGGTGCAGTGAAAAGGCAAGTAATACATTTAAAAAAACAGATGACATGAAACATCATTTACAAGATAAGGGCATCTTTCTGTCGGCTATTTTTTTTCTGCTGATCAGCTGCCTCCAGGCGGCCAGCATCACCGTTACCACCGCTGTCGATGAACTGAATGGCACTACGACCAACATCACCACATTGAATGCCACACCCGGTGGGCTTGGTATCAGCCTGCGCGAGGCCATCATCGCCACCAACAACACAGCGGGCGCGGATGTCATTTTGTTTGCCGCCGGCCTCAATGGCGTGCCCATCATCCTGACCCGTGTCGGCGACGACGCCACAGCGCAGAATGGCGACCTCGACATCAACGACCACCTCACCATCACCGGCAACGGCGAAGCCAATACCATCATCCAAGGCTCCACCAATGCAGCCTTTGCAGGCAGCATGGGCGACAAGGCATTCGGCATCAACCAGACCGGAACATTCCTCGGGCTCACGGTCAGCATGTCCGGACTGACCGTCCGGTGGTGCCGTAATTCTAATCCTGTGAACCCCCTTTTCTCGCATACCGGCGGCGGCGTGGACGTTTTTTTGACCGGTACCGGCAACAGCATCACGTTCACCAATTGCACCTTCACCGGCAATGAAAGCGTGAATGGCACCGGAGGTGGCGTAAACGTGGACAGCGGCACTGTGGGGGCGCCGGGCGACGTCGGCACCAATACCAGCAACCGGGGCACAGTCACTTTTACCAGTTGCACCATCACGGGTAATAAGGTCAACGGCAACAGCGAAGGCGCCGGACTGAATTTGTACAGCGACATTCACAACGTGACCCTGACAAGTTGTACCGTGACCGGAAACACCGGCGCGGGAACCGGCACAAACGGCGGCGGCATGAACATCCGCCATTCCTTCGGCGGCACGGTCACCATCAGTGGCGGCACCTACTCCAACAACACGACTGGCGGCATCGGCGGCGGCATCTATATGGGGGGCAACCAACACATCAGCATGAGCAACGCCACGGTGGACGGCAATTCTTCCACCAACGCCACCGCCAGAGGCGGCGGCATCGTCATCGCTAACCTGGGGGTGGCAGGTTTTACCGGCACGAACAACCTGAGCAACGTCACCATCAGCAACAACCAGGCAACCACGGGCGTGGGTGAGGGCGGCGGGCTTTATTTCAACAGCGCTTACGGCGCCACGTTGACCAATTGCTCCATCACCGGCAACTCGGCCGACATCGGGGCGGGCGTTCAAAACGCCGGCGGCACAACGGGAACCATCACCCTCGCCATCAGCGGCGGCTCCATTACCAATAACGTGTCGTCCAGTGCAGGCGGCGGCTTAAGCCACACGGGTACCCTGACTACGACCACCCTCACCAATCTTTCCATTACCGGCAACACCAGCACCGGTAATGCCCCGGGCCGGCGCGGGGCCGCGCGGCGGGGGGGGGGGGGGGGGGCCCGCCGGGGGCGGGGGGGGGGGGGGGGGGGGGGGGGGGGGGGGGGGGGGGGCGGCGGGGTGTATATCACGGGCGGCACAATTAACATTCAAAAGGCCAACATCATCAGCAACACCGCCAACAGCGATAACAGCGGCGGTGGAGAAGGCGGCGGCATTTATAACAACGGCGGTACACTCACGCTGAATTTTAACCGCATCGCGCTCAATACGGCCAACGGAAGCGCTGCGTCCAATGCCTTTCGGTACGTTTCCGGTACCTCACCAGCATCACGAATAATTGGTGGGGAACGAACAGCCCGGCCACAGTCATCAACGGCACGGCAGCGTTTACGCCCTATCTGCAACTCACACACACGCCTGCTTCCACTTCCATTTGTTCCAGTACTGCTACCGGCCTGACGGCGAGTTTCGTACTTAATTCGGCCGGTACGAACGTGCTTGCCAACATCGATCGGCTGATCGGGCTACCGATTACTTTTGGTAATGCCACGCCTGCCAGCAGCAGCATCAGCGCGGCGCAGGCAAGCATTCAGGCGAACGGTACGGCTACCGCCACGTTCAATGCCGGCGTCTTTCCCGGGATTGGCGGCGCGGATGCGACGGTCGATAATTTCCCCAGTCATGCCACCATTACCGTGCTCGCCCCGCCCAATGTCACGCTCGATCCGGCGAGTCAGTCCATTTGCCCCGGCGATCCGGTTACCTTTAGCTCGGCGGCTACCGGCGACCCGACGCCGACAGTGCAATGGCAGGTAAGCACGAATGGAGGTATAAGTTTTTCCAACATCGGCGGCGCAATGAACACCATGCTGATGTTCAACGTGGCCACGGCGGATAATGGCAAACAATACCACGCGGTTTTCACCAATATTTGCAATACGGACATTTCCAACGCAGCAACCCTGACGGTTTATCCCGTCGAAAATCCCGCTTTCGCTTACGGTAAAAATGCGTATTGTAAACTGGGCGCCGACCCCACCCCGACTATTTACGGCGACTTGGGTGGAATGTTCACGGCCCCTGCCCAGTTGATGCTCAATCCGGCTACCGGGCAAATAGATGTTTCCGCCAGCACGGCGGGCGGCCCGTATACGGTGACCTACACCACCGGAGGCCCTTGTCCGGAAATGGCAACCTTTAACGTATCGGTGGTTGACTGTATGCCCGGCGCTACCTTGACCGATGCCTTCGCGCTGGACAACGGCTCGAACAACAAGGCTGACCCGGGCGACCGCATCCAACTGACGGCAAAAATCACCAATGCACAGGCGGCTGACAATGAGAACGTACAGTTGCTGCTCAACAACGACCCACGCGTGACTTTTGTACCGCTGTCATTCAAATCGACCCCGGTAGCGGTAGACGATGCCTACACCACTACGATGAATACATTGCTGACGATTGTTATAGGCAGCGGCGTGTTGCAAAACGACTTTGATGACGATATCCTGAGCGTCACCGCTTTCAGTGCCATGAGTGCGCAAGGCGGCGCCGTTTTGGTGAATGCCAACGGCAGTTTTACCTATAATCCGCCGGTCAATTTTACGGGCAACGATACATTTACCTATACGATTACCGACTCGGATTTGCAGACGAATTCAGGGACGGTGCGAATCAGGGTGCAGTGAGAAGTTAGAAGTGAGAGGGTGAGAAGTGAGAGGTGAGAGACGTCCCGTTTGGCCGCTCTGATGGTTTGGGGTATCGTTTTTCAGGCCTGTAATCGTGAATCGTGTTTAGTATATGGTGTTTCGTGTTTCGGGCGCTTCGCCTTTGGCAGTAGTTGATGTTTTGGTCGAATTTTCACAAATGCCAAAGGCGAAGCACCCGAAACACTAAACACCATACACGAAACACTGGCTTAGACGAAACGCCCGAAACACTAAACACCACACACTAAACACGATTTTTTTGAACAATTTTTTCAAAAAAGGATTTCCACTCTTTATTATATGTTTGCGTACACAAACTTCGCGTCATGGAAATCTTTACAACGAACGGGATTACAGTCAGTGTGGAAACGCAATACATGCCTTTCCACTCCAATCCACGACAATCCAAATTCATATTCGGCTATCATATTACCATTGAAAATGGCAGTCCGCATACCGTGCAGTTGATGCGCCGGCATTGGGTCATTCGCGACTCGGACGGTCAGGTGCGCGAAGTAGAAGGGGAAGGTGTGATCGGTCTTCAACCGGTATTATTGCCCGGCGAAACCCATGCTTATGATTCTTATTGCGACCTTGGTACCGAATTTGGCAAAATGTCCGGGACTTACCTGATGTCGCGCCGCGACGACGAATCTCTTTTTGAAGTTACCATTCCTGAATTCAGGATGGTTGCACCGTTTAAGTTAAATTAAAACATGAATTTATCTGATCTTTCCCTCAGCCGCCCCGTATTTGCGACCGTTATGAGTATCCTGATCGTTCTTTTCGGAGCCATCGGGTACAGTTTTCTCGGCGTGCGCGAATACCCGGCTATCGATCCGCCCAATATCTCCGTACGCACCAACTATACGGGCGCCAGTGCCGATGTAGTGGAAAGTCAGATCACCGAGCCGTTGGAAAAAGCCATTAACGGTATAGCGGGTATCCGTACGGTATCCAGTTCTTCGGCGCTGGGTAGCAGCAACATCACGGTAGAATTCGACCTCGGCGTGGAACTCGAACAGGCTGCCAACGATGTGCGCGATAAAGTCAGCCAGGCGCAGCGCAACCTGCCGCAGGATATTGATGCGCCGCCGGTCGTAACCAAAGCCGATGCCAGCGGCGACCCCATTCTGTTCGTACCGATCCAGAGCAGTACGCGCAACATTATGGAATTGTCAGATTATGCGGAAAATGTTATCCTCGAAAAGATACAGACGATACCGGGCGTTTCGGCGGTCAATATTTTCGGTTCCAAAAGACCTTCCATGCGTTTGTGGATGGATCCGGTGCGGATGAATGCCTACGGACTAACGGCGCAGGATGTGCTGAGCTCGCTCGAACGCGAAAACGTGGAATTGCCCGGCGGCAAAGTGCGCGGCGATGCGACGGAACTCACCGTAAAAACATTCGGCAGGTTACAGTCGGAAACAGATTTCAACGATATGATTATTCGCCAGACGCCCGGCGCAGGCGTCGTGCGCTTCCGCGATATTGGCGAGGCGGTGCTGGGGCCTGAAAATGAAGAAACCGGTGCGCGGCGCAATCTCGTGCAGGGTGTTTCGCTGGCAGTGATTCCGCAGCCCGGCTCCAACTGGGTGGAAATAACGGATGAATTTTATCGCCGCTTCGAACAGATACAAAAAGAACTGCCCCCCGATATTGTGATGAATGTGGGGATTGACAAATCGCGTTTTGTACGCAGAGCGATCAGTGAAGTAACCGAAACGCTGTTTATCGCCATCGGCCTGGTGGTGATGATTATTTACCTGTTTTTCCGCAACTGGATTATTGCCCTGCGTCCGCTGATAGACATTCCTGTTTCGCTGATCGGCGCATTTTTCATCATGTATATTTTCGGTTTCAGTATCAATGTGTTGACACTGCTGGCGATCGTACTGGCTACAGGCCTCGTGGTGGACGACGGGATTGTGGTGACGGAGAATATATTTAAAAAAATAGAGGCCGGCATGGATAAGTGGACGGCTGCGCGGGAAGGAACAAGGGAAATATTTTTCGCCGTCATCAGTACTTCTATCACGCTGGCGGTCGTGTTTATTCCGGTTGTTTTTTTACAAGGATTCACAGGGCGCTTATTCCGCGAGTTTGGGATTGTAGTGGCGGGCGCGGTGCTTATTTCGGCATTTGTTTCCCTGACGCTTACACCCGTTTTGAACGTCAAGTTAGGCGGAAACATCAAAGAACACGGTCGTTTTTACAACGCCACGGAACCTTTTTTCCGGGGTATGGACCGGGTGTACGGAAATGCGTTGCGCACTTTTCTGAATTATCGCTGGTTCAGTTTGGTCGTGCTCCTCGTTTGTTTCGGTATGATCTGGTTTTTCCAGGGCCAATTGAAAAGCGAACTGGCGCCTTTGGAAGACCGCAGTATCATCCGCACCAACCTGACGGCGCCGGAAGGGACGGACTACGATAAAATGGAAACGATTATCTACAATCTTTCCCAAAAAATCATGGATTCTTTCCCCGAAAACAAGATGGTTTTCGGAATAACGGCGCCGGGCTTCGGCGTGGCCAGCACCAACTCCGGTTTTGTCAGTTTGCTGCTGAAAGATCCTGAAGACCGGAACAGAAGTCAGGCGGAGATTTATGACAAACTCCTGGCGATGACCAAGACAATGCCCGAAGCGCGGATGTTTCCTAACCAGGAACAGACGATTACGGTTGGTTTCGGACAGGGTCTTCCGGTGCAATTTGTACTGCAAAACCTTGATTTTGAAAAATTGAAAGAGGTGGTGCCCAAATTCCTCGAAGAAGCGCGCAAAGACCCCGTGTTTGCCAATGTGGATGTCAACCTGAAATTTAATAAACCCGAACTGCAGGTAACCATCGACCGCCTGAAAGCCGCCGAATTGGGCGTCAATGTGCTCGATGTGAGCCAGATGTTGCAATTAGCGCTCTCCGGGCGGCGTTTCGGTTACTTCCTGCAAAACGGCAAACAATACCAGGTCATTGGGCAGGTCGACCGCAGCAACCGCGACGAACCCCTCGATCTGACAGCGCTGTACGTGCGCAACAACCGGGGCCAAATGGTACAACTCGACAATATTGTGCGTTTCGAGGAAACCAGCAGCCCGCCGCAATTGTACCACTACAACCGCTACAAATCGGCCACGATCAGCGCTTCCCTGTCGCCGGGCAAAACCCTGGGGGAAGGTATAGAATCGATGGAACGTATTGCCGGTGGATTGCTGGACGATACTTTTGACACCGACCTGAGCGGCCCTTCCCGCGACTTCCAGGAAAGCAGCGGCAATACCTCCTTCGCTTTTCTGCTTGCTTTGTTGCTGATTTACCTCATTCTGGCCGCCCAGTTTGAAAGTTTCCGCGACCCGTTCATCATTATGCTGACCGTGCCGCTGGCGCTGGCCGGGGCTTTAATGACTTTGTACCTGACCGGCAATACCCTCAATATCTTCTCTCAGATCGGTATGATCATGCTGATCGGCCTGGTGACTAAAAACGGTATCCTGATTGTCGAATTTGCCAACCAGAAACGCGATGCGGGCATGGATAAAAAACAGGCCGTCTGGGAAGCCTCGCAGGCGCGTTTGCGCCCGATCCTAATGACAACTTTGGCAACTGCCCTGGGCGCCCTGCCGATTGCCCTGTCGCTGGGCGCTGCCGCTACCAGCCGTATCGGACTGGGCGTAGTGGTCGTCGGTGGTTTGTTGTTTTCGCTGGTGCTCACCCTCTTTGTTATTCCCGCCATGTATACTTTCCTGAGTGGGAAAAAGCGCGGCCATGCACCCTGGATGAACCATAAAGAAGAGGAGAAGGAATCTGTTACTTTGTGACATAATTTTAGATGAAATGAGGCCATTTATCGCATTTTTATTGTTATTGATAACCCCCAACCTCTTTTCTCAAACCAATGTAACGTATCGCGGCGCCTATTCCTTTCCGAATAAGGAATTAGCCAACCTGTGGGGATATGCCGACGGGGCGGGAAACGAATATGCTTTGGTCGGCACCCAAACCGGTATGAGCATCATCAATGTAACATCGCCGACCAACCCCACCCTGGTTGTCGACATCACCGGGCCGTTCAGCGACTGGCGGGAGATCAAAACCTACGGACACTATGCCTATGTGGTAACGGAGGGGCAAAGCGGCGTCAATGTCGGTTTGATGATTGTCGACTTATCGAAGCTGCCAAATCTCAACGTCAATAACATCAACCATGTTCGCACGTATATCGGCGATGGTATCATTACCGGCCAGTTTATTAAAGCGCACGCCCTGCATGTAGACGAAACCGCCGGTTTTCTTTATTTGTACGGCTCTAACCTGTACGACGGCAGACCTGTGATACTCAGTCTGGCGAACCCTTATTACCCGACCTACGCCGGTTATGTGAATACCTCTTTTACGGGCGCCAACCACAATTACGTACACGACGGCTACGTCGACAACAATATGCTGTACGCCGGACATATCCGGGGCGGATTTTTCTCGATTGTCAATACGACGAACAAAAGCAATCCCGAATTGCTCGAAACCCAGAATACACCTAACAATTTTACGCATAACACCTGGCTGAACGGTTCTACGCTGTTCACGACAGACGAAACCGGCAGTTCTTACGTGGCTGCTTACGATGTCAGCGATCCCGAAGACATTCAGCTGTTGGATAAAATACAAAGCAATCCCGGCGAAAACTCTATTGTACATAACACGTACATTATCAATAACTATGCAGTTACCTCCTGGTATACGGACGGCATCACTATCGTAGATGCTTCGCGTCCTGAAAATTTAGTTCAGGTAGGCAATTACGACACCTATCCCGATGGGAGCGGCTTCGGTTTTTACGGTTGCTGGGGCGTGTACCCTTACCTGCCTTCCGGCAATATCATCGCTTCCAATATCAATGACGTACCCAATTCCAGTACGGGAAAACTGTTTATCCTTACCCCCACGTACGTCAGGGCCTGCTATCTGGAAGGACGCATTACCGACGCCGTGAGCAATACCGTCATCAATGGGGCGGAGATACTGATCGGTAATCCGGATCAAATAGAAAACAGCGGTTCAAACGGCTTGTATAAAATGGGCAGATTGAACGGCGGTATGGTCACCGTAAATGTGACAAAATCGGGTTACCAGAGCTTTACCACCACGGCCAACCTGAGTAATGGCGTACTAACCATACTGGATGTAGCCCTTCAACCCATTGTATTTCCGGTGGAAATGACCCGTTTTGATGCACGACCGGTAGGCAACAGCGCCCTGCTCAATTGGGAAACTGCAACCGAACGCCAAAATGCCGGATTTGAGGTGCAGCACAGCACGGTCGGAACCGCCTGGAAAGACTGCGGATTCGTGCCCGCCAAAGGCGATGGCCAAAGTCCCGCGCAGTACCAGTTCCGGGTGACGGACCTGGCGCCGGGCGACCATTTTTTCCGGCTCCGGCAAATGGATATGGATGGAAACGCTACTTTATCGAATATCAAAAGTGTAGCCATTTCCGGTCAAAAACTGCGCGCTACGATCCAGCCGACTGCCGTCAGCGATTACTGCGAACTAAAAATCAACAGCCCTGTTTCAGGCGCCGTCCGGGTGGAAATTTTCCGGGCAAACGGCCAATCTACCGGCCAGATATGGTCGCTGGAAATAGAAAACGAACAAACCCTGTCGCTTTCGCTCGCACACCTGCCCGCAGGCGCTTATTTCGCGCTGGTGCAATCGGAAGGGGAAAAGGTGACGACACCTTTTATTAGAAGTGAGAGGTGAGAGAATAGGGGTGGGCCCACCTGGCTGTGTTATAGTTTTTGGCCTGGGTTTTCAGGCCTGTAATCCTGAGTTGTTTAGCGTTTGTGTGAGTGCAGGCCTGGCTTTGCCCCCCGACCTATTCGGAGTACATCGCAAAGGATGCCAATCTTCACTAAGGCAGGAATTGTTAACCACACATGCACTCACTTTAGGTCGCAAAAGGCGAAGCGCCCGAAACACTATACACCAAACACCATACACGGGCTAAAGGCGAAGCGCCCGAAACACTAAACACCACACACTAAACACGATTGGTAATTTATATTCTTTCCAAAATCCCCCTCTATCTGAACGTTTCCGGGTTCTGCCCGTTTCGCTGTAAATTTTTTGCCACCTACACACTGCAAAATGAAACAGCGCAACCTCTTGCTCGGGTTCTACGGCTTGCTGACAATTGCCGGCATTTTTCTGCTGACGCAATTGAAATTCACCTTCGATTTTGAACAATTTTTTCCGCAGGGCGACCCCGACTGGGAGTTTTTTAAACAATACAGGGATGATTTTGAGAGCGACGACAACTTCCTGTTAATTGCCGTAGAGCGAAAGGAGGGTGTGTTCGACTCCGTTTTTTTGCAACAATTCCACGACCTGACGTTGAAAGCAGGCGATTTGCCACATATCACATCGGCGATGTCGCTCACTAAAATGCAGTATCCGCTGAAAACGCCTTTCGGGCTGACGGCGGTGCCGGTGATCCACCTCGATGCGCCCGATTTTTATGAAAGCGACCGGACGAAAGTGCTGCAGGACCGGCGTTTTGTCAACAACCTGATTTCAGAAGACGGCACGGCGCTGACCATCGTGCTGAAAACCATCAATCAGAGCAGCCTGGAGCAGTCGGAAGAATTGATGGATTCTTTGTATCAGTTGTTGAATACGTATCCGTTTGAAAAAAAACATATTCTCGGCAGGGCCTATTTCCAAACGGCTATGGTGGAGATGGAAACGCGGGAAGTGCTGGTTTCCACGCTGATTGCGGCGCTGCTGACCATCGTAATTTTGTTTTTTATTTTCCGGCGCTGGTGGACGGTTTTTATCGCCATCGCGGGCATCGGACTGGCGCTGCTGTTTTTCCTAGGTCTGTTGAGCGCGTTAGGACGCGAACTGAATGCGCTGGCCGCCTTGTACCCGATTCTGATGTGCATTGTAGGCGTGGCTGATACCATCCACATCACCAGTAAGTACCTCGATGAACTGGAAAAAGGCCACGACCGCGAAACGGCTATCCGTACAACCTTGCGGGAAATCGGGCTGGCGACTTTTATTACCTGTATTACCACGGCCATCGGTTTTGCGTCCCTGCTGACCAATCGCACGGCGCCTATCCAGGGTTTCGGTCTGAATGCGGCCCTCGGCGTCGTAGTCGCTTTTTTTACCATTTACGGTTGGTTGTGGGCCATGTTGCCGCGTTTCAAAACCGATCAACTGATCAAATTTACCCCGGAATACGCCTTCTGGGGCCGTTCGATGGAACGAATTTACCATTTCACCCGGCTTCGGGGCCGGAGTATTGCCTGGATTTCGGCGGGTCTGATGGCCCTTTGCCTGTTGGGCATTTCGCAGATCAACACCAATTACCGCCTCAAAAGCAATATGCCCCGGGGGCAACAGATCACGGAAGACTTTTTATATTTTGAAAGTAAATTTTCGGGATTTCGCCCGGTGGAGTTTGCCGTTTTTCCTCAAAACGGCCGACAGGCCGATGATTTTGAGGTGTTGCAGGAAATGGACAAATTTGAAACCCAACTGCGCAGTTACGCCCCGATGAAAACGCTGGTATCTATCAATGATGTGTACCGCAGCCTCAATGCCATGAACTACGGCAACCGCCCGGAAGGGTATCGCCTGCCCGATAGTTTGGCCGACTTTAATAAATTACAACAGTTAGTCAATAAAATGCCGCCTTCCGCATCGGAGGTGCTGCTCAGCAAAAACCACGACAAAGCCCGTATTGCCGGGCGTATGCAGGATGTCGGGCGCGATACGATCGCCCTGATTCAGGATGACATTGCGCGTTGGACCAGTACAAATATCGACAGCGGTATTGTGCAATTCAAAATCACCGGAACGGGGGTGATTTTGGATAAAAACTCTGCATATATCCGCGATAACATGTTGCAGGGGTTGATTCCTTCCGTGCTGGTGGTGGCCTTTATCATGGGTTTTTTATTCAAAGACCTGCGTATGGTGCTGGTTTTTGTCATTCCGAACGTATTCCCACTGTTTTTTGCCGGCGCACTGATCGGCTTCCTCGGCATTCCGCTGGAAGCAGGGATTGCCACGGTATTCAGCATCGTTTTCGGCATTGCGACCGACGATACGGTTCACTTTTTGAGCAATTTCAAACTGTGCCGTTCGCGGGGTTTGAGCGTGGAAGATTCGCTGCGCACTACCCTGGCGGAAACCGGAAAAGCGATGTGCCTGGGCAGTATTATCCTGTTTTTCAGTTTTTTGGTTATGCTGTTTTCCATTCACCCGCCTTCCGTGACGGTGGGTTTGCTGGTGAGCGTTACTTTGGCCGGGGCGTTGTTCTGCGATTTATTACTGGTGCCGGTGCTGGTGCGTTGGTTGATAAAGGATCAGCCAGGTGGTGATGCCAAAAGGCCCAATGGGCCGGTAGACATGCCGGCTGCTGTGGCGACCATACGCCAATGAACCGAAAATCTGGTGCAATTGAGGCGGTGACTGACAGTCTAATGTCGTCAACTTAGCGCTAGTGAAGAGGTGTCATCTGCGAGGTACGAGCAGGTGACATCTCGAAACGACGTCATCTCATCAAAATATTACCGTTCCGAGATGTCACCTGCTCGTACCTCGCAGATGACACCTCTTCACTAGCGTTGTAACTGGGGCAGCGCCCCTATGATAACCAGTTACGAAAAATATTAATATTTAATGGCCAATATTCAATGACTTAATACAATTTTCCGTCCTTGCTCTCGGGTTTCTTCCTCCGGCAAAATCTCACAATTGTCCCAAAGCCCCGTGCGCAGGGTCTCCGAATATTCGCGCGGCAGTTTGTGCTGTTCCATGCCACTGGCTGCGCTTTCGTGGTCATATTCATAAGACAGGTGACGATACATCACCTCGTGTTCCCGCATATCCAAAACCGCGTACCACACCCGCGTAGTACCATCGTTGGCGGGCATCCCGATGACGCCGGCATTCAGCCAGAGCAGCCCGTCCTGCTCGTGGTGGAAAGGCAGTCCGCAGTGACCGGCGAGCACGATGTCCGCTTTAGCCGCCTCGAAGTTGCCTCGTTTTTGATCCCAGGGCGTAGACCGGAACACAAATTCGGAGGGGTTGAAAAAGGAGCCATGCAGCACATACCCCCTTTTTTTGCCGTATTGAAAACGCAGGTGATGGGGCAACGACAACATCCATTGGATCGAATCTTCGCTCAGCTGCGACTGTGCGTAGGGATACCATTTTCGGGAAAACGTATCGCAGCGGGAGCCTTCGTCAAAATTGCAGCCGCAGTCTTCTTCCCGGTTGCGCAACTGAATTTCCACATTGCCGGCGATGCTGTGGATGCCCCATTCCCGGATGCGTTGCACACAGGATTCCGGCTCGGCGCAGTAGCCGACGATGTCACCGGTGCAAATGATATTGCCCGAAGGAATATGCAGTTGAGCGGCAATTTCCATCATCTTTTCCAAAGCAGGCAGGTTGCTGTACACGCCGCCGAATACCAGCACCGGACCGTTTGACAACTGTATCTCTTGTACGCGGAGTTCCTCGTTCATCGTTTCAAAAATTTGGACAGGAAAAACAGGCTGAAACAAAGCACCGTTCCGAGCAGGTTGACCGAAAACAAATCGCCGTATTTACCCGGGAAAAGTACCAGGTCCGCCGGAAACCACCCCAGTGTGAACAACAGCCCGATGACAACCCCGGCGCCTACGGACAGGTAAAAAGCCAATGGCGGAACTTTCACATTCCAGCACAAAAAAACAGGCGCAAAACCGATGACCATGGTACCGCTGATGGTGGTGGCCGACAAAATCTCCGGCCCCAGAAACACTGGCAAGGTACCTGCTACGGCTAAAATAATCATGGCGATCCTGCCACGGGAAGCGCTTGCTTTTTCGGGATTGCCCAGATCCACCACGGTCAGTTTGGAAAATGATGCGAAGGCGGAATCGATGCAGGCCGAGGCGGAGGTGACCATGATAAAGTTCATCATCAGCATCATGGCCGCGCCTAAGGAGCGGCTGACGGCCACCGGGGCTTCACCTTCCAACTGGTTGAAACGGGCATAAATGCCGACAAAACTGAACAGGAGGATACAGGTAAATCCGATGACAGTGGCCAGTGCATAACTTTTCAGCGTTGTTTTGGGCGTGCTGATAAAACCGCGATCGGTCAGCACCGGATCGTGAAAAGGGTAACTGAAGACCTGAATCAGTGCCACAAAAAGCAGGTTCAGGCCCTGCGAGAGTTTCCACTCGCCCGACTGAACGAATTTACCGAGGTCGCCCTGTTCGCGCGGGAGCAACACACCCAGAATGATAACCAGCAGCAGGCTGAATAATCCCATCTGCACCATATCCGTCATCAGCGCGCTTCGCATCCCACCTTTCAGGGTGTAGGCCAGCGTGAGGGCAGTAAATACCAGTACGGCAGTGTAATAAGGCCCGCTGCCTTTTTCGCCAAAATAAGAGCCGATCACCATTGTGTTCGACCACACTTCATTGAACAAACGGAATGCAATCAGGATGGAAAATATCGCCACCGCCCGCATCCCGAATTTGGATCCGATAAACTGGTGAATGCTGCTGTATCCACCCTTTGTACGCATCCGGTAAATCACAATCCCGGCTACTATAAAAGACAGATAATACGTGGCATACGCTACGCCGCCGACAAACCCATAGGCCATGCCCAGGTTGGCGGCATTGGTGATCGACTTGGCAAAAATCCATGAAATGACCATGCTGCTGGTCAGCAGGAATACGCCCGGCGCCTGGTTCGTTTCTGATTTTGCCCTGAAAAAAGTATCGTTCGTTTTGGCAAACGGAGAAATCAGGAACATCAGCAGACTCGAACTAATCACAATTACCCATTGCCAAAAATTGACGTCAAACATAAAAATTAGTTATGAGTCATGAGTTATGAGTTATGAGTTATTGGTGTTTCAGGCTGGAATGGGGAAATGAAGTAAACTACTTTCTCCTTCCAGCCTGAAACACCAATAACTCATAACTCATAACTCATCACTAATTAGCGTCCCACCAGACCTTTGCGTTAATACTGTTATTGTTTGTCACTGCCGCCGCTGCGGAAAAGTTGATATTGTTCAGGGCGTCTTCATCCGTCGGATACGGCATCCGCACCGGAATCAGGTTGTTGTTCAGGCTGGCTGCAATGGTTTTGAGCGCCGGAATACCCGTGCGTCGGTATTCAATCCAGCCCTCGTAGCCATTGACCGTGTTGGCCAGCCATTTTTGTGTGAGAATCTGTGCAATTTTATCGGCGCCATTGTTTCCGTAGGCTGCCGCGCCGTTCGTCAGGTAATCTGCGGGAATGGGCGTTTGCCAGTACTCGAAGGCCAAAAGTACGCCGGTTTCATACAGTGTTTGTGCATTAGCCGTAATCAGTCCCCTTTCCGCCGCTTCTGCGAGGAACAATTGCGTTTCCCAGGCAGTCATAAAATTGGCGTCGAGGTCGCCGGTACGCTCCCTGAAAATCGTGCCGGTCAGCGAATAGTCGGCCACCGAAATGGAAGTTGCCGAAGCATTGGGGCCGTTCAGCAAACCCTCGTACTGCGTTTTGGTGGGATCATTGCCGATAGGCCGGAAAAAGACGGCCATGCGCGGGTCGTTCAGTCCTTTCAGGATTTCCTCGCTGGTCAGCGACATGATAAACAGGTTGAAATCGCCCGCGCGAAGTGTGGCCATCCGGAAGTTGTTGGGCGCGCCGTTGGTAAAATCAAACTTGGCATTCTGCGCATTGGTTTTCATAAAATCCCCGGCGGCGTAAATGGCCTGTAATTGCGCCGATACATCTACCCGGTAGGAAATGCGCATCAGGTATTTTATTTTTAATGAATTGGCAAACGTTTTCCAGGCGTTCAGATTTCTGCTGAACAGGATATCGCCATCCAGCCGCTGTGCGCCGGCGTAGTTTTGAATAGCCGCAATACCTTTGTCTAAGTTGTCCAAAATCCCGCCCGGCGCCAGGTAAATATCTTCCTGCTTATCGTATTTCGGCGTCACGTTGCCCGACTTGCCTTGCAGCGCCTCACTATACGGCACATCGCCGAAGATGTCCGTCAGGGCCGCCGTCATATAGGCTTTCAAAATGAGGGAAGGGCCTTCATACACCGCAAACGAAGGATTGGTGCGCGACTGACCCAGCAGAATTTCATTGTCACGCAGGTTGCTGTACAACACCGGCCAGGGATTGCCGCCGATCTGCGGTTCGGTCAGGCTGTGCCGGTCAAACAGGTTAAAATCAATGGCCGTGAAGTACTGACCGAGCAGGTTGCCCGCCGTAAATCCTTCATAGGACATCTGCTCGCCGTAATCATAAATGACCTTTCGGAGCAACAGGCTTGGGGTAGCTTCGATGGGAGCATTGGGATTCGTATTGATCGTATCCAGATCTTTCGTACAAGCGCCGGCGAAGAGGATGGCCAGCAGTAATAACCTGGTTTTGAATGTATGGTGCGTCATTATTTTTATGTTTGAATTTGGAGCATTAAAAATCAAAACCCAGTTTAAGTCCGAAACTGCGCGTCGTGGCGTAAGACATATTTTCCACGCCGCTGACAAATTGCTGTCCCTGCACGGCCAATTGTTCCGGGTCGATATGCGGCATATCGCTGATAGCGAAGAGGTTGCGACCAATCAGGGCAACAGAGAGGCGGTTGCTTTTTCGCAAAAAACCTTTACCCTGATCGCCCGTTTTGAAGGTGTAGCCCAGCGTGAATTCCCGCAGTTTGAGGTACGATGCATCGTACGTATTGTTCTCTTCGTGGTTCCGGTCGTAGTACTGGCGGTAATACGTCTCGGCTGGCAGCGGGGTCGTGTTGGGCACATAAACCGGGTTTTCCGAAGTGCCGGTATTGACCACGCCCTGAGCGACAATACCTGCTGCCGGACGGTTTTCGGTCTCTTTCAATTGGCCGCCCACAGCTGCCAGCGCCAGCGTGCGCGACACCAGAATGCCGCCTTGCCGCCAGTCGAATAAAAAGCCCAGACTCCAGTTTTTGTATTGGAGTTGATTGTTGAAACCCAGAATGAAGTCGGGGTTGTAATTGCCCAGCCGTTTGAGGGTGTTGTCGACAATGTGGTTTCCAGTTGCCGTAAGCACAAAATTGCCGTTTTCATTTTTCAAATATCCCGTGCCGTAGATGTCGCCGATTTTGCCGCCTTCTTCCACCTGGAACCACACGGTTTGGTTGACATTGTCGTACACCCGCGAATAAGCCAGCGTCAGTCGTCCGCTTCCTTCAGGCAGCGCCTCCACCCTGGAAACACTGCTGCTGAAATTAAACTGCGCGTCCCACTGGAAGTCCCTGCTTTTGAGGGGCGTGATGCCGACAACGATTTCCACGCCACTCGAACGCACTGCGCCGCCGTTGATTACCTGCTCCTTGTAACCGGAAGAAATGGCGATGGGCAAAGAAATGATCTGGTTTTCAGTCAGTTCATCAAAGTAAGTCACATCAAAACGCAGGCGGTCGCGGAAAAAACGGACATCGGCGCCAAACTCGTAGGAGGTGCTGCGCTCCGGGAGCAACAGGGCGCTTGGAATGGTACTTTGCTCGCTGAGCGTCGGCTGTCCGGCATACGGCACCCCCGCCACAAATATCCCGGCTGTCTGGTACGGATCGGTGTCGTTGCCGACTTGTGCGGCGCTTGCCCGGATTTTGGCGAAAGAAACCGCCGGCGGCAGATTTACCACATTCGACAACACCAGGCTACCCGAAACGGAAGGGTAAAAAAACGAGGTGTTGGCCGTAGAGGTCGGCGTGGCTAAGGCGCTCGACCAGTCGTTGCGGCCTGTGATGTCTACAAACAAAAAATTGTTGTAACTGAATTTGGCGATGCCGTACACGCTGTTGATGCGTTTTTGGGCTTCAGAAGAAAGTATTTCCAACGGCGAGGCGGCATTGGAGAGGTTGAAAACGCCCGCCTGTGCCAGCGAAGTGGTCTGTGTTTGCACATTGGCAGCCCGCTGATCCATGCGGTTAGCGCCGGCGGAAAAATCCAGTCCTATTTTGCCGAACTCCTTTTGATAATTCAACAGCAAGTCTGTGTTATTTTCCCTGAAAAACACCGTCTGCTCGGCATACGCGCCATTTTTAAAACGATTGGAACTGAATGCCCGGCGAAATTTCCGCATTTCACTGGAATAGTCCATACCCGTCCGCACCGTCAGGCTCAGGTCGTCGGTAAATTCGTAGGCAGCAGACACATTGCCAAACAAACGGTCGCGGTTGAATGAGTTCCTGTTTTCCAGCAGCGTGAAATATGGATTGTCGAAAAACGTGTAATTGAAAGAATAGTGCTGCAAATCTTCGAGTCCGGGCTGCCAGTAATTTTTCATATTTTCAATATTCAGCGAGCGCGGGCCCCAGGCGACAATCGCGTAATTGGTATTTTCGGAACCATAGCCATTACCGGGTCGGTTTTCGCTCCCGGAATTGACGTAATTGATGCTCGAATTGACGCGCAGGCGCTGTGTAGGCCGGAAGTTTAACCGGACGGCGGCGGTTTTACGGTTCAGGTTTACGCCGGGAATAATGGACTCGCTGCGCAAATCGCTCATGGAGAAGCGCAGGTTTCCTTTGTCAAAACCCGAGGAAATAGCGATGTTGTTGATCGTCGTGACGCCGGTTTCATAGAAATTTTTCAAATTATCCGGGTAGTTGACCAATGCCGTCGGCGTGATCGGTGCGCCGCCATGCACGGCCACATCGCCCCCGCGCACAATGCGACCGTCGGGGGCCGTCACCGGGCTGTCGTACTGTGGCGTCAGGATGCCCTGATCGAACGCCGGGCCCCAGCTGTATGAAATATTATCGTTGATACCGCCGCCGAGACCGTCCTTGAATGCGAATTTGCCGGAATTGCCCTGTGCGTACAGGTTTTGGAACTGAGGCAACTGAAACGGCTTGTCGATATAGGTTGTGGAGTTAAAACTAAGCCCCAATCCTTTGCTGCGCGCGCCATCTTTCGTGGCCACGATGATGACCCCGTTGGAGGCCCGGGTGCCGTAGAGGGCCGCCGCTGCAGAGCCTTTCAGCACCGTCACCGAAGCAATATCGTCGGGGTTGATTTCCATGGCGCCGTTGCCAAAGTCCACTTCCTGAAATCCCGCTGCGTCGTCGTTGGTAAAATTGATGATGGAATTATTGTTGATCGGAATACCGTCCACCACGAACAGGGGGTTATTGTTTGAAAAAGAACCTTCGCCGCGAATGGTGATTTTGGAAGTGGAACCAACGCCGGTTGAACCCTGGCTGACTGTCAAACCGGCCACCCTTCCGGCCAGGTTGTCCAAAAAGTTGGGCGATTTTACGCCGGCTATTTCAGCGCCGTCTAATTGCTGCACGGCGTACCCCAGGTCTTTGGATTGCCGCTCGACGCCCAGCGCCGTGATGACGATTTCGCTCAAGCCCGTTGCCTTGGACGGCAATGCTATATCGGTGCTTCCCTCCAGGGTAATGGCCGATTCCAGTGACTCATAACCGATAAAGGTGAATACCAAAGTGGCCGATTTGTCGGCAACCGTGAGGGCGTATTGGCCGCTCGCGTCGGTTACTGTGCCGTTGGTCGTGCCTTTTTCCAATACGCTCACCCCGGGCATGGCATCACCCGCCTGCTTGTCGCGCACCGTTCCGTTCACCCGTATGCTCTGCGCGATGGCAGCATTCAGACACAGGCAACATAGTATCAGTAAGTTTAATTTTTTCATGTGTAGTTTGTTTTTATGTATTGTCAGGTTGGGAGGGGTTTGAGAAGGTTTGAAGGTTTGTGTGGGTTTGATGGTTTGAGGTGGTAGCTTTGGGGATTTGTAAACAGGGAGACACAAACATCCTGAGTGGGTGACTTGAGGTCTAATGTCGTCAACTTAGTGCTAGTGAAGAGGTGTCATCTGCGAGGTACGAGCAGGTGACATCTCTAGATGTCACCTGCTCGTACCTCGCAGATGACACCTCTTCACTAGCGCTAAGTTGACGACATTAGACTTCGAGTCACCCCGTGACTACACACCGAACTGTTTGGAAACAGTTTCCGGGTTATATGCAGAAGAGTAAATACCTGAAAATCAATGTTCACTCAGGGAAAAGGCGGGCCGCGCAAAGGGGCCAGGCCAAATGGCGCAAGGGGAAGAGCACTTTGGCAAAAAGAATTTGCAGCAACGGTGAAAGATGCCAGGATACTCCGCAATTGTTTCAGCAGGCAGTTCCAGCGGGGCAGTCGTGCCAGCAGGGTTTTGAAATCAGCAGCATGGTCGACGTCGCTTAACGGCTTCAGCCAGTCAATGTCCGTCTCATTCGCCACCTGATATTGCTGCCAGGCGCTTTGCAATTGCGCCGTTTCCCAGGGCAGATTTACAAACGTTAGGCGATGATAGGCAGATTTTTGTATTCCAATGAGATATAAACCGCCGTCAATGGCCGGCCCGAGCACGAGTGGTTGCTTTGTCAGACGGGCGTGGGCTTCCAGGAGCATGGGCGCCGAAAGTTCCGGGCAATCGTTGCCAATAGCAATGATGCTGGTATATCCCTTTTTAAAAACGGACTCCAGCGCTTCCGCTAAATGTGTCCCAAATGTTCCGGTGGAGGGTTTCGTATCATAGTGGATAAAAACAGGCAATTGGGTTCGCCGGGCGGTATCGACGGTATGGTCGATCAGGCGCTGTACAATAACCCGGTTCGCGCTTTGACCGGCGTTGCGGTCAAAAGTCTTTACCTGAGCCTCCTGCGAAGCGGTACGCGAAAAAATGAGAATGGCGGTCTGACCAGAATCTACAGGCATCAATGGCGAACGTTGGATTGAAGCGAGAAAAGTAGTTATGTTTTTAGAAAACGGGGTGTATTTCTTTTGACAAGCAAGATTCTGGAAATGTACGAGGGGAGTTCAGGATTTGGTTTTGTGCGTGGATGTTTTTTGGGCGATTGTTACGGGGGCGACAAATTTGAATGTTGTAAGACCCGCACATGTTTAACGCAGATATTCCAAGCGCATTAAGCGTTTATTCTATAACAAAAAAACCCGAATTCTTCGTCATGGAAGAATTCGGGATTTTACATTTTCTACATAGATGTACAAAATTAGTTTTGATTAAATTCCTTGTAAATACTTGAGTATCAACACTGATAACCAATAACTAATAACGGATAACTACTTGTGAAACCTACTCTCCCAGCAACTCCTTCAACTTCGCGCCCAGTTGTTCTCCGCGAATATTGCGGGCCAGAATTTTCCCGTCCTTGTCAACGAGTACCGTTTGGGGAATAGACGAAACGGCGTACAGCGCTGCGTGCGCGCTTTGCCAGCCTTTCAAGTCGCTGATATGGTGCCACGGAAGTCCGTCGTCTTTGATGGCTTTTTTCCAGGCATTGGGTTCGCGGTCGAGGCTCACGCCGAGGATATCGAAACCCTTGTCTTTGTATTTGTTGTAATTGGCTACCACATTGGGGTTTTCCTTGCGGCAGGGGCCGCACCAGCTGGCCCAGAAGTCGATCAACACTAATTTGCCGCGCATTTTGCTCAGAGAATACGTCTGGCTGTCGGGCGTCATGCCTACCAGATCGGGCGCTTCAAAGCCGGGTGTGGAAGTGCCGGAACGTTTCAATTCCATATCCATTTTGGCTATTTCGCCCTGGCTGGCAGTTTTATACCGGTCGATGTATTTACGGCCATACTCGGGATACAAGGTGCTGGTGGCAGTTTTTAAACCCGATACGATACCGCCCAGGGCCATACGATAGGTTTTGGAGGTCGGCGGAATTTTAGCCAGTTGGAGGTCGGTCCATTGCGCAAAATCCGCTGAGGAGACCTGCATTTTCGTCAGCAGTTGAGCGTACTGATCGAAGGCTTCGAAAACAGCCGGAACACCTTCATAAGCGGCATCAGCGAGGTTGGCATAGCGAAAAAATTCTTTCCCGTAAAATTCTTTTGCGCCGGCATATCCCTTCACGTCAGAAGTATAATCCGGGAAAAGTTGCAGAGATGCCACCCGCCAAAGCAGGGGATTGGCTACTTTTAAAGAATCGAGCAGACGTACTTTCCGGGAACCGAGTGCTGCGCGTTGTTTTTCCAGGGACTTATCTGCCAATTTAGTGCGCAGCATGTCGCTTTCCTCCTGATTTTTACAACTTCTTTTGTAATTTTTCATACGCCGTGTTGATTGGAGAACCGACGGTTCGGCCCAATTCCATGTACTGCGCCTGGGCATACAGTTTGATTTCGGGTTCCTCTCCCAGAATTACTTTGGCAGCAGCCACCTCGTTGAGTCCCACGCCATAGAAACGGGATTTGGAAGCAGGCACGTTCAGCACAAAAGCGCTGTCGGGCATCCGGCGCCCGCCACGAGCGATGGCGCGGTTGCCCAGACCTCCCAGTTCGTAGAGTGTAATGCTATCCATACCCGCCGGCAAGCCATAGAGGTAGCAAATTACCTGCACGGTAGATTTACCCGCAGTCGTTTTTGCGGTCGTATTTTTTTGAGCCCAGAGTGTTGCAGGCAGCAAAATGAGCAGAAGAAACCATTTTTTCATGTTGAATGTTGGATTTTGCCCCGCCGGAAGAGATCATTCCAACGGATTTTTAAATAATCATAAGTAGTTACCGGTTATTAGTTATTGGTTATCAGTGTTCATAATCAAGCATTTACAAAGAATTTAGCCAAAACTAATTTTGCACACCTACTTAGCACAAAAAGCGTGCAAAAGTAAGACATTCGTTGGTGCCGAAACGTTGTCAGAAAGTTAATGGAATTGTGAGTCGTGAGTTGTGATCTGTGAGTGGCTTTCCCTTTGGCTGCTATGATGGTTTGGGCCGGGGATTTTCAGACCAGTTTCATTTATATCCGCCGTGCGGGGGGGGGGGGAGAGGCCCAAAAAAAAAGGGGGGGATTGGGGCAACCCGGGCCGGGGGGGGGGGGGGAAAAAACCAACCAGGGGGGGGCGGGCCAAACCCCGGGGGGGGTGGGGCCCGGCCCCCCCCTGTCCCCCCCCTCCCCCCCCGGCCCCGGGGGGGGGGGGGGGTTAGCCAGAACTTGTTTTAAGCGTTACTAAGCTGGCGGATAAAATAAAAAACCTGAATTTTTTCCGAACTTTCCTCCCACAAACAAACCGATTAGAGGCTATCTTCCAAAACACTGAAACACTAAAACATTGAAACCCCCAAACACTAAAAGATGATGAAAAAAGTTTGCTTCCTCCTTCTGCCTTTATTCCTTTTTCTGACTGCGCAGGCGCAACAAAGATTTGAACCCGAAATACGCGCTTTCGAGCGACTGGATTCCATGCAAAAACCTGCCGCAGGTCAAATCCTGCTATACGGAAGCTCGTCCATGCGCCTGTGGAATACCTACGCGGAAGACCTGGCAGGTTATTCCGTTGTCAACCGCGGTTTCGGCGGCTCCGAAATGTCGGATGCTATTTACTTTTTTGACCGGGTGGTGCTGCCGCTCCGGCCATCTCTAATTTTGTTGTACGAAGGCGACAATGACATTACAAATGGCAAAAAAACGCCGAAGCAGATTGCCCGGGATTTCAAAACCTTTATGGCGCTGGTGGAAGAAAAATTGCCGGATACCAAAGTAGCCGTGTACGCCCTTCGCCCCAGCGTGGCCCGCGAAAAGACCATGCCCGAACAGCGCAAGGTCAACGCTGCGTTTAAAAAATACTGCCGAAAACACCCCAAAAAGGCGTTTTACATTGACATTTATCAGTCATTACTGACCGAATCGGGCCTGCCGAATCCGGAATACTTAGTCGGAGATATGCTACACCTCAATGACAAGGGTTATGCGGTGTGGACAAAAGCGACGCGCGATTTTCTGGAGCAACACATAGCGCCGCAAACCTATGTTGCACCCACCCTGCAACTGCTGCCGCAAAACCCGCATTATTTCCAGTACCAGGGCAAACCCGCGGTGATCGTCGGGTCGGGCGAGCACTATGGCGCGGTGATGAACCTCGATTTTAATTATGACATCTACCTTGAAACCCTGCAAAAAGACGGCCTGAATACCACACGTCTTTTTATGGGCGCCTACTATGAAAAACCGGGCGCTTTCGGGATTCAAAACAATACACTGGCGCCGGCGGAAGACAAATTGTTATTACCCTGGAACAAAAAAGAGGGCAAATACGACCTGAACAGTTGGAACGATGCCTATTTCAGGCGGCTGCACGATTTTATGCAAAAGGCCGCGCAGCGGGGCATCATCGTTGAAATTACGCTTTTTTCGGCCTACTATGGCGCAGGCTGGGCGTATCATCCGTTTAACGGCCTGAACAATATCAACGGGACGCCTCCGGACCTGCCGCCTAACCGCGTTAATACGATGGACAACGGAACTTTGCTGGCTTTTCAGGAGGCTTATACCCGGAAATTGACAGCGGAACTCAATCGGTACGACCATTTTTATTTTGAAATTCAAAACGAACCCTGGGCGGAAGGCAAGGATACTATTCTGGTCTGGAACGATTACCTCGGTCCCGAAGACCTCAAACAAGCCTGGCTGCAATGGAAAAACACCCTGGAAATTGCCTCGGAAAATTCGCGCAACTGGCATTCGACCGTTTCGACCTGGATTGCCGATGCCGAAAAATCGATGGGAAAGCAACACCTGATTTCGCACAACATCGCCAATTTCAAACTGCCGGTATTTGTCTCCGATCCGCGCATTTCCATTTATACGTTTCACTACGCTTCGCCCGAGGCAGTAACAATGAATTACGGTTTGGACAAGGTAATCGGCTTCAACGAAACGGGTTTTGCAGGAAAAAGCGACGAAACCTACCGACGACAGGCCTGGCGTTTTATGATGAACGGCGGCGGTTTGTTCAACCACCTCGATTATTCCTTTACCGTCGGGCACGAGGATGGAACCGATCTTGGCAACGACGCTCCGGGCGGCGGCAGTCCCCGGCTCCGGGCCTATTTCAAAGTGCTGAAAAATTACCTGGAAGGCTTAGACCTGGCTTCGCTCCAGCCGGATCGTTCGTTTATAAGACACGTGGAAGGGGCCTTTTCATACGCGATGCGCGACGCGGAACATTGGGTTCTCTACATTGAACCGATTCTTTCCAAACCTGCGGGCATTCAATTGGTTTTGCCCAAAGGAAATTACACTGCCACCTGGACGGATGTGCAAACCGGGCAGGTGCTGCTGACGGAACAAATCTCTGTGAATGAGGGAGACTTTGCATACCTGCCGGCGGAGCGAATGATAAGGTGCTGAAAGTGAGGAAGATGTAAAGGAGGGCAAAGGCAAAGGAAACAAGGTCAAAAGACTCAAGCAGTCAAAATCAAATATGGCTGATGCCTATATTTTTGTCCTTTGCCGCCAAAAAGACTCGTTTGCCTTTGCCTTTTCATTCATTCACCCATCAATCCCCCATATCCCGGCAAATGCAGGTATCCTTCTTCCCGAATCGTAGCCACCAATCCGAAATCAGTAGCAACGGAGGCCACATCTTTTGCTTCGAGGCTGCCTTTGTCGTTCAGGTGGCGGGCCAGGGCGAGCAAAAAATTGCGGTGCGTGGACAGCAAAGCGCGGGTTTCGGCGACCAGGTTGGCAACCATCTGCTCCACGTCTTTGTCGGTTTCAAATTTATCCATCGCAAAACCGTATTCGAGGCTGTAATTGGCCTGGTAACGCGCATCGAAACCGTAGCGGCGCAGGTAATCCATCGCGAGCATGGTGGCTTGTTCCCGGTCGTTCAGGCGACCGACGGTGGCGTTGTTTTCACCAAAAATCAATTCTTCAGCGATACCGCCGGCGAGGAAGACATTGATTTTTTTCAGGATATTTTCCCGGGTCTCGTATATCTCGTGCGGGAAAGTAAACCCGGAAGCGTAGCTGCTGGCTACTTTTGATTTCAATTGCAAGGGCGCCAATCCGAATAACACCACATAAGCCACCGCGTGACCCGCTTCATGGACGCTCACATTGGCCACCACATCGGCGATATTGCCCTGGCGGATTTTGTCGATGCGCCCGACGAAAGGAATTACAACCATGCGTTCACCCACTTTGGCAATAATTTTTTGCAGTTCAGTGTCGTAGTCGATGGACAGCGTTTTGCTGCCGTCATTCAGCGCCTCGAACAGGAATTTGCTCAAATTGGTCTCCAGAATATCCGTGACGCTGCTGAAAACCGGGCGTACGCCTTGTACGGGAAATACGCCGTTCCGGTAAATGATCTGGAAAATTTTATCGGAAATGTCAATTTTAACCCCAAAACTGTGTTCAGCGCGGGCGACGATGCGGGCCACTTCCTTGCGGATCAGCGCTTCAAAATCCGTTTTTCTGAGGCTGGGATAAATCAGGTGAATATTGCCGAATCGGGCCACCTGTTCCGGCCGGAAACGCCGGGTGAGGGCATTTTTGATGTCGACCGCCGTGATTTTTTTGGTGAAAGCATGGTAAATATCGGCGTCTACTTCGCTGTCGGAAGTATGCGTCGCCATTTGAAATGCTTCGTCGAGGTTGCCACTGATGAGAATCAGCGTTTGCGAATAATCCACCGGTTCAAATACCCGCTTGCGGCTTTTGGCCTCCAGGATCATATCGAGCATTTGTTTTTTGCTCATATCGGCTATATCCACCACATCTTCTTCCAGTTCGAGCATTTTTTTGAGGTTTCGGGCCTCCCAGATACCCACGCTGTCCGACAGCGGGTCTTCATTTTCCGCATCCGCAGGGCGGCGATTGCGCTGCCGCTGATTGAACATAAAATCTGAAATGTAGTAGTCGAAATCGTCTTTTTCGCGTTTGGCGAGTCGCCCGTCGCTCAGCAATTCCCAGAAGTCGTTGAATTTGGTGGAAGGCACCGGCGAGCCGTCGGA
This sequence comes from Lewinellaceae bacterium, assembly GCA_016711435.1. Taxonomy (GTDB): domain Bacteria; phylum Bacteroidota; class Bacteroidia; order Chitinophagales; family Saprospiraceae; genus M3007. Next base: position 138,945 of record JADJSY010000002.1, read on the forward strand.
ATCGATGGTATAAAAGCGTTGTATCTCGTCGAACAGCACAATAGAAGGACTGTTGTCGGTAATACTGTTGGCTTTCAGGATAGCGCTTACACTGCTGAAATAAGTGGTATTGTCGGAATTGCCCAGTTCCACTTCCGCAAAACGCTCCTGAAAATCAAGGTATTGCACCATTTTCCGGACAAGGTCGGTTTTGCCAACCCCTGTCATGCCCCAGAGGCAGACGATAATGGGACGCGTCAGAATTTCAGGCATCAGGTACCACACCTGGATATAGTCGAGCAGGTTGTCGATGATTTCGTCGATGCCGACAAAATCCTCTTTCAGTCGAACGCGCAGGAGTTCAAGTGCCGCGCGGCGTTCGCGGAGTCGGTTCTGGTCAATGTTAAAGGATGGTTTTTCCATAGCAGTGCAAAGAAACGTTATCCGTTATTGGTTATTAGTTATCAGGGTTGAAATGTTTGGCTAAACTACTTACGGAAGCCAAATGTTCCCACCCTGATAACTAATAACCGATAACAGATAACCAAAGGGGAGTGGAAATGATCCTTACCCACCGTTTCCAGCCTGAAAGCCCGATAACGGATAACTAATAACCGATAACTAACTCACTGCCCCAGCAAAATCGGCGCACTTTTTCCGTTCATAAAAATCACCTTGGCATTGGGCGAAGTGGCGATTTCCCGTTGGGCTTTAATTTGCTCGTACTGAATCAGTTTGTCGGTCAAAGTAGAAGTCAGGATGCGCTGGTAGTCGGAAATACCCTGGGCTTCTACCCGTTTGCGGTCGGCTTCCTGGCGTTCTTTTTCCAGCACGAATTTCATTTTTTGCGACTCTTGCTCTGCATTAATTTTGGATTCGATGGTCTGTTTCACCGATTCGGGCAACTGGATATTGCGGATCAGCAGGTTTTCCAGCACGATGCCGCGCTCTGCGAATTCTTTTTCAATAGTTTGGAAAATCTTCTGTTGAAATTCCTCGCGTTTGGTGGAATAAAGTGCTACAGCATCGTAAAACACAGCGTTGTCGCGTATTTTGGTGCGGGCAACCGGACGTACAATCACATCTTTAATGTCTTTCCCGATAGAACGAAGAATATCCGGCGCTTTTTCAGGAACGATGTGGTACAATACGGAAAGGTCAATGATAACCTCCAGACCATCGGCGGTAAGTACCCGAATGGCATCATCGCCTTCCTGATCGCCTTCGTCATGTACGGCCGACATCGTGTAGTTCTGCGTGCGCACATCAAAATGCACCACATCGACCAATGGATTAACGAAGTTCAGGCCTTCGGTAAGTACTTTGGGTTGCACCTTGCCGAACAGCGTTTGCACGCCTACTTCACCCGGCTCTATCTGGACAAAACAGGAACTCAATACGCCGAGTAGAATAAGCCCTGTACCGATAATACGGCCTGTTTTGCCGGCGCTTACAAAATTGGGATTCATTTTGGCGAACATACCGCCGAGCGCGATGGCTAATATGCCAATAATAATGAGAAACATGGTTGCTGATTGAATGATAGGAGAAAGTTGCTTGCAATAACGGCCCAAATGTGGGCCTTACACGGACTGCAATATTCGTTATTTTCGAGCAGCATCCGGCGAAAGTCGACAGAAATAAGTGCGAAGTCGGTAGTGCGAAGTGCGAAGTCCGTAGCGTACACCGTTTCACGCTTAAGTTTTCAAAGCATGGAACGGTGTACGCTACGGACTTCGCACTTCGCACTAACGACTTCGCACTTTTATATGGCCGAACTGAACTGCCGTAAAAAGCGCACATCATTTTCAAAAAGCAGTCGGATGTCGCCGATTTCATACAGGCGCAGTGCCTGGCGTTCGATGCCCATACCGAATGCAAATCCGCTGTATTTATGGGAGTCGATGCCGCAGTTGTCGAGTACCTGCGGATCAACCATGCCGCAGCCGAGTATTTCGAGCCAGCCGGTGCCTTTGGTGAGGCGGTAGTTTTTTTCCGTATCCGTACCCAGCCAGATGTCCATTTCAGCCGATGGTTCGGTGAAAGGGAAAAAGGAAGGGCGCAGGCGTATCCGGGTCGCGCCGAACATTTCCTGCGCAAAATACAGCAGCGTTTGTTTCAGGTCGGCAAACGAAACGCCCTCGTCGATGTAGAGTCCTTCCACCTGGTGAAACTGGCAGTGTGAACGTGTCGAAATAGTTTCGTTGCGGTAAACGCGTCCCGGCGCAATAATGCGGATGGGTGGTTTGCGGTTTTCCATCACGCGGGCCTGCACCGGCGAGGTATGCGTGCGCAGCAACATACCCGGCGCGTCTACCACATAAAAGGTGTCCTGCATATCGCGGGCAGGGTGGTCTTCCGGCGTATTCATGGCCGTGAAATTGTGCCAGTCGTCTTCAATTTCAGGGCCGTCGGCTACGCTGAATCCCATGCGGGTAAAAATCTCTACAATGCGGTTGAGGGTGACCGCGACCGGGTGGCGTGAGCCGAGCGGTAGCGGCTCGCCGGGGGCCGTGAGGTCGAGCGACTGCCCTGCGCCGCTCTCCGACTGCGCCTCGAACACACTTTTCAGCGACTGGTATTTTTCTTCCGCTTGTTGCTTGAGTGTATTCATCAACTGGCCGTAGGCGCGTTTCTGTTCGTTGGGCACCTGGCGCATTTCCTCCATCAGGTTTTTCACCAGACCTTTGGAGCCTAAATACCGGATGCGAAAGGTTTCCAGCGCTTCGGTGTTGGCGGGCGACTCGGCGGCAATGGCCGCGATGGTTTGTTGTGCTGTTTCAAAAATATCGGACATGTGAATGGTGTTCTTTATCTCGTTCTGGCAACGTTTACTAAACTTTTTAAGTTTAGTAAACGTATGACCTATGTGCCTATGTGGTACATAATTTTAGTACGCTGTTTTATCTTCCTTTTCTTTCCAGGCCCGAAAAACCGCGAGCGCTTCGTCGCGCAGCAGCGGGATCATGGGTATTTTTCTTTGTTCCAGCGGTACCGTCATTTCATTGTAAATCAACGCATCATCGAACTGGATATCGGCAGCATCTGTGCGGGTGCAGCCAAAAAACACCCGTTCAGGACGCGCCCAGTAAATGGCGCCGAGGCACATCGGACAAGGCTCGCAGGAGGTATAAATATCGCAACCATCCAGTTGGAAACTGCCCAGATTCTTACACGCATCGCGGATAGCAACCACCTCGGCGTGGGCCGTGGGGTCGTTGCTGGAGGTCACCCGGTTGTTGCCGCGCCCCACAATGTTGCCGTCTTTCACCACAATCGCGCCGAACGGGCCGCCATCATTGCGTTCCATGCCTTCCAGCGATTGTCGTATGGCTTCCCGCATGAATTTCCTCCATACGGTGTGTTTTATGTTGTGTTTGGTGCTGCCTTGGCAGTGCTCGTGCGGGGGGGGAACACTAAACACAAACCAAACACCGTTATTTCCTTTTATGCAACTCCGTCATAAACCGGGTCAGTTCATCCATCGAATAAAACAACACCTCGCGGGGTTTTGAACCTTCTGCGGGGCCGACAATGCCGAGTCCTTCGAGTTGGTCCATGATGCGGCCTGCGCGGTTGTAGCCTAATTTCATACGCCGCTGGATCATACTTGTGGAGCCGTGTTGTGTTTCCACCACCAGTTTGGCGGCATCCTCCAGCATATCGTCCATATCTGCCAGGCGGAATTCCTTGTTGCCGCCGCTGCCACCGGGTTCGCCGTCGGGGTGAAATTCGGGCAGGAAGAACGGTTCGGCAAAACCCTGTTGATTGGCAATAAATTCGATCACGCGTTCCACTTCCGGCGTATCCACAAAGGCGCTTTGCAGGCGAATAATATCGCCGCCGACGCTGAGTAGCATGTCGCCGCGTCCGGTCAGTTGTTCCGCTCCGCCAGTATCGAGAATGGTACGCGAGTCGACTTTGGATGCCACTTTGAACGCGATCCGCGCCGGGAAATTGGCTTTGATCACACCCGTGATAATGTTCACCGATGGCCGCTGTGTAGCGATAATCAGGTGAATACCGACAGCCCGCGCCAATTGCGCCAGACGCCCGATCGGCAATTCTATTTCCTTGCCCGCCGTCATAATCAGGTCGGCAAATTCGTCGATAATCAGCACGATATAGGGCAGGAACCGGTGGCCCTTGTTGGGGTTCAGGCGGCGCCCGACAAATTTTTCATTGTATTCGGAAATGTTGCGCACCTCGGCTTTTTTCAGCAGGTCGTAGCGCGTTTCCATTTCAATAATCAGCGAATTGAGGGTATGCACCACCTTGGTCGTGTCCGTCACAATCGGCTCCACCTGGTCGGGCAGGAAGCCCAGGAAGTGGTTTTCCAGGTGCGCATAGGGGAACAATTCCACCTTTTTGGGTCGATCAGGATCAGTTTGACCTGCGATGGGTGCTTTTTGTACAGCAGCGACATCAGTACGACGTTGATGCCGACCGATTTACCCTGGCCGGTAGCGCCTGCTACGAGCAAGTGCGGCATTTTGGTCAAATCGGCCACAAATACCTCATTCTGAATGGTTTTGCCCAATGCTATCGGCAATTCCATTTTGGCGCGTTTGAATTTTTCATCCATCAATACCTCGCGGATACCGACGGTCTGGCGCTTTTTATTGGGCACCTCGATACCGATGGTGCCTTTGCCCGGAATGGGAGCGATGATACGGATGCCCAGCGCCGAAAGGTTCAGGGCAATATCGTCTTCGAGGTTTTTGATTTTGGAAATACGGATGCCCTTGGCCGGGATAATTTCATAGAGCGTCACGGTCGGGCCGATGGTTGCCTTGATTTTTTCAATTTCAATTTTGAAATACATCAGGGTTTCCAGAATCTGGTTTTTGTTGGTTTCGAGTTCCTCGCGGTCAATTTCCAAAACGGAATTGTCGTGTTCGACCAGCAATTGCAGGTGCGGGTATTCGTAGCCGGACAGTTCAAGCGTCGGGTCGTACGGCTCCGTCAGATTGGCGGTTTCTTCCTGAACGGCCACCACAGGCGGTTTGTAAGCATTCGCTTCGTCGGGCGTCACGATAGCCGGAGCAACCGGGACCACGATTTCCAGGTCGCCGTCGAGGCCGGGTCTGAGCGGCTCGGGGCGGGGCGGGAGTTCCTGTTTGGGCACGTCGGCAAACAGTGCCGAGCGCTGGCTCAGGTCCAAAGCCAACTGGGTGGCAGAAGGCGTGGCTGCCGCGATCGGCGGAGCGGTTGATCCTGTTTCGCCGATGCTGCTCATCGCTTCATTGATGGTATTGACGGAAGTTTTTTCCGTACGCTGGCGGGCCATGCGGGCTGCGTCGGCGGCTCTGCGGCGTTTGCCGAAATTGCCGGTGAGCAGATCCTGCCAGGCTAATTTGGTCTCATCCCAGAGTTTCATCCAGGTGAATTCCTCCAGATCAGGGTTGTTGGACCAGACAAAGGTGGCCACCAGCGCAAAAATCATCAGGGCCACCGTGCCGATGACGCCCAGAAAATTCTGAATATATTCGCTGATCGCCTGCCCGAAAACGCCTCCCCAGGGGAATTCCAGTGTTTGCAAAAAGAAAGAACTCACTACGGAAATAATCACCATCAGGATAACCGTGCGCTGCATGGTGAGCATCAGGTATCCTATGCCGGAGCGGCGTACGAGGGCAAGTCCATACTTGTACAGCAGGTACACAAAACCATAGGAGGCCACGCCAAAACCCCAGTAAATAATGGTATCAGACACAAAAGCGCCCAAGCGCCCCAGCCAGTTGTCCACAGGGAGGTCGTCCCAGAAAACATCCCAGGAGAATCGGAAGACGATGTCGTGGTCGTTTTTCCAGGTAAAAAAATACGAAGTGAACGCTATAAACAGGTAGAACGACAGGAACAGGAAAAATATCCCGAACAATTTCGAGATCCTTTCACCGTCGAAGTTCATGCTGAGTTGTCCGCGTTTTTTTGCCGCCATGCAGTTGGAAATATCGGGTTGGGGATAATTATGCGTCGCAAAAGTAAGAGAAGCAAGGGAAAAAGGGATGCTTTTATTTTTATTACATAGGGCGCGGCCCGATGGTACTGATTGCGCCCTTTCAATAAATACGGCACAAGTCGATATAGTGACCCACTACATCGAAAACCAGGTGGAAAACCACCGGAAACGGGATTTCAAATCCGAATTCCGGGCGTTTTTACAAAATACAAGATGACATTTGACGAGCGATGTTTGGGAATGATTCCCCGAACGACTTGACTGTCGCAACCTTTCATCCCTCGTCATCCCTCTGTGCTGCTTCCTCCATCCGCTTGCGCAGGGAAAGCGGGCGCATATCCGTCCACACCTCTTCGATGTATGCCAGGCATTCTGCCTTGCTGCCTGATTTGCCTGCATCGTTCCAGCCCAGGGCATTTTCCCGGTCTGCCGGCCAGATAGAGTATTGTTCTTCATGGTTGACGACCACTTTATAGATTGTGGTGTCTTCGCGTTCGTCGTTGAATTGATTTTCCATTTGATATATTTTTACTTCAAAAATAAACCACTTTTTGAATATAGCACAAATATGAATTGACGCCTCATGCACTATTCCAGCGCAAACGCCACCACCTGGTTCCCTTTCGCCGTGCCTAATTTTTCGCCTCCGCAGGCTACCGCGATGTATTGTTTGCCATTGACCTGATAGGTAGCAGGTGTGGCAAATGCGGCAGCGGGGAGTGTCGTTTCCCACAATAATACCCCTGTTTTTTTATCAAAAGCGCGAAATTTGCCATCTTTTGTAGCTGCAATAAACAGTAACCCTCCAGATGTGATAACCGGCCCGCCATAGTTTTCACAACCCGTCGGCGCATGCCCTTTTTGCCGCAGCGTTTCAGTGTCGCCAAGGGTAACGCGCCAGCGGTAAGCGCCGGTATTCAGGTCGATGGCGCTGAGGGTACCCCAGGGCGGCGCGATGCCGGGCAGGCCCTCGCTGTCCAGGAATTTGTGGTACCCCGTATGTTCGTAAGGAGTGGAGGACTTGTTTTCAAGCGTAGTTACTACCGCGCCGATCTCTTTTTTCTCTTCTCCGTACAAAAACGCGACCAGCGCTGCTTTTTCTGTTTCACTGATTTGTGGAAATCCGGGCATCATTCCTTTTCCTGTGCGAATCATTTTATTTACAAACCCTTTGCCCCGCCGATGAATTTTCAACAAAGAAGGAAATCCGCTTTGCGCGTTGCCGCTGCGGTCGGTTTTGTGGCAGGACGCGCAATAATTCAGGTAAATTGCCTCTCCCGGAGTGGTTCCTGCGGCCATTTTACCGGCAGCCGGTTCCATTTGCATGATCCAGGCCATTTCGTTGGCGTTGACGTACAAGATACCTTCCTCCGGATCAGCGCCTGCGCCGCCCCATTCGGCGCCACCGTCGTAACCGGGCAACAGGAACACGCCTTCGAGGTTGGGCGGCGCGTGCCATCTTTTGTCTGACCGTCGAAAGGTCTGCAACAATTCATCCCGGTTGTCGGCGTAGGGGCTGATGTCGTTTTCCGTGAGTTCGTGCGCCTGCCGGGCAAAGGGCTTCGGGAGTGCCGGCACGGGCTGGTTGGGCCAGGCCTGCTCGCCCGTCAGGGAAGAAGGCGGCGCTGCCCTGTCTTCTATATCGAAGAGCGGTTGCCCGGTTTTCCGGTCGAACACAAATACATAACCTTGTTTGGTGATTTGTGCGACGGCATCGATGGTCCGGTCGCCTCTTTTCACCCGGAGCAGGTTGGGTGGCGCGGGCAGGTCTCGATCCCAGATGTCGTGGCGGGTAAACTGATAATGCCAGATTTTTTTACCGGTTCGGGCATCCAGGGCCAGCAGGCAGTTGGCGTACAGGTTGGCGCCTTTGCGCCGGCCTCCGTAAAAATCGGGCGATGCGGAACCGGTAGGCACAAACAGTACGCCTGCCTCGCGGTCGACGGCCATACCCGCCCAGTTGTTGGCGGCGCCAATTTCGGTATTCAGGTATGCCTCTTTGTTGTCCCAGGTTTCATAACCGCCTTCGGAGGGGTACGGTATGGTGTGGAAAGTCCAGACCAATTTACCGGTCACCACATCGAAGGCGCGGATATCACCGGGGGCCGCGTCGGCGCCTTCGGAGAGGCGCAGCGGCATCACGATCAGGTTTTCAAAAATAGTTCCGGGTGTATTGGAAATGATAAACTTGTTACGGGCGATTTCCGGGAGACCATCGTGCAGGTCTACATGTCCGGCATTGCCGAATGTTTCGACGGGTTTTCCCGTTTGGGCATCCAGCGCCCACAGATCGGGGCCCCTGGTAAACAGGATGCGCCGGTCGTCGCCATGTTCCCAATAGGCGACTCCGCGGCTGGTGCTGTGCCAGGCATTCAGGGTGTCGCCAAAACGCCACAGTTCCCGCCCGGTCGCCGCATCGAGGGCGAAAGCCTGCACGGCTGCCGTTACACCGTACAGCACCCCGTCGACAATGATGGGACTCATTTGCATCTGTCCGCTGTCGGGCGCCGAATATGTCCACGCTACTTTCAGTTTGTGTACATTGTCCGGGTTGATTTGCGTCAGCGTGGAGTAGTGGTTGCGATCCGGTCCGCCGAGGTATTCCCGCCATTGGGTATAGTCGATTTTATGGGAGCCGCTGATAAAAAGCGTACACAGCAGGGTACTGAGCAGAATGAATTTCAAGTTGTTATTAGTTATTAGTTATCAGTGTTGATAATCAGGCATTTATAAAGAATTTAGTTTAATATATAGAGCAAAGAAAACCACTTCTTATATTTTTCTAAATTCTTCCATCATTTCCCGGATCACCGGTTGATCTGCTATCTGTTTTTCCGGGGGGCCTAAAATGGCGTTTATGTCGGCGGTCCGTTCTGTATCGATTCCGGCGCATTTTCCGGTATCCAGATCGATCAGGTATATTTTATCATCCGACATTGCCGGGCTTAAATGATTCAAAATCAATACATTGTTTACTATTTTCATGTAACCGATCGAGGCCCATCTTAATTTATCGGGCGCGCCGGTCAATTCAATATCCGTCACAAAAATCCAGGCATATTGATCCTGTTTTTGAAGAACAATTCCGTGTTTAGTGGCCAGCAAGCGGATATGGTCATCCTTGTATCTTTCCGTCAAAGTATCGGTTTTGATATCTAAATAGTGCTTGTCTCCGCCGTACAGCAAGTAGTAAGCGTAAGGAACAGGCGATTTTTCATCATACCTTTCAAGGTAATAATTGTCAGGAATCTGAATGGGTAAGGGTTGCCAGCGGATGCCTTTCGCTATAAAAACGTCGAAAAATTTCTGGTCTTTCAACCGGCGTTGCTGCTCCAGACCCTGCAAAATCCACTGTAGTGACGGATCAGGAGTACTCGCCTTTCGCGGCAATAATATTTCCTCCATTTTCTTTTTGAAAGCAAGGTTTTCAGGCTCTAATAATACGGGTGGAATTTCGATCTCCGTCCTGATTTCGCAAAAACAGTATTCCGCATCGATCTCGTATTTTTCGCCGGTTTTCCCATTGGTAATGTTATAATATTCACTTCCAAACCCGCTGCCGCTGGAATTGTCAGATTGGATGGTATCCTGCACGCCATCGCCGTTGATGTCCATCGTTTCGACCTTGCCCCGCTCATTGGGCGGTTTGTACCAGGGTGGATATGGAGAGGTCGCTACTGCGGGCGGTTTTTCAGCAGTATGTTTGCTGCACTGGACGAACAGGAGCAGACAGCACAAGAGAAGAGGTGAGAGGTGAGAAGTGAGAAGTGAGAGACATCCCCCTTGGCGGCTCGATAGTCTTGGCATGGGCTTTTCAGGCCTGTAATCGTGAGTGGTGAGTCGTGAGTCGTGAGTAGCATCACGTTAGAAGTAATCGGATTTGCTCCGCAAGATAATATGCTGCACCTTATCCTGCGGAGAAAATGATCTGTATTTGTCTGAGCGATTGAGATTCTTTGTTCTAACAGGATGCCACTCACGATTCACGACTCACCACTCACGAATACAGGCCTGAAAAACCCAAGATAAAAAACATAAGAGCGGCCAAAAGGGAAGTCTCTCACCCTCTCACTTTCTCACCTCTCACCTCTAAAAAATGTCTCGCAACGTCTGGATACTTTCCCTTGTCAGCCTGTTTACAGACATGGCCAGTGAAATGTTGTATCCTGTAATGCCGGTTTACCTGAAAAGCATCGGTTTTTCGATTATTTTCATCGGCATACTGGAAGGCGTTGCAGAGGCTGTTGCCGGGCTGAGCAAGGGTTATTTCGGTCATTGGAGCGATACCTCGGGCCGGCGTTTGCCTTTTGTACAAATCGGTTATGGGCTCAGCGCATTGTCCAAACCCATGATGGCGGTACTTGCGCATCCGCTGTGGGTATTTTTTGCCCGCACCACAGACAGATTGGGCAAGGGTATTCGTACCGGTGCGCGGGACGCCCTGCTTTCCGACGAGGCGACGCCCGCGACCAAAGGCCGTACATTCGGATTCCACCGTTCGCTGGATACCCTGGGGGCGGTGATCGGACCATTGCTGGCGCTGCTTTTTTTACAGATGTATCCCGGTTCGTACCGCACGCTTTTTCTGCTGGCTTTTTTGCCCGGATTATTGGCTATAGTTTGTACCGTTCTGGTGCGGGAAAAACGCCGGTTGGAACATACAGCTCTGTCAAACCCCGTTTCCGCGATTTTATGCAATACTGGCAGCGCAGTCCGGCCTCCTATCGTCCGCTGGTCAGCGCCCTGCTGCTGTTTGCCCTGTTTAACAGTTCGGATGTGCTGCTACTGTTGAAGATCAAAGAAGCGGGTTGTAGCGACAGCATGGTGATCGGGATTTATATTTTTTACAACCTCGTGTACGCCCTGTTTGCTTATCCAATAGGCATTTTGGCCGACCGCATCGGGATGAAACGGGTATTTACAGGCGGCTTGCTGTTGTTTGCGCTGGTGTATGCAGGGATGGCATTTGCCCGGACGACGTATACTTTTATCTGTCTTTTTTTTCTGTACGGCATCTATGCCGCCGCTACGGAGGGCGTGGCAAAAGCCTGGATCAGCAATATCTGCGCGAAAAAAGATACGGCTACGGCCATTGGAACGTATACGGCTTTTCAAAGCATTGCTGCGTTGCTGGCCAGCAGCCTGGCTGGAGGTATCTGGTACTGGAAAGGTTCGGGCGCTACTTTTTTGTTGAGCGCAGGGATGGCGATTGTGGTAGCCATTTTTGTGCTGCGATGGAAGGATAAATCGCCTTTATACCACCCGGCCAGCTTATCGTAAAAAACGAGAGTGTTCAAGAAAGTGTGGCACACCTCTGCTACTGCATTGATTATCAGTACCCTAATTTAGGTGTGCCACACTTTTCTGAACACTCTCTAAAAAACAGACTGCCGCTACGCGGTGAAGAATATTGTGAATTTTATACAGGTGTTTAGGAGGAGGGGTGAGAGAAGATCCTCTCCCCGTCCGAACCCGAACGACCGTGTTCGGATTCGGACATTTTTTTCGGCCACACGTTCGCAAATCATTGATTTTCAATCGCTTGAAAAACTGGCGTAAGGCTTGGCTTAATTATAGGGACCGTGTTTGGTGTTTCGAGCACTCCGCGTTTGGCATTTGTGAAAATTCGACTGAACTACACACAGTTGCCAAAGGCGGAGCACCCCAAACACCAAACACCATACACGGCCCTTCATTCCTCATTCCTCATCCATGTTCAACAACTATCTCAAAATCGCCCTCCGAAGCCTTTCCAAAAACCGCCTGTACTCCATGCTGAACATCAGCGGACTGGCGATCGGGGTAGCGGCCTGCCTGCTCATTCTGCTGTTTGTGGGGCACGAACTAAGTTACGACCGCTGGAATTCGCTGGCCGACCGCATCGTCCGGCCGACGTATGAGATCAAAATCAACGATTTCAACGAGCAGCACGGTTGTGTGGATGCCCTGGTAGGGCCGGAAGCGGCGGCGGCATTGCCCGAAATTCAGGCCTGGTGCCGTATCCATCGGGATGGCTCCTGGAACACCCACCTGGAAGGACAATCTGCTGAAAGCGGGCGGGAGGAAAAGGTCTTTTTTGTAGACCAGCAGTTTTTTCAAGGTTTTTCCACTCGATGTCATTGCGGGCGACCCGGCGCTTTGTTTGACACAGCCCGGCGCGGTGGCTATTGCACGCAGTCGGGCCGAGCATTATTTCCCCTCTGCTGCTGCTGCCCTGGGGCAAACGCTGGTGATGGGCCGCTCGGAAGATCGCCGCCTGGTAACGGCTGTTTTTGAAGATATTCCGGAAAACACCCATTTCCACACGGACGTATTGATGCCCATGCGCGAACACCCGGATATTAAAAGTGCCGCGCAATACTGGGGCTACAGCAACAACTTTTTCACCTATTTCCTGCTGAATGAGGGCGTCGACAAAAAGGTTTTTGCCCGGAAATTTGAAAGGCTGGCCAATGACAAAGTGAGTATGCTGCTCAAAGATTTATTTGCCACCTCCACGGCTGATTTTGAAAAAGCGGGCCAACGCGCCCAATTCGGACTGCAAAACCTGACAGACATTCACCTGCACTCTTCTTTTCAGTCGGAACTGGAAGCCAACGGGAACATCCGCTACGTCTGGATTTTCGGGGCCATCGCTTTTTTCATTCTGCTCATTGCCTGCATCAATTTTATGAACCTCTCCACGGCCCGCTCGGCCGGTCGCGCCCGCGAGGTAGGCGTGCGCAAGGTGCTGGGCAGTACGCGGGCTGCGCTGGCGGGGCAGTTTCTGACGGAATCTGTGGCGCTATCCGTCGTGGCCATGTTGCTGGCCGTCGGCCTGGCGCGATTGGCGTTGCCGCTGTTCAATGAACTCAGCGGGCGCAATTTATCGATACCCTGGAGCAACCCGGTTTTAGGTCTTTCCTTGCTCGGCGGCGCATTGTTGGTGGGTTTGCTGGCGGGCAGTTATCCGGCGTTTTTCCTCTCTGCTTTTCAGTCCGTCAAGGTATTAAAAGGTATGACCGGAAACCCCGCCGGGGCAAAAGGTATGCATATCCGCAATGCTTTGGTCGTGTTTCAATTTGCTATTTCAACTGCGTTGATTATTTCTACTTTATTGGTTTACAATCAATTGCAATATATTCAGCAAAAAGAACTGGGTTTCGATAAAAGCCAGGTGCTGATCCTGGATAATGCGCGCGCGCTGGGCGATCGGACAGGAGCGTTCAAGGCAGAAATGCTGAACAATGCGCGGGTGGAAAGCGCCACGCTGACCAATTATCTACCCATACCGGATAGTTACCGGGAAAGCTGCATCTTATCGCCCGTCCGCAGCACCAGCGGCGCCGACAAAGTGATTCAACGCTGGCGGGTAGATGCTGATTATGTGCGTACGTTGGGTATGGAAATCACGCAAGGGCGCAATTTCGACCCGGCCCGCATCACCGACAGCACCGCCATTATCATCAATGAAACGGCGGCCAAAGAACTGGGATTTTCGGATCCCCTCGGACAAAACTGTTCACTTCGCGGACCAAAGCGGTGGACTCCAAACCGGAAGATTTTGAAGAATTGACCATCATCGGGGTCATCAAGGATTTTCATTTTGAAAGCCTGCACAATAGTATCGGCGGACTTTGCCTGCAACTTGGACAGCAACAGGGCCCTCTCAGCCTGCGTATCAAAGGCGCCGATGCAGCCCCGGTTATCGCCGATCTGGAACAACAATGGAAACGTTTTTCACCCGCCCAGGAGCCGCGCTACCGTTTTATGGATGAGACGCTGAACCGCATGTACGGCGCGGAACAACGCATCGGCAAAATAGCCCTGTTGTTCGCCCTGCTGGCGGCTTTTGTTTCCTGCCTGGGCCTATTCGGCCTGGCCGCCTTCACTACAGAACAGCGCACCAAAGAAATCGGCGTGCGCAAGGTGCTGGGTGCCAGCGTGGTGGGTATTACCCGCTTGCTGGCCGGCGACTTTCTGAAACTCGTTCTGATTTCCTTTGTCCTTGCTGCCCCGGTGGCTTTTTATTTTATGCAGGGCTGGCTGGCCGATTTTGCCTATCGCATCGACATGCACTGGTGGATATTTGCCGCTGCGGGGCTGGTAGCGTTAGCCGTCGCGTTTCTGACCGTCAGTGTTCAAAGTATTAAAGCGGCGCTGGCGAATCCGGTGGATAGTTTGAGGAATGAGTGAAAAGATTGCATAGGATTTGATAGCACACGGATTGAACGGATGGGACGGATTTTTACGACTATTTTTTTGCAAATGCCTGATTATCAACACGGATAACCAATAACTAATAACAGATAACCAAATCATGCTGCAAAACTACCTGAAATGCTCGATGCGCGCGCTGCTGAAAAACCCCTTGTTCACGGCGCTGAATGTACTGGGCCTGGCCATAGGCCTCACGGTTTCGCTGTTGTTGTTCCTGCATGTGCAACACGAATTGTCCTTTGACCGCCACCATACAAAGATCAACCGGATTTACCGGGTGTTACTTCAGATCAAAATGGATGACGTCACACCGGCGTCCTTAGCCAATGCGCCTATCGGGATCGGCCCGGCGGCGAAAGAAAACATCGCAGCAGTGGAGCAATACGCCCGGTTGTTGAAACACGGGTTTGGCAGACCGGCTTTTGTGACTGCCGGCGAACAGAAATTAGTAGAAAAAAGCCTGTACTGGGCCGACTCCAGCCTGCTGGCTATTTTTGACCTGAAAACCGTGGCCGGCGATTTGTCTATGGCTTTTTCGCAACCCAATACCGTAGCGCTGAGTCGTTCTGCGGCAGTCCGGTATTTCGGCACGGCCAATCCGGTGGGGCGTAGCATCCGGGTCGACCACATGCAGCCCTTAGAAGTTCGGGCCGTATATGAAGATTTTCCGAACAACTCGACGTTGGACGCTGCGGTCATCGGCTCCTTAGCCTCGGTCGATGTATCCTATAAAAACAACCCCTGGAGCAATGCCAGTTTTGAAACCTGGTTGTTGCTCGGGCCGGACGCCAGTCCGCAGCACGTACAGGAACAATTGGCGGTCGTGCTGGATAAAAACGTGCCGAAACCGGATCAGTATTTCAGCATGTCGTTGCAATCGCTGGCCGATGCGCACCTGCACTCTTCCGAGCTGCGCAACAACTATTCCGAACGGCTGGGCGACCCGAAACAGGTCAATTTACTAGGCATTCTGGCGCTGGCAGTGTTGCTGATCGCATGTTTCAATTATATGAACCTGACCACGGCGCGTTCGCAATTGCGCTTCCGCGAAGTAGGTATCAACAAAACAATGGGCGCATCGCGGCAGCAACTGGCTTCCCGTTTTTATGTTGACACGGCCGTGCTGGTGGGCATATCGCTATTGCTGGCGATGGTTTTGCTGAGCCTGAGCATACCGGCATTCAACCAGTTGGCCGATAAAAAACTGACGCTCCAGACCCTGTTTGCGCCCGCGACACTGTGGGCTATTTTTGGTATTACGCTGGGTGTGATCCTGTTTGCAGGTTCTTATCCCGCCATTTTCCTGTCTTCTTTTTTACCAAAAAATTTGTTGCAAACGGCGTTTCACAAAGACTCCGGCGCAGGTTGGCTGCGGCGTACGCTGGTAACTGCCCAGTTTACCGCATCCGTGGTGCTGATGATCGGAACAGTAGTGCTGTACCGTCAAATGCAGTTTATTCAACAGAAAAAACTTGGATTTCAGCCGGAACAGGTACTGGCAGTGAATACGACCGCAGCGGAAGACAAGGGCCAGTTGGACGCTTTGATGCAAAATTTCCGTACGCTGAGCAGTGTGGAAGCCGTATGCCGGGCGCAAACGTACCCGGCAGGGCGGCCCAGCGGTCGCAGCCTGTACCGCGCTGAAAATGAAGAAAACGGGATGTTGTTGTGGACCAACCACGTTTCGCCCGGCTTTGAAAAAGTGCTCGGCATGAAGTTGCTGGCCGGCAGTCCGATGCCCGAAAAATATCCCGGCGACACCATCGTACACGTTATCCTGAACAAAACAGCCGTGGATTACCTGAACCTGACGCCCGAAGAAGCCATCGGCAAAAAAGTGCATTGCCAGTTGGGTTCCAGCGCCTTCATCACGGGCGTACTGGAAGACTTCCATGCAGAATCGCTGCATCACCCCATCGGCGCCTATGCGTTCCACGACAGACCGACGGAATCGCGGAATTTAATGCTTGTGAAAATGAACGCGGGCAACCTGCCGGAAACAATGAAGCAGATACAATCGGCTTTCCATACTTCCCTGCCGCAGTCGGCTTTTGAATACACTTTCCTCGACGAGCACCTCGATGCCATGTACCGCAGCGAACAGCGCACGGCCCGGGTGGTTTTTGTGTTCTCGCTGCTGTCCGTCCTGATTTCCTGCCTGGGCCTTTTCGGCTTAGTTGCCTTTGCAGCCGAGCAGCGCCGCAAGGAAATCGGAATTCGCCGGGTACTCGGCGCCAGTGTTTCCAGTATAACGACCCTGCTGGCCGGCGATTTTATGAAATTAGTGCTGGTAGCCATTGCATTGGCCGTTCCGCTGGCCTGGTGGGGCGTGCAGAGCTGGCTCGAAGATTTTGCCTACCACATCGAGGTGCAATGGTGGATGTTTACCGCCGCGGGCGTGCTGGCCATCGCCATTGCGTTTATGACGGTCGGTTTTCAGGGGCTGCGGGCGGCTTTGGTGAATTCGGTGGAGAGTTTGCGGAATGAGTGAGTGGATAATAGGTTTTTTAATTGATGAATGATGATTGCCGATTGATAATTGATGATGGGGTGGTATCCTGAACATCATCAATAATCAATCGGCAATTATCATTCATCAAAAAAAAATCTGTCAAAAAACAACCACCTGCCTGACCGCAGTATAATGACCAGCCATACGAATCCGCAACAGGTACAAGCCTTTTGGCAGGTCATTTACCTCTATAGGAGACTGGAAGACAGGGTTTTGTACCGTTTTTACTATTTTCCCGGATAGATCCATCCATTCTGCTGTTTCCGCTTGCGGACAAACGTCGCATTGTATAAAAATCACGCTGCCTGCCGGATTGGGAAAAACGGTCAGTTGTTCAAACTCGTCTATTGCCTGGCTGGAAGTGACAACTCCGAAAAAAGAATCCGGGTGCAGTTGACCGCTCTGTGTTTGTCCGGCTTTTTGATAGCCCAGTAACGTTAGGCTTGAGGTATAGTAACTTCCAAGGAAATTGCTGGAAAACGTATTGGCGGTTTCCCCAATTCCCATAACAAACGTAGCGCTCCTGACAGGGCCACTTGACGAAGGAGTCGTGACCGTATAAACAGACAACTGAAGGCCTTCTGCCGTATTTTGATAAGCCGTAGTAACAAAACTATTAGAGAAAGATTCCTTCACTGTACCGGGATAATAGACATACTGCGGATTTAAAATCGTGTAAATCTCTACTTTATCTTCAAAAATGGTGGTATCCAATTGGGCAGCAACATACTGTTCTCGCCGCATCAATTTACGTACGTTTATCTTGATACTATCGGCTGTGGCGGTTTTTCCCAACACATGGTATTTCGTCCAGGATTTACCCGTTAAGTTGTAATTTGAGTTACTGGTTCCATACTGTTCAAAGATGGCGCCGGTCACCCAATCCTGGTAAAAATCACCCAGTACGGGCAGTTGCACACCTATATCCTGTCCTTCCAGACCAATCAAGGTTTGACTTTCCAGATAAAGTACACCAAAGTTTTTGGACAGCCTGATCACTTTTCCATCAGACAGGGAGATCGTTTTGATAGAATCCGGGAGACCCCAGCATAGCGTGTCTTTTTGTTCGGTTACGGTGGCTGTGACCCCTGGTTTATATTCCCAGGATGCACCGATGTTGGCTTTGGTATGCAAGATGGTGTTGACCTGTGGATATGTGAAATCGGTAATGGGCTTAAAGCGACATTCATAGACCGAGCCGGGATGTTTCACGATCGTATCGCCCAGTATATTACCGACCAAACCCACGTATGGACTAGACGAGAATGTAACACCCTTTTTAGGCGACAACCAGAAAACAGAATCGGCGCCAAGCGCTGAAGCGCCATCAACCCAAATAGTGTTGGTGACGAAAGAGGCTCCGTTTATCTGAAAGTTGTATTTGCTTCCCGCGAGCACCAGGTTCCAGTCCTGGGCAAATAGTGGCAAGGAGAACAAGCAGCAAATACCGAGTACAAATGCAGATTTCTTCATTAAATTCATTAGAGTTTATGAACACAAAAAAACCATTGATGGGAGTGTTCAAATAAGTGTGGTGTGGCACACCTCTATCTTAATTGTGATAATCAATTAATTACGTGAGGTATGCCACACCACTTATTCGAACACTCCCAAAGATCGTTTGCTTCTGAAAAATGTTACTGTGTAACTTTGGTTACGACAAAAGTTGCGCCCTGTTTTTCTTTCATTGAATAACAGTGTAAATAATAGACGCCCGCAGGAAAGTTCCGGAATGAAAGTGGGCTGATATTTTCTCCTGCCGACAGGGACAAACGGGTATCCATCACTTGTTTGCCCAACGCGTCAAAAACGGTCACATTCAATTCCATTTCCGTTTCAAACTGGCTTTTCAATTGCAAGTCTATCGTTACCGGATTCGGAAAAATGGCCAGCGATCCATCCGGGAACGCCGGGGTGGCAGTAGAAATCGTCCCGAAGAACGGCTGGTGAAAGCCTTGTGTGACGATCAGGGAAGCATTCTGCGCGGTATTGACAGCAGTCATTTCGCCTACTGTCCAGTCTATTTGTATATCGCCGATGCTACCTGACCGGGAGCCTGCCGAAAGCGCCTCTTGTGCCTTGCTTTGCAGGCAAAACAGCAGGAAGAGGAAAAATATGGAGTGTTTCATAAGGAGCAGATTTAGTCTTTAGTCATGTGTTTTTCCAATTGTTGCAGGCGCGTTTCCAAAGCCCGGTTTTGCTGTTCCAGACGACTCAGCCTTGCTTCCAAATCTGTTTTTTCGGCCTTCATAGCGGCTATCTGTTGTTGTTGTTCCTGGATGGCTTTCAGGGCAACAACGCTCATGCTGCCGTAATTGACGGATAGCATGGTTTCGCCAGCTCGGTTGGGTGTATCCTCTACCAATTCCGGGAATTCGGTTTGCAATTCCTGCGCAAAGAACCCGATGCGACGCAGGCCATTACTTTCCGTAGTCATTTCATAAGACAATGGGCGTAAGCGACCGATGCGGTCCAGTACAGTAGCCATGGGCAATTCATTGCGTTTCAGACGGCGATCAGAATTGATCCACATACCAGCAGCATTCAGTTGAGCATATGTTCCGGTGCCGGATAAAAAGTTCAGGTTTCCGTCGGCATAAATTTCCCAATTGCTTGTATTGCTAGCGTTCTCTATGTTTAGCCCGAAATTGCTCAGACCCTGCCCTTTTATTTTCAGGGAATAACTGCCCGGAGAAGCCGTTCCAATGGCGGCCTTTCCCAGGGCAACCAATGCGGTACCGGTTCCTGAATTCGACTCAAAATAGCCGCCAATACCCGTTTGAGCGATACCTTCAACAGCAGTACCTGCAGCGGTAAAGGCTTCAAAACCTTTTACATTGGTACCCAGCGGGTGTGCGCCGAAACTGGCAGTACCTTCCGCAATGTCGATGTGTGCGCCATAATTGAATTCGCCGCCGGCAATACCGATACCATCCAGGAATGAAGTGGCTCCTGTGCCGATATTCAGTTGGGCTGAATTGCCGGTGCTGGCAATGTTTACGCGTTGATTTGTACTGATAGATGCGCCGCTAGGGTTGAGATTCAACACTTGAATAATCGGATCAATAGAAAAGCCGATAAAATCATTGGTGGGGGCTTGTACCACAAGTCCGGCACGTGTTGCTTCGATGTTCAGGCCCTGGGCAGCTACGAAGGAACCTCCGATGCCCAGATCGCCATTTGCCATCCCTTTTACCCCTATACCTAAAGATGTTGATCCTCCTTCTGCATAGCCCATTACCCCTATTCTTTGGTCGCTGTCGCCTTCTGCCGTACCATACACGCCCACGCCGAAATCTGAACCTCCGTTGTGGCGACCCACCAGACCCATGCCATATGTAGAGAAGCCGCTTATTCCGTCATTATATGCGTGTCCGCCCTCCGCTTCGGAGAAAAGCCCCACGCTGGAGTTAGACTTGAAATATCCAGCCATAGGCAGTAAGGTGGAGCCGTAGTATTTATCATAAAAATTGGCAATCGTCAGGTATGTGGACATGGGATTGTCTGTCCGTTCAGCCCAAATACCTTTGTTGCCGCCCGTGAAACGACCGCCAATCCCGAAGCCTTTATCCCCCGGAATAGTCGCATTGGAGGGTACGCCTCTGCCTTCCACACCCACTCCATTAAAACTACCATTGCCGGCATAATTGCCGCGAACGCCTGCCGAAGTGTTATCCTGATACAAAGCCGCGCCGGATAGGCCTGTGCTTTGGCCTGTACCAATCACCCCTGTTCCACCGGTAAAATTACCCGCCGGACCAAGATTGCTGGATGTAACTAAGATGCCCTGCAAACCACCCTCGACAATAATACCCGTACCTCCTGCATGTACTTCGATACCATCACCGGAATCCAGAAAAGGCTCATTCTCAATATACAGTCCTACCGGATTGGTAAAAGAAGGTGCTGTACCCTGTACTAAAATCTCTACGGCATGACTACCGTTGGTGGTATTATTGGTTTTAAAAGTAGCCGTTTTACTTGCGTTCTGTCCATCTACGGTCAGCACCGTTTGTGCTTCGACTGTCGCGCTTCCCGGTGTACGCGAAATCAGTACCTGATCGATCGCATCCAAATTGTGCGCGATGGATGGCGAAAAAATATTGTTATTCCAGATAGTGGCGCTCGTACTGCCTCCTGAAGCAGGCGCCCAGGTGGTACCATTCCAGCTGAGTACCTGACCTGTCGCAGCACCACTTTGGGCGATTTTAGTGCCCGTGACTGCGCCATTGGCTATTTCCGTTGTGCCAACGGCACTGGCCGCTATCTGAAGGTTGTTAAACGGTCCGGTTACATCTCCGGAGGCTATGCTACTTGTCGTCAAATCATCTGCGGCATTCGTATCGCCTGTATTAATGATGGTTGTACCCGTGATACTGATCCCCGTTCCTGCGGAATAGGTCGGGCCGGCAGGACCGGTTGCGCCAACTGGACCCTGTGGACCGGTTGCACCAACTGGACCGGTTGCGCCAGTCTCCCCAGTCAGACCTTGTGGGCCTGATGCGCCAATCGGGCCTTGCGGGCCGGTTGCTCCGGTCAGGCCAATCGGGCCTTGCGGGCCGGTTGCCCCGGTCAGGCCAATCGGGCCTTGCGGGCCGGTTGCCCCGGTCAGGCCAATCGGGCCTTGCGGGCCGGTTGCTCCGGTCAGGCCAATCGGGCCTTGCGGGCCGGTGGCTCCGGTCAGGCCAATCGGGCCTTGTGAGCCGGTTGCTCCGGTCAGGCCAATCGGGCCTTGCGGGCCGGTTGCTCCGGTCAGGCCAATCGGGCCTTGAGGGCCAGGAGGCAACGTAACGGACCCGCCACTTTGGGAGAGTGATATTGTATTGCCCGAGATGGAAATTGTTTGTAGCTCATTGGTTACCGAACCGTCAATTTCGGCGGGCAAGGTCACCGTATTACCGTTTGTTATACTCAGTTGATTACCTGTCAGGTTAAGAATTTGGGCATCTGTTCCGCTGGAAGGCGGCAAGGTAACAGAGCCGCCGCCATTGGAGAGTGAAATAACATTGGATGAAATACTAAGTTGCTGATTATCAATATCATTTCCGGGTAACCAGGCAGTTCCATTCCACTTGAGTACCTGGCTGTTGGTAGCTCCTTGTGGAGCAATTTGGAGTGGATTAGCCGCCGTCCCGTTTCCGGAAAGTGTACTGCCTGTGATCGCCGTCTGCGTACCCCAGTTATCACCGCCCGGGCCACTTGAAAGTGTGGCAGCCTCCCAGCGACCGGCGGGCTGATTCCAGCGCAGCACCTGGCCGTCTGTCGGCATAGTATTGCTCACGTCTTTGCCTTGCAGGCGCGATACGGTTGTATTGTTAGCAGTACCTGTCACATCTCCGCTAATATCAACAGGTGCAGATAGCGCTGTAGCCACAGCCGCATGCTGGGCTTCCAGCGCGTATGGTACAGAGATCAACTGAGCCGGAACACCTACCTGCGTATAGGCGCTCCCGCCGGAAGGGTCGATTTCTACCTTCAGGAAGTGGTTGTTTGCTTCCCATCCTATCAGTGCGAAATTACCGCTTACCGCTGTTCCTTGTCCAATTTGTGCTGTAAAAAGTCCGAATTGATTGGTGGTAATGCTATGGGTTTCGGCATACACTGTAGTGCCGGAAGCATTGTCGGCGAGGATAGACAAGCGGAGACTGATCGCTTGAGCCGGCAGTGGCGTTCCAACGGTATTCCGTGCTACGCCCTGGTAATTAAAGGCTTGTGGAGCCTGTGCCTGGACATTACCCGCAAGCAGGAAGAATAAAAGAGTGATGAGAAGTGGTTGTTTCATGTTGTAGTAGATAAGGTAGGTTAATTGTTTAAGTAATGAATTACCTGCTTGTATTGTGAACACCCAGGGCATTATATTTTGACAAAATTATAAAATATGTTTTGGGTTCTTACTGCAAAACACACCCTTCCAACAATATAAAATCACCACGCTTTACCAACGGTCGGGAATGGTTTAGGAATGGCGGGAAAATAGTGTTGCCATTGTACCACTAAACGCCCCATGCTGTTTCCGATCCTTACGTGATACAAACCTGGCGGCAGCCTGGGCAAAAGTGGAAAAGGAAAGCAGGAGGCAAAAAAGAGCGAAACAGGCAGTTTTTTTCATTGGGTAGATTTAAAAGGTTCAGTCGTTGATTAATGTTCCAAATCGTAAACACAAATATAGCATTTGCGAAGAAATTTTCTAAACAACTATTCGCAGGGGGGCCAAAAGGGGGGCCCCCCCCCCAACCAAAACCCACCCTAAATTAATTTAAAAAAAAAAAGGGGGGGGGGGGGGGGGGGGGGGGCCCCCGCCCAAAAACCCCCCAAACGGGGAAAAAAAAAAAAAAGGGGGGGGGGGGGGGGGGGCCCCGCAGCCAACCCAAAACGGACCAAAACCCCCAAAAAAGGAAAAAAAAAGAAAAAGGGGGGGGGGGGGGGGGGGGGGGAAAAAAAAAAAGCGGGAGGGGGGCGACCCTTGTGGTCGCCCTACGGCATCTACGGTTTAAGCAGACAAAGCCTGGTTTGGTCGATAATTGTCACCATCATGCAACATTACAAGGCCTTTACGGTCATTAGCCTGCTTATCCACCATTTTTCTCTCCGTATGATGTCATATCGCCACTCCTCCTTGCATTGCCGGATACTGTCCGCGACACTCCTTTTACTCTGCTCCTGTTCCCTTTTTGCCCAGACCATCCGCGGCAATATCATTGACGCCGGCGGGGAAGGCCAGGGTTTTGCTACCGTCACCCTGCTCGCCGCCAAGGATTCCGCCTTAGTGAAAGGCGCGGTAAGCGACGAAAACGGTCGTTTTGAAATAGAAAACGTGCCCGTCGGGCGCTATGTCGTGCACGGCCAATTAGTCGGTTTCCGGGTGGCGCAATCGGATCCGTTTGATTTTGTGAAAGCTGATGTAACGCTCCCTGCACTGGTATTAAAACCCGTAAGCCAGGAATTGCAGGAAATAACGGTGGTGGCGCAAAAACCGCTCATCGAAATAAAGGCCGACAAGTTGATTTTCAACGTGGATGCCAGCCCTACCAACCAGGGTCTGAATGCACTGGAACTGCTGCGCAAAAGCCCCGGCGTCAACCTCGACCAAAACGAGAATATCAGCCTGAAAGGCCGCCAAAATGTGATGGTACAGATCAACGGCAAACTCACACCTATGACCGGTCTGGACCTGGCGCAATACCTCAAAGGCATCAATTCCAGCGACCTGGAATCCATCGAAATCATTGCCACACCCGGCGCGAAATACGATGCAGAAGGCAATGCCGGCATCATCAACCTGCGTTTGAAAAAAGACAAACGGCTGGGCGCCAACGGCTCGGTCAGCGCAGGTTTCAGCCAGGGTATCACACCCAAAGCCGATGCTTCGGCAAGCATCAACTACCGCGACCGCAAAATGAACCTGTTCGGTTCGGCCAGCATATTCCGGGGGCGGTATGACAATACCATGCACCTCGACAACCGGGTCAGCGACCGCCGTTTCAACCAGTATAACAACTCCTACTGGTTTGCCCGTCCTAACAATGGCCGCTTCGGCGCAGACTATTCGCCCAACGCCAGGCATACGTTCGGCGTCCTGGTGACCGGCGGCGTTTTTGTACCCAACAACTGGCAGCGGGCGCGCACTGAAATCGGGCAATTCTCCGAAAACCGGATAGATTCCCTGCTGATTGCTGAAAATGAGGGGAGTATGTCCAACTGGAACAGCAATTTTAACATCAATTACAAGTTTGCAGATACCAGTGGCAACGAACTTAATATCGACGCCGACTACGGTATTTTCCGCGACAGCCAGACGGTGCTGAACCGGAACTTTTACCGCGACCCGGAAAACGTAAATACCCTGGCTCAAAATGCTTTTCGGATGAATATGCCCCGCGACATCGACATCAGATCGATTAAAGCGGATTATGAACGGGCACTGACTTTGTTTGGAAAAACAAAAGACAGCAAATTAGGCGCCGGCGCAAAATTATCGGACGTGGCAACCGACAATACCTTTAATTTTTTCAGTGTAGCCAATAATACGGATGTGTTTGACGCCGAATACAGCAACACCTTTCAATACCGCGAGCGCATCGCGGCGGCCTACGTCAACGGCAACACACAGGTTGGAAAAGTGAGCCTGCAAATCGGCCTGCGTATGGAACACACCGACGTGCATGGCGACCTGCTGGTGTATAAACCCACCGACAAAGGCCCTGTCGATACGGCTTACACCAGTTTTTTCCCCAGCGCAGTGCTGGGTTATGCGCTGCATAAAAACCACCAGTTGAACCTGACTTATCGCCGCTCGATCGACCGGCCCCGATACCAGGACCTTAACCCCTTTGAGTTTCGCATCGACGAGATCAGTTTCCGCCGGGGCAACCCTTTTATCCGCCCGCAGTTCACCCACAGTTTGGAGTTGAGTTGGTCCTTGTTTCAACGGATTTTTGTCAGCGCCAATTACTCGCGTACCCTCAATGCGTTTTCCAATATTTCCGACCAGGAGACCGATCCTGTGACCGGCAAACAACGGTTTGTCATCCAGGTGCGCAACCTCGCTACCCGCGAAAACGCCGGTTTCAACCTGAACACGCCCATGCCTATCGCCAAATGGTGGAACGGAAACCTCAACTTCTGGTACAACCACTCCATCAACAAAGCCGACTACGGCGAAGGGCGCACACTTGACCTGCGGGTTGGCGGCGGCGGATTCTGGACGCAACAAACCTTCACACTTTCCAAAACCATGACAGCAGAGGCTTCCGGCCGGTTCAACTGGGGCGGTCTCTGGGGCGCTTACGTCAACCGCCCGCAAGGCACGATGGATATAGGCCTCACCAAACGCATCTGGGACGGCGCCGGTACGCTCCGTTTTAGTCTCACCGACGTGTTCCGCACCGCGCGCTGGAGTTCTTTTACCGAAATCGGCAGTTTGTACATCGACGCTTCGGGAACCTGGGAAGGACAACAACTCCGGTTCAATATGACGTATCGTTTTGGGAATAACAACCTGCAAAATGCCCGGCGCCGGGCTACTGCCGCAGAAGAGGAAAGCAGGCGGGCCAGCGGCGATGGCGGCGGCGGACGGAATTAAAGGGCAAAAGGCAAGGGGCAAAAGGCAAAGGGCAAGAGGCAAGGTGCAAAATATGCCGAGTGGTCATTTTTGCCCCTTGCCCCTTGCCTCTTGCCCTTTGCCTTTTGCACCTTGCCCTTTGCTTTTTGTCCTTCGCTTAATTACCCGCTTTCGTCGTTCACTTACCTGAATGGTTTGTTGATCCACTTTTTTTTAAAAGCAGGTAGTATCGCTGGATTTTAAAGGCACATTCTATCATCTTATCTAAAAAAAACACCATGCAAAAAAATCTAACCACCAGATTCGTTTCGGTACTGCTGGCAGTACTGACATGCGCCAACGCATGGGCGCAAGCGGGTATTACAACTCCCAGAACCCCAAGCCCGGGCGCTCAGGTCTCACAAACCATCGGTATCTCCAATGTTAGTGTCAATTACTCCAGGCCTTCGGTAAAAGGCCGTCCGGTCTGGGGCGAATTGGTGCCCTACGGTTGGAATGTTCAAGCCTTTGGCAGTCCCAACCCGGCGCCCTGGCGGGCTGGAGCCAATGAAAATACGGTGATCGAATTTTCCCACGATGCAAAAGTGGCCGGCCAAAACGTTCCTGCGGGTAAATATGGTTTGTTCTTTGTCATCAACAAAGACGATAGCGGAGAAGTCATTTTATCAAAAGATTACCGCTCCTGGGGCAATTTTTTTTATGAGCCCAGCCAGGACCTTTTCCGCGCAAAAATTCAGGTACGCAGCAATGCGCATACGGAAATGCTGACGTATGAATTTATCAATGCCACTAAAAACACCGTAGAACTGGTGCTGAACTGGGAAAAGAAACAATTCCCGGTCATGATCGAATTCGCGGTAGACGACATCGTGATGGCCAATGCTGCGGAGGAATTGCAGGGCGCCAAAGGTTTCACCTGGCAGGCTATGTCCAGTGCGGCTAACTACGCCATGCAAAATAAAGTCAACCACGAAGCGGCGATAGTGTGGATCGACAAGGCTATCGCACAACAATCCAACTACACCAATCTGAACATCAAATCCGGCTTGCTGAAACAAATGGGCAAAACAGCGAAGCGGAAAAGATCCAGAAAGAGGCATTGGTGGTTGCAACGGAGGTGGAACTCAATCAGTACGGCTATCAATTGCTCAATGAGGGAAAACACGATGATGCGATCAAAATAATGGTCATGGTCACCGACCGCTTCCCACAAAGCGCCAATGCCTGGGATAGCCTCGGCGAAGCATACGCGACCAAAGGAGATAAAGAAAACGCGATCAAAAGTTTCAAAAAGTCGCTGAGCCTCAACCCTCCCAAAAATGTAAAAGACAATTCTGAAAAATTCCTGAAGCAGCTGGGAGCTATGAAATAGTGCGAAGTCCGAAGTCGTCAGTCCGAAGTCCGTAGAGTACACCGTTTCATCTTTGGGGAAACCAAGCCTGAAACGGTGTACTCTACGGACTTCGGACTGACGACTTCGGACTTCGCACTTTTTTGTTGTCCGAATCCGAACACTTTGCGTTCAGGTTCGGACATTTTTTTTAATTTTTTTTTACGTAAAATATTAACTATCAATATCTTATAAAAGTGGCCGCTCATTTGGCCTTTATATAGATCTCAGACAAGACGATAATCAAAATTTTAGACCAAATTTCTTGTGAATCCCTGATTTTCAACACTGATAACAGATAACGAATAACTGATAACTCACCCATGATCCGTAATTATCTGAAAATTGCGCTGCGTTCACTCTGGAAAAACAAAGCGATTGCTGCGATTAACATCATCGGACTTTCTTTGGGTCTGGCTTGTTTTTCGCTTTTCCTGTTGCATGTCGTCGACGAGCACAGTTTCGAACGCATGCACGAAAATGCCGACCGTATTTACAGGGTTTATACGCATGAACAGGAAGGGCTGTCAGGAAATCCGGAGAGCAAAAGTGCGTATTTGCCCATGCCACTCGGACCGGCCATGCAGGCCGATTTT
The DNA here is from genome assembly GCA_016711435.1 of Lewinellaceae bacterium. Lineage (GTDB taxonomy): Bacteria > Bacteroidota > Bacteroidia > Chitinophagales > Saprospiraceae > M3007. The sequence goes on from JADJSY010000002.1 coordinate 166,644, forward strand.
CCGGATATAGTGCAGTACACGCGTTACACGGGTTTCGGCGAGGCATTCGTTCGAACTACCAAAGGGGTAAGTTCCGAACGTGTTCAATTTGCCGATACGGCATTTTTGTCCATCTTTTCCTTCCCGATACTCTATGGCGACAGGACAAAAGCACTTTCAGCGCCCGGCAGTGTCGTTTTAACGGAAAAAATGGCCTTGCGCCTGTTCGGAGAGTCCAACCCCCTGGGTAAAACGTTGGAAATCAAATTAGAAGAACATTTCGAGCCTTTTACAGTGTCCGCAGTAGCCAAAGACCTGCCTTCCAATTCTACCTTCCAGTTTGAAATTTTGTTGTCTTTTTTGAAATTTGCAACAACCGCCAATGGCAAACGAAGTGAGGGCAACTGGCGGCGCGCTTTCATGCAAACATTTGTGGAACTGCGCCCCGGTTCGGGCCTGGCTACCGATGCTGCACAATTGCTGCAATTCCGGCAAAAGTATTCCCCCAATGAAGAGCAGAAACTTCGCAACAAAGGCGCCTGGTCGAAAGAAGGCGCACCGATCACTTATGGCCTGCAGCCGCTGCTGACCCTGCACAACGACACCTCCGTAGAGGAAGCGGCCGGCAATCCGCAGCAAACTGCGATCCTGTTTGCTATCGGGTTGATGATCCTGATCATTGCCTGTATCAATTTCACTACACTGGCGATCGGGCGCAGCGCCGGAAGGGCAAAGGAAATCGGGGTGCGAAAAGTCATCGGCGCCAGTCGCAAACAGTTGTCCCGTCAATTTCTGACAGAAGCGCTGTTGTTAAGCCTGGTTTCTACCGGATTGGGCCTTTCCCTGGCCCGCGTTTTGTTGCCTGTATTCAATCAGTTGGCCGGGAAGGAATTATCCTTTGACTTTCAACAGTTTCCGGAATTGTGGTGGCTTCTGCCTACCGTGGCCGTGGTGACAGGCGGATTGGCGGGATCTTATCCGGCTTTCGTTTTATCGGGTTTTTCGCCGTTGGAAACCTTGAAAAGCAAATTCAGGGTGGGTGGCGAAAACTGGTTTACACGCTCGTTGGTCACCTTCCAGTTTGTACTTTCCGTCGGATTGATTGCCTGTACGCTGGTCATGTTGCGCCAACTGGATTTTGTCAAAAGCAAAAACCCCGGTTTCACAAAAGAAAACGTGGTGATCGTCAACGCGGAAGGGACAAAAGACAGCAAAAAAGCGCTGGAAATCTTCCGGCATTCCCTGGAAGGCCAACCGGATATCCTGGGCGTCAGCAGCGCTGAATTGTCGCTGGGCGCCGATGCCGGATGGAGCCGTATGGGATTCGATTACAATGGGCAATTAAAAAAGGTGTTTGAATACCATGTCGACCCACAGTACTTACAAGTGCTGGGCTTACAATTAGTTGCAGGCCGGAATTTTGACCACTCCGTCGTTTCCGATACGGTTACCTCGGTCATTTTGAATGAAGCAGCCATTCGCGATTTTGGCTGGACGCCGGAAACCGCGCTGGGGCAACCCCTTGCCGGATACCACCAAAATAACCCTTCCCGCGATCCGGTCGTGGTGGGCGTGGTGCAGGATTTCAACTTTCTGTCGCTGCACCAACAGGTAAAACCGATGATGTTTCAAATGTTCAGCGACTACGCGCCGTTTCAGTTTTATGTGCGCATTGCTCCCGGAAATCCCGAGAAGGCCCTCGATCGTATCCGTGGCGCCTGGACCAGCGCCGAACCTGTTTTGCCATTGCGCTATGCTTTTCTCGATGAGAATCTGGATAAATTTTATGCTGCGGACGAGCGCAGGGGCCGGCTGGTAGCATACGCAGGTATACTCGCCATTGCACTGGCTTGTCTCGGTTTATTCGGCCTGGCAGCACTGGCAGCCGTGAACCGCACCAAAGAAATCGGCGTGCGCAAGGTATTGGGCGCCGGCATCGGCAGCATAACAGGGTTGCTGGCCAAAGATTTTTTAAAACTGGTGGCCCTTGCAATCCTCATTTCATCCCCCATTGCCTGGTATTTTATGCAAAAATGGTTACAGGACTTTGCCTACCGCATCGAGCTGGAATGGTGGATGTTTGCCTTGGCCGGCGCGCTGGCAGTCGCAGTAGCATTTCTGACAGTGGGTTACCAAAGTGTAAAAGCAGCGCTGGCCAATCCGGTCCGGTCGCTGCGCAATGAATGAGCAAAAAAAGCAAAAAGCAAAAGGCAATGCTGAAGCCCGATAACCGATAACAAATAACTGATAACAACCATGCTAAGCAACTACCTCACCCTCGCCCTCCGAAACCTGCGCAAAAACAGCTTGTATTCCGGCCTCAACATTGCCGGCCTGGCCATTGGCATTGCCGCCTGCCTGCTGATTGTGCTGTATGTGACGCACGAAGTGAGTTACGACCGCTGGAATCCCAACGCAGAACGCATCGTTCGCCCGGTAGCCGACATCAACTTCGGCGGCCACCACTTCGAACTGGCGGTAGCGGGTTCTGTTATGGCGCCGGAGGCCGGAGCCTTACTGCCCGAAATCCAGTCCTGGTGCCGGTTCCGGCAAAACGGCCATTTTTTGGTGAAACGGGAGGGCGCTTCCCAGCAAAATATCCGGGAAGAGGATGTGCTGCGTGTAGACAGTTCCTTTTTTGAAATTTTTCCGCTGAAAATGATTCAGGGAGATCCCATGCGTTGCCTGACGCAGCCCAATACGATGGCGATCTCCCGCAGCCGGGCCGAGCGGTATTTTTCCGCGCCGCAAATGGCGATCGGTCAGACGCTGTTATTAGAAAACAAGGAACGCTGGCAGGTAACCGCCGTGTACGAGGATATGCCGCTCAATTCGCACTTTCGGGCAGACCTGTTGCTATCCATGAACGGTAGTGAGGAAATCAAAGGCGACCCGCCTTTCTGGGGAAGCAACAATAATTTCCAGACCTATTTCCTGCTGCGTAAAGGCACCAACCTGGAAAGTTTCAGGCAAAAATTTGCCGCACTGTCCAGAGAAAAAGTAGAGGAGACAGCCCAACAACTACTGGGCACAACATTGGCGGACATTGAAAAAACGGGGCAATTTGTGCGGTATTCGTTGCAAAACCTGACAGATATTCACCTCCATTCCGACCTGACAGCCGAGCTGGCGCCCAATGGCAGCATCCGGTATGTGTGGATTTTCAGCGCTATTGCTGCATTTATTTTGCTGATTGCCTGTATCAATTTTATGAACCTCGCTACGGCGCGGTCGTCCGGTCGAGCCAAAGAAGTAGGTGTGCGCAAAGTAATGGGCGGGCGGCGATCGGCGCTGATCGGGCAGTTTTTAAGCGAGTCCCTGGTGATTTCGGCCTTTGCAGTTGTACTGGCCATTGCGCTGGCAGCACTGGCGATGCCCTGGTACCGCGATCTGACGGGGGTCGATTTGAAAATGCCCTGGAGCAGCCCGCTGTTCTGGGCGGCCATGGCCGGAGGTACGGCGCTGGTCGGATTGCTGGCCGGCAGTTACCCGGCGTTTTTCCTCTCCGCTTTCGATGCCATCCGGGTGCTGAAAGGCCAGGTGAGCGGCGTAGGCCGGGGCAGCAGATTCCGCAGCGTGCTGGTGGTGTTTCAGTTTACCGTTTCTGTTGCGCTGATTATTTCTACACTCCTGGTTTTCAAGCAGTTGAACTATATCCAGAACAAAAAACTCGGATTTGAAAAAAACCATGTCATTATCCTGGACGATGCCTACGCGCTGGGCGACAAAATTTACACCCTGAAAGAAGAAATGCTGCGGTACCCGGGCATTGAAAGCGCAACCGTATCGGGCTTTCTGCCTGTTTCCTCCAACCGCAGCGATTACGGTTTTTCCAAAGTACGCGGCTTAGACAAGGACAATACGGTCAATATGCAGCGCTGGCAAATTGACAATGATTATTTTAAAACCATGAATATGGAAATCGTGCAGGGCCGCGCATTCGATCCGGCGCGGGTGACGGACAGCATGGGTATAATTCTCAATGAAACGGCAGCGCGGCAGTTTGGATTCGCCGACCCGATCGGACAAAAAGTGTATTTGCTGGATGGCGAATTGAAGGGAGCGCCCAAGCCGGAAGATTTTAAAGAATTGCATATCGTCGGCGTCGTACGCGATTTCCATTGGTCCAGCCTGCGCGAAAACATCGGCTCGCTGTGTTTCCAGTTGGGTAAATCGCGGGGTTTGGCCAGTTTTCGCTACAAACAGGCCGAAACAAGCGCCATCATTGCCGCTTTGGAAAAAAACTGGAAAGCGCTGTCGCCCGACCAGCCTTTCAGTTACCGTTTCCTCGACGAATCTTTTGCCAAAATGTACGATGCGGAACAGCGGGTGGGAAAAATCGCCGGCATCTTCGGTCTGCTGTCCATCCTGGTTTCCTGTTTAGGACTGTTCGGGCTGGCCGCATTTACCACCGAACAACGCACCAAAGAAATTGGCATTCGGAAAGTGCTGGGCGCTTCCGTATCCTCTGTGGTCGGGCTGTTGAGCCGCGATTTTTTGAAACTCATTCTGGTGGCACTGCTCATCGCCACGCCGCTGGCCTATTATTTTATGAAAACCTGGCTGTCCGATTTTGCTTACCGCATCGACATTTCCTGGTGGGTTTTTGTACTGGCGGGCAGCATGGCAATCCTGGTGGCATTCCTGACGGTGGGTTACCAGAGTGTGAAGGCGGCGCTGGCCAACCCGGTCCGGTCGCTGCGCAGTGAATGACAGTGGAGATCTGAGAGGTGACATCTGCGAGGCACGAGCAGGTGTCATCTCGAAACTGAAGCGCTTCCGCGATGAGATAACACCTGCTCGTACCTCGCAGATGTCACCACATCGCTCTGTGTAAAAGGCAAAAGGTTGAAACGGATTCACGACTCACGACTCACAATTCACGAATATGCTGCAGAACTATTTCAAAACCGCCCTGCGCAACCTGCTGCGCAATAAAATGCATGCAATACTCAACCTGTCGGGACTGGGGATCGGCCTGGCTTGCGGCTTGTTGATTGCACTTTATATTGCCAGTGAAATGCGCTACGACCGCCACCATGAAAACGCGGACAACATCTGGCGTGTGACCCGCACCTTTCACGATCAGGATGGTTCCGAGAACCTGCACCTGAGCGCCATCGCGCCGCCATTCGGCACTTTGCTGCCGCAACATTTCCCTGAAATACAACAAATTACGCGCGTCCTCAAAAACTTCGGGGCCGTTATCCGCACGGATAACAACCAGATGTACACGGAGCAGAATGCCTTTTTTGCCGATGAAAACCTGTTCAAAATTTTTACGGTTCCGATGGTTTCCGGCGATCCGGCAACGGCCCTGACGGCCCCCTGGCAGGTAGCCCTTTCCGAAAGCACTGCCCGGCGTTATTTCGGTAACAATAACCCGCTCGACCAGATACTGCGCATAGACGGCCAGTTCAGATTAAAGGTAACGGGCGTCTACCAGGATTTTCCGGAGGCTTCGCACTGGCACCCCGACATGCTGTTTTCTTTTGCTTCGCTGCGCGACAGTATTGCGTATGGTGAAGAAAACCTGCGAACTAATTTTGGCAACAACGCTTTCTACACCTATTTCAGCGCCGCCCCAAATTTTGATCCCAAAAAGATGGCTGCGCGTTTTCCAAAATTCCTGGATGATGTGTTTCCGCCGCCGCCGCCGGGTTCGCCCCGGGGGCCGAATCCATCGGAATGGACGCAATTGCACCTGCAAAAACTGACCGATATTCACCTGCAAAGCCACCACGACGACGAAATAGAACCGGGCGGCGATCTGGGACGGGTGCGTATGTTCGGCGTGATCGCCCTGGTGATTCTCCTGATTGCGGGCATCAATTACATCAACCTTTCCACGGCATTTTCGCTCCGCCGCGCCCGTGAAATCGGCGTGCGCAAATCGACCGGCGCCCAGCGCGGCCAGATTGTCGCCCAATTCCTGTCTGAAAGCCTGCTGCTGGCTGTCGGCGCTGCGGTGCTGGGCCTGGGGCTGGCTGTTGCCGCTTTGCCCTTGCTCAAAAAAACGATGGGGATCGAGCCGGCGCCCGACCTGTTGTCGCTGTGGTTTGTACCCTTTGTTTTTTTTGGCGTCGCTATTGTCACGGGCATCCTGGCAGGATTATATCCGGCCATTTTTATGTCGTCTTTCCGCCCGGCAGTAGTTTTGAAAAGCGTTTCCTCCCCTGGAAAAGGCAGCGTTTCACTGCGCAAAGCATTGGTTGTCTTCCAGTTCGGCATTTCTGTGGCGTTGCTGGTCGGTACGTTTGTCATTTACAGGCAGTTGCATTTTATGCAGTCCAAATCGCTGGGGCTTGATAAAGAACGGATTGTTACAATGGCGAATAACAATGCCCTGTTTACCAAATGGGATGCTTTTCGCGCCGAATTACTGAGCAGTCCGTACATCGTGCAGGCGGGGCGTTCCTCGCGCCTGCCTTCCGGCAACCTGCTCGACTACCTCAACGGTAAAAGTGTACAAATGGGCGATACCATGGCGCCCCTGAACGTGACGCTCTCCATGTTGAATGTCGACATGGATTTTACGAATACCTATCAAATTCCATTGGCTGCCGGACGGACATTTTCCCGCGATTTCCCGACCGACACCACCCAGGCCTGGATGCTCAACGAAGCAGCCGTCCGGGCCATCGGCTGGCGTTCGGCGGAAGAAGCCGTTGGGAAACGTATCATTTATGGCGGCCGGGAAGATTGTTACGTGGTGGGCGTACTCCGCGATTTTCATTTTGAAAGCCTGCACAAGGAGATCATTCCGATGATCTTTTTTATTCCGCGGCAGCAAAACAACCTCAATGCTATTTCGGTGAAAATTGCCGGCGACACCCCGGCGGCATTAGCGCATTTGAAACAGAGCTGGGAAAAATTCAACCCCGACTTTCCTTTCGATTATGCGTTTTTGGATGAAAATTACGGGCAATTGTACGAAGCAGAAATGCGACAGGGCAACCTTTACATGGTGTTTGCCGGACTGGCTATCCTGATTGCCTGCCTCGGTTTGTTCGGACTGGCCACTTTTGCCGCGCACCAGCGCACCAAGGAAATAGGCATCCGCAAAGTGCTCGGCGCCTCGGTCGCCGGCATTACCGGCCTGCTGGCAAAGGATTTCCTGAAACTGGTACTGGTGGCAATCGTGCTCGCTATCCCGGTGGCCTACTGGCTGATGCGCCAATGGCTCGCTGATTTCGCCTACCGCATCGATATGCAATGGTGGATTTTTGTTGTATCGGGCCTGCTGGCAATAGCGGTAGCGTTTGTGACGGTGAGTTTTCAGAGTATTAAAGCTGCGTTGACGAATCCGGTGGAGTCGTTACGGAGTGAGTAGCTCTTGAAATATTTTGAAAACGCAACTGGTTAGCATAGGGGCAGCGCCCCGGTAACATTGTAGCCCATAGCAAAACAAGAAAAGTGAGGTGCAGCGCACCGGCAAGATAATATTACCGGTGCGCTGCACCTCTTGTACACACGCTATTACTAAACGCTACAAATATTTCCGGGGCGCTGCCCCTATGCTAACCAGTTACTTGAAAATTTAAAATGCCAGAGACTTGCGAGATAGATATGGCGAGGTGTTTAGTAGAAGTGTTTATCCGTAAGATTTACCTTCTTTAGCCAATTGGTAAATCAGTGATTCACCAATTGGCCTGGAAGCACTACATTGAACTGCTGAAAACCTGTGGAGTCGTTACGGAGCGAGTAGCGCCTTGTAATCTTCCGGCGTGTCCAGATCGCGCAAAATGCTGTTGTCGGGCATATCCACCCAGCGAACGTGTGCGGTATTGGCCTGTACAATACCCCTGCAGCCTTCAGGTTCCCGGTGGCGCAAAATGTCATCGCGATACGCGGCAGCAAAAATGACCGGGTTACCTTTTATTTCGCCGAAACGCGGCAACAGAATGGCGCGTTCGTCTTCTGCCAGATGCGACAAAAAATGATCCGCCAAAAGTTGATACGCAGCCGCCGTAATCATGGGCATATCGGCTAAACAGATCATATAGCCCTGCCCCGCCTGCGCTGCGCGTACGCCTGCCTGAATGGAACCTGTCATACCTGTCTGGAAATCGGGGTTAAAAACCTCCCGCACCGGGAATTGCTCCAGCAACGGCGCTATGAGCTCCCTTTGGTGCCCTGTGACCACAAAAACAGGCCCGATAGCAGCCGCACACAATTCGGACAAGGTTGTCTCCAGCACGCTGCGACCCCGGAAAGGCAGGAGCAGTTTGTTCGGTCCACCCATGCGCAATCCCTGGCCGGCGGCTAAAAGAATGATGTTGAGCATATTGTGAAAGGGTCGTTTAAGTGAGTGCGGGGTCGTAAGACCCGCGCACGGCGGTAACGCTTGGATTATCAACTAAAAATAAAGCCATTGATTATTACTTATTTTGAGCCAGACGTTATCGCCGTGCGCGGGTCTTACGACCCCGCACTTTTTAACTTTTGAAACCTGGCTATATTGCAACGCGTTTAAATCAAATTTTCTCCAATTCATGCAGGACTGGTTGCTCGCCTTATGCTTCGTTGTCATCTCATTTACGTACGCCTCTGTGGGTTTTGGCGGCGGATCCAGTTATCTGGCCATTCTGGCTTTGGCAGGTTTACCTTTTCAGGAAATCCGGCTCACCGCGCTCCTTTGCAACATTATCGTGGTCAGCGGCGGCGTCTGGATTTTTCATCAGAATAAACAACTCGACTGGCGCAAAATCCTTCCCTTAGTTGCTATGAGTATCCCGGCGGCGTTTTTAGGCGCTACCATGCGTATCGGGCAGGAAACATTTTTTACATTACTGGGGTTGAGTCTGCTGCTGGCTGCCGCCTTGTTGTGGTTTCAGCCGCAACGACCGGACGAGGCGGCCATAGCAGCCCCGCAGCCGCTCCGCGATGGTTTGCTGGGCGGCGGCATCGGACTGCTGTCGGGAATGGTCGGTATCGGCGGCGGCATTTTTTTATCGCCGTTGCTGCATTTTTTTCGCTGGGATACTGCCCGCAAAATTGCCGCCACCGCCAGCGTTTTTATTTTGGTCAACTCTGTTTCAGGTATCGCAGGTCAACTGGCGCATCTGCCGTCGGAAGTTCATTGGAACCGCATCGCGCTGCTCGGCGCCGCTGTTTTGATCGGAGGACAGGCGGGTTCGCGTATCAGTATAACTTACTTTAATCCACTGCTGATCCGCCGGTTGACGGCGGTTTTAGTGCTGGTGGCGGGGCTGGAGGTACTTACAACATAAGAGGTGAATCACGTTTCCATCCGGTAGCCCACACCATGAACGGCTACAATCCGTACACCCGGGTCATCGCGCAGCAACTTGCGCAGGCGCGACACAAATACATCGACGCTGCGTCCGACGATAATGCCCTCGTCTTCCCACACCGATTGCAGTATAAAATCGCGTTCCAGCAGTTGGTTCGGGTGGCTGGCAAACAAGTGCAGCAGTTTGGCTTCGCGGTAGGTCAAGGTATGGCGCGAGGCGCCTGAAATCAGCGTCTGGTTGCCGGGATCGAGTCTGGAATTGCCAAACAATACCTGACCGGAAAACGCCATTTCCGTTTCCGGAACAACGTTCGGTTGTATTTTCCGGCGGTTTCTGGCTACCAAAAAGATACCTGTTAATAAACCGGCCACGGCTACAATCCATCCCAGCACATGTTTTTCCGATTTGGGTGGCGTGGTTTTTACAAAATGTACTTCCAGGTTGTAACAGTCGAGCAGCATTTCCCGGCCACCACAGGGCGCACCGTTGTTTTGTTTAAAATCAAGGAAATTGTACCCCAACTGCAAAGCGCCATCCAGGCAATTGACGACTGCTACATCGTAATTTTCCCGAATACCGTGAATTTCCAGCGATTGTTGCAGCAAGACCGGCAGGCGATCGTAATTGAATGAGTGTTCCAGTTGAAGCAGCCAGGTATTGGCATCCTTTTGTCGCACAGCCGCAATACGGGAACTCGTGTCACCCGTTTCAGCAAGTAAATAATGCCCGGTACGCCGCAGGGCAAGATTCACTTTTTCAGAAAAATGATCGACCGGCGCCTGGCCGGCATAGGCATTTCGCCCAAGCAGCCACGCGCATATCAAAGCCGCCAGAAGCAGCAAAGCGGCTCCTGCCACAGCGTTGGGCGTTTTCTTCCAGGTAACTCGATCCATGTCCACAAAAGTAACCAATCCGGAAGGAATTATCCTTTTACTTAAATATTCGGCCAACATAAATTTGACGTAAATCCTTTGTAACACATTGACTATCATCACCTTTTCCCTTTTTCGATTTTTACTTTTTTAACGAATCAGAATTTCATTATGCGGGAGCGCCAGATGATTGTCTATGGTCATTAGCACGATATGATCTCCTTTCCGGCATTTGGACAGTACCTGGCTGATTTCCAGTTTTTTATAACGCTTATCGGAAAACATGCAGATGGTGCCGGTGTTTTTATCCCGAATGGCCACCATAAATTCAGCGGGATCTGCGGCTGTCCACACATTGTTGTCATACGTAGCCGGGCTGACGGTCAGGGCGCCCCGTGCGGTGCTGTCGACGATGCATTTCCCGTCGGGTGAGTATTCATTCACCACTAATTTATTATCTAAAAAAGCAGCCGTACAATTAGTGAAACTGTTTTGAGCGAAAGAAAATGCGGAGATAGCGCTGCAAAGCAGCAGCAGAACGAGGCGATTTGTTTTTTTCATGTTCCATGTTTTTTTAATGAACGATGGCACAAAGGTATCGCCTGCGGCAAACGGAACCGGTAAAAGCCTGTAAAACAGTGTAAAGGACTTGTAAAAGTGTGTTTCTTTATTCGTTGCGCAAACCGGTCACCGGGTTCATCAGCGCCGCTTTGATACCCTGATAACTTACTGTGACAAGGGCTACTGCCAGCGCTGCAAGCCCTGCCGCCGCAAAAATCCACCAGTACAAATCGATGCGGTACTCGAAGCGGTTGAGCAATTGTTGCATCGCCCAGCCTGCCAGGGGCGCGGCCAGCAGGAAAGCCAGCACGACAGGTTTCAGGAAGTCTTTGGACAAGGCAAACCAGACGTTGGCCACTGTGGCGCCCAGCACTTTTCGGATGCCGATTTCCTTGTTGCGGCGCTCGGCCACAAAGGCGGACAGGCCGAAAAGACCCAGGCAACTGATGAAAATAGCCAGTCCGCCAAACATATTGGCCAATTGGCCGACCGAGCGCATCTCATCGAAATTTTTCTGGTAGGCTTCTTTGGTAAAATTGAACTCGAACGGATAACTCGGATTGTGTTTTTTGACGGTCTGCTCGATTTGAGCGAGGCTTTGTCGCCAGTTTTCGTCGTTTTGGAAACGAATAAAAAAATGATCCATACTGCCTTTGCTGAGAAAAACGGCCATAGGCATGGGCGAGGAAAACGGATCGTTGTACACAAAATCCTCCACGACGCCAATAATGGTAACGGTAGAATCGTACCGGATGGTAGAACCCACCACCGGGTCTTTGAGGCCCATGCGCCGGACAGCGGTCTGGTTGAGCAGGCAACACAGGGTATCGCCGCCGAATTCGGGGCTGAAATCGCGACCTTCCATGATTTTCAGACCGACCGTTTTGGTCCAGTCATAACTGACATCGGTAACGGAAACCAGGAAATCCTGGTCGGCTGTTTTGCCCGGCCACTCGATACCGGAGGTGTTGCTGCCAAAATTAATCAGGTCGTGCGAGCCGGCAGAAACGCTTGTGACGCCGGGAATTTGTGCCAGATCATTTTTCATGATGTCAAATTTCTCCGTCATATCGCCGCGGGCGGGCAATTCGATCAGATTTTCCGCATCATAGCCCAGCGGACGGTTTTGTGCGTGCTCAATCTGACGGTAAATAACCATTGTGGAAATGATCAGGAAAATGGAAATCACAAACTGAAAAGTAACCAACCCTTTGCGTAGCATTCCGCTGTTTCTGCCGCTGCGGATCAGGCCTTTTAAAACGCGTACCGGCTGGAAACTGCTCAGGTAAAATGCCGGATAACTACCCGATACCAAACCGGTGATGCATCCGAGTGCCAGCAGGGCCGACCAAAGCTGCCAGTTGCTGATGTCGAGCGCTAAACTTTTTTCAAAAAAACGGTTGAAAACAGGCAGGGTGAGTTTAGTCATAACAAGGCTCAGCACCAGCGCCAAAAATGTCATCAGCAAGGCTTCGCTCAAAAACTGCCCTATAATAAGGCTGCGCGGAGCGCCTACCACTTTGCGCACGCCTACTTCGCGCGCGCGGCGTTCGGAGCGGGCGGTGGCTAGGTTCATAAAATTGATACAGGCAATGAGCAGCACAAAAATGCCAATAATGCCCAGCATCACAACCACGTCGATGCGGCCTCCGCTTTGTTTGCCGTTTTCAAACTTGCCGCGCAGGCGCCATTCGGACAACGGATAGGCGAATATATGGGCGGCGGCATCGGGGTCTTTGGCCTGGATGAAATTTTCCAGTTTTTGATTGAGTTTAGCCACATCTGTACCGGCATGCAAGGCAACCCAGGTCGGCAGCGAATTGTTCCCCCAGGTGGTTATCCATTCGGTATTGTCCAATTCAAATAACCGGAAAGGCAGCAGCACATCAAAACGAACGGTACTGTTGGGCGGCACATCCTGTACCACGGCGGCCACTTTTAAATCGCGCAGGTTGTTGTGGCGCAATATTTTGCCGATCGGGTCTTCCTGGCCGAAGAACTTTTTAGCCGTTCGTTCCGTGATAACGACCGAGCCGGCATCCCTCAACGCCGCCACGGGGTCGCCGCTGAGCACCGGGAAAGTAAAGATTTGAAAAAAATCCGGTTCGGCATACATGCCGCGTTCGTAGGTGCTTTTGTCGCCAAGATTCAGCAAATGCTGCCCGCTCCAGCTTGTACGGGTTACCCGCTCTATTTCCGGCATTTCGGTGCGAAGCGCGGGGGCGAGTGGCCCGGGTGTGCTTTGAAAGGTGTAGGTCTCGCCACCCTGCGTCTGGTTTTGCAGAATCAGGTGAATGTTCGACAGGTTGCTATGAAAGCGGTTGTAACTGAATTCGTCGGCCACCCAAAGCAGCACCAGGGTACTGGCTGTCAGGCCGACCGCCAGGCCTGCAATATTCAAAAATGTGTAGAGCGGGTTTTTACGGAGGTTGCGGAGGGCAATTTTCAGATAGTTGGATAGCATGGCAGTACTGGTTATCCGTTACTAGTTATGGGTTATCCGTGTCGACAATCAAGCGTCTACAAAGAACTTAATCTAAATGAATCAGTTATGCGAGGCTTATTAAGATAGCCTCACATGCCATGCCGGTTTTTTTATGTGTTGATAATCAGATATTTATAGGCGGAATTGTATACAATTTTGTCCGATTTCGGACGCGGCTGTGCGGAAATGGTGTTTGGTGTTTAATGTTTGGTGTTTAATACTCAGTCACTTAAGTTTTTGAAATTCACTTTTACAATAAAGTTATGGGGTTAAAACCCCGTATGGTTAGCGCCAATTGCCGCCGGCGGAAAAGCCGCCACTTGGTATTAAACACGGCATTTCATCAGCGCGACTATTATTCCACGAGAAAATTCATCCACGTGCTTCTTTGTTCAAGTGAACTCGCGCCTTCAGCCTGATAGTCCCTGGAATAATAGTCCGGGATGACACGAATGCGGCGGATCTTGAAGAATTTAAGTGAAGAGTTGACTTATTGTGGGATTTAGGCTAGCCTTGGCCAATAAAATGGCCTAAACTTCGGTGGATAATCTTGGGGCCAAATTCCCAAACCAAAGTCATTTTAGTCGTTTCAAACAGGTTAACCTACGCTTTAGGGCCGGAGGCAAATACCAAACGACCAAACACCAAACACCCTACCTGGCCAGAAAACTCGTCCCCTCCGCCACTTCTTCCGCCAGCATTCCCACCGTTTTCACCGTAAGTGCCTGGATCATACCATTGCGGCAGCCGGCAAAATCGTCGTGTAGCGGACAGGGATGCGCAGCATTGCAGCGCTTGATACCCAGCGCGCATTGATCGAATATCAGGCTGCCATCCGTTATTTTCAGGATGTCAATCAAGAGGCTTTGCAGGGTTACAGCGTTTCCATAAAAACCTCCATTCGGCCCTTTAATCGAATCGAAAATGCCGTGTTTGACCAAATCCTGCATGATTTTTCCCAGGAAATGATGGGGTATACTCAAGGCCTCGGAGGCCTCTTGCAGACTTACTTTTTTACCGTCTTTACCATGTAAAGCCACATACACGGTAGCGCGCAATGCGTATCCGAATGTTTTTGAAAACATTCGGCAAAGATACAAATACCTGCCATGCTTCTAAAAGTGATCAAAATCAGGTCGCAGACTGACGGTGCTCATCTACCTGTTTTGCGGCAGCCCGATACTTTTGCAAATAAAAAGAGTTTAAACTCTTTAATTATTTTATCACGATCCTCCTTTTCAACATGACTGGCAAAACGATTTCCCTCACAACACTCCTGCTGCTTATTTTTTTCGCCTGCACTTCCAAACAGGAAGCAGAGAATGCAGCCAAAAAATCTCCCACCCCTTCCGATCTGGCGGCGACGCAGCCGGAGACTCATGGTACTGAAGTCAAATCAGTGGAACTGACCAATCCGCTTAATAAAGAATGGGTAACTGCCGGTCAGGCAATCTACGATTCCAAGTGTCTGGCCTGCCACAAACTGAGCGATGAAAAATTAGTCGGTCCAGGATGGGCGGGCGTGACCAAAAGACGCGAGCCGGTTTGGATTATGAACATGATTACCAATGTAGAAATGATGCTTGAAACAGACCCGGAGGCGCAAAAGATGCTCGAACAATGCCTCGTGCGTATGCCCAATCAGAACATAACGCAGGAGGACGCCCGAAAACTCATCGAATTCATGCGGAAAAATGACGGGGAAAAATAAGGGGCAAAAGGCAAGGGGCAAAGAGCAAAGGACAAAACATGCGGTTTGCCATGAAGCAATAATGGAATATCTAATTCAAAATCAACTTTTTATATGAAAATCAGACATATTTTCCTGTTCACAGCCGCTGTACTGTTGCTGCCTGCGCTGCTCCTTACACCCGGCTGCAAACCCAAAAACATCAGTTCCGCCGTGGAAGGCGACGCTGCTCAAAAAGTGTACGTTGCTCCCGGCAAATACGATGAGTTTTACAACATCGTTTCCGGCGGTTTCAACGGCCAGGTGGCCGTTTACGGTATTCCTTCGGGGCGTTTGCTGCGCATTGTTCCCGTTTTTTCCCAGTTTGCAGAAAATGGCTGGGGATACAGCGAGGAAACCAAACCGATGCTGAATACTTCCCACGGGTTTGTTCCCTGGGATGATTCGCACCACATCGCGCTTTCGACCACCAATGGCGAACACGATGGCCGCTGGGCATTTGTCAATGGCAACAATACACCGCGTATCGCCCGGATCAATTTGAAAACCTTCCGGACGGAGGAAATTATCGAAATCCCGAACAGTTCCGACAACCACTCTTCGCCGTTTCTGACCGAAAATTCGGAATACGCCGTGGCCGGTACACGTTTCAGTTATCCGATGGACGACGACGACTCCGATCCCGACGTTGCCATAAGTACCTATAAACAAAACTTTAAAGGCACCGTCTCTTTCATCGGTATCAACCCCGAAAGCGGCGAAATGAAAGTCAGTTTCCAGGTGTTGCTGCCCGGCGTCAACTTCGACCTGAGTCGCGGCGGCCGAGGCCCTTCGCGCGACTGGTTTTTCTTCTCCTGCTACAACACCGAACAGGCCAACACTTTGCTGGAAGTAAACGCTTCCCAGAAAGACAAGGACTTTATCATGGCCCTTAACTGGAAAAAATGTGAGGAGTACGTCAAAGCGGGCAAAGGCAAAAAATCCAAAGTCCGCTACGCCCACAACGTGTACAGCGACAAAACGCACACGGGCACATCCACCATCGAAACGGAAACCATCGTGCTCGATCCGAAAGAACTGAAAGACATCGTATACTTTATGCCTTGTCCGAAATCGCCGCATGGTTGCGACGTGGATCCGAGCGGCGAGTACATCTGCGGTTCCGGCAAATTAGCCGCTGTGATTCCGGTGTTCTCTTTCCAGAAAATTCAGAAAGCCATCGCCGACAAAAACTTTGAAGGCACGTTCGACGATATTCCGGTGCTGAAATACGATGCTGTGCTGCATGGCGAGGTGAAAAAACCGGGTCTCGGCCCATTGCATACCGAATTCGACGGCAAAGGTTTTGCCTACACTTCTTTCTTTGTTTCCTCTGAAATTGTCAAGTGGAACATCGAAAAACTCGAAGTGGTAGACCGCGTCCCCACGTATTATTCCATCGGTCACCTGAGTATTCCCGGCGGCCCAACGCGCAAACCGCACGGCAAATACGTGATCGCCTACAACAAAATCACCAAAGACCGATATCTGCCGACAGGGCCGGAACTGACCCAGTCCGCGCAACTGTACGACATCTCCGGCGATAAAATGAAACTCCTGCTCGACTTCCCGACAACCGGCGAACCGCACTACGCAGAAGCCATTCCCGCCAGTCTGGTACAGCCGAATTCTGTCCGGTTCTTCAAAATTGAAGAAAATGAACACCCCTATGTTGCCAAAGGGGAGAAAGAAGCGACTGTCACCCGGGATGGCAATAAGGTCCACGTGAACATGACTTCGATTCGTTCCCACTTCAACCCCGACAATATTGAAGGCGTCAAATTAGGCGACGAGGTCTATTTCCACGTCACCAACCTCGAACAGGACTGGGATGTACCGCACGGTTTTGCGGTAAAAGGCGCCAACAACGCTGAAATACTCATCATGCCCGGCGAGACCTGTACCCTTAAATGGGTACCGGATCGGGTAGGCGTATTCCCAATTTACTGCACCGACTTCTGCTCTGCGCTGCACCAGGAAATGCAGGGTTACGTGCGGGTGTCGCCGCGCGGTTCCAGTACTGCGCTGACATTCAGCATGGGTAACAAAGCCGCACCGACGGGAGCGGTGAAATAAAGGGCAAAAAGCAAGGGGCAATAAAACAAAAGGCAAAATGCAAAGGGCAAAAATATCTACTCGGTAAAATTTGCCTTTTGCCCTTTGCATTTTGTTTCATTGCCTACATTCAATTCCAAACACATGAACAAACTCAGCAACACAACACGTATACTGCTCGGTATCACAACCCTGTCCCTTGTGGTTACCTATTTCGTACCGCTCTGGCAAATCCTGCTTTGGGCGCCGCAATACCCGGAAGGGCTGACCATGAAAATATGGGTGAACAAGCTGAGTGGGGAAGTCGATATCATCAATGGGCTGAATCACTACATCGGCATGAAACATATCAGTGTCGAGATGTTTCCCGAATTCCAGTACATCGGCCCGCTGATCGGTTTCCTGATAGCGGTAGGGCTGGCGGCGGCAGTGTTGGGAAGTGCCCGTATCCTGTTCTTTTTCACGATTTTATCTTATGTGTACGGCGTCGCTGCTATGTGGGATTTCTGGCGTTGGGGCTACGATTACGGCCACAACCTCGATCCGAATGCTGCTATCAAAGTGCCGGATATGTCGTATCAGCCGCCTTTGATCGGCTATAAAAACCTGCTCAATTTCACTTCCTATTCCGGCCCAGATACAGGCGCCTGGATGATTATCGGGGTCTGTTTATTAGCGACGGTCTTGTGGTGGTGGGAGTATTTTAAACATAAAAAGAAGATGAAAACAAAACCGCTGACTACACTGACAACTGGTTTCGGTATCGTGTTATTGACTACCCTGCTGGCGGGTTCCTGTGCTTCAGGCCCCGAACCGATCCGATACGGCCAGGATGCCTGCTACCATTGCAAGATGACGCTCACCGATAAACGTTTCGGTTCGGAGATCATTACCGACAAAGGCAAGGTGCTGAAATTCGACGACCTCAACTGCTTAGTGGCGCACTTAGACGGCGGCGAAATACCGGCGGCAAACGTCGCGCAGATCGTTTCGGTCGACTTCAAAAAAGGCGCTTCGTTCGTAGACGTTCAAAAGGCTTTTTTCCTGCAAAATGAAGCGATCAAAAGCCCCATGCGCAGCGATGTGGCAACATTTTCCGATCCCGCTGATCTGGCAAAGGTGAAAACGGAGATTGGCGGCGGAACGGAAATGAACTGGGACGCCGTGCGGAAAAGTTTTTAATAAATATCTCAAAATGAAGCACTTATTGATCTGTTTTCTACTTCTGATGACCGGAGCTTTGTCTGCCGCAGTGATCGAAGTAGGCGCAGGCCGGGCCTGTCCGAATATCCGCACCGCACTGGAACGGGCGCATTCGGGCGATACCATCCTGGTACACCCGGGCGTGTATGCAGAAGGCAATCTGGAGATCAACAAACCTTTGTCGCTGATCGGCATCGGTTACCCCGTACTCGACGGCAGGCACCTGGACGAAGTCATTACGGTCAATAGCCCGTATGTGACCGTGCAGGGATTTGACATCCGCAACAGCGGTCAAATGAGCACGAAGGACCTGGCAGGCATCAAAGTGTTGTCGGCGGATTCGGTGGTCATTGCTGAAAACCGTTTTCAGGACTGCAATTTTGCCATTTACCTGTCCAATACCATCGGATGTAGGGTCAGCCGCAATGTGGTGCGGGGCATTATCAAAGAAGAACAGAACAGCGGCAACGGCATCCATTTATGGAAATGCGCGGGCGCCGTGATTGAAGAAAATTACCTGACCGGGCACCGCGACGGCATTTATTTCGAATTCGTGACCGACTCTGAAATAAAGGGTAACACCAGCGAACAAAACCTGCGTTACGGCCTGCACTTTATGTTTTCACACAGCGACAGCTATCACCACAACACGTTTCGCAACAACGGCGCGGGTGTGGCAGTCATGTACTCGCGCCAGGTCAGCATGACGGAAAACTATTTTGGTTACAACTGGGGGAGTTCCGCTTACGGCATTCTGCTGAAAGACATTTCAGACAGCCATATCTGGAAAAACAACTTCGAACACAATTCAGCGGGCGTGTACCTGGAAGGCGCCAGCCGGATCATACTGGAAGACAACCAGTTTCGCGAAAACGGCTGGGCGCTGCGCGTGCAGGCCAGCTGCGACGCCAATGTGATCCGCAGCAATAACTTTTTTGGCAATTCTTTCGACGTGTCCACAAACGGGAGCCTGGTACTCAACACCTTCAACGGCAACTACTGGGATAAATACGAAGGTTACGACCTCGATCGCGACGGTATCGGCGATGTGCCTTATCGGCCCGTCAGCCTGTACGCCGTGGTGGTGGAGCGGATGCCCCATGCGCTGATGCTGATGCGCAGTTTTATGGTGTACCTGATGGACAAGGCCGAAAAAATTATTCCTTCCCTGACGCCGGAACAACTGATGGATGAAAAACCCGTGATGCGGCCGCTGGCATTTTAAGTAAACTTAAAAATTACAATTGTATGAAAATCAACTTTTTATTTCGCACTATTATGGGAATGTTGGCGCTCATCGCACTGACCAACTGCACCAGCTCCGTACCGGAACAACAATCTTCCAGCAGCCAGGCCTCTGCTCCTGCGGGCGCCGGACAATCCGCCGTACAAGACAATGATTCACAGAAAGACGTGGTGAAAGTGGCCATTGGAAGCCCCGACCACACCACCTTAGTCACAGCCGTCAAAGCGGCAGAACTGGTAGATGTGCTTTCCAATGCGGGACCTTTCACGGTATTCGCACCCACCAATGCAGCCTTTGACCTGCTGCCTCCCGGTACAGTGACCGACCTGCTGAAGCCCGATAAAAAAGCGGTGTTGCAGGATATTTTGCAGTACCACGTCGCTGTTGCGGTGTATAAAACAGAAATGCTCCAGGACGGACAGGTGATTCCAATGGCCAACGACGGCAAAGTCACCATCGGCGTAAAAGACGGCAAATACACCGTCAACGGCGCCAATATTATTGCCAGCGTTCCGGCATCGAACGGGATTGTTCATGTCATTGATGCAGTTCTTTTGCCGAAATAGTTATCAGGGCTTTTCAGGCTGGAATGGGTAGATAAGGATTCATTTTTTCTCCCTTTTTTTTGTATTGTTATCTGTTATCAGTTATCTGGTTCGGCATGGGGAAATAAAAACAAGCATTTTAACCCTTTTTAGCCTGAAAAACCACCGATAACTAATAACAGATAACTGATAACTATTTCCAGCCTGAAAAACCACTAATAACTAATAACAGATAACTGATAACCAATAATGCTCGAATCCACCCAACTCAGCAAATCCTTTGGCAAACTCAAAGTCCTCGACGGGGTGAGTGTGCGCATGCAGGCAGGCCAGGCTGTTTCGTTTATCGGGCCGAATGGTTCCGGCAAAACAACTTTTATCAAATGCCTGCTCGGTCTGGTCATCCCCGATAGCGGCGATGTGACCATGAACGGCGAACATATCCTGGGTAACTGGGACTACCGCCGGCACATCGGTTATATGCCCCAGATCGGGCGTTACCCCGATCATATCCGGGTGGGACAACTGTTTGATATGATACAGGAGATCAGGCGCGGCACCTTTCAGCACCTCGACGACGACCTGATGCGGGCATTTGAAGTCGATACATTTGCCCATAAAACCATGCGCACCCTGTCCGGTGGCACCCGCCAGAAAGTGAGCGCCTGCCTGGCTTTTATGTTTGATCCCGCTGTGTTGATTCTGGATGAGCCGACCGCCGGGCTGGATCCCTTGTCTTCCGAAATATTGAAAGAAAAGGTGCTGGCAGAAAAAGCGAAAGGGAAACTTACCCTGCTTACCTCTCACATTCTCAGCGATCTGGACGAACTGACCACCGATGTGCTGTATATTATGGAGGGCAAAGTGCTTTTTTACCAGCCCATCGAACAACTGAAAGCCCAAACGGGTGAGGACAAACTGCACCGCGCTATTGCAAATGTTATGAAACAACAGGCTACGGCATGAAATCCATCATACAAGAAATAGCGCCGGAGATACGTTTTTCCACCATGCAACACACGACCGGCAAATCGGCGGCAGCCGGAAATCCCATATTCCGCATCATCAAATACGTGCTGTATGATATCCTGCAAAACAGGATCGTCATTGGTTATACGTTGTTTCTGCTGGCCGTTTCGATGGGTTTGTTCGGCCTGAGCGACGACCCGACCAAAGGGCTTATCAGTCTGCTGAATATCGTGCTGATTGTCACGCCTTTGGTGAGTGTGGTGTTTGCGACCATTCATTTTTACAATGCCGGTGAATTTATCGAATTGCTGGCCGCCCAGCCCATTCGACGGGGCGTTATTGTCTGGAGCCAGTTTTTGGGGCTGGTTATTGCCCTGCTGATTGCAGTGTTGCTCGGCATCGGCATCCCGATCGCTTTGTACACGCCTACCGCAACGGGTTTGTCCCTGTTGGCAGCCGCTATGGGTCTGACGATAGTTTTTATCGCGCTGGCTTTACTCGCTTCGGTTTTCACCCGTGATAAGGCCAAAGGAATTGGCGTGGCCTTGCTGTTGTGGTTTTATTTCGCCTTGCTCTACGATGCACTGGTACTGTTTATCCTGTTCTCTTTTGCCGATTACCCTTTGGAAAAAGCCACGCTGCTACTGGCTGCGCTCAATCCGATTGACCTTGCCAGGGTGGTGGTGTTGCTGCAAATGGATATTTCAGCGCTGATGGGTTATACGGGCGCTTTGTTCCGCGAATGGCTGGGCTCCAGTTGGGGCATCATATCAGCCATGTTTATCCTGCTGCTGTGGGCAGTGGTTCCGATGCTGCTGGCAGTGCGGGTTTTTCGGAAAAAGGATTTGTAATTTTTACCACAATAGGCAGATAGGTTTACCACATAGTCACTGGTTTAAGCGCAAGATCAAGTATTCTGGTTTGCTTTTATAACTTGCGAATCGGCGTGGGTGGTTGAGGGCACCGGTAATATTTGTAGCATTTTCCAGTTAAGATGGAGGGCGCGCTGGGCGCGCCCAACCATATCATCACTCACAATATTCGGGGCGCGCCCTTTTTTGCCGATTCAGGATACGAAGCCTTTCGTAAATGTCTTACATTAGAAACTGCTGTAGTTTAGATTAAATTCTTTACAAATGCGTGATTGTCAACACGGATTAACCAATAACGAATAACGGATAACTACTTTTCAATAGCGCACCTTAAACTCCACTCTCCTGTTTTTGGCATTGCCGGTGGCTATTTTCTGCAGGGGGCGCGTATCGCCATAACCTTTGGCGCTGATGCGTTGGGCGGCTACGCCTTTGCCTGTCAGGTAGGCTGATACGACTTGCGCGCGTTCTTCGGACAGGATCATGTTTTTAGCCGAATCGCCGTGGTTGTCTGTATGCCCTTCGATGCTCAGTTGTAAGGCCGGATTGCGGAGTAGAAAACCAGCCAGCCGATCCAGTTCCGGCTGCGATTCCGACAGCATGATGCTTTTACCCTGAACAAACAGGATGTTTTTGGGAATGTATTTTTCCAGGGTATCGGCTGAAATTGCCGCCTGTTTGGGAGGCGCCTGGGCGGGCGTTACAGCCACCGGTTTGGGTTTTTGTACAACAGGCGTTTGTTTGGGAGGGGCGGTTACTGTTTTTTTGGGCGGCGATGCGGGTTTATTCACAGGTGCTTGCTGTTTTGGAACTGCGGAGACTGCCGATTCCGGTTGATAATAATATTTGCTGTCGATCGGTTTGTCGTTGTACCCGAAAGCGCCGCCGAAGACGGGTTTTTCACTGGGCAGTTGCCAGTACAACTGAATTTCCCCTTCCAGCAGGCCGTTGAAGTATTCCACCTGAAGGTCATACATACGTCCCGCTTCCATGTAGACGGTGCCGGAAAATGGTTCGGAGTCGTGCAAGCCCCAGGCATTGATGACCATTTGATTGCCCACTTTTACCCGGATGCCATCGTCGACGTGCGCCCGGAAAAGGTAGTTGCCGCTTTCAGGCGCTTTGATCCGGCCTTTCCAGCGGGCGGAAAATTCATCAGGGGCGATACCGGGCGCGGGAGCCACATTGTTCCAGACAAAATGAATGCGCGCATCGGTGCGGGTCATTTTTTTCTCTTGAAAATTTGTACCGTTGAAGTATTCGCCGACCAATCCTTGTTGTGCGTGCGATGCAACACAGGTGAAGGTGCAGGCAATAATTGCGAGCCAGGTTGTTTTTGTCATAGCCTTCTTTTGTTTTTGTTATACAAAGCAAAGAAGTAATGTTTTTCGCCGGGTTTATTTGTGATATAAAGCCTTTGTAGAGAAGGTTTGGGGTGGTTACTACAAAGAGGATTTTCGCCGGGTTTTATTTCGATATAAAGACAATGAGGAGGAATGAAGGATGGGCATTGATGGATTAAGACAGGAATGAGGATGAGGAATGAGGGATGCCGAGCGTGATGTCCGACATCACGCTCGGCATCCCTCATTCTCACTCATTCTGTAGCTGCTCCTCATTCCTCATCCCTCATTCCTGCCAATATGCCTCCGGTAAGGTTGTATAAGTTCTCAAAACCAAATTTTTCCTCCAGTTCGCGGATGGCCTGTGCGCTGCGCGCGCCCGAGCGGCAATGCAATACCACTTTTACATCTTTAGACAAGCGGTCGGCATGGGCAGATATGTTGGCAAGCGGTATCAGTTCGCCGCCGAGGTTGGAGGCCTCGTACTCGTGTGGTTCGCGTACATCAATGAGTTGGAATTGTTCTCCGGATTGCTGTAAGTCATATAATTCCCGGGCGCTGATTTCTTTGATCGCTTTTTCCGTAGCATGGCTTTTCAGGCCGCAAAATAGTTCATAATCAATGAGTTCTGTGATGGTCGGATTTTTTCCATTGAGCGGGTTGTCGTCGCGGCGCTGTATGTTGAAGCTCCGGGTTTTAAAACCCAGCGCATCAAAAATGACCAGTCTGCCACTCAGCGGTTCGCCGGCGCCGCTGACGATTTTGATGACTTCCAGCGCCTGCATACTGCCGATGATTCCCGGCAATACACCCAAAACACCACCTTCTGCGCAACTGGGCACCAATCCCGGGGCAGGCGGCACGGGATACAGGTCGCGGTAATTGGGGCCGCGTTCGCCTTTGTCATTCAAATGATTAAACACAGATACCTGCCCTTCAAACTGATAAACGGAGGCGTACACATTGGGTTTGTCCAGCAGTACGCAGGCATCGTTGACTAAATAACGGGTCGGAAAATTATCCGTGCCGTCTGCCACCACGTCGTAATCCAGGAGGATGTCGAGCGCATTGTCCGAGCGCAGGCGCGTGTGGTGTACACGGATGTCGATGTAGGGATTCAGCGATTCGAGGCGGGTTTTGGCGGCAAGGGCTTTCGAGTGGCCTACATCATTTTTCCCGAATATTACCTGGCGTTGCAGGTTGCTGTCATCTACCTCATCAAAATCGACAATACCGATAACGCCGACACCCGCCGCTGCCAGATAGAGCAGCAAGGGGCTGCCTAATCCGCCCGAGCCGACGACGAGCACCCGGGACGCTTTCAGTTTTTGCTGGGCGGCCAGACCGAAATCAGGCAGTATGATGTGGCGGTCGTAACGCGCCATTTCTGCCGGAGAAAACCGGATATCTTCGTGGGATGACATGGTAGTTATCGGTTATTCGTTATTGGTTATCCGTGTTAATACTCAAGCATTTGTAAAAAATTTAAGCAAAACTAATTTTGCACACCTACTTACCAAGAAATTAGCCAAAACTAATTTTGCACGCCTACTCATTACTGTAAAAATAAACAAATAGGTCTGCAAATTGATTTAAATTCAGGTCTTGCCTGATATTTGGGCGATTATTGCTTGATTGCTACCGCAATGAAAGAAATCCGTCACATCGTCGACACATACGGGCAAATTGATTTTTCCAGGCATAAAGCGGCCCTCGCTACGGTCGCCCGTGTGGAAGGTTCCTCGTATCGGCGTACCGGTGCTCGCATGCTGGTGCTCGATAACGGTACCTACCTGGGCGGCATCAGCGGCGGTTGTCTGGAAGGCGACGCGTTGCGCCGGGCGCAAAAAGCAATCGCTTCCAACCAGTCTTCCGTCATCACTTATGATACCACCCGTGACGACCACAACCAGATCGGCATAGGGCTGGGTTGCAACGGCATCATCGACGTGTTATTCACCCCGCTCGATCCGGCAGGCGCAAATAATCCGATTGCGCTGCTCCGGGAACGGATGTACAGCCGCCGGCCGCGCCTGTTGGCTACCATAACGGGTTGTGAGGCGCAACCGGAGGTGCTCGGCATATCTGTGCCTTTTGAAAACCGCCCGCAATGGGTGCGCGATTTCCCCATTCCCGAATTAAGCGAAAAAGTGCTGGCCGATGCGCTGAACGGTTTGAAAAACAGCGAAACCCATACGGTAACGTATCAAACTGCTGCGGGCGATGCTGTGCGGGTTTGTCTGGAAGTGCTGATGCCCGCCACACATCTCGTGCTTTTCGGCAGCAACAACGATATATACCCCATGGCCCGCATCGGCAAAGAACTGGGCTGGGATCTGACGGTGATGGCCAATCCCCTGAAAGTAGAAAAATCGCTGTTTACACTGGCCGCCCGGGTATTGAACCCGAAAGAAGATGAACAACCTGCGATCGACGATTTTACGGCTGTTGTGCTCATGGCGCACGACTACAAAACGGATATGCAAAACCTGCGAAACCTGCTGAGTTCAACTGCGCGTTACATTGGTTTGCTGGGCCCCCGAAAACGCGCTCAAAAAATGTTTGATGCCTTTGAAGCCGAAGGAACCATTATGCCCGACGATACGATGGCGCGTATTTTTGCGCCTGCCGGACTGGATATCGGCGCCCTGACACCCGAAGAAATTGCCTTGTCTATTGCCGCAGAAATTCGCGCCTGTTTTGCCGGAAGGCAGGGGGGAGCGCTGCGGCTGAGGGAAGGAACAATTCATGAGGAAGGTTTGAGGTTGGTTTGTGGTTTGATGGGTGTTGGCACCCCCGCCGCGGGGGCCTTCAATTTTCGAAGATTGGATTACCAGTCACGCGGGGGATTTCACGTGCATAGCAGAAGGAGGGCAGGCACCAACGAGGAGCCGGGCGTGCCAGAGGTTTGATGGTTTGAAGTTTGATGGTTTGAGGGTACGTAGCCAAGAGTTACCACCTCAAACTATCAACACTCAAACCATCAAACTTTCTCAAACCATCAAAAGTCTCAAACAATTTCAACCCACATCATCCCTTGCTACTCGACAACCACGGCCGCACCATCAATTATCTCCGCCTCGCAGTCACCGACCGCTGCAACCTGCGTTGCCACTACTGCATGCCCGAACACGGCTTGCAATGGCTGTCGCGTGCCGATTTATTGAGTTACGAGGAAATGCTGCGCTTGTGCCGGGTTTTGATAGGGCTGGGAATCAACAAAGTGCGCATTACCGGCGGAGAACCGTTTGTGCGTAAAGACCTGATGAAATTCCTCACCGAACTTTCCCGGATAGAGGGTCTGCAACAAATCAACCTCACCACGAATGGCGTCGTCACTGCGCCGCTGGTGCCGGAATTGAAAAAAATCGGCATCCGCAGCGTCAACCTCAGCCTCGATACGCTCGACCGCGAGCGTTTTTTCCAAATCACCCGCCGCGACGAACTGCCAAATGTGCTCGAAACAATGGAGGCTTTGCTGCGACACGATATTGCCGTGAAAATCAACGCCGTCGTCATGGACGGTCAAAATACGGACGACCTGATTCCATTGGCAAAAATGGCGCAAAACCTGCCGGTAGATGTTCGGTTTATCGAAGAAATGCCCTTCAACGGCGGCGACCACGTCAATGTAATGCCGCTCTGGGATCACCTGCGCATCCTCGATACGCTTCGCGCGGAATGGCCGGATCTGGAAAAAATTCCCGATCCGCCATTTTCCACTTCCATGAATTATCGCGTGCCGGGGCATACCGGTACAATAGGTATTATTGCCGCCTGGTCGCGCACCTTTTGCGGCAGTTGTAACCGCATCCGCGTCACACCCCAGGGCGTTTTAAAAACCTGCCTCTACGACCACGGCGTTCTTCACCTGCGCGACCTGATGCGGGAAGGATTGAGCGACCCCGAACTGGCAGATCATTTGATATTTGCATTCAACCACCGCCATAAAAACGGCTGGGAAGCGGAAGAAGCCAGAAAGGGGATTCCGGTGGAGGAATCTATGGCGACGATAGGCGGGTGATAGAAGTGAGAGGTGAGAAGTGAGAGGGTGAGAAGGGATGAGGAGTGAGGCATGACCGAGCGTGATGCCGGTGAGATTATAAAAGGAAGAAGACTCAAAAACATGATAACTGTCAGCGAAGCCGAACAAATTATCCTGTCGCACCGCAAGGATTTTGGTGTGGAATATGTACCGTTTCTGGCTGCGCGGGGCCGGGTGCTGGCCGAAAATATCGCCGCCGACCGCGACCTGCCACCCTACGACCGGGTGACAATGGACGGCATTGCCATCCAATATTCCGACTACGAAGCGGGCTGCCGCACTTTCCAGATCGTGGCCACCCAGGCCGCCGGCGACCCGCCGCCAACCGAACTGTATTCATCATTCATCATTCATCATTCATCATTCATTAAACCTTGTATTGAAGTGATGACCGGCGCCGCCCGTTCTTCCGCCACCGACACCATCATTCCCTATGAGCACCTGCACATCGCCGACGGCATTGCACACATCAAACACGAACCTGTATTGCCTGGGCAAAATGTCCACGTTCAGGGCACTGACCGGCGAAAAGGCGACACGGTGATCTCCGCCGGACAAATCATCGGCCCGACACAGATCAACATGGCTGCCGCCGTGGGCAAATCCGAATTGCTGGTAAAAAAACTGCCCCGCGTGGTCATTCTTTCTTCCGGCGACGAACTGGTGGATGTGACAGACACCCCGCTGCCCTACCAGATCCGGCGCTCGAACAACTATTCCACCTATACCGTCCTGCGGCATTACGGCATCGAAGCATTAATGCTCCACCTGCCCGATGACCTGGACGCCATTCGCCGGGAAGTCGCCCGCTTGCAGACGGAATTCGACGTGATTATATTGAGCGGCGGCGTCTCTATGGGCAAATTCGACTATATCCCGCAAGCGCTCGAAGACACGGGCGTACAAATGCACTTTCACAAAGTGCGGCAGCGGCCCGGCAAACCGTTCTGGTTCGGAACCTTCGGCGAACGCGGTGTGGTGTTCGCCCTGCCCGGCAATCCGGTTTCCACGTTCATGTGCCTGCACCGCTATGTGTTGCCCTGGCTGGAAACATCGCTGGGTTTTCCACCTGCGCCGCCCGCTTGCGCTGTTTTAGCCAAATCAGTGCGTTTTGAACCGCAAATGGTATATTATATTCAGGTAAAACTGCGGCAGGATGCGGAAGCGCGCCTCTGGGCCGAACCGCTGGAAGGCCGCGGTTCGGGCGATTTTGCGAACCTGTTAGACACGGATGCGTTCCTGGAATTGCCTATGGATCGGACGGAATTTGAGGCGGGGGAGGTGTTTCGGGTGCTCCGGTTTAAGAAGTGAGAGGTGAGAAGCGAGAAGCGAGAGCGGCGTAGAGTGTACCGCTTCTTGTAGGAAAGAATCTTGTAAATAAAATCAATAAAAAATGAAATCACCCATTAGTTGCCTTTTGCTGATTCTATACCTGATCCTTGGAAATGTAAATATTGTTTTGGGACAAGACATAGACTCTACTCGTTTAAGTATAAAGAACATAAGTTTCGTTTCAAGTGGTTTTTTGATCAAGGGATGGCTTTTTATGCCAATTGATTCAATAAATAAAAAACTGCCTGTAATCGTGATGGCGCCCGGATTTTCCGGAACAAAAGAGTGTAATTACCAGTTTTTTGCTGCAAATTTTTCTAAAGAAGGCTATGCTGTTCTTCTTTTGACTATCCTAATTTTGGGGAAAGCAGTGTGTCGGTAAAAGGTGAAATTGACCCCTGGCAACAAATACAGGCATACAGAGATGGTATTTCATACATTGAATCGCGGACTGATCTGGATGCGGATAGAATAGGAATTTGGGGAGGGAGTTATTCGGGAGGACATGCGATCGTAGTAAGCGCTCTCGACAAAAGGGTTAAATGCATGGTGGCAATGACTCCTTTTATCAGCGGTTCTTATTATGTGAATCATCTCCAGGCTGCTACAAAAAACTTTTTATTTCGACAGTTTTATGCCGACAGATTATCGCGCATTAAAGGTGAAAAACCGGCCATGATTCCAGTCGCAACAAAAGATGGCAAACAGTTCAGCGCTATCTCAAGCAGCCATGCCTGGGATTTTATGGAAAGTTTTAAGGGTTATGCACCTGCTTTTGAAAACCTGGTTACCCTCAAAAGCCTTGAAATGCAATTGGAATATGAACCTGGATACTATGTTCAAAATATTAAAGCCATACCTAAACTTTTTATCATATCCAGAAATGATGAGATGATACCCGAACAGCTGATTTTTGATGCCTTCCAAAAGGCTTCAGAGCCTAAAAAACTCCTGTATATAGATGGACATCATTTTTCTCCCTATATGGAAAATCTGCAGGAAGCAAGTAAAATGGCAATAGAGTGGTTTAAGTCGAATCTTTAAATCTTTTTTAAATGACCTTCTCCCACCTCGATTCCTCCGGCCGCGCCACCATGGTGGACACCAACGCCAAACAAGTAACCCGGCGCAGCGCTACCGCTCGCAGCATAGTCGTGCTGCCCGAAGAAGTGCTGGCGCAATTAGTTGACGGCGCCGAGTTGCGCTCCGCCAAAGGCGGCGTATTCCAGACGGCTATACTGGCAGGCATCATGGCGGCCAAAAAAACCGGCGACCTGATCCCGCTTTGTCACCCGTTGGGACTTGAACATTGTCACATCGAGATACGTTTGGATGAAAAACAACAGGTGCTGATCGACTGCACGGCTGTCATCACCGCCAAAACAGGCGTGGAAATGGAAGCCTTAGTCGGGGCCAGCATTGCAGCCCTAACCGTGTACGACATGTGCAAAGCCCTCTCGCACGATATTGTGATCCGGGAAACGAAACTGATGGCTAAAAGCGGGGGGAAGCGGGAGTTTTTTAAGAAAAAGTTGAGATTGTTGAGGGTTGAGGTTGTTGAGGGCCAAAGCCAAATTTGGCACTCAATCCATTCATAGATCAGCCCATCAAACAATCTCAACCCTCAACATCCTCAAACCTGGAATCCTCAAACCCTTACCAATGCAGCACTCAAAACACCCCAAACTCCCCCGCCCGGCGCTCGGCCGTTTCGGCCGAAACGAATGGGCTTTTGTGGGTACTACCTGCGGCAATATCCAGCAATTGGCGCGGCATCTCGTCTCTGCCCTGGGCGACAGTTATCAGTGCGCCTATCTGGATGCCGACCACGCCGGTGCAGATACCGAAGCGGGGTTGCCGGGAATGCTCGCAGCAGGCGCTGCCATCGAGTACACCGACGCGATCCACAGCCACCAACTGCGGGTAAATGCCAAATGGGGCGCCCACCAGTTTCGGCAGGTGCTCAACGAAGCCGACCTGGTTTTAGTCAACGGCAACCACCACGAGGCTGTCGCGCAGGTGGTCGTGATCGATCCGGTGAAAGAAAACTCGCTGCGCAAACGCCTGTCGCAACTGACCGATGTCCGGCTCATCCTGCTGGCCGAAGGGGTGGAACAGGTTTTTGATTTTGTGGAAAATACGTTGCCCGATGCCGAAAAAATCCCGCGTTTACGGCTGACAGACCAGGCCGGAATCCTGCGTTTTTTTGAACAGGAAATGTTGAAGAAAATCCCGCCTGTCAACGGCCTCGTGCTCGCCGGCGGGCGCAGCCTGCGCATGGGCCGCGATAAAGGCGCCATCGCCTGGCATGGCAAACCGCAACGCGAATATGCGGCTGACATGTTAAAAAACTTGTGCGGAGAGGTGTTCATTTCCTGCCGCCCCGGCCAGGAGCCTGACATGGGAATAGCATATCCGACCTTGCCGGATACCTTCGCCGACCTTGGGCCTTACGGCGCTATACTGTCTGCCTTTCGCCAGGCGCCCGACCATGCCTGGCTGGTGGTGGCCTGCGATTTGCCATTACTTGACCATACAACACTTGATTTTTTATTAAAAAACAGGCAGCCAAGGCGGGTAGCAACCGCCTTTGAAAGCCCTTTCGACCAAATGCCGGAACCGCTCATTGCGCTCTGGGAACCAAAGAGTTACGCGGTGTTGCTCTCGTTCCTGGCGCAAGGTTACTCCTGTCCGCGCAAAGTGCTGCTCAACTCGGATACGTTGATCCTGCAAGCGCCGGAGCCGGAAACGCTCACGAATGTCAATACGCCGGAAGAAGTTATTGAACTGGGATTGGGAAAGGTTTGATGAGGGTTGAGGTTGTTGAGAGTTGAGATTGTTGAGGGGCCACACGTATTTGAACACCCTCTCTTCATTAGAGTGGCCCTCAACAATCTCAACTCTCAACAACCTCAACCCTCATCAACCCTTCCCCAATCCAACACAACCATTCAGCACCATGCACATCAACATACTCGCTTTCGGCATAGCCAAAGAAATTTGCGGCGGCTCCACACTCCAGTTGGAAGTGCCCGACCACGCTACTGCTGGCGACCTGAAACAACTGCTGACCGAACAATATCCGCGGCTCGGCGGACTAAATTCTTTTTTGCTCGCGGTAAATGAAGAATTTGCAGCACCGGATACGCCGCTTTCCGCCCGCGATGAAGTGGCGATTATTCCTCCCGTCAGCGGAGGTTAGCAGGTTTATTGACAATACTGCAAAAAGCAATGAGCGTCGGTCAGTTACACAAGATTTGATGGAAATAATTTCTGCCGCAATGGATATTCAAATACACATTTCAGATAAACCTTTGGACATCATGGCCTGTATCGGTCAGGTGACCAGGCCCGACGCCGGCGGCATCGATGTTTTTATCGGAACCGTACGCGACGCCACGCGAGGAAAAGCGGTGCTTCGCCTCGAATTTGAATCCTACGAAAGTATGGCCCTTCGGGAAATGCGCCGTATTGTGGAGCAGGCTTGTGCGAAGTGGCCGGTTCATGCCATCGCCATCCACCACCGCACAGGCGTGTTACAGATTGGCGATGTGGCGGTCGTGATTGCCGTATCGGCGGCGCACCGGGCTGCTGCCTTCGATGCCTGTCGTTTTACCATCGACACGCTGAAACAGACGGTACCTATCTGGAAAAAAGAAGTGTTTGAAGACGGGGAAGTGTGGGTGGCAGCGCATCCTTAAAGATCAGGAATGAGGAATGGGGGATGAGGAATGAC
Source organism: Lewinellaceae bacterium (assembly GCA_016711435.1). GTDB lineage: Bacteria > Bacteroidota > Bacteroidia > Chitinophagales > Saprospiraceae > M3007. Next base: position 198,873 of record JADJSY010000002.1, read on the forward strand.
CGAGCGGGATGTCAGATCAGGGATGAGGAATGAGGATTGAGGGATGACCGAGCGTGATGTCGGACATAACGCTCGGTCATTCCTCATTCCTCATCCCTCATCCCTGATTGTGTTCAACGTAATACATCTCCATTTCCCCCTTATTCTTGGCAGCCACTTTGCCCCGGTATTCCCATTGGAACTCATCCAGCACTGCTTCCCGGGCCGTACCGCTCACGTTGATGCGACCGGCTTCGCAGGCTTCTTCCAGGCGGGCGGCCGTATTCACCGTATCGCCCCAGATGTCGTAAGCGAATTTTTTGGTGCCAACTACCCCGGCCACGACGGGGCCGAAATGGATACCAATGCGGGCTTCAAAGAAAGGGCGTCCTTCTGCCAATCGTTTTTCTTTTAATTTTTTCAAAAAATCCTGGATTTGCCGGGCCGCTCTGATCATATCGGCCGGACTTTCGTTGCGGTCGGAAAGGCCACTTGCACAGATATAGGCATCGCCCACCGTTTTGATTTTTTCAATCCGGTTCCGTCCGATCAGGTCATCGAATCGGGAGAAACAATAGTCCAGTTCGGCGATGAGTTCTTCCGGTTGCAGGAGTTCGGCTATTTCGGTGAATCCGACAAAATCAATGAACATCACCGTAGCGTGTTCATAGCGCCGGGCGGCCACTTTATTGCGCACGGTCAGTTCGGCGGCTACGGCAGGCGGCAGGATATTGAGCAGGAGTTGTTCGCTGCGGCGGCGTTTTTCTTCGATCATGGCATTCTTTTCGGCCATTTCGCCCCTGGTGCGGCGGTTGGCACGTTGCCGGAGGTAGTACAGGATCGCCAACGCCAGACCCAGTACTGCCAGCAAAGCCAGTCCCATGCTGTTTTCGCGTTTCTTCCGGTCTTCTAAAGCCGCCTGGGTGGCTTCATGTTTTTGTCGCTGCTCTTCGGCATAGAGCCTGGATTTTGCCTGCAATAAAGCGCTGCGTTGCCGGCTCCAGTCGTACGCTGCTTTGTAATTACCTTGTTTAGCGCTGATGGCTTGTAGTTTTTCGCTAGCCTGCAATTGCAAATCAGGTAGTCCGGCTGCGAGCGCGGCACGGTGTGTTTGGGTGTACAGCGCCAATGCTTCTGCCACACGTGTCTGGCGTTCGGCAATATCCGCATTGACCCAGGCCGATTCGGCTTCCCGGCGTTTGTCGTTCAGAACGAGGGCTAATTGCAGCGATTGTTTCGCATAATCTGCTGCGCGGGCAGGATCGGAAACGAGCCAGTATTTAGATAGCCTGTACGTAATTTCCCACCGCTGATCGCTCGCAGTCGTCTGCTCCAATTGCCGTTCCAGTTCGGCGATCGACTGTGCCGGAAGCATGGCCGTATGCAGTAGCAGTAAAAAAGTGATTGAAAAGCGGTGAAACATGGAACGGGTTGGTGTTTAGTGTTTGGTGTTTGGTGTTTAGGGCGCTTCGCTTTTGGCGACTGTGGGAACTTTGGCCAAAACTACGAACTAGTGCCAAAGGCGAAGCGCCCTAAACACCAAACACGAAACACCAAACACGATTACGGGTACAAATAAAATGCAAAGACAGCCGATTTTACAATTTGATTGCATGGAAAGTGGCAAGTCATCCGCGAGCGGCTCCGTCCGCCATTGTCCAATTCCGAACAGGATTGTTCAGAATCGCACTTTTGAACAGACATAAATAAATTTTAACAAATTGATTTTCAATGTGATAGAAAGATGGCACGGAGATGGCGGGATATTTTTTTAGCATTAGCGCTGTCGTTTCTCCAAAGAAAATACTCATACTTTCAACACTTTCGTATGGCATACATTGCAGTACCTATTCCGTCCCTGCCAGGTAAACAAGACATTGAAATAGAAGTGACCATCAATGGCTTGAAACAGCAATTGCACTACCGCGTAGAACTTTTCTATTGGGAGGATTGCGCTTTCCCTTTGATCGATCGCGCCGAGTGCATCCGACAAATGCTTTCCCGCTATGATGAAGACTGGACTTTGTACTATATCGGCTCTCCAACCGATGAATTTGTACCGATTACTTTTGTCAAAAAGGGAGATATTGCCCTGCAAAGGAAAATGATGCTCGGGCAGGCGGTTTGAAAAAGGGATGAGGATGAGGAATGAGGATGCCGAGCTTGATGTCGGTCGGAATCAGATGCCGAGCATGATGTCGGCATTGCCATCCCGCATCCTCATTCCTCACTCACGCTCGGCATTCCTCATCCTCATTCCTCATCCCTATCTGTCATTTCTTCTGTTTCAACGCCTTTTGCATCGGGTTGCCCTGGTTGTTGGCGCCCCGGGCAAATCCGCGTCCTTTAAACAATTCAAAACGGCTGGGTTGGTTGACGCTTGGCCAGCTTTGATTGCGCTCGTCGATGTCGGCGGTTTCTTTAAACGGATCGAGCACGATGGATGCTACTTCTTTTGTTTTGACAAAGGTTTTCACCACTTTCGACTCGTTTTTACGCCAGATATAGGCGCTGATGTACTCCATTTCGCTGCTGCCGTCTTTGTAGTTCCACTGGACAATAAGGGGCATTACCAGCCCGCCTTTGTTGCTCAGCGTCAGTTCATAGTAGAAATTACCGGCAAATTTGGCTAAATCCGCTCCGGCTACTTTTTCCAGTCCGCCCCTGCCACCCCGGCGTCCGCCCCCGGTTGGCTCCGTACGGGGCGTATTGCTTGTTTCCGGTTTGTAATAATAGTAAAAATCGCGCAGGGTAGTGTCCTGGTCTACCAGAAAAGACATCTTAGATTCGCGGTTGCGAATCTGGGAAATGTTTTCCGCCAGCACAGTGCGTTCGGGAGCGTCGTCGCCGAAAGGATTGACCGCCGGACTGGCAACTAATTCGGTAGCGCCTTCTGCGCCTACCGTAAATGCCCGAACGCTGTCTAATGCAATATCCACCGGTTGAATGTCGTAGAACCAGCCGCGCCAGAACCAGTCGAGGTCTACCCCCGAGGCGTCCTCCATCGTGCGAAAAAAGTCGGCCGGTGCAGGGTGCCGGAATGCCCAGCGCCGGGCGTATTCCTTGAATGCGTAGTCGAACAGTTCGCGGCCCATCACGGTTTCCCGCAGGATATTAAGTCCTGCTGCGGGTTTGGCGTAAGCATTGCTGCCAAACTGCGCGATATTCTCGCTATTGGTCATAATCGGTTCCAATTGATTGGCCGGCATACTCATATAGTCGACAATCTTGTAGGCAGGGCCGCGTGAAGAAGGGTAGTTGTTGTCAAACTCCTGCTCCGCCAGATACTGCACGAAAGTATTCAGCCCTTCGTCCATCCAGCTCCATTGCCGCTCGTCGCTGTTGATAATCATCGGGAAAAAATTGTGCCCCACTTCGTGGATAATCACGGAGATCATCCCGTGTTTGGTGCGGGCGCTGTAGGTGCCGTCCGGCTCAGTGCGACCATAATTAAAGGCAATCATGGGGTATTCCATGCCGCTGCTTGCTTCCACGCTGATGGCCGTGGGGTATGGGTATGCAATGGTGTGCTTGGAATAAACCCGCAAGGTGTGCGCCACCACTTTGGTGGAATAGCGGCTGTACAAAGCGTAGGCTTCTTTCGGGTAAAAACTCATGCACATCACGTCTTTGCCCTCGACGGGTTGCGACATGGCGTCCCAGATGAACTTACGGGAACTGCCCCAGGCAAAATCGCGCACGTTTTCGGCCTGGAATTTCCAGGTGACATATCGCTCCTGCTCGGGTTTTTGCTCACGCATTTTGGCTTCTTCGAGGGTAACGACCTCCACGGGCGTATCGGAGCGCTGCGCTTTTTTCCAGCGGCCCAACTGGGCGGGCGTCAGCACCTCCGAAAGATTCTGGCAGGTACCAGTCGATGCAATAACATGGTCGGCGGGCACTTGCATATTCACGGAAAAATTGCCGAAAACGAGCGCAAATTCGCCTCTTCCGGTAAACTGTTTGTTGTTCCAGCCCTGGTAATCGCTGTACACGCACATGCGCGGGTACCATTGCGAAATGGTAAACACGCGGTTGCCATCGCCTTCAAACAGTTCGTAGCCGCCGCGTCCGCCCAATTTCAGGCGGGGAATGATCTTGTAGTTCCACTTGATTTTAAAAACGTATTTCTGTTTCGGTTGCAGCGGTTTCGGCAGGTCAACCCGCATCATGGTGTGGTTGATCGTGTATGGCAGCGCATTACCCGCCTGGTCGGTTACACTTTCAATATTGACGCCATATTCGGCCAGATTCTTGCGAAATTCGAGTTTTTCCAACTGAAAATCAGTCAGCGGCGTTTCGACCGGACTTTCGTTGAAGTTGTTGCTCTCGTTGTCGGCCCGGTGCTCATTCTCGTCCAATTGCAGCCAGAGATACGTCAGCACATCCGGCGAATTATTGTGATACGTGATAGTTTCCTGCCCGTGCAGGCGCAGGTCTTTTTCATCGAGCCGGGCGTCGATCTGGTAGTCGGCCCGTTGCTGCCAGTACTGGTGTCCCGGCGCGCCGGAAGCCGTGCGGTACACGTTCGCATCGGGCAGGATGGCGCCCAGCTGTTCAAATTTGTTGCCGTGGTTGGAGGTGGGGTTATTCTGAATGTTTTGTGCAAAACCTGTGGTCACACAAAAAAACACGAGTAAGAGGGTGAAAGTACGCATGTGTATTGTCAATTGATGTAAAAATAATTGGCGTGTTGTCTGTGGCTTTTACAAAGGTACCCTTTCCAGCATCATTACGAAAGCGATACCAAAGACGGCGGAAGAAAGGAAGAAGTTTTTGTCTTTTTCGGGAATATGGATCAGGGCGCCTGCCAGCCACGATAACAGCACAACTGCCGCCACGATCAGCAACTGACCCGCTTCCAGTCCGACGTTGAAAGCAAACAACGGCGGCACGATATTTTCTTCTTTTCCGAGCAGCGATTTGAGCAGAAAGGAAAAACCCATTCCATGGATCAGGCCGAAAAACAAAGCGGCCAGGTAACGCACCTGAAAACCGTGTTTCGAGGTCTTTTTCAGGTCAATCAGGTTTATGGTACAAGTCAGCACAATGGTAACGGGAATCAAAAACTCGATCACGGCACTCCGTACTTTCAATATATCGAGGACGCTCAGCGCCAGGGTGAGGCTGTGCCCCAGGGTAAAAGCCGTGACTAAAATGAGCAGTTGTTTCCACTCCCGCAGGCCGTACATCCCGCAAAGCGCCAGTATAAACAGAATGTGGTCGTAACCTTTCCAGTCGGCAATATGTTCGAGACCGGTTGAAAACCAGAGGTAAAAATCGTTCAAAACTTCCTAATTTTGCATTATTATGCAAATACACCACCTTTTTCAGGGTTTACGTTATACCGGGGTTCTTTTTTTACTGCTCTTTTTAGGCAGTTCATCTAAAACCGTACACCCTTATTATGTCAGCGTCACGGAAATACGCTCCGATTCCAGGCAGCAATCGCTGAATATCAGTTGCCGTATGTTTACGGACGACCTGCAGGACGCGTTGTATAAAAAGTACCGGTACCGGACAGAATTGAGCAAAAAAGACGGCTCAGCAGACGCTTTCCTCCAGCGGTATATTGCGGAGCGCCTGCAAATCACCGTAGCAGGGAAACCCGTAACGTTTCAACTGATCGGTTATGAAATAGAAGAAGAGGCCACCTGGTGTTACCTCGAAGCGGCCTCTTTTCCCGGAACAGGCCCGGTGGTAGTACACAACAAATTACTCTATGATTTCCTGCCGGAACAAACCAACCTCGTTCATTTTTACCGCGACGGCGAACGGAGCAGCTATAAACTGGTGAATCCGGAGGCGATAGCGTCCTTTTAGTTGGTTATCCGTTATCAGTTATTCGTTATTGGTGTGGTCGCGCTTGGTATTTGTTCGGGGTTTGGCAAGTGTTATTCCATATCGTCTGGGGATTAGAAAACAGATATTTTACTAGATACCCATCGGCACCTCCATCAGCAAAAACTCCGCATGACTGTCCGCTGTGATAGCCAGATTGTCAGTATCCCAGATACCAAAGCCGTCGCGGCGATTCAGTTGCTGGCCGTTGACGGTAATATCGCCGTTCAGCACAAAAACATATACCCCGTTGCCTTTCAATTTGATCGTATAATCGGCGTTGACACCTTTGTCAAAACTGCCGAGATGGAACCAGGCATTTTGATGAATCCACACACCTGCGTCATTGGGATTGGGCGACAGGATTTGTTGCAGTTTATTTTTCCGGTCTTCGGGTTGCAGCGTGATCTGGTCGTAGCGGGGTGCTACGTTGCGTTTGTTCGGAAATACCCATATCTGGAGGAATTTGACCGATTGATCCGTGTTTTTATTGTATTCGCTGTGGGTAATTCCTGTGCCGGCGCTCATCACCTGCACATCGCCGTTGCGAATCACCGTGGTGTTACCCATGCTGTCCTTGTGCTCCAGATCTCCTTCCAGCGGAATGGAGATGATCTCCATGTTGTCGTGCGGGTGTTTGCCAAAACCCATGCCGCCCTGCACGGTATCGTCGTTGAGCACGCGCAACACACCGAAGTGCATACGTTCGGGGTTGTAATAATTGGCAAAACTGAAGGTATGATAACTTTGCAGCCAGCCGTGATTGGCCGATCCGCGTGTATCGGCTTTATGAAAAACGGAGTTCGCCATAAGTTTTGAATCTGTATTGGGAATGTGATTGAAACCGAGGATTTCAAGTTCTTTCAGTTCGTCGATGTTGTTTTTTACCACGTTGCCCAATGCAGCGGAAGTAACAAACATACCGGTGCCTAAAAGGCCCTTTTTGAGAAAATCTTTGCGTTCCATACTTTTTGAATAATTCTGGAATGAGTGTGTTATTTATTTGAACACGGATAAAACGGATTAGGAGAATAATGATGTTTCACGGAGTGATATTTTTTTATACGATAGGCACAGAACAATATACTCTACGGGCTATGTTTTAAATCCGTGTTTTATCTAAGGATAGTTTTGATGCCCAGTCTTTTACCCAAGATTCAGATAGACTCATTTTGATAAAAACTGTGTTTTACCTAATCTGTGAGTTAGTTCAGGCTAATCGGCTTGCCGAGATAGAAATCCAGAATTTTCAATTTGAACAGGAAATCGTACTTCGCTACCACCATATCATTTTCTGCGTTGTCGCGGTTATTTTTGGCAGTAGTAAGGTCGAATGCATTGACGGCGCCGACGGTGTAGCGTTTTTCCATGTTCTCGTATGCCAGGGTCGTCGAATTGAGGGTGCGTTGGGCGGCCTCGAATTGTTTGTCGGCGGCGCGTGCATTGGCGATGGCAGTCTGAATATCGTTTTTCAGGGTCTGGCGCGTCTGGTTCTGTTGCAATTGTGCGTTCAGCAGGTTCAGGTTGGCGCGTTCCACACTGAGCCGGGTACGGCCGTTCTGATAAATCGGAATGCTGATATTCAGGCCCACACTCTGACCGAAGTTGCGGTTCATCTGATCGAAGTAAGGCACCCGTTGTATATTGACAGGTACCTGGATTTGTTGTCCCGGAATTTCCAGGATGCGGTTTTCACCATCAATTATCACCGGGAAAATATAGGGAAACTCGTCGATGCGTTCAGGCGTTTTGAAAGCGGTCGAGTAGTTGCTGTTCAGGTTGACGCCGAAACCAACAGAGGGATAGTAAGCCGATTTGGCGATGTCAATACCTTCCCGGGCGCTTTCTACGCGGTGGTCGGCAGCCCGTACACTCGGTTGGGTACCCAAGGCCGTCTGATAAACGGGGCTGAGGGTCAAGGCTTCGGGCGCTGCGTTTTCCGGTACTGTCACCAGGGGCTTTCGATACGCAGATCGTAATCCGGTTCGAGCTGGAGTAGTTGTTTCAGGTTGAGGTAAGCGAGGTCGATATTATTTTGAGAGATTACTGCCGACTGCTGGTCGCGGGCGATCTGCGCTTCGATATTGTATTTGTCGACCATTGGAACCGTTCCGGCGTCGATCATTTTCTGCGTAACAGATAATTGCGATTGACTCAATTCAACCCGGCGGTTGGCATTTTGGGCCTGCTCCTCAAACAACAGAATGTTCAGAAAAGCGGACGCTACCTGTAGCGAAATGTTATTGATCGATTGTTCCGCATCCGCTTCGGCAGCCCTGCGATCCCAGCCGGATTGTTTCACCGCGTGGTGAATTTGTCCGCCCTGAAACAGGGAGATGCTCGCGTTCAGGCCGACACTGTTGTAGCCTGTTGCCTGTGTGCTAAACGAGTTGGTCGTCGGGTCAATCGTGTAACCGAATTGTTCGCCGGCGTTGAATGATGCGCTGATGTTGGGCAAACGCGCCGCTTTGGCCTGCCGTTCCGACAAAACGGATGTTTTTACATTCGCAACTGCTTGTTTAATGGTGAGGTTATTTTCCTGTGCGTATCGTACGCAACGTTCGAGTGACCAGACCTCTTGTGCGCCGGCCATTAAACTGAGTAGCAGGAATGCCAGAGCGGCCGTAAATTTTAAGGTATTTTTCATGTTTGAATGGAAAAGTTGTTTCTGTTTCCAGCCGTTTTTATCCATAGCAAGAGTACGCCAATCGGCGCATGTATTCAAGTCTTTTTCTATAAATGGCTGATATTGGTAGATAAGTTATCAGTTATTGGTTATCAGTTATCGGTTGTTATCTGTTATAGGGGTAACGTTTGGTCATTTGAAATACTAAACGTTACCACCCCTGATAACAGATAACGATACGATAACTAATAACCAGTAAGCAAAGCGGCATCGAGCACCCGCGCCACCGGGTACATCCGGTGCGTCGGTTCGTACCAGGGCGATTGCCGGTACACCCAGTCGAGTTGGGCGGAGGCGTCGCCGGCAAATTCCGGGTCTGCGGCGCGTTTGGCGTCCAATTTTGCCTGCACTGTCGGGTTTTCTTTTAAAAACTGCGCAGCGAGGTCTTCAAAAACATACGCCGAGAAATATTCTTTCTGCATCAGCACCGACTCGAAAAAATTCCAGGCAAACCAGGAGTCGGGCGCATTCGGTTCCAGTGTTTCCATCAGATAACGGTTGGCCGCCTGGTTGGTGTAAATGACGAGGTCGCCCTTGCTGAATTTCCGGCGTTGCTTCCGTTTTTCGAATTGCACCTTGTAATGGTAATAATGGCCTTCCCAGGCATTGCGCGTTTTGAAATCACCGATATAATAGGTCTCTGTCTCCAGTTCAAGGTCTTTTTTTAAAGGCTGCATAACCACGCCGTTGAGTTGCAGGCGCTCGATCACGTTTTCCCAGGCAGCCGGAATGATATAAGCAGCGGGCTTTTCAACCGTTAGCGAAGGCGTGAAGTAGTTGTAATACGGGATATTTTTTTCGTACGGTTTGCTGCGGTCGTACCAGAGTCGCGGCAATCCGCTCACTTCCGAGGGCTTGTATCCCGCTTCGTATCCTTTAAACAGGATCGAATCGTGCTTTTTCTGATCCATCGCATAGTCTAAGTGGAAAGCGCTTTTGTTTTTGGTTAGTTCAAAAGCCGCCGCGCGCGCCTTGCCAATTTCGTCGTGGTGTTTTGCGATAAAATGGATCACGACATCCATAAAATGGTAGGTGCCCCACAGGCGGTCTTTGAAAGGTTTGAGCATGTGGGTTTCGGGCATAAAACCGATCGTGTTCCACAAAGCGGCATAACCGGTGGAATAGCGTCCGTAATCGCAAAAACCAGTGATGCCGGAATCGGGCGTTTCCTTGGGCGAATCGACGTAGGGAATCATTTCCCAGTTCCGGGTTTTCATATCGGCATACAGTTCGGGCAGCATCGTTTCCTGCAAAAACTGCCCCAGCGGCGCTTCCAGTTTGTTGTGCTGCGTAGCGATGAGCGTCATCGTGTATTGGTAATCCGCGCCGTTACTGGTGTGGTTGTCCACAAAAATATCGGGCATCCAGGTCTGGAAAATCCGGTTGAACGCGCGGGCATTGCGCGAGTCGCATTTGATAAAATCGCGGTTGAGGTCGTAGTTGCGGGCATTGCCCCGGAAACCGTACGATTCCGGGCCGTCCTGGTTGGCCCGGGTATAACTGTTGCGGTTCAGGCAGCCGTCTACGTTGTACACCGGAATCAAAACAATGGCTAAGTGTTCCAGCGATTTTTGCAGCTCCGGTTTACTGAGGTAATCGCGGAGCAGCAGCACGGTGGCATCGATGCCTTCTGGCTCGCCCGGCTGTATGCCGTTGTTAATCAACAGGATACGTTTTCCGGATTGACGAATCTTGACCGGGTCAAATACCCCGTCCGTATTCAGCACCGCTACGTGCATGGGTTCGCCACTGTCCGTACTGCCCATGGTGCTCAGTTGAAAAATGCCGGGATTTGCGGCGGCCAGTTTTTCAAAACAGGCAATGGCTTCGAGGTACGTAAGCGTCTGGTTGGGATTTGTTTCAAAAGGAATCGTGAAATGCGCCATGTGCTGACTATTGAATATTTTTTTGGTGCAGGATGGAAGGAGCAACAATAGAAAAGGTAAAAAACGAACCATACTTTTGGGCGGAAAGATAGGGAATTGAGTGGCTTGAGATTTGTTAGTTTTGCGCTGTTGGTGTTTAGGGTTTGGTGTTTAGTGTTTAGGGCGCATTGCCCTTGGCTAAATGATATAGAGTAACCAAAGGCAACGTACTCCAAACACTAAACACCAAACCCTAAACACAAAAAAACATGCTACCGATCGAAGTCATTTCCGCCGGCGCCGGTTCCGGAAAAACCTACCGGCTCACCGGGCGCGTGGTCGAGCTATTGCAGGAAGGCGTACGCCCTGCAGGCATCGTCGCCACTACTTTTACCCAGAAAGCGGCGGCGGAGCTACAGGAGCGCGTCCGCGTACGGTTGCTCGAAAAAGGTATGAGTGAAGCCGCCAATGAACTCGGCTCGGCATTGATCGGAACGGTACACAGCATCGGCGCCCGGCTCCTGCAGCGTTTCGCTTTTGAAGCGGGCGTGTCGCCGCTGGTCGAAATCATTGCCGAGGGCGACAGCCAGCGCCTGTTCAATGAATCATTGGCCCAGGTATTGACGCCGGCCAGGATCGAACGTATGAACCACCTCGCCGACCGGCTGGGCCTTTCCAAAAAGAAGGCCACCGGCGAACCTTATGACTGGCGGCGCAGTATCCGGGAAATGACCGACGTGGCGCGCGCCAATAATTTTTCAAAAAAGGTATTGGAAACCAGTAAGTTGCGTTCCTGGGAATCCTTTGAACGCCTGCTGCCACCTGTGCAAAACACCGACCCTGTGGTATGGAACAACCGCCTGCTGTCGGCTATCGATCAGGCAGTAGCGGCCCTGGAAGCCAACGAAAGCGACACCACCAAAGTCACCCAGGACGCGAGGGCAACCCTGCGCGATTTCCAGAACCAACTGAAATACCGCGGCGAACTGTACTGGCATGAGTGGGTGAAAATTTCCAAAACCAACGCCTCCAAAAAAAGCAGCGAGCTGCTGGAAGAGGTACACGAACTCGCGCTGCGCCACGACGAACACCCGCAGTTCCGGGCCGACATCAAAGGGTTTATGGAAATGGTGTTCGACATTGCTACCGATGCGCTCGGCGAATACGAGCAATACAAGAAAAAACGCGGCCTGATCGATTATACCGACATGGAAACGTATGTCAGTCAGTTGCTCCGCGTGCAAGCGGTCCGCGATACCTTGTCCCGCGAAATTGATTTATTGCTGGTTGATGAATTTCAGGACACTTCGCCGATTCAATTGGATATTTTCCTGCAAATCAGCCGATTAGCCAAACGCTCCATCTGGGTAGGTGATCCCAAGCAAAGTATTTACGGTTTTCGCGGGGCCGATCCGGCGCTCATGCAGGCTATCATCAATGCTACCGGCGGCGTAAAAGACGACAACATTTTAAAACAGTCGTGGCGCAGCCGACCGGATATTGTCTATGCCGTCAACGCCATTTTTACCCGCGCTTTCCCGGACACGCCGCCGGAACAGGTTGTGTTGGAACCGGCGCTCGCCGACGATGCCACACTCGCACCCGCGCTGCAACACTGGCATTTTTTGTCGGAACTCGACGAAAACAAAGTGCCCGGAAAACCCTGGATACAAAATTGTATCGCCGATCAGATCGGAGTAATGCTGGAACGCAAGGTGTTGATTTACAATAAAAAAACAAAAGAAAAACGTCCGGTTCGCCCCGGTGATATCGCCGTGTTGTGCCGCGACAACCGCGGCTGTATAGATATGGCCGATGCGCTGCACCGTGCCGGACTGAAAGCATCGATCAGCCGAACCGGATTGCTCGATACGCCGGAAGCCAAACTCACGCTGGCCTGCCTGAAATACCTGCTCACGCCTTCCGATGCCCTGAGCGCTGCCGAAATCCTGCTGCTGACCAATGAGATGTCGCTGGAAACCATGGTGGAAAGCCGCCTCGATTGGCTGCGCACCGAACCGGGGCTGCTCCGTTCATCGTGGGCCACGCAGGATACCATGCTCGAACAGTTGCTGCAACTCCGTCCGCGCATCGCCGATCTGTCCGCCTCTGAAATCCTGAACCTGGTGCTCGACGAACTCGACCTGCGCCGCCTGGTGGTTCCGCTGGGCAATATCAACCAGCGCTTAGACAACCTCGACCGCCTGCGCCGCTACGCACTCGATTACGAATCGGCCTGCAATCGCCTGCATTCGGCGGCTTCTCTGGGCGGTTTCCTGCTGTGGATCAATGATTTGGCGCGCAATAAATTGGATGCGCAGGGTTCCGGCGAAAGTGAAGACGCCGTAAAAGTGCTCACCTACCACCGCAGCAAAGGACTGGAATATCCAGTCACTGTTTGCAATAACCTCGATGAGCCGCTCAAAGAACGCATCTGGGGCCTGAACCTGGTTGCAGAAACCCCCGAGCCGGATATCAACAACATCCTCGGCAACCGCTGGCTGCGCTTCTGGGTGAATCCTTATGCCGATCAGTTTCAAAAAACACACCTCGAAGAAACACTGCTGCAAACGGAAGAATGGGCCGCTGCCTCCCGCCTGGCGCTGGAAGAAGAAGCGCGGCTGCTATACGTCGGACTCACCCGTGCCCGCGATTACCTGGTGTTCCCGACCCTGCGCAAACCTGCGCGCTGGCTCAACCGGGTGTTTAACCAGGGAGACGAATCCATTCCCACGCTCGATCCGAACTCCGATGAAACGCCGTTTTACCACAACGGTATGCCGCTGCTTTGCGCTACGGAACGCGCCTTCAAACCCAAAGATTTCCCGGAGGCCGCCCCGGACACTACGCCCATTCCATTCCATGCTCCCCGGCTGGGCCGCCGGCCCGTGCCACGCGCCCCGCTTTTTATCGACGCGGCAGGCGAACTTCCACCGGGCTTTCATCCGCAATGGGGCGAACCCCGGACTTTTGCGCCCTGGCTGGCATTTCGCGGCGATTATTCGGCGGCGCTGGGCAAGGCCGTCCAGACTTTGCTGGGGGTTGGTTTGCAACAAATTACGAACGAACAATTCCTGCAAACGGCTCGTAAACAATTGCAAATCAGGGAAGTAACGGAGGCTGTTTCGCCTGAACAGGTATTGCAGCACGCAGCGGCATTCCGCACTTTTTGGGAACAGATGTACGCTCCGACAGGCGCTCAGATGCAGTACCCGCTCGAAGGCCGGCACGGCAAACGATTGTTGCAGTTGCAACCCGATATTTTTCTGGAAAACACGGAGACGGTGGTTGCGATACAGTTCGCGGGTTTTGCAGAAGGTATGAAAAAATGGAAGAACCAGACTCAGGCACTGGCGCCGCTGATGGGCTGGACACAATTATTGCTCCGGCAGTTGTTTCCCCTGAAAAAAGTGGCGTTGTGGGTGGTGTTTCCGATGGAAGGGCAGGCGGTAGAGGTGTTTTTTTGAAGTAACTTCACAAAGCAACGCCTAAAAAACAAGTTCACGATTTGACTAACCCCCGCGCTTTAGCCGGGGGAAATGAACAGGGCAAACACATATGGGTTTTAACCCAAAATGAGTGATCTGGGGTTAAAACCCCGTTGGATTTAGGTTCTTCGATACCCCCGGCTAAAGCGCGCGGGTTAGTCAAATTGCTTTTGCCCTTTGCAATTTGTCCTTTTCTTATCCTTATTCCCCTTCAGGCCGCCACGGAAAAAAGCGCTGGTCCTTTTCTTGTAAGCCTGAAATTGCGGGTTATCAGCATATTTGGCTTCGAGCATCGGAATACCAGAGACCTTGAGCAGCAAAAACGTTATGGTAAGCGGACTGATGATACCCCACAGGCCATGCTCGAGGGGTAAAATGATGAGAAAAATACCCCACCAAAGCAGCACCTCCCCAAAATAATTGGGGTGCCGGGTGTAGCGCCACAAACCTGTTTGCATGATATCGCCTTTGTTGCGTTTGTTTTTTACAAAAATGGAGAGTTGGTAATCGCCCACGGCTTCAAATAAAAAACCAATCACCCACAGCGCGATTCCTGCTATCGTGACGGCCTGGATACGATTGGATTCCGCTTCTGCAGCAATCAAAATAGGCGTTGCTATAAGCAGCATAAAGCAGCCTTGTAACACATATACCTGCAGGTAAGAGCGCAGCACAAACCATTTACCCCAGGCCTCGCGCCATTGACGGTAGCGAAAATCTTCCGGTTTGCCAGAACTTCTCCGGGCAATGTGGAGCGATAACCGAAGCCCCCAAAGCACGATGAGCGCATAAACGATCATAGCAATAGCCGAAAATGGCCGCATAAAAAAGAAAAACACGCAGAGCACGACAAATCCCAAACCCCAGGCAATATCTGCCACATCATTTCTTCTCCGGAGCATACCAATGACAAACCAAACGGTTACATAACCGAGAATGAGCAGGGCGGCACTGGCTGCAGTGTGTAGCATGTCATTGTATCCATTTGACGATGTAAAAACCGGCAGTGCTTACAACGCTTGTCAGAAAAAAGCCCCAGGCTATATCAATAAAAACGATGGTGGTCGGCCAGCCTTTCAGGGTGGCCAGATTGGTCAGATCGTATGTAGCGTAGGTGAAAAAACCGAATAATCCGCCCATGATGATGGCAGAACGCAGCGAATCTTTTTCAATGGCCGGCAAAATAGCGAAAATGAAAACTCCTGCCACAAACAGGAAATAGAAGATAAAAGCCGCCGTCCAATTGACGTTTTCGCTCAAAAAACTGCCTAAGTACTTTTTGTACAAATCTTTGGCAATAAAACCCAGCCACGCCATATCGACTATAAAAAACACGCCGAATGTGAGCAAATAACTGATGGCAAGTTTGGTTAAGGACATAAATTGGAGATTGATTTGGTGACAATATAAGGGTGTTTTTTGCCGTACCCGGTGTGCCGGTACTTCATCCCGGGAATGTTCAAAATGTGTGGCACACCTTTATCTCTGAATCTTGAATATCAATCAATTACGTGAGGTGTGCCACACTTTTCCGAACACTCCCTCATCCCCCCATCGGGTAAATCTGCGCCATCGCAAAAGCGAATACCCCGAACAAAATACTGCCGATCAGAACGCCCAGGGCCAGTGGCTTGTCGTCGCTGGTTTTGACCATAAAAAAGCCTGCGATAATGCCGCCGACAACCAGAAAGTAGTAGGAATAATGTATTGCAACGCGCAAAACAGGGCGAAAGTGGCGATGGTGCGGAGCAAAGTAGGGAGGAGCATATTAGAAGTGAGAAGTGAGAGGTGAGAAGTGAGGGTGCTATGCCCTTGGTATTTAAAGTATTTAAAATCAAAGAATTGAAACCTGAACTAATGGCCTGAAACACCCATTTTTCCCCTCTGAATTTCCAAGCGGGATATTCTCACCTCTCACCTCTCACCTCTCACTTCTCACCTCTCACTTCTCACCTCTCACTTCTATTTCTCCCATCTCCTTTTCCCCAGCGACAACACCGTCGCCGCCAGAAACAGGATGATGACAGACAGAAAATATATAACATCTCTGGTGTCGATAACGCCGCGGCTGATGGAATCATAATGGTATGCGATGCCGATGGACTGCACAATATCATCCGTTTTTCCAAAAAAAACAGGCAGCCTGCTCAGCGAATCGAAAGCCATGTAGGACATGAAACACAAAAAGGTAGCCAGCACGAAGGCCACGATCTGGTTGTTGGTCAAAGAACTGGCAAATACCCCGACGGCTACAAACGCCCCGGCCAGCGCAAACAACCCGATATAGGAGCCGAGGATACCGCATGAATCGAGGTTGCCGGGAGGCGCACCCAATTGATACACCGTAATGTAGTACAACACCGTCGGTAACAGAGAAAACAACACCAGCGTGAGGCAAGCCAGAAACTTGCCGCCGACAATCTGCCAGTCGGAAATAGGCCGTGTGACCAGCAATTCGATGGTGCCGCTTTGTTTTTCCTCCGCAAATGTGCGCATAGTGACTGCCGGAATCAGAAACAGAAAAATCATAGGCGCTATCCCGAACAAGGCATCCAGGTTGGCGTAGTTGTTATCCAGCACGCTGTATTCCGGAAATACCCACATCACCAGACCCATCAGCACGAGAAAGGTGCCGATAACGATATAGCCGATCAGCGAGGAGAAAAAGGTATTGATTTCTTTAAAATAGATGGCGAACATAGGTAGTTATTGGTTATCAGTTATTAGTTATCCGGCTTGATACTTAAGCATTTGTAAAAAAATAACTCAAACTGATTTTAACTCGGTACTTAGGTATACAGGCAAAAATTCGGGATGGCTCATGTTGGTCCTTTGCCTTTTTGTTATTTGGTTAATTGCTGGAACACATCTTCCACGCTGAACAATTCTTTGTGCAACTCCAGCAGGGTCAGGTTATTTGCGACAGCGAAAGCGAATACGTCGGCCCGGATGTCGTGGGTGGCCGAAGCCGTCAGTTGCCAGGTATTCGGCCCGAGGGACTTCACCGACAGCACATGTTTGATTTTTTTCAACAAGGCCTCCGTCGTTTTTCCCGCAAATTCCGCCGTCACAATGCTCTGTCCGGTGAATTGTTGTTTCAACTCCTGGATGGGTGCATTGGCCACCAGTTTGCCTTTGTTGATGATGATGGCGCGGTCGCAAACGGCCTCTACCTCACCCAGGATATGGGTGCTGAGGATTACCGTTTTTTCGCGACCCAGGTCTTTGATCAACTGCCGGATTTCGATGATCTGGTTGGGATCCAGGCCCGAGGTAGGCTCGTCCAGAATCAGTACTTCCGGGTCGTGGAGCATGGCCTGCGCCAGCCCGACGCGCTGCCGGTAGCCCTTGGACAGTTCGCCGATTTGTTTGTGGCGGTGGCTGCTCAGGCCTGTTCTTTCCACCATTTCCGCTATCCGCTGAGCGGCTTTTGGCACGCGGTGTACACCTGCGGTAAATTCCAGGTACTCGCGCACATACATATCGCGGTAGAGCGGGTTGTGTTCGGGCAGGTACCCGACACGGGCGCGGGATTCCATGGGATTTTCGGACACGTCGAAGCCACAAACTTCCACCTTGCCACCCGTTTGAGGCAGGTAGCCGGTGATAATTTTCATGGTCGTCGTTTTTCCTGCGCCGTTGGGACCCAGGAAACCGAGTACTTCGCCCTTGTGCGCTTCGAACGAAACATCGTCCACAGCGCGCTGGGTTTCAAATATTTTGCTGAGATTACTTACTTTGACAGACATAGCGACTGCAAAAGTATCAAAAAACGTCCGCCATAAAACACTTTCCTGTCATGCTTTGGTTTTTGGAAAAGAAAAAACTGTTTGGGGCGTTTCTGCGTAGATAGAGCGGGAGCGTGAGAAACCAAGTGGGGTCGTAGACCCGGAAAGGCAATAACGTCGGTCAAGGCCCATGTTGAACAACACCTTTTTTTTGACAGCCATATTTTTGTCTGCGTGTGTTTTTGCACCGCTGACCAATATTTCAGCGTCTCCGCGCCAGTCTGCCGCCGATTCGATACCCGCAACCCAATGCGCAGTGGCCGTAATGGCAGCGCCTGCTGAAAAAACCATGGGAAAACCGGCAGGGACGGACAAAACAGCCAATCTGCCCGGCGTCACGCTGGAGATCGCGTCGGTGCAGGCCGATAGGATTTCACATGTTGCGCTGGACAGTTTGTTGCAACAATATGTGAGTGAAAGCGGCCAGGTCAACTACAAAGGCCTGAAAGCCGATAAAAAATCTCTGGACGCTTACTGCCAGTCATTGTCCGACCAACCGGTGCAGGACAACTGGAGCCGGGAGGAGCAAATGGCCTACTGGATCAATGCCTACAATGCTTTTACGCTGAAACTGATCGTGGATAACTACCCCACAAAAAGTATCCTCAACTTCGACGGCGGCAAAACCTGGGATGTGAAACGGATCAAAATCGGCGATAAAAAATACAGCCTCAACAACATCGAAAATGACATCCTGCGCCCACAATTCAAGGACGCCCGGATTCACTTCGCGCTCAATTGCGCTGCCAAAAGTTGCCCGCCGCTCTGGAACCGCGCTTATACCGCTGAAAACCTGGAAACAAGCCTCGAAGCCCGAGCCAAAGCATTTATCAACAACCCTGACTTCAACAGCATCAGCGCCGGTAAAGCCGTCGTCAGTAAAATTTTCGATTGGTACGCCGCCGATTTCGGCGACCTGAAAAAGTACCTGAACCGCTACGCCAGGACGCCCTTGAAAGGCAGCGCAGCGGTGACGTTTGAAGAATATAACTGGGAACTCAACCAGTGAGTCCGAAGTCCGAAGTCGTTAGTCCGAAGTTCGTAGAGTACACCGAAGAGTAGTACGAAGTCGTTAACGAAGTGCGAAGTCATCAGTCCGAAGTCCGTAGAGTACACCGTTTCATCTTTTGGAAACCCAAGTATGAAACGGCGCACTCTACGGACTTCGGACTGATGACTTCAGACTTCGGACTTTAGAAATTCAGCACCGCCCGCGCGAACAACCGCCGGCCATTTCCGCCCATTTGCACGGAATCCCAGGGGCCGCCGGTTTCGCAGTTGAAGGCCCAGCCTTTGGCCGCTTGTACGACGGCCAGGTCGGGATGTACATTGGTAAGATTGTCGGCGCCGACAAAAACCTGAATGCCTTTGCTGAGCCGGTAGCTCAGGTACCAGTCGTTGACGACTTTTGCGCCGTAGACGTATTCGTCTTTGACATACACATTCGCGTCAGCATCGGTGGGTACCATGGGGTCGACGCCCGTGCCATCTTCGCCGTAACCGAGCAATACGATTTTGCCAAAGAGGCTCAGGCGGGTACCGATGGTAAACCTGCCGATTCCGTATTCCAGGTTCAGGGTGCCCTTTTGATTTGGCGCTGAGGCGAGAATAAATTTCTCTTCACGGTCGCTCAGGAAGTAAGGGCTGTTATTCAGGCGCGCAGGTACGTTTACTTTGTCGATCTTCATTTTCTGAATATTCCCGGCGAGCAATACTTTAAAGTTCTGGTTCGAGCCGATTCTTTTATTGTATTCCAGCACAATGTCCAGGCCGGAATTGGTCGTATTCACGGCATTGGCAAAAAACTGTGCGGAGGATACATTCAGTTCCTGCAATTTGGCCGTGAAAGCGGGATTGAGCGAAGCATCATCTGCGCTGAACTGGCCTGAAAGCACCACGCGGTCCTTTACTTTTACGATATAACCATCCACTGTCAGGGACAGTCCCGGCGCGATGCGGGATGAAAAGCCCAGGCTGCCATTGACGGAGCGCTCCTGTTTCAATTCCTCGATTCCGGCAGAACGGGTGATGTCGTTGTCGTTGGGGGCAATTTTGACTTCAAAAATATTGCCGCCCTGCACCGTCGTGAAGGTAGAGGAGAAATTCAGTTGTTGTAGCGAAGGCGCCCGGAAACCGGAACTGACCGAACCGCGCAGGTTGAAACCGGGGCTGATTTTAAAACGGGTTGCCAGTTTTCCGTTGCCGGTGAAACCAAAATCGCTGTAATATTCTGCGCGAAAAGCGCCGCCCACCAGCCATTTTTCCGTTACATCCAACTCTGCATCCACATATGCGCCGACGACATTGCGGGTTGCATCTTTTTCGTCGCCGGGCTGGTAACCCGGAAATCCCTGTGCGCCGGGGGCTTTGTCTTCGTTATAACTTTTCCAGGAGGCTTCTTCTCCGGCATACAGCTGGTAGTTTTCAAAGCGGTATTCAGCGCCGAAAGCCAGGTTGAAACCCGATGCAATGCCCGCTATTTCTTTGGTAAAATTCAGGTTGCTGGTATTTTGCAGAAAAGAAAAACCGCCGTCATCGAATTGATTCTTGGTGGCGTCGCCCAGCGAGGCGTTGAATGTTTTGGCTCCAAAAAAGTGGAAATTATTGTAGCCGGTAGTATTGCTTAAATCCCACTGCCAGTTGCCCTGGCTGCCTCCGCGCAACCCGACGGCGCCGGAGTAATCCTGAATTTCGGTTTGAATAAGCGGGTTAAAGTACCGGTCGCTGCCATCGGCAATTTCCTGAACGATATTATTGGGATCGAGCAGGTTGCCATTGGCATCGGTCACAAATCGTTCGGGCCGACCGGAGAAATTCCGGGTATAGGCAAATGCTTCCGATTTTTTGACATTCGCGCCGCCAAAAGCATAAAAAGTACTGTTTTGCGAAGCGGGCAATTCCATATTCAGGAATGCCCCGCCGCCCGTCATAGAGCCATCGCCAAAACCACGGCGCACATAATTGGGATACGGAATTTCATCCTCGTCTATGGACTGGCGGTAGGTTTTGCCGACGGTGGAAAAATCGCCGGAAATATTCAGAAAACCACCTTTGCCGCCCAGGGCGAATCCATAATTCAGTCCGGCATTAAAGGTTTGACCGTCAAATTTGCTGCCGGTGTAGTACTGCGAAGGATCGTCCGCATTGGCGGCGTTGTAATCGGGGTCGCTGTATCCCGAAAAACCGAGGTTGCCGCTGAGTTTGCCGACGGTGTTTTTGGTAATGATATTGATGACGCCGGCGATCGCATCGGAGCCGTACTGGGCTGAAGCGCCGTCGCGGAGTATTTCCACCCGGTCGATGGAGGCTCCGGAAATAGCATTCAGGTCGGTACCGGAATTGCCGCGACCGCGGGTGCCGAATACCGAAACATACGCGGTCTGGTGGCGGCGTTTGCCATTTACCAGCACCAAGGTCTGGTCGGGTCCCAGGCCCCGCAAGGTAGCCAGGTCGATGTGGTCGGCGCCATCCGATCCGGTTTGTTTGTTGTAGTTGAAAGAAGGAGCGGCGTAATTCAGCGCCGAGGTGATGTCCATTTTAGCGCTGGGCATCATAACCTGTGCCGGCGTGATGACATCGACCGGTACGGGGGTTTCGGATTTGACCCGGCTGCCGCGGCGCGAGCCGACAATAACAATCTGGTCGAGGGTGGAGCTGCTTTCTTCCAACACCACGTCGAATGAGGACTGGCCGGCGACAGCAACCGTAATCGTTTCGTAACCGGTGTAAGCGAAAATCAGGGTGGCATTCGTGCCGGAAAGGCGCAGTTGAAATGACCCGTCCGCGCCCGAAATGGTACCGTTGGAAGTACCTTTTTCCGAGATGCTGACCCCTGTCAGCCTCTCCCCGGCGTTGTCTTTGACATTGCCTTTGATCTCTGTTTGTGCGCTGATAACGTCCAGTCCGATAATGCAGACCAGTAAAAGTGTAAATAATTTTTTCATACAGGAAAAAGTTTTGTGATTAGAATGACGCTGATAAATAATCTGGAATTCAGGCGATCAAGCAACAGGATTAAATGCCAAATGTAGGAATTGCAGTTAGAATTATATATGAATTGTAAAAAACATATAAAAATACGCCCGAAACAGCCGTTCGTGATTTTTACAAATAAACCTCCCTCCATCTTATGTAATTCCCTGCCGAATCGCATCTATTCAATACTTTTGGCGGTCAATCTATCTGTACCTGATTCATGCTCAGATTTTTCCGTCCGAATACACCCGAACAGCATAGCGATGAGCAGTTGCTGGCCAGATACGTCCAAAAGGGCGAAACGGAGGCATTGGGGCAGTTATTCGAGCGCTACATGCCGATGGTATACGGGGTTTGTTTGAAAATTTTGAAAGATACCGGGAAGGCGGAAGATGCGGTGATGGGCATTTATGAATCGTTGACCGCAAAGGTAAAAGAACATAAAATCGAATCATTTCGGGGCTGGTTGTACGTATTTGCCCGCAATTTTTGCCTCATGGAATGGCGCAAGGCGCAGCGACGACCCACCAACCACCATGCGCCGGAAGACATGGCCTTCTTCGACGCTGTGGACGCGCCGGCGGAGTACGAATTGCCGCAGGAAAGCGCGCCGTTGGAAAAATGCCTGAAACAACTCAACGAATTGCAACGAAACACCGTTCAATGGTTTTATTATGAAGAAAAATCGTACAAGGAAATATCCGACATCATTGAAGAAGATGTGGGTAAAGTGCGCTCCTATATCCAGAACGGACGCCGGAACCTGCGGCTCTGCCTGGAAAAACAGGGGGTGACAAGCGCCCTTTAAAAAGGGTTTATGGTTTATAAAGGTTTATGAGGGTTTATAAAGGTTTATAAAGGTTTATAAAGGTTTATAAAGGTTTATAAAAAAGCATATAAGCCACACTTCAACTACTCACAACTCACGACTCACCACTCACCACTCACAATAAAATGAACGTTCCAGCCGACGACAAACGTTTTCTCGACTTGCTGCAAAAGTGGCAGGCCGGTGATTTTACGCGCGGCGACGAACAGGAACTACAGGCGCTGGCACGCAGCGACGATTTTCGCAGGGAAGCACTGGAAGGTTTTATGTTGCACCCGGAAGAAGATCACAATACCCGCCTGATGGCTTTACGGGCCAGATTACAACCTGCCGGAGCGGTCCGGCGCACCATTTTCCCCCAAATATGGGCAGCGGCGGCGGCCCTGATTTTACTCATTGCTGCACTCTGGTTTTTCCGGAACCCTGCGCCCGGGCCGCCGGATACGATGGCCCAAAATGAACAGCCCACAGTAGAAAATCAAACGTTGTCCGATGCTACCGCGCCTGCTCCAGCCGAGCCTGCGCCCATGCGGTCGAAAAGTGTAAGCCCTCCTCCGCCTGTTCCAGGCGGGTCTGCTGCCACTTCGGGCGCTGTGGTCCGATCGGAACCTGACCGGATAGAATCTTTTGAAAGCAAGGATATGGTAGCAGCACCGGCGCCTGTGACACAGCCTGCTGCCAGTATTGCGGATGAAGATGTAGCGTCGAAACCCGAAGCCGATCTTGCAATGGAAGAAGTGGCGGTGCGGAAAGAACAGTCTTTTTCCGACGATGCCAAAGCCGCCAAAAAGGAAGTGGAATCTGCCGGGAAAGTTGCCCGATCACAACCTGCTCAACAGGCTCCAGGCAATGCCATGCAACCCGATGATTTTGCCATGATCGCTTTAGAGGATTACCTGCGCCGCAATGCCCGCCTGCCGGAAGCGGCCCGCCAGAATAATATCAGCGGTTATGTAAAAGTGTCCTTCCGGCTTGATCGACAGCGGAGAGTCACCGATTTTAAAGTGCTCCGGCCCCTGGGTTACGGTTGCGATGAAGCCGCACAAAGTCTGCTCAAAGCGTATAACTGGCGCGATTTCACCCAGGATACCGTGATGGTGGAGGTGCCGTTTGTACGGTAAGTATTTTTCTATACCTGGCGGTGTCAGGTAGAATTGGACAAAGACTGCTAAATGTGCCGAAAAATGTACGTCTCTGCTATAACCAAACTACTTTTGCAGTGTTTATTACAGCATGCGCGGGCGTGTTCGCAGAAGTGCGGTACGGCTCAGGGCAAATGATTGATTTACAATATTCGATTGAAGGTGTGCCACACTTTCATGAACACGCTCGGATGCGCCGGGTTCTCCGGATGAATACGACTGAATTGTTTTGATTTTGAACAGACAAGCAGAAGCCCCCATTCCTTCCCGTTACGGGCCATTTCAGATGATCGCTTATGCCGATGATCCTGCTGAAAGAATGCCACATCTCGCTTTGATAGCGCAAGGCTTTGACCCTTCGCGACCTGTCCCCGTGCGTATTCACTCGGAATGTATGACGGGCGACGTTTTTGGTTCACGCCGCTGCGATTGCGGCGAGCAACTGGATATTTCCCTGAAAATTGCGGCGGCGCGGGGTGGGGTAGTAGTGTATCTCCGGCAGGAAGGACGCGGCATCGGTCTCATCAATAAACTGAAAGCCTACAACCTGCAAGACCTCGGCCTCAATACCGCCGAAGCCAATACCCACCTGGGCTTCGATGTGGATGCGCGGCAGTACGATTGCGCCATTTTTATCCTGCAAGACCTCGGTATCGTTTTTCAGGCCTGGAATCGCAATCGTGTTTAGTGTGTGGTGTTTAGTGTTTCGGGCGCTTCGCCTTTGGCAGTAGTTGATATTTTGGTCGAATTTTCACAAATGCCAAAGGCGAAGCGCCCGAAACACTAAACACCACACACTAAACACGATTACGATTACCGGCCTGAAAAACCCAAGCCAAGCCTATCTGGTGGCCAAATGGGACGTCTCTCACTTCTCACTCTCTCACTTCTCACTTCTGAAACAGCCATTCTGCCGCTTTCGGAAACTCATGCCCCCAGCGGCCTTCGTTGTGCCGGCCTTCCGGGTCGATTTCCAGCCTGAATTGCAGCAGGCCGGGCGCCATACCGCGTTTTTCCACCGCATCTTTAAACTTTTGGGCATTGGCCACCATGCCACCGCCCTCTTTTCCGCCGCCGTACAGGTATATTTTTGTGGTGCTGGAAAAGGCTGAAAAGTGCATGGGTTCGAAGTAAATACGCGGCGTGAGCCACAGCGAAGGGGAAAAGATCATGAATTTGGAATACACCTGCGGAAACATCAGGCCCGCATAAATACTAATCAGTCCACCCATACTGCTTCCTCCCACGCCCGTGTGCGCCCGGTCGGGCAATGTGCGAAATTGTTTGTCTATATAGGGTTTCAGTGTGTCGACCATAAACTGTGCATATTCGCGGCCCATGCCTTCGCCCCATTTGTGGGTATCGTAAGGAGAGAATTCGCGGATACGATCCTTGCCGCCATGATCGATGGCCACCACAATAAAATCTCCCTTGCCATGCTGCGCCATATAGGCTAATTTTTTATCGACTCCCCAGGTGCCGAAAGGCGCGTTGTGTTCGAATAAATTCTGGCCGTCCTGCAAGTACAATACCGGATAACGCTGATCCGTCTGTTGGTAATTCCAGGGCAGCAATACGGATATACGTCGCTTCCGGCGTAATTGCGGCACGTTAAACCGTTTGGCAACTATTTGAATGTCAGGATAATAATGGGGATCATAACCGACGGTATGCTGTTTCCAGAGAGGAACGACATCCGCGACTTTACCGCGTGGGGCCGCCATTCGCCGATTGGTGGCGGGGTGTCCGTCTCTGCCTAATTCTTCCGCTTCCCAGCCTCCTTTCACATATTTGTATTCAAAGGGTTCGCCATTGGAAGGTATTTC
Organism: Lewinellaceae bacterium; assembly: GCA_016711435.1. Taxonomy (GTDB): domain Bacteria; phylum Bacteroidota; class Bacteroidia; order Chitinophagales; family Saprospiraceae; genus M3007. The sequence continues at coordinate 224,292 of JADJSY010000002.1, forward strand.
GTGGAAGGTGTACTGATAATGCCCATCCTTGAGTTTAACCATTTTAAAACGTTCGTCACGGGTAGCCCATTCATTGAAGCTACCGGTAACAAAAACAGGTCGGATATCATCATTCGGGGTAAAAAGATCAAGAATCAGCATGTATAAGCCGTTTCGTATCGGCTGGGGCGTGTGTGCAAATTGTGTAGAAGGATATTTGGCAGGGGATGGATATGAAGACTTCATTCCCTGAATTTATCCAACAAGTGTGCCAGTTCCAGGGCTTCTGCATCGCTGAGTTTAGTGCCTGCGGCGCCCGGGCCATTTATAAAGTTGGCTTGTTCAATGTCGGCAAGCAACTTTTTGCCTGATTCTGAAATGGTTACGATCACCATCCTGCGATCTTCCGTATGCGCAACACGTTCTACCCATCCCGCCAGTCTCAATTTTTCCACCAACCGGCTCACATTACTGCTGCGGTCGATCATTCGGCTTTTGATATCCAGCACGGACAAGCCTTTGGGAAAACTTCCGTTCAGAATCCGCAGGATATTGTACTGCGGGCTGGTGAGTCCGTAAGGACGCAACTGCCGGGTCAGCAGACAATCGAGCCAACTTGCCGTAAACATAATATTCAGAGCGGCCCGCTGCCGGGGTTGCAAGGGTTTGGTGTTTTTTAATTCCAGTTCCAGTTTCATGACACAAAGTTAAATGTCTTGACACTAAAACTGTTAAAAATTTAGATAGTTCATTGGAAGTCGTGTTTGGTGTTTGGTGTTTCGTGTTTGGGGGTGCGTTGCCTTTGGCATTGTTTGGTGTTTTGGTGTTTTAGTGTTTTAGTGTTTTGGGCACTTTGCCTTTGGCAACAGTTTGTAGTTTCGGCCAAGCACCCACTGTTGCCAAAGGCAAAGCGCCCAAAACACTAAAACACTAAAACACTAAAACACTAAAACACCAAAACACCATACACTGCCAAAGGCAAAGCGCCCCAAACCCCAAACACTATACACTAAACACCCTCAATAGTCCCTTTTCACCCTGTAACTCCCCGATATCATATGATTTACGCCCTGATTATCCTGGAAACTGCCGCTGAAGGTACCCATAAAATAGTCGCCGACATTAGCCGCAAAAGTTGTCAGGTTGGTGGTGATATTTCCCATTTGTGCCTGCGAAACGCCGAGGTTGTTCACGGAGAAATAGGTCATGGGATAAGTCTTGGGCTGGCTGGCATTAAAAGAAAGCGATATAATCGTGGTCGTACCGGAAGCCTCCCGATATAGATAAATGGTCTGGTTCGTATTCATGGAATCGATCAAACCGCCGTAGGGTTCCGGAGCAGTGAATGTCTGCCCATCCAGGGTGTACTGAATATATTCATCCAGTCCGGTACATACCGTGATATTGCCCAGCGCTACATTTCCGCCGTTAGCGGGAATAGCCACTGTTTGCAGGGGGCTTTCTTTCAGGTTATCCAGGTCAAATGCCTGCACGATGATACTTGAGACACCGCCACAATCGATTAAATCATAAGAAAAAACACCGTTTTCGTCTGCAAATGCGACTTCAGATGCTGAAAGCCGGATATAACCATTGGTGACGGGTTGTCCGTTGCAATCGACCAGCGTACCGGAAATGGTTGTGAATTCGAACGCTGAACTACTCAAAATAATCGGCTGCAACATCGTGTTACTGCTGAACGGCCCAATGGTTTGGGTGTACAGGATTTGTGTTCCGCATTGATCGAAAGACTGGATGGTGAGTACCATTTCAGCGTCTTTGATCACCCCGCCGCTGAAACAGCCGTTGGCATCTGTGGTAGCGTAACTCGGCCAGTTGGTGGCAGTAGTGGTCAGTTGTACCTGCGCGCCGACCAGCGGGTGCTCCAGGTCGCCGATATAAACTTTGCCACTTAACTGCACCAAAGGAAGACCCACATCGCAGTTCCAGAAAGAGAAGTGTTTGACGGTCCCTACGTATTTATTACCCACTTTTTGGGCGGTACCTTCTTCTATCCAGCGGGCTTTTTCGGTGTCGAAGTACCAGAGCGGGATATCCGCCGGCGCATCCGCGGCCTGGGTATTCACAATCGGCATGCTCAGTTCCACTTCTTTACCTGTTGCAATTTGTGTCTTGCCGGCGCTGCTTTCCAGTTCCACTGCCACCATGCCGAAAGTGCCCAAAGTCTGTTCTTCGCCGCCTGCGTCGATGGCCCGCAAATCGCCCGGCATAAACAAACCCAGTTCCTCATCCGTTGGATTCAGGTAGCGTGCATACACCCGGATTGTGCCGCTTGCATCGGCCGTATTGGCTGGAAACTTCAGCGACACCCCGCCGGGAATATTGACCGTACCGCCGGATGCGTTGTTGAACGAACCCACCTGAATTCTTCTAAGCAATTGAATCGTAACGGTTTGCAAGGCTTCATCTTCTACAAAATAAGCGCGGGAAAAATCAAAATAGCCTGTTTTGCTAACCTTCAAAATCGCATCGTTGTCGGGCAGTTGCACCTGCTCGGTTCGGAACACGCCGTTGTCATCGGTCAATACCATCTTGCCGCCAACATTTACCTGTGCACCCGCAATGGCCGCGCCAGTTTCATCCATAATACGGCCGGCAAAAGCCACATCCACTATTTTGCCGCCCGAGGTGAGATTTTCTTTGTTACAAGCCCACCAACTGAGGGCACTCAACAGAAGCATTCCGATCAAGGCTACTTTAAAATTTTTCATAATTGAAAATGATGTTTTTGTGAAATAATTTGGATTTCATTTCCAATCACGCAAAATGGAGCAGGAGGGTTGGGCGAGGCGTAAGAAGGTGAGAAGTGAGATGGTGAGAAGTGAGAGGTATCCGCTTGGCAGCCCGATAATTTTGGCAAGGGTTTTTCAGGCCTGTATTCGTAAATAGTGTTTAGTGTGTGGTGTTTAGTGTTTCGGGGGCTTCGCGTTTGGCAGTAGTTGATATTTTGGCCAGTAATCTTGAGTTGAGGTTATCTCTTAGATTTCTTTAAGAAAAAAAGAACCGATTGACATGCGCGGGGTCGTAAGACCGATAACGCTTGGCTTGTCAACAAATGAAAGCCAAAACTATTCGAGCGGATGTATATAAACCCTCATCAACCTTTATCAACCTCATAAACTTCTAAACCGATATTTTATCTTCGCGCCCCGATGCCTGCACAATCCACCACCCACGATTCACGATTCACGACTCACTTCCAGGTCGTTTTCAACCTCTATCCTTTCACGGAGCAGCTCTACCTGCCTTCTGCCAATATCGTGCAGCAGGACAAAGGCGGGCAACTGGCGCACCTGGTACAGAAAGCGACCCCGGCCACTGTGGTGTCTTATGGTCTGGAACTGAGCCCGCTGGAAAGCCGCCTGATCGGCATGGCGGAACAACTCACGCCGAAAAACCTGGAAGCAAAATACAAACCGCCCAAAGCCAAAACACCGCCGACACTCAGCAGCCTGCTGGCCGAAAAAGCCACCAAAGAAGTCGTGGAGCGCTTCATTTTCAGCACTTTGGATGTTTTTTTGGATGAAATTGCGCGAAACCGGCTGCCGCTCACCATAGACGCCGAACGCAAAACATTGGTCAAGGATGTGCAGGTGGTATTTCCCCGCGAAGAACTGATTCCCTATCTTTTTTTCAAAAAAACGGCGGAGGGCATCGAATACCGCCTTCAGTTAGGCACCGAAACGCAGCGCTGGAACCTTCGGGAGCACAACATCGTGCCGCTCACCAACCTGGAACCGGCCTGGCTGCTGGTCGACTACGCCCTGTTTCGCGTGCCGGGCATCAATGGAAACATGGTAAAACCGTTCAGGCAAAAAGACATGGTGCTTGTGCCGGCCCGTTCGGAACGCGAATATTTCCGGAAAGTAATTGCCAAAAGTATCCGCCGCGGCAGGGTGGAAGCCGAAGGATTTCGCGTGGAAAAAGCAGAAACGCTGCGCAGCACTCGGCTGGAAACCGTGGAAAATATCCTTGAAAACCGCTGGTTACTCAAGCCAGTGTTCGAGTATGACGGCGCTGAATTTCACTGGGGCGAACGCCGCGACCGGATCACCTCGCTCGATATACCCGAACAGGATCAGGGCGAAATTGCCGTTCACCTGATCTGCCGCGATGCTGAACTGGAAGCTCAACGCATCGAGTTTCTGAAAAATAACGGATTGCTGGAAGATGGCCGCACTTTTTATAAAGCCCATAACGACAGCGGAAAATACGCCGGTTTGCAGGCCTTGCTGGACTGGCTGGGCAACCAACGCGCCGCACTGGAAAAGGCCGGTTTCCGTATTCCCGCGCCGCAGGCAGACGGCCGGACACTCACTTTGGCAGCCGGCGACATCACCGTACAATCCGAAGCGGCAGGCGACTGGTTTGATGTGCAGGGCCGGGTGGTCGTAGGTGAGCACAGTTTCACTTTTCAACAATTGCTGCCCAATCTGCGGCGCTCCGATCCGTTTTTCCTGCTGCCCGACGGAACCTTTTTCCTGATCCCGGAGGAATGGTTTGCCCGTTTTGCCGACCTGGCCGGGGTGCTACAGGAACAAGGCGAATTGCTGCGTTTACCCAAATCATTGTACACCGTTTTGCAGGAAACGGAAACGGATACCGGGGTGGAAAAATTCCCTGTAATCGATACGGAACAAATTGATTATCAGCCATCTGAAAATTTAAAAGCGACGCTCCGGCCCTATCAGTTGCAGGGCGTAAAATGGCTGGTGGGGCACTACCGGCACGGCTTTGGCGCCTGCCTGGCCGACGACATGGGATTGGGTAAAACCCTGCAAACCATTGCCATGATGTTGTACGCCAAGGAAGCCACAGAAAGGCCGGTTGTCCCCGGCAAAGGCGCCGCTCCGGGACAGGTTCAATTAGACCTTTTTGCGGATTACCGCGCCGAATTGCGCCCCCTGAATGCCCTGCTGATCCTGCCCGCCTCGCTGATTTTTAACTGGCAAAAAGAACTGGCGCGTTTTGCACCGTCGCTGTTTTCGTATGCGCACATCGGCCCCAAACGCCTGCGCGACGCCCGCGCATTAGGGAGCCACGACATCGTGCTGACGACCTATCACACGGCCCGGCAGGACCTGGATTTGCTGGAAAAAGTGGACTGGCATTTCATTGTGCTGGATGAAAGCCAGCAAATCAAAAACCGCGATTCTGAAATTTCCAAAGTGGTGCGCAGCCTCCGCGCTTCCTGCAAAATATCACTTTCGGGTACCCCGATCGAAAACTCGCTGGCCGACCTGTGGACACAAATGGAATTTATCAATCCGGCTACGCTGGGTTCTTACCGGCAGTTTCGGGACCAGTTTCAAACGCCGATTGAAAAACACCACGATGAACGGGCAAAAGCGCGGTTGTTCAGCCGGGTGCAGCCTTTTTTCCTGCGCAGAACCAAAGAAGAAGTCGCGCCGGAACTGCCGGAACTGACAACCCAGATTTTTTATTCTGAAATGTCACCGGAACAAAAAAAGTACTACGAACAGGTCAAATCGGTCATGCGCAACCAGATTTTATCGCTGTTCGACGACCCTAAAACGCGATTGCAGGCCTTGCAGGCACTCACCAAACTGCGGCAAATTGCCAACCATCCGAGGTTGGCCGATGCAGACTACAAAGGTTCCAGCGCCAAAATGGAAGATGTGCTAGCACAATGGGATGTGGTGCGCCGCTCGGGGCATAAAGCCTTGTTTTTCAGTTCATATGAAAAACATTTGCAACTGTACCGCGCTACCTGGGAGGCAGAAAAACAGTCGTATGCCTGGCTGACCGGCGATACTGCGCAGGCCGACCGCGGCAGGGAAGTGGATCGTTTTCAGTCGGACCCGACGGTGCAGGCATTTCTGATGACGCTGGGCGCCGGCGGGGTGGGATTGAACCTGACTGCGGCAGATTATGTTTTTTTACTCGATCCCTGGTGGAATCCGGCGAAAGAAGATCAGGCCATTGCCCGGGCGCACCGAATCGGTCGCCTGCACCCGGTGACAGCCCTGCGGTTTATCAGCCGCGGTACCATCGAAGAAAAAATCCTGCTGCTACAGGAACGGAAACGGGCTTTGGGAAAGGATTTGTTTGCCTCCGCTGATGCCGCGTTTCCACAACTCGACCGGGAGGATATGGAAATGTTGTTGCAGGATTAATATGAACCGAAAATCACTTTACGGGCTGCTTAATGCCGCCGGTTTTATTAAAAACTTTCAGTAATCTGCCAACCACAAAAGGCGGCAAGCTTTTTACCAAAAACACTGATAACGAATAACCTTATGTTCCTGAAAATCAATCTATTACCCCTTCTAACAGCCCTCGCCCTGGCCTTTTCTGCTTGCCAGTCCGACCCTACCCCAACGCCTCCACCGCAAAACCCACCTGCCACTGCCAATCGCGCTACCGACCCGGCGCCGGCGCCCGGACCGGCTGCCGTGCCCGAGCCGCCTTTTATCAAAGAAGGCGAACTGGCGATACTCGACCCCACGGGGAAAAAGGTGGTACAAAAATTTGATATTGAAATTGCACAAATACCCGAAGAGCGGGAACAGGGCCTGATGTACCGGAAAAGTATGTCGGACAAAGAGGGTATGCTATTTATGTTTGAATACCCGGAACCGCAGAGTTTCTGGATGCGCAATACCTATATCTCTTTGGATATCATTTATTTAAATGAAAAAATGGAGGTGGTATCCATCCAGAAAAATGCCCCGCCGCAGAGCGACAAACCGCTCCCTTCCGGGAAGCCCGCGCAGTATGTGCTGGAAATTAACGGCGGCCTGAGCGATAGATTAGGCATCAAGCCGGGGATGAAAGTGGCTTGGCAGGACTATGTGAACAGCCGGGAAGTTGGGGGGTATAATAGTTTATAAGGGGCACTTCCCGAAAGTTTTTTCACTTTCGGGAAGTTGAAGCGACCCAATATACTTGAACTTCCCGAAAGTCTAAAACTTTCGGGAAGTAGCCCTTGGGGTCAGTACCAGTCGCTGACGATTTTCAAAAATCTGTCATCTGGGTCGAGATGATGAGCGGCCAAAAAACCTTCCCGGCCTCCAAAAAATGCAAGCACTTCATCTCGCAACAAACGGCTCGGCCTGTCAGATAACAAACTTATAAATGAAGAATGAGGCCATTCAGCAGGATGAGCCACGAAGCCGTCTTTGACCGGGTTGAGATGGATGTAGTGAACCAGATGAGCGAAATATTGATCGTTAGTAACTGCTTTACGCTTAAAATTGGGAATAAACAAACTTCCCATACGTTTCTGTTGCTTATTGAAAGATTGAGCATAAGCACTGAATAAATTGCCAAACTGCTTGCTGATTTTCCCTGATGTGGGACTTCCCGAAAGTTTTAGACTTTCGGGAAGTTGGCTCTCTTGTTTTATTTTAACCATCAGATGGATGTGATTGGGCATCAGGCAATAAGCCAATGTATCTGCCACTGAAGGAATGTGCGCTGTATATTTTTTGAGGAAGTACTGGTAATTCTCCTCTTTCACAAAGAGGTTTTCAAACCCGTTGGCATGGTTGTAAATGTGATAGGTAGTGCCCGGTTCGAGGGCTGAAGCGTTGTTTTTCATTGGATTAAGATGCGTGTGTTTGAAATATGACTCCCCGAAAGTTTTTTCACTTTCGGGAAGTTGAAGCGACCCAATATACTTAAACTTCCCGAAAGTCTTAAAACTTTCGGGAAGTCGCGCTTGGGCTACCCTAATGGCACTTAAAATAATCAAACGGCTCCAGACAGTCTAAGCAGCGAAACAGCGCCTTACACGCCGTCGAGCCGAATTGTGAGATCATTTCCGTGTTTTGGGAATGGCACAAGGGGCATTCCAGCGCCCGCTGCTCGCCGAGCAGCGCTTTTTTATCCATACTGTTTTCAGCCGGTGGTGCGATGCCATAGGCGCTGAGTTTTTGGCGACCTTCCGCGCTCAGCCATTCGGTGGTCCAGGCCGGGCTGAGCACCGTCGTGATCCGTACTTTTTCAAAACCGCCGTCCTGTAGCGCTGCCCGGAGATTGACCTCGATAGTATGCATGGCCGGACAGCCGCTGTACGTCGGGGTGATGACAACCTCCACCGTTCCGTCGACATGGCGTTTCAGGTCGCGAATGATACCCAGGTCGCGAACGGTCAGCACCGGTATTTCCGGGTCGCAAACGGTGTCTAATATTTGATTTATTTTAACAAGTTCCTGACTTTCAGTCATTTAAATAAAATTTTCACTATAAAAGTACAGGATATGTACGTCAAGTCATACTACTGGATATTTTCAAAAGAAATACTTCAGGCCCAGTGTTCCTTTTACAAAATTGTATTCCGGAACAGGGAAGCCCGGTAAGGCCAAAATCAAGACTCGCCAGAAGATGGGTACTGATCTGTTTGTTTAGTCCGACCCGGAACGAATACCCGAATGCTGCATCCTCGTTTTTGGGTTTGAAAGCACCTGCGCCCGCAGCGAGGTGAACGGATTTGCCACCGCCCAGAGATTGGATGTACATAGCGCCCAGCGTACCGCCGACGATATTAAAATCGGGTTGGAAGGCGTAATAACCTGCCACCGCTTCCAGGGCAAACTGACTGCTCAGCCGGTAAGTAAGGTCGCCTTCCAGGGCAATGCCCGGGTCGAAAGGTGTGCTCAGGGCGCCCGTGGGCACTGCGACGCCGAGGTGCAGGCTGATACCGAAAGGATGTGCGCTGCTGCCGCCCGTAATGGCATCGAGGCTTTTTTGTAGTACGGGTTTGTTGGGATCAGTCACGGTGATGGTGATGACAGGGTTGGCGCCTTCGGGTACGTATAAGATTGTGCTATACGTGCCATCGAGCTGGTCGCCGAGTCGTTGAACCATACCCTGCGATGCCCGTATACCGATGCGGCGTGTTTGGCCCGGCCCGAGCCTTTTGCCAAATTTATTGACCGGCGTGATCGAGATGCGGTAGCTCTGCTGCCCGTCTTTCACACCCAGACTGGTGATTTTTTCCTGCAATGTGATGTCTTCCGGGCGCGAAAAGTCGACGAGTACGCATTTGGTTTCCCAACCCTGGTAGTCGCCCAGCCCGGTCAGTTGCCCGTCGATCAATGCCACGACGCGGTACGTGCCGGTCATTTCATTGCCGGTAAAAGCACCCGTGTACTCGCCGTTGCCGATAGAATTCAGGGTGAGCACATTCCCGCTGGTATCGTTGCGCACCAGATCGGCAAATGCCTGGGTGCGGAGCAAAGAATCAATTTTAGCCCGCCCGATTTCCACCGGATCGCTGCTCACCGAGCCGGACAGGCTGCCCGCGCTTATATCCGTCCTTGCTGCGAGGTCGCCGAGGTCTTCTCCCGGGCGCAACAAGATGGCGCGCACGGTGGCGGTATTGACGCCTGCGCCTGCTTCCTGAACGGAAACTTTTACCTGAATCGGATCGCCGGCATATACCAAACCTTCCTGGCCTGCGCTCAATCTTGTTTTGATGTATTTATCTTCAGCCATCACGGAAAGTTGATAAGGCGCTCCCTCCGGCCCCATAAATCGAAGTTCCCAGGTGCCTCCCGCTTCAAACGGATCATCGAAATCGATGAGATAACGGATCGTAAGGGCATCAAATACAGGTTGATATGAGGTTAATTCACCGTCTTTATACAATTGTAAAGTGGGGATGTACAGATTGTCCGCCCGGCCCAAAGTAGCAACCCGAATGGTGAGGTTGTCGACCATTCGGTTGACTTTGAACACCGCGCTGATGGTATCATTCAAACCGTTCATGACACCCTCCCGAATGTCGAGTAAACGCGGGCTGCCACAATCATACAGCGACCAGGGTATGGTGCTGGTGAAAAAAGTATACAACTCGGCATTGCCGGCTACGCTGGCTTGCGCAAATTGGTCATTTGGGTGGGCTAATTCTTGCAGGAGGGAAACATCGCAACTGCCTGTGCCGATGGTAAATAATTTTATCTGGTTATGCGGATTGCTCCCCATGTTAATGGCGCCTCCGCTCGTGCAAGGGATGTTGAAGGTCGTTTGGTTGTAATCAGGCGGCACCGTTTGAATACCATCCGTAAAGAGGATAAAGGTGCGGTTGCTGGTAGCCGTAGAGGCATGAACGGCATCGCAGATAGCATCGCCCATCGGCGTTCCGCCGGATGGGACTATATCTGTTAAAGGCGCGCCCTCTCTAAAAAGTGTGTTTTCAATAAACGTCCGGCTGCCCCAGTCTTCACCCCAGTTGCCGCTGTGTTTGAGCGAAGCGGCGGCCCCGTTGAAATAATAAACCTTGAGGGTGCCGGTTGCCGCGCCCTCTGCGGTTAATGCGCGTTTCGTCAGGGGAGGTAGGCGTAAATCGTATTTTTCAGTTCTTCAAAACGTGTGTCGCCATCACCATCGTCCAAATTCATGCTGCCGGAACGGTCGAGCAGGAGCACGTATTCTTTGGGCGCTGTACACAGGACGGGTGCGCCGGCGCGAACGAACAAGTGGTAGTTGCGTTGTGCAATAACCACTCCCATATTGTTGAGGGCTTCTACCCTTCCCCGGCAAAGAGTGCCCGCCGCTCCGGCATTGATTCGTGGGCTTCCGGCTACCGTATATTCCAAAGCGCCGTTAGTCGGGTTGATATCGATACCTATGGTGCTAATATCTGCCGTACCGTCTGTAGGAGTCCAGTTCCAGCTGCTCGGGGTACTGCCGTCTGACATTGAAAACCGTAAGGGATACGGTTTCCCGGTATAGGGAGCCGGGTAGGCAACATTTTGAACGGCGTCCGGGAGTTTGCTAAATGCAGGTAAAATAACAGTTTGTGCGTATGGCTGGACGGTTGCGATGCAACACATCAAAAAAGTGTAAACCAGACGCTTCGATCCGGTTGCTGAAAAAGGAATCATTGTAAAGAGGTTTAAAAAGTAACACAGGTAAGTAAAAGGGCAAAATCGCAAAGGGCAAAGAGCAAAAGGCAAGGGGCAAAATGCAAATATTTATCGAGTAGCCATTTTTGCCTTTTGCCCCTTGCCTTTTGCCCTTTGCAATTTTGCCCTTTAACTTATTCTATCAGTTCGCCCAAGTGATTGGTGCGGATAAGCAACATCTGCCCGGTTTCATCTTCTCCACCCAGAATAAACCCGTCATCGCGGGTTTGTGCCACATAATAGAGTCTTCTGGATGCCGCACCGACAGGGTAATGCTGTGCGGGAACAGCAGCAGCGCCGTTCGTGAGCCGCAATTGAGTGAGATAAGGCCTGTACGCCGAACCATTGGAAATACCACCCGCAACGGCCAGCAGTCCTTTGGAGGTAATCAGCCCTTTATTCAAAACGGCATTCGGAATGCTCACCGGCCAGCCGGGATAATCGTTGCCGGAGGCGTCTAATTTGTACACTTTTCCAGATCCGCTGTCCGAGCCTATCAACAGATACGTGTTGTTGTCCACTCTAATCAGGTCGCTGGGCACAAAACTTCCCAGGTTGCGCTCCGTACCGGCAGGGTTAAAATCAGCGTCCAACCGGACAAAAAAGTAGCAGTCCCTTTTTTGCCCGCTACCACAAAACCGTTGTCGTTGGCTGCAATCACCTGGATACGCCGTTGCTCAAAAGTAGTGGATTCACTGCGTACGACGGCATTTCCCGATTTTGCCAAACTATTGGTCACCTTTAAATAATAGAAACGTTTGGGCGGCCCGCCCGATCCAAAATCCTGGTCGCCTGCGATGAGAAAACCGCCTTCATGCTCTATGACAAACCGCCCCGTTTCATTGCCATTTCCAACACCGGGTATATTGTCAAATAAAGGGTTGGGGAAACTCTGGATGCTAAAATCGGGCTTCAAGGTCAGGCAAAAAATATCCGTATTGACGTCGCTCGGGTTCAGGGTGTTTTCCACGTTTCCAACAATAATATAGCCGGCGGCGGTTTTTCTGGCGCAATATACGTTTTGGGCGCCATTGATGTAAGCAGACCCTGCCGGGTAATCGATGACTGTAGCAGCGCCATTGACAGCGCCGGTACGGGTTATTTTCAGCGTATGCATGGCAACAGATGTGCTGATCGCTGCATTAAAACTGCCGTCCGTCGCCTCATCGGTACACACTACCCATTCAAATTGCGCGGCGTCGATATTGCTTGTCAACAGAAACGTTTTCGGCTCCACCCGCACCCACAGCGTATCCCGGTCCGTGTCATTGCCCTGCCCGGTCACTTTCAGCACCACCATAAAAGTATCTGGCCGGGTGTAGGTATGTGATGGCGCTGTGGTTGTGGAGGTAGCGCCGTCGCCAAAATCCCACATATAAGAAACGCCATTGGTACTCATGCCCGCATCGAACTGCACGGTTGTATTGGGGAAGGTATACACCGCTGGAATCGCTGAAGTGATTTTAGCCGCCGGCGCGGGGAATCCGATGGTAAGCGTTTGTGCCGGTACTACGAAATTGGTACAGGCGTCCTGTGAAATGACCAAAGAAACCTGGTACGTGCCGGGCGCATCGTAGCTGTGTTCCGGTATTTCCGCATCCGAGGTTTCATTATCGCCAAAATTCCAGGTATAGTTCAGGTCGTCACCTCCGCCGATGGTTGCTTGGAAACGATAGGTACACCCGCCGGCGCACAGGCCGGTATCCACCCTGAAAAACTCGAAGGAAGCCGTCTCTACACAATTCAGGTCGGGCGTGGTGGCATAGTCGCAACGAACGAGCAACAATGCCGACAAGGCTGCCGAAAGGGATATGAATAAAATAAATTTATAGCTCATGGTTGGAGGATTTAAGCACTTCGTTGATATTAGTTAAAATTAGGTGTAAATGCTTGATTATCAGCACAATAACTAATAACTAATAACTAATAACTAATAACGTATAACTACTTATGGTTTAGGATATAACAGCACCTTTTTTGCGCGTTTGGCTTTGGGCAGCGTACTTACCAGATAGGTAACTAAGGCTCCCGGTGGCAACGCCGATGCCTGACCAAAGCAGGTATTGCGCTTTTTTGTGCTTGTCGTTGGCGGTGTTATAAACGGCAGTTCGGGAAGTGCCTTCATACACCGACGCGTTGGGGTTGGCTTGGGCGAGGTAGGTGTTTTTATACGTCGATTTGGCATCTTTTTCCTGGCTGTACCCAAGGCCGGCAGCGGCCAGGCCGCCAACAAAACCGGCTATTTGTAAAGGCATTACCCAGCCTTTGGGTTTGCGCGGCACATATTTGGGAGCGAAAGAGCCGATGCCGAGTTCGTCGGGCCGTATCACCTGGTCTCGTTTGTAGCCGTCGCGCTCAAAATACCAGATGACCGTTCGGTTGCCCGGCTGGGTGGAGTCGCCTACCCAATCCAGCGTCTCCGGCACGAGAGACGAATGCGGATCGACCAACAGGAAGGGCCGGTAAGAGGGTATTTTTTTGTTTGGCGCTACTTTGTAATTGATTTCCATCCGGCTGCCTTTAATAACCGCCTGGGCATTTTTGGCCCAATTGGACGAAATGACACCGCCGAGCCGCGGCTCAAAGCGCAATGCCGCATCCCGCGGGTGCTGCCCTTTGCTTTTCCAATAGTCTTCCTGCGCATCCCATCCGTCGCTCACTTCATATTCGCGGTCTATGGCAGCCGGGTAGACGCCGCCGGACAAGTCCTGGTTCATATTGCGAAAACCGGCAAGCGCTTCCTCGCGGGTAGCGCCCAGCGTATTCAGTATCCGTCCGGCAAAATTATCGGCATTGAGTTCCAGTTCCTGACGAACTTTGGCATTGCGTTCGTTGAGGTCGTGGCCGAGTATCAAATGGCCGAGTTCGTGTGAGAGCAGGCTGTAAACGGCCCATTTGGTTTGGGCGTTGCGTTCAAAGTCGCGCACAAAAGCGGGGTTGTAACGGATATAGTTATTCGATCCCTCGCGGTATGCCTCGGCATTGCGGGTCATGGTCGATTCCTGCAATTTGATAACAATCGCAGAACTGGCTGCATCTTTAATTTCATCGAGTATCAGCCGGAGGCGTTCGGGGGCAGCGACTTGATCAGCGGGCTGTGCGCGAAGAGCCGCAGCGGAAATAACGATCAGGGCGATAATGGGGAGCGTTTTCATATTTATTGGATGAGGTTTATTAATGCCACGGTGATTCGGTTGAGTTGTCGTTGCGCTTCGGCGGGCGCGATCAGGTTGAGGTCGCGGTTGCGGGTCAGTTCCGTGAACTCGCCCTGCAACATGGCCAGATCTGCATGACTGCGGTCATCGGGCGCCCTGCTTTGTTTCAGGGTTTCAAATGCCTTCCCGAGTTCGCCCGCCGCAATCGCTTCAAACAAGACACCGCGCAACTGGTCGCCTTTGGCTTGCGCAGCCTGCATCCGCACACCCGCCAGTTCGAGAATGACGCGTTGGTCGGGTTGGAAAATCTGCTCTTTGCGCCAGAATGCCAGCCAGAATGCCATCAATAACAATATTTTAAGGGGGGCCAGCCACCAGTATGATTCCTGAAAATAGGCGATCAGCCCGTGATCGTTTTGCAGCATAAAAAAAAGTGTGAGCAGTATGAGCAGCATATAAAGCACCGTCAGCGCTGCCAACAGGAAATTAGGCGCGGGCGGAACCAGTTTGCCGGCATGGCGATTCAGGACGGAACCGGACAACAAAAGTCCCAAACCTGGCAGCAGCAAAAGCGCCGCCCAGGTCCAGACAGTGGGCGCTGCCTGTCCCAGTTTCCCTGTCAGGGTTTGTGCCAATACAACCAGCATCACCAGCACTGTGGTGACGATCCAGAGCAACAGGCAGGAACGGAGCGTGCGGGAAAGGGGAATCCACATAAGTTAGGGATGAGGAATGAGGAAAGAGGAATGATAATCAAGTATTTACTGAAAACTTGGCGGCGTGAGGTATACATGAATGCTCAAACGGCGCAAAACGTGAACAGAAAACTAAGGGTTGATGAGGGTTGATGAGGTTTATAAAGGTTGATGAGGTTGATAATAGCCGCTCAGGAAAACGTAAAATCGCTTCATTTTCGAGCGTATGAATATCAACCCTTATCAACCTTATAAACCTCATCAACCTTCATCTACCTACTTCTTAATCAATTCCAAAATCCCGGATTTTTGCAAATGATCCTCGGCGCGGACATTCTGCCGGCACTCTTCTTTGGCCGTTTTGTTGCTTTCTTCCGCCCAGAATTCATACACCAGACCGCGCACGGTATGCCCTTTGACGGGTTCGCGGGCGAGGTAATCGGGCAACACATTGCCCCCTTGTTTCAGCCATTCTTTACAGCCATCCGCTGTGACGGCGCCCGGCACATATTCCAAAACGGACTGGTTGGTCACCACAAAAACAAATACCCGGAAACGGGTAGGATTCGGCCAAAGCATTTTGCTGAAATAGTCCCATACGCCCTCGAAATTGGGCCGGGGCGGGTAATCGAGCCAGCGTTGATCGCCGGCGACCGATTTCAGCGCCGGGGCGGATTTAAATTGCTCGGCGGACGTCACCAGCGCATAGCCGTTTTTTACGGCAAAATAACTCCTTTGGGTATAACCCTGTGCGTCTAATGCGCGGCAAATACGAAAGTCGATGTCGGAGAGTTTGGCGCACCCTTCAAATCGTTTTGCATTGAGCGTACACTCTTTGGGACATCCTTTTTTCTGAAAACGGGGCAGCGGGCTTTGCTCAATATCGGTGGGATTGTTGCCAAAACTTAAACCTTTATTGAAGGCATCGACCGTATTCCAGCCTGTAGCGAACGCCGCCTTCCGCTCCGCTGCAGGATACAGCCCGGCATAAGAATAGGGTTCAGCATTGACCATATCCTGCAAAGCAGGCAGGCTGACTGCTTCGCCCAGTCTTTTCATGACCTGTCCGGCGAAGCGATCCGCTTCGGCTTCTTCGCGGAGCCGTTTGCGCGGATCGAGCGTGTGGCGAAGGCTGTGGTGGCCGATTTCATGGGCCAGGATAAAATAAGCCCAGGCGCGTTTGCCATTCTTCAGGTTTTGGAACACGCCCCGGTTGTATAGCAGGTAGCGGGCCTTCCCGTCTGCGACGGCTGCCACATCAGGTACCCGGGCATTGATCAATTGGAATACGTTGCGGTCTGTCTGCGTGATCTGGCATATCGTATCGACCATTTTTTCCACATCGGCATCGCTGCTGCTGCCTTGCCGGGGCATGGTGCCAAACCACGTGCCGCTATACAGGCAGCGATGGGTGGTGTCGATCTGTAAAGGTTGTGAAAACAGGGGCAGCGCCAACAGGCTGCAAAGGATGAAAACAGGGGCTTTCTTCGTAATCATGGGGCTAAGGGGAAAGTTAATTTTAAACTTTCAAATATAGCGGTATGTTGTAATAAGATGCAATAAAAAGGCACTTAATTTGGAATAAAAACTTCGGATTTATGTCGGGCGCCTGCTTTCGGCCTCCGATCTTGCCCAAATTGCCCGGGAAAAAAGCCGCCAGAAAAAGCGTTCGGCATGAACGGGGATACATTTGTAAAAAAGCAGCGCCGGCAAAGGTCCGATAACTCATCCCTCATCCCTCATTCCTCATCCCTGTTAATATCCCATCAACCGCCCCAGTTGCTCCTTCATCCGCTCCACCGGAAAGAAGTTCTGTTCCAGCGGAATAGCGAAGGGCACAGGTGTATCGAGGCTGGCAGCCCGCATAACCGGCGCGTCCAGGTGCTCAAACAAGTGTTCTGAAATCCAGGCCGCTATTTCGCCGCCGATGCCGCCGAACAGCGTGTCTTCATGGAGAATCAGGACGCGGCTGGTCTTTTTGACGGAATCGGTAATGGCTTCATAATCCAGCGGAACCAACGAGCGCAAGTCGACGATGTCGGCGTTCAGGCCCATTTCATCGGCCACCGCTTCGGCCCAGCGCACGCCCATACCGTAGGTGAGGATACTAACATCGGTACCACTGCGCACCTGCCTGGCTTTTCCGATTTCCACGGTATAAAATCCATCCGGCACGGGGCCGCTTTCCGAGCGGTACAGGGCTTTGTGTTCAAAAAACATCACCGGATTCGGGTCCTCAAAGGCGGCCAGCAACAGTCCTTTGGCATCGGCGGGTGAACTGGGGTATACCACTTTCAAGCCGGGGACATGGGTAAACCAGGCTTCGTTGGATTGCGAGTGGAAAGGCCCTGCACCGCTGCCACCGCCCGTCGGCATACGCACCACGACGTCGGCGGTTTGTCCCCAGCGCCAGTGCAGTTTGGCGAGGTTGTTCACGATCTGGTTGAAGCCGCAAGTGACGAAATCGGCAAACTGCATTTCCACCATACTTTTGATACCTTTCAGGCTGAGTCCCAGGCTGATGCCCACGATAGCGCTTTCACACAGGGGTGTGTTGCGCACGCGCTCTTTTCCAAACTGCTGGGTAAAACCGTTGGTGATTTTGAACACACCGCCGTAATCGGCAATATCCTGGCCCATAAGCACTAATTCCGGGTGGCGCAGCATCGCCTCGCGCAGTCCCTCGCTGATGGCGTCGATATAACGCATCTCTTTGGCTGCCTGGCCGGGCGGCGTCACAGCGGCGGCGGGTGCGTAAACATCGGCCAGTTCCGCTTCGGTGTCGGGCACGGGTTCAGGTTCGGCAAACATGACGTCCACAGCCTTCTGAATGTCCTTTTTGTACCTGTCTTTCAGGTTTTTGGCGAAAGTTTCCGTCAGAATCCCTTCTTCCAGCAGCCATTTTTCGTAGTTCTCGATCGGATCTTTTGCGGCCCATTCATCCATCAATTCCTGGGGCACGTATTTGGTACCGCTGGCTTCTTCGTGTCCGCGCATCCGGAATGTGATGCATTCCAGCAGGAAAGGTTCCGGGTTTTCGCGCATTTCAGCGGCTATTTTCCGGATCGTAGTAAATACTTCGAGGATGTTATTGCCGTCGATTTTTGCCGAGCGCATCCCGTAACCAATGGCGCGGTCGATCAGGTCCTTGCAGGCATATTGTTCGTTGGGGCGGGTGGACAGTCCGTATCCGTTGTTTTCAATCAGGAAAATAACGGGTAGTTTCCAGACGGACGCCACATTGAGGGCTTCGTGAAATTCGCCCTGGCTGGTAGCGCCTTCGCCGGTGAAAGCGAGCGAAACGCGGCCTTCTTTTTTTAGTTTATGCGCCATCGCCACGCCTGCGGCCAGCGACAATTGCGGCCCGAGGTGCGAAATCATGCCTACAATATGGTGTTCCATCGCGCCGAAATGGAAAGAGCGGTCGCGGGCTTTGGTGTAACCGAGTTGTTTGCCCTGCCACTGGCAGAACATCCGGTCGAGCGGCATATCGCGGGCGGTGAAGACGCCGAGGTTGCGGTGCATGGTGAAAATGACTTCATCGGGCAGCAGCGCGCAGGCGGCGCCCACGCTGATGGCTTCCTGGCCGATGCCTGAAAACCATTTGGAAATACGGCCCTGACGCAGCAGGTTCAGCATTTTTTCTTCAATCAGGCGGGGTCGTACCAACTGTTCATACAAATGAAGCAGGGTATCTTTCGGAATGCCTTTGGCGGTGTAGGGGATGAGGGTGGTGGCTGGCATATTTTTTAGTTATCAGTTATCGGGTTTCAGGCTGGAATGGTGTAGGAATGCTGCATCGTTGGCCTTGTTATGTTATGTTATCCAGGGTAACCTTGCCACTAATGCCAGTAACCAATAACTAATAAATAAATAAAAAAGCCCGCAAAAATCCGACAATTATCAGAAATTTATTGTCAGATTTATTCCATTTCTACTTTCCCGGATTGTTTTTTGTTGTGAAAAATAATTCGTACATCTTATTAAAGAAATTTTACCTTTGAGCATCCTTTTTCTCTAATCTTCTTCCTTGGGTATTCGAAATCCACCCATTTGTATAATCCGCCTCAGGTTTTGAAAGAGATTAAGCAAACACATCTTTAGCTGTATTTACAGCTATTTTCCACTTTTTCAGAGTCGATCCCCACCATTTTCCGATCACGGCGCAACCATGTTCTGCCGGCTGGCTATGTATGCCAGTGCTATACGTTGGGCTTTAAGTCTGCCGCATTTATTGCTGCTGCTTTTACCCGGGATTTTTATTTTAATACCATAATTTCCTGTATGTATGCGTGATCTGATAGAACTCACTAATCTCTTGAATACCACCAAGATGAAAGGGGATGGCATGATGAAATATGTCATCGAACCAAACACCAAGATGGAACGCCTCTATGAGGCGCTTATTTCCAAACAGGTAAAAAGCGACGAAGATGCCAAAGCCCTGTTTGTCAACCACGAAGACAGTACGAATATAACCGGGCTGAAAAACAAACTGAAAGAACGTTTGCTGGACTCCGTATTCCTGCTGGACTTCAAGGAGGCGAATTTCTCTTCCCGGCAAAAAGCATTTTACGAATGTTATAAAAAATGGTCGGTCGCGATGACCCTGTTGACGCGCAATGCCAAAATAACGGGCATCGACTTGCTGGAGCGACTGTTGCGTCACTCCGTTCGTTTTGAATTTACGGAACTGACGCTGGATATTTTGCGGGTGCTGAAATTGCAATACAGCGTGGTAGACGGTGACGTTGAAAAATACAGGGACGCCAAGGAAAAGTATTTCATATACGAGCGGATCTGGTTGATGGAAAGCAGGGCGGAGAGCCATTATTCAGAGCTGATGATCCAGTTTACGAACAGCAAATCGACCAAAACCGAAGTTACCGATTTAGCCAAGACCTATTATGCCGAACTGGAGGGCTTTATGGGGGAATGTTCTTCCTTCAAACTGCACCTGTTTGGCCGCATGATACAACTCACCATCTTCAACAGTGCCAACGATTACCGCCAGACGGCAACACTCTGCGAAGAGGCCATCGCCTTTTTCGATCGGAAAGAGTACGACAGCGGCTTGCCTTTACAGGTGTTCTACTACAACCTGGTGGTGTGTTACCTCCAGTTGCGCGAATTTGAAAAAGGGCAGGAACTGATCAGCCGCTGCGAATATTTCTTTACGGAAGGCACCTTCAACTGGTACAAACTCCAGGAATTGTTTTTCCTGCTGGCCATGCACAGCGGACACTACACCGAGGCGTACCACCTGTATGAACGCGTGACGGGTTTGCCCCGCTTCAGCGATCAGGCCCACCAGATCGTGGAAATGTGGAAAATTTATGAGGCTTATGTCCAGTTCCTGATACGTATCGGCGAAATACCCGGCGATATCGTGAGCGAAAAGGCCAAAAAATTCAGGGTGGGTAAATTTTTAAATGAAGTCAATGAGTATATCAAAGACAAACGCGGGATGAATATTTCCGTATTGATCGCTCAAATTTTATTTAATGTGGCTGACCGCGACTACGACGAAGCCATTGACCGGATTGAGGGTATTGACCGGTATCGTTCCCGCCACCTGAAAGAGGAGGATACCTTCAGAAGCAACTGTTTTATAAAAATGCTTTTACAAATTCCAATAGCCAATTTTCACCGGGAAGCCGTGTTGCGCAAAGTGGAAAAACACCACAAAAATTTGCTCAGTGTGCCACTGGAATCGGCCACCCAAATGCACGAAGTGGAGATCATCCCGTATGAACAACTCTGGGAGATCATCATCAAATCGCTGGATATGAAAATACACAAGCCGAAGAAAAAGTAATTTTTCAGGCGTTTGCCAAGGCTTCCAAAGCCCCTCTCCACTACCGGAGAGGGGCTTTTTTTATGCCAAAAAGGCTGTTTTGAAATAGAAAAAAAACGACTTAAAGAATTGACTATCAATTATTTGAATAAAAAAACTATTCAAAACGCCCAAAAATAGCCGGGATACCGACCCCTGTTCCGTGTCCTAAGACAGCATGCTGTGCCGCCTGACCTTTGAAGTGTAAAAATTAAGAAAAAAAACACTCAACGTCATGCAAGCAATCTTCTACACCCGCAACACTTCGATCTCCTTCAACGGTAATTCCGGCAACGTTCAACAGTCCAATATCACCGGGCTTGACCTGATCGGAGCATAACCCGGCGCAGATGATTCGCTTTCATTCTCCTGCATTTTCAATCAAACATACAATATTATGAAAAACTCTTCAGCGTATCAATCGACCCCGGGGACAGGTCGGCTTTACGATCCTATTGGGAATATGTTGCAGCCGATGCGGGAGACGACCACCGTAAAATCCATGAGTTGCGACGTGGTTTTCGGTTCACCCAGTAACGATTGCCGGGGCACCGGTATTTGCAAAATCACTGCCCGCAAGAGCCGGCCGGAAGTACCTGTCCGGCGCGACTGTAAAACGGCCAAAGCATTGTTTATCAGCGGAGAACATGGAGCAAACCTTTCGATGGTGTTCGCCCGTGAAACGCTATGTACGCATATCTGGCGCAATCATTTGCGGAAAGGTGTGCTAACCCTACAGGAGCCTTGCAAAATACCCGTCGAAATTACCAGATCCATCGGGCTGAAATTCAATATCCTCCGACCGGGGCAATACGCCGTGGAAGAGTTGGACGGGCGATACAGAATCAGGTTTCATGCATAGGTTTGATGGTTTGAAAGGTTTCATGGTTTGAGGTGATAACTTAAGCCAAGATCTACCGCCTCAAACCATCAAACTCTCAAACCTCTCAAACCACCAACAACATTAATCACCTTCTTCTTCCTTGTTATCCCCTTTATTTTAATCCATTACATCACGGCCACCGGCCACACTATGAAGCATACAGGGACCATGCTCCTCTCCCTGAAAGTTAGGGAGGGGGCATGGAATCTTGAATCATAAACGCTTGATAATAAAACAAGTAACAGGATGAAAAAGGCAACAGTACTTTCAATTGACACACATTTTTGGTCTGGGTATACCATCACCGAAGATTTCCTCATGTAATACATCATTTAATTAAATCATTGTTCTCATGAAAAAAATGTATCAAAACGGCTGTCGTTGGTTATTGCCGTTTCGTTTCGCGGTCATGTTTGCAACCTGCATGGTTATGACTGGCCAGAGCCTGGCACAATCGCCTCAAACGGAGCCTCAGGCACAAGCTTACGCCTGGAAATCGTCGTCCGAAGCCATCAGTCTGCTGAAAAGCCAGGTGGAAATGCTGCTTCAGCAGATTCCCGGTATTACGGAAGGCACGCCGCTTTACGACAACACCATCCGGCGGATAGCCTATTTCAAAGCGATTATTCAGGAAATTGACCGCGGCGCCACCGTGGCTCAATCGCTGGAATTGAGCCTGCCTGCCGCCGCCACCCTGGGTTTTTCCAAAGAGGCCACCTATACTTCCAAAATCGTGCTGCGCGCATTGCGCGAAGAAGCCCGAGTGACCCTTACCAACTAATCCGCAGTACCTGCTTACCCACTTTTTTTAGAGATGGCCCGAAGAACTATAGTCGGACACATCAACCCCACGACAAAGCTATGTTTGGTCGTGGATAATCCGCACTTTTTAATTTCAACAATCATCCTCTTATGAAAAAGAGCAACTTCTATAAGAAACAATTGATGCTTGCCATAGCATCTGCGTTGGTCTGTATTCAAATACACGCCCAAACGAACGTCAATATGGCTGCTAATGGCACTACTGCCGGTAGCCCATTCACCATCAATCCTCCTGCCACCTGTTTTTTCAATTTTTATGACAGCGGCGGACCGGCAGGCTCTTACAACAGCAATGCCAATGCAAATGTGACATTTTTGCCATCCAACCCAGCGACACACCGCATCCAGGTGTCGTTTACCTCTTATTCCGTAGAGTCGGATTGGGATGCTTTTTATATATTTAACAGCGACGTAGTGGGAACCAATATGGTACCCGGCCCCGGCCCTGTCAATTACAACTTGTTTCCGGCGGGCCATTTCCCGACCACTCCCGGTACAATCACAGCCAATACCGGTCTTGCAGCGGTAGGGGCCAATGCCAATGAAGCGCTTACATTTCAACTTCGCTCGGACGCTGCTACCCAGTTTTCCGGGTGGTCGGCCATTGTGCGGCAGGTGCCGAAAGATGCCTGCGCCCTCGATGCCCCCGGCAACCTGACCGCGAATACGGGTCCGGGCAACACGAGCTGTTTTGCCAATGTAACTACGGAATTGCCTGAATTTGCACCCGTAGGTTGCAATACCGGATATCAACTGCAATACCGCATCAACGGTGGTATGGCAACTATTGTGAACAATACAGGTTTTACAACCATATCAACACCGGTCGGCGCCAATGTGATCACCTGGGAACTGGTGGATCCCTGCGGCGGCGGCGTTATCTCTTCCGATAACCAAACCATAACGGTAACTGACAATACGAATCCGGTGCTGAACTGCCCGGGCGATGTCACGCTCACCCTTGCGCCGGGTCAGTGCAGTGTTGACTATAACTATTCGGTTACTTGCACAGACAACTGCCCGTTCACGGCTTCCGGTTCGGTAGCGCATCCCATAGATTTCAATAGTGCACAAGCCGGCGTGATGTTCGATGTCAGAAACCTCGGAACCACGCCTATGACGATCACCAGTTTTTCCCCATCCCTGAATGCGGGTACCTGGCAAATGGAGGTCTATTATACTACGATTGCCAATTCCTGGCAGAGCAATGCCAATAACCCGGCTGCCTGGACCCTGGCAGGTACTCGCACTGTGACTTCCGCATTGCCCGGCGCAGGCACGCCCATTACAGGTTTTAATATCGTACTGGCTCCGGGTCAGTCGAAAGGCATATACCTGACCAGCACCAGCGGGGCGCCCCTCAACTATACGGAGGGTAACCGCCAGTTTGACAACGGCCAGTTGCGGGTTTCTTCCAACCCTGGCGCCGGAAAACAATATGCATTCGGCGCTACCTTCAATGACCGTTCTTACAACGGTTCGGTGGGTTATTTCTCCGAAGTAGTCAGCACGCCGCTACAAACGGGCGGATTGGTTACCAATTCCCCGTACACAGTGGGAGAAACGATCAATTCTTTCTATTGTGAAGACGCCGCAGGCAACGAAGCCATCTGTTCTTTCAAGGTAACCGTCGTGCCATATCCGGACCCCATTGACGGAATCCTCTGCAACGACCTGGTCAATTTTTCCCTCGGCGAAGGCTGTTTGGACGAATTGCTGCCTGATCAGGTGCTCGAAGGAGGCCCTTATTCCTGTTATGACAACTACCTTGTAGAACTGGATAAGATACCACCTTATGGCAACGGCCCCTGGGTACCCGCTTTATTAGGCGCTGCCGATATCGGCAAGACCTATCGCGTCCGGGTGACCGACCAAATAACCCTGAATAAGTGTTACGGAGACGTCAAAGTTTTCGATAATGTGCCGCCAGAGCTCGAATGTAATGTACTGACCGTACCTGCCAACTATCCCTTGTTGCCGACCTTCTCGCAGGTAACGGAAGCCACGATTAAATTCTCGGTTCCCAACCTGCCAATATTTGTAACGGATTTTCAGACCCGTACCTTCAGCATTCCAGTTTCCGGTCCTGCGGGCGCTACCGTTACCGATGTAGATTTTGCGACTAAAATTTCACAAGACGCCTTTTTTGGCAACCTGGAAATAGAGATTGAAAGCCCTTCCGGTACCATTGTGAAGGTGTGCGATCAGATGACCGGTTGCGGCGCCAGCCCGATCTGGGCGCGTTTCGACGACGAGGGCGCCAATACCATGACATGCCCTGCGCTTACCACGAATCAAAAAGTACGGATTCCAAACGGTATCGGGAGTCTGAGCAGTTTCGACGGCCAGCCTGTAAATGGAAACTGGATTGTTCGTATTGCCGACGTAAACGGAGGCACGGATATTTCCAAAATTGAAGCAGCAGACCTTTTTGTCCGGATGACCGGCAATTTCTCCGTAGGTTTCCCGAATGGTCTCACGGCGCCACCGCTCACGGCATTACCCAATAACAGGTATCTGGTTCCGGCCGGTTTGCTGGATGAGTGTAGTGATGTGACACTCAGTTACACCGACATGAGCACGCCGCAGTTGTGCGAATCGGGCCTGACAGCCATTGTCTTGCGCACCTGGCAAGCGGTGGATGTAGCCGGCAATACCGCTACTTGTATTCAAACCATAAACCTGTTGCGTCCCCTCGTGGAAGACTACATGTTCCCGCCGAATTACGATGATTTTGACGAACCATCCTTTAGCTGTGTAGACGGCGCGTACCCTACTCCGCAATGGATTGAAAGTCAGGGTTTCCAGGGCTTCCCAACCGTATTCGGTTTGCCTCCGGGCGGCCTGGTTACTTTCCAGCATATGGACGCTGTGACAAGGTTGTGCGACGGCTCGTATAATATCACGCGCACCTGGACGGCTTCCGACAACTGCTCCAATACTGTTGTCATACACATACAATATATCCGTGTCCGCGACCAGACCGGTCCGGTTATCAGTTGTCCGACGGAAGTTCAGACGACAACAGATCCGTTTTCCTGCTGCGCTACGGTCAATCTGCCGGACGTGATCGTCGAAGACGGGTGTTCCAGGATCAATAGTATACGGGCGGAAATAGAGATCGTTGACCCGGTTACACAGACCATTATCAACACTGTTGTGCTGAACG
The DNA here is from genome assembly GCA_016711435.1 of Lewinellaceae bacterium. Lineage (GTDB taxonomy): Bacteria > Bacteroidota > Bacteroidia > Chitinophagales > Saprospiraceae > M3007. The sequence continues at coordinate 249,726 of JADJSY010000002.1, forward strand.
GTACGCTAACTTCTTTCCCCGGCAATAACACCAATGACCGGGATACCCTGGCGGTGTTTGGTAATACGGCTTGCCTGCCGATTGGTACGCATATTGTGTCGTACATCGCCATTGATAATTGTGGTAACCAAAGTGCCTGCACTTTCGAGTTGCAAATCAACGACTATTCCCCACCAGTGGCTTCCTGCACGGAATTCACGGTGGTAGCCATCGGCATCGATGATCCGACGGATTGCTACGAACCCAGTGCCAACGGTTGCGACTTTGCCGGTGTGACGGTGGTGCCGGCGACGAGCTTCGACCAGGGGTCTTATGACAACTGTGGTGAGGTAGGTTTTACCGTGCGTCGTGTGCCGCCGTACAGCAGTTGCATTACGGATTTGAATGAATGCGAATATGAAGTGGCTACCGCCGAAAACGACTCTATCAAATTCTATTGCTGCGAGGTCGGAACCATTCAGGACATCATTCTGCGGGTTTATCAGTTAGATGCCTTGGGTCAGATCACGTACTACCCGGACGGAACACCGATCTACAATGAATGTCTGATTAAAGTGGAAGTACAGGACAAACTCAAGCCGGTGTGCGATCCCCCGCTGAATTTGACAGTCAGTTGTGAAAATTTCGATCCTTCTCTCTGGGCTTATGGTAAAGCATCGGTTTACGACAACTGCTGCCTCGACTCTACCAAAATGTACCAGGGCCAGAAAGGTCTGACACATTCGGCCAATTACAGCCAGTTTGACACCGTATGCAACCGGGGTACCATCACACGCACGTTCCGGGCCTACGATTGCAGGGGATTCAGCAGTAGCTGCACACAAAAAATAACCGTTACATACGACCAGAAATTTGGTATCAAATTTCCTGACGATGTGGTCATCAACACTTGTAATGGAAACGGAATTTACGGCGAACCGACCTTTTACGGAGAAGACTGCGAATTGCTGGCCGTTGCTTACCACGATCAGATTTTCACCGTCGTCACTGACGCCTGTTATAAAATAGAACGCACCTGGACGGTTATCAACTGGTGCAATTACTCACCGGAAAGTTTATGTACCCTGGTGCTCAACCCGACACCGAACTCAAACCCCGGCGCGCCCCAGAATAATACAGGGCCGATCGTATCGGCGCCCGGAACGCCTGCGCCCTGGACGGCAACGGTAACCAAGATTAATCCTACAGACGAAACGACCACGAATTACAGTAGTTTCTGGAATGCTAATACCAGCTGCTATAAATACAAACAGATCATCAAGATCATTGATAACGCCGATCCGATTCTGGTATGTCCTGCAACGGATACCATCTGCGATGTGACAAACAACAATCCGAACCTGTGGAACGAACCTTACTGGTACGATACGAACAACGAGATGCATGACTTGTGTGAAGCGCCGACAGACCTGCATATTTCCGCAACAGACCTGTGTTCGGGCGCAAACCTGAATGTGCGTTATATCCTGTTCCTCGACCTGGACGGCGATGGCGTGATGGAGACCGCCGTAAGCAGTACCAACGTGCCGCAGGAAGGAACCGTGCGCTATGGCAATGCAAACACAACCAATTTTGGTGGCGGAACCGTTCGCACATTCGATGAAAGAGCAGTCGCGGCCAATCAAAAATACCGCTTCGCGCTCCAGACAAGCGTCGTAGACGGCAGCCTGACAGCAGCAGTACGCTGGAATACGCTCGGTTCGCCCGGCTCTTATGTGCTGCCCGAACTGCCGCACGGCGTACATAAAATCAAATGGATCGTAGAAGATGGCTGTGGTAACGAAAGTGTCTGCGAATACACCTTTGTGATACGTGATTGCAAAAAGCCGACTATTTTCTGCCAGGGCGGATGGGGCGTCACGAATATGCAAACCGGTATGATTACCTTGTTTGCCAGCGACTTCCTCCTGCATGCAGAGGACAATTGCACGCCGGAAGAAAACCTTGAATTTGCTATCCAGGTGGCAGGCGGTCCGCTGCAATTCCCGACGGACAACAATGGTAACCCCATTATCAGTATTACGTTCGACTGCTCGGACATAGGCACTCAAATGGTCCAGTTATGGGCCATAGATCAGGCTGGAAATGCCGATTACTGTACCGCTACGATTACGATTCAGGATCCGCTCAACATCTGCGGCGGAACACAAACCCAGGCCTCTGTAGCAGGTATCCTGAAAACGGAAAACGACAACGGACTGGAAGAATGCGATGTGGAATTATCCGGTCAGGCGCCCAATGGCGCGGCTTTCAACCAGTTTGTGATGACCGATCAGGAAGGGCATTACCAGTTTAACAATGCCGTTCCGATGCTATCGGATTACACGCTGACACCGACCAAGGACAATAACCCGCTCAACGGTGTAACTACCTATGACCTGGTGCTGATTTCCAAACATATCCTTGGCCTGGAACCGCTCAATACGCCGTACAAAATGATTGCCGCCGATGCCAACCGTTCAGGTAGTGTCACCACTTTCGACATCGTGGAATTGCGCAAACTGATCCTTGGTATCTACGAAGACCTGCCGAATAATACTTCCTGGCGCTTCGTGGACGGCAGTTATCAATTCGCCAATCCGGCAAATCCGTTCCAGTCTGTTTTCCCGGAAAACAAAACCGTATCGAACATTCAGGCAAACCAGATGTCCGACAATATGGTGGCTATCAAAATCGGCGATGTCAATAGTTCTGTGATTGCCAACTCGCTGATGAATGCCGATGAACGCAGCAGCGGCGCCCTGATATTCGATGTATCCACACAGGCTACCCAGCGCAACGACGGTACGGTGAAAGCAGGTGAAACGTTTGAAGTGACCCTGACGGCTACGGAAAAGGTGCAAGGCTATCAGTTTACGATGAACTTCCAGGACCTGGAATTGATCGATCTGAAACCCGGCGCGGATATGAAAAGCGACAACTTCGCAGTATTTGCCGACGACAATGCCCTGACGACCAGTTGGGACGGTGAAGGGGAAACCAATTTTACCCTGCGTTTTAAAGCGCGCAAAGCGGGTGAAATCAGCAAAATGCTGGCGGTTTCCAGCCGGATCACCAAAGCGGAAGCATACACTGCCGATGGCGAACGCTTAGATATTGCTTTCCGTTTCAATGGCAAAGACGGCGAGACGGTAACCGGTATCGGATTCGAGTTGTATCAAAATGTGCCGAATCCGTTTATGAACAAAACCGTAATTGGATTCCACCTGCCGGAAGACACGGATGCCACCCTGAATATCTTTGACGAATCGGGCCGCATGGTATATTCCCAAAAAGGCAGTTTTGCCAAAGGTTACAATGCATTCCCGATCGAGCGGGCTATGGTGAATGTCAACGGCGTGCTGTACTACACACTCCAGACGGATACCGACAGCGCCACGCGCAAAATGATTCAAATTAAATAAGTTGCACTTTTTATAAGTCTCCGGCCGCCTGTATATGTTTCTTTCAAACTGTTGGAGGGAGCATGGGTGGCAGGGACAGCGGGATACAGGCGCTCCAAAAAGTTGGGGCGCCTGTGGCCAACCCGCAGAAAAGTTGACCGTGATGCAAAGGATGGCGATGATTTGCCTGATAAGCATTTGTGATGTACAAAGGTTTACAGGTATCGTGGTTCCACGCCTTGCTTTCACTATAAAAATATAACGCGCGGCTGATCAGGAAAATGACAACATGCCTTTTGGCTATCGGTATGTTGTTTCCACCGCCGCGTTGTTTCAATCTTCGTGTTAATCTTGTGGAAAGTCACAGCCGGTTGGTGTAGCACCTGCCGGCTGTTTTTTTATAGATAAGGGTTGATAAAGGTTGATAAGGGTTTATAAATGTTGATAATAGCCACTCAATGAAGTGAATTCCCTCGTTTTGGGTGCTTTTATCAACCTTTATAAACCCTTATCAACCTTTATCAACCTTTGAGACACCGCCGCTGTCAAAAAAACGCCTGACCGCCGCTACCACCTGCCCCAATTGCTGTTCGCTCATGCCCGGAAACAGCGGCAGGCTCAAGCAGGTGTCCGCAATCTGTTCGGCTAAGGGAAAATCGCCGCGCCGGTACCCCAGTGTCTGATACGCCTTCTGCAAGTGCGGCGGCAGGGGGTAATGAATCATGCAGCCGATGCCCTGGGCGCCGAGGTATTCGGCCAGGGCATCGCGCTGTTTGGTGCGAATGACAAAAAGATGCCACACATGGCTCTCCGGGCTTGTGTGTTCCGGGAGTACAATGTTCTCCATATCAGCCAGTTGTGCGATATACATAGCAGCCAGACTGCGCCGTTGTTCCGTCCACTGCTGCAAAAAAGGCAGTTTCATCGATAGCAGTGCGGCCTGTAGTTCATCGAGCCGGGAGTTGTATCCGGGCAGCTCGTTGTAGTATTTCCGGGAGGAACCGTAGTTGCGCAGCAACCTGATTTGTTCCGCTAATTGCGGGTCATCTGTCGTGATGGCCCCGGCATCACCGAGGGCGCCGAGGTTCTTGGTGGGATAAAAACTGGTGGCATTCAGGTGGCCGAAACTACCCGTACGTTTACCGGCATGGACGGCTCCATGCGCCTGGGCATTGTCTTCCACTACAAACAGACCGTGTTTTGCGGCAATATCCATGATCGCGGTCATATCGCAAGACTGTCCGTACAGGTGGACCGGCATGATCGCTTTGGTGGCAGGGGTGATTGCCGCGTCTATCCGTGCAGGGTCGAGGTTGTAACTACGCAGATCCGGTTCGACGGGAACAGGAATGGCGCCCGTTTGGGTAACGGCCAGCCAGGTAGCGATATAGGTATTGGAGGGAACGATCACCTCGTCGCCCGGCCCCATGTCCATGGCGCGCAGGGCCAGGTGCAGGGCGTCCAGTCCGTTGGCCACGCCGACGCAATGTTGCGTCCCGTTCCAGCGGGCATACGCCTCTTCAAATTCAGTTACAGATGCGCCCAGGATGTACCATTGCTTATCCCAGAAGCGGCGGAATATGTCAAAAGGCGCTTCTCCCAGCGCGTTGTGCATAGCGGCAAATGAAAAAAAGGGGACCTGCGTCATCAGACATTTTTCAGATGGGTGAAATCCTCATACGAGCGAATGTAATCTTCGGGGTCATACAACGTGGACGTAAAAACCAATTGTACGGCGTTGTGCGAATACTGCATGGTGTGCCAGCAAAGCGCCGGCAGATACACGCCTGTTTCGGGGTGGTCGAGGACAAAATGCGCGGTATCTCCCTGATATGTTTCCACCTGTAAGTCGATACGGCCGCTCAGGGCAATGAGTACCATTTCCGTGCGGTAGTGTGCATGACGCCCCCGCACCACTTCATTCGGGGTATAATAGGTCCAGAATGTGCGTTTGGGCAGGAACGGAAGATCCTTTTCAAATTCCGCAATAGCGAGGTAGCCCTCCGCAGCGTGGCCGATTTTATTAAAATTCAAATAATGCGGCGTCATTGTTTTATTCATTTTGACAAAGGGCTAGTTTCTTTGCATGAAAATAGTTATTGGTTATTAGTTATTGGTTATCAGTGTTCATAATCAAGCATTTACAAAGAATTTAGCCAACACTAATTTTCCACACCTACTTACATTGTAAATGATCATAGGTAAAAGGGCAAAATTGTATACTTCGCGTCACTAGATTTTGTGCATTCGATTTGGCGACGTTTACTAAACTTAAAAAGTTTAGTAAACGTATCTTCGCTTAACCCATTCAAAAAACTGGCGGCGCGAAGTATAAATGCTTGATGACCCTCACGATTCACGACTCACTACTCACGACTCACTACTCACTATGGAACAAATCGCAAATCCCAAACTGATGTCTCTGGTAATTCCCGTATTTCAGAGTGAAAAACGCCTCCGTCCAAGCTTTATGAAGCCATTGCCGGGCGGCTGGAAGCGGAAAATATTCCATTTGAAATACTCCTCATCGACGATGGCTCCAAAGACAAATCCTGGGCATTGGCGCAACAATTGGCCAAAGAAGACCCTCGTGTGCGGGCATTCCGTTTAAGCCGCAATTATACGCCGCCTTATGTGCTTTTTGCAGGTTTTTCCGTGTGTAAAGGCGCTTGTATTTCTTCTATGCACGATGATTTGCAGCGCCCGCTGGATACGATGGTAGCATGTTACCGCCAATGGGAAGCCGGACACAAACTTGTCATTTCATACCGGGCTACCCGAAACGACGGCTGGCTCAGCGATTTTTTATCCAACCTGTACTACAAAATTATGAATAACCTGTCGGACGTGAGCTTCCCGCCCGGCGGTACAGATGGTTTTTTAGCCGACCGTGAGATCATCGATATTATGAATACCCGGATTCATCCGATTCATACGTCTTCCGTTGTGGAAGTGTTGCGGCTGGGATTCGATCCCGTTTACATCCCGTACGACCGGCCGCCGCGTGTGGGCAAGTCGCGCTGGACCTGGAAAAAGAAGGTGCGGCTTGCCAAAGATACTTTTTTCGCTTCTTCTTCTTTCCCCATCCGCGCCATCACCGGACTGGGTTTGTGGATTTCCCTGCTGTGCCTTTTAGCCATTCCGGTGCTGATTTATGCCCGCTTTTTTGCGCACAGCCGTTTATTTGGTTTCCAGATACCGGGCTGGACCACTATTGTTGCCATGGTCGCTTTTTTCAACGGACTGGTGCTGTTCTGCATGGGCATCGTGGCGGAATATATCTGGCGGATTTATGAGGAAGTAAAAGGGCGGCCGGGGTTTATTATTCGGAAAGACGATTGAAGTGTTTCGCCCTTGGCCGTGTTTGGTGTTTGGTGTTTCGTGTTTGGGGGTGCTTCGCTTTTGGCAACAGGGAGTGGCTTAGGCAAAGCGCCCGAAACACGAAACACCAAACACCATACACGCCAACTACCGCATCCAAACAAACACTTCCCCTCCTTCCAGTTCATAGGTTAAAAAAGCCAGCCTCATTTTGGACTCAAACACCGTCCGGCCGCTGTCCAGATCGAATTCCCAGCCATGCCAGGGGCAGCGTACAAGTGGTCGCGAACAGTCGAGGTTTACTGACTGGTCAGGGCCGATCAGCAGTGCCGATACCACGGAACCTTTACATATCTGAGCGCCTGCATGGGGCAGTAATTGAGCAGTAAACAAATGCGCCCATTCAGCCGGGTTGCGCCGACCGATTTCCCGCCCACTTCGCGTATCAGAAATTCATGTTCCTGTATTTCCGTTTCCTGGCAAAAAAAATAGCGTTTTTTCATGAATAAATGATCAATAGTCTTTTTTTCGCAAATTTTTATTAAAAAACTTTTGTATAAAATAAGGCGGTTGGGGCTGGCTTAGGGGGGGCGGCGCCCCGGTTTTTTTATTTTTTTTTTTTTTTTTTACCAAAAGGGGGGGGGGGGGGCCCCTATTTTTGGGGGGGGGCCCCCCCACCCTTTTCATCACTTTTTGTTCAATTCCCTTATACCATCCGGCTTTTTAAGTTTAAAGTTGATTACAACATAATGATACGATAACGCCCAAAAGACCGCCTGTCGCCATTCTTCTTTCAGGAAACGCATCACAAATTCCGGTTCGTCGGCATCCCAGTGCGGGTAGTCGCCGCCGAAGACCAGGTTTTGCTGCAATTCACCCGCTTCAATGACCTGCTGCAACATGGCCGCTTCGCGCGGTTCATAAATAGGTTGTACCCCGAATTTGAAGTGCTGACGGATATATTCCGAAGGTAGTTTTTTTAATTCCGGCACTTGCCGGTACAATGATTTGAAATCTTTGTCAAAACGCCACAGCAAATGAATTACCCATATAAAACCGCCTTCCATCATCAGGATTTTGAGGTTGGGTAATTCCTCGAATACCCCGGAAGTGACCAGCATAACCAGTTGTGACATATAGGGCAAGCTGATTAGCGCATGATAATCTATGTGCAACGACGGCGTCCCTACTGGCGTCACAGGTGGCGCCGAAATACCGGGTTGGCGAAAATGCAGCGCGATGACCAGATTCATTTCCGCTGCGGCACGCAAAACGGGCCGGTAATACGGGTGCGAAAGCGGCATGGTGGTGGCCGCCGGAATACTCACCTGCACGATTTGCGGGTGACTGCCGCAGCGGTATATTTCGGCGGCGGCGGCTTCCGGGTGTTGAATCGCCAGGTGCAGCGAGCCTAGCAGACGGTCGTCGTATTTCAACCAGGTATCCATCAGCCAGGAGTTGTACGCGCGGGCCAGGGCAGCGGGATAATCGCGTTCGGTCATATAAGACAGACCGGAGACGCCTTCACCGGTCAATACCCCGTATGCCACTTCGTGCCGGTCCAGCAATTGCTCGCGCAGCAGCGAGTAGTCGGAGCCGGCAGGCCCGGTTTCCGGTTTAGCGTCTAAACGTTTGTTGTGTATGCTGCTCTGGTAGGTTTCCTGTGGATAACCGAAACCTTTTTCCTTTAAGCGGGATAAATATGGTTCTTCCAGATAAGGATATAAGTCCTGTTGGGAACGATAGGTATGGTGTATATCGCAATCGATTATTTTCATGAGGACAGGATGGGTAATTTCATTGTTTCAATCTTACTTTTGCTAACAAATGAAACCGCAAATATGGCTAAAAACAAATTGAAAACAGACATTAAAAAGATGTCGGCCAAGAGTGCTCCGTCTTCAACAACGGCCCCGCCTTCTGCCCCCCGCAGGCCTGTGCCGGAATGGGCTATTGTCGGAATACTCGCCGTATTGACGGTTGTTTTGCGCTGGCAATTCTTAGATATACCCCTTGAACGCGACGAATCCGTCTATTACTACATTGGTAAAACAGCTCTGGAAGGTGGTCGCCCTTATTTCGATTTTTATGAAATGAAACCGCCCGGATTGTTTTATTCCTATGCTTTGCTGGTCGGGCTTTTCGGGTATTCGGGAGCAGGCGCGCACCTGGCGCTCTTATTTGTCAGTTTGTCAAACATGATTTTTACCTACCTGATTGCCAGAGATTTAGGCGGAAAAAGTATGGCAGCCATCGCAGCCCTGGCATTTATATTTTTTTCGCTCAATCCGGGCGCCTCGGGTCTTTATTTAGTGGCGGAACATGTCGCATTGCTATGGGGCTTACCGGGCATCTGGCTGGCAATGCATTATCCCGACAGGCCGAGTATGACACGACTGCTGCTGAGTGGTATCCTGTTGTCTTTATCCGTCCTGGTCAAACAAACGGCAGCAGTATTCGGAATGGCGGTCGTCATATATTGGCTGATGATGTGGCTGCAACATCGCCCGCGGCCGGCGCTGAAACCGCTTGTATGGTGGATTGCCGGCGGTATCATTCCCTTGCTGGGCGCCTGGATGATACTTTGGGCGTCGGGCACGCTCGAAGCGGCGAAATTCTGGCTGCTGGATTATTCGCAGCGGTATGCCAGCTCCGTCGATGAAAACAAAATGGACCTGTATTTCAAAACCAGTTGGAAGTTGGTATCGGGGGGCTATGAAGGGTATTTTATGTTGGCCGGCGCAGGGCTCCTCGCTTTGTGGTGGTCGCGCCTGTCTTTAGCGGCTAAAGTGTTCATCACTTCCTTCGCGTTGTTATCTGCCGGGACGATTGTGCCTGGGTTCCGTTTTTACGGTCATTACTACCTGTTGGCTTTCCCGGCAGTCTGTATCGCCGGCGCGATGCTTTTTTATACGATCTCCGTACGGATTTCTAAAAAGAACACGATGTCGATCGGTATCGTCTTCATAGGTTTACTTTGGAGCGCGCACCATATTGCTATCAACTCAAATATGTACATCCAGCCGCCTTTGAGGTTCATAAGCCGGACATTTTCACCCGGTAATCCTTTTGTGGAACACCAGATTTTGTCGGAGGAACTGGGAAAAGTGATTCAACCTAATGACACCATTGCAGTGTTCGGTTCCGATTTGCAGTATTTTATTTATTTGGATAAAAAAAGCCCGATCCGGCATGTCTATATGCCGTTTATCGCCAAAGGGCAGTTCCCGGAGGCGGTGGAATGGCAAAATGAAACCATCCGCGTCCTGCGGGAAACACGACCGGAATACGTTATTTTCAACGCTTATCCATACGCCTGGATGGCCCGTTTCGACAAGCAAAACAGACTTACCCGCAACATCCTCGAGTTTCTCAACGCAACCAACTACGACCCATACCTCTTTATCGAAGCCGATTCCAGGTCAAAACCTGCGGTGGTGAAATTTCGGGTGCAACAGTGCGCGGTGAAGCATGATGTGAATTTTATACAGGTGTATAAGCGGAGGGATGAGGGGTGAGGAATGAGGGATGTTCTGGGGGTCGAGAGAACCTAGGGATGTTCTATTTTTTGCCAAACCGGAGGAGTTCGGAGCGCAATTCTTTCACAAAAACTTTTGTTATTTAATTTTAAATTATTTGTTTTAAAATTTTGAAAAGAGCATTGCGCCACCTTATGCTAAAAACCCTGCGGACAAGTAGCATGGAAGCATCTACTGTTAGCCTTTTTGCTCATGCGCGTACAATTGTTCCAACCGCCCCCGCCGCTCGCCAGGTATGTCGAGTTGCTGACCTGGTACGAAGGCTATATGCCTGATTATCAGCACGAGCGCATCCTGCCGCAGGGTGTGGTCGAGCTGATTATCGACCTGACGGAACCGCCCAAGTTCATCTACGACAACGCGTCGCTTGCCGTGTCCCAAACCTGCCGAAACGCCTGGGTATCGGGTTTGCGCCATGAATTTATCACCATTTCCGCTATCCCGGGCAGCAGCATGATGGTGGTGCGTTTTCGGGAAGGTATGGCCCATGCGGCCCTGCACCTGCCCCTGGGATTGTTAAAAAACCAGGTGCTGGATGCCGATTTGCTACTCAACCCGGCCATTTCCCGGCTGCGCGAACAATTGCTCAATGCCCCTTCCCCGGAACAGAAATTTGCTTTTACGCTGGCATTTCTGACCGAGCGCATCCGGCAACGACCTGATATCCACCCGGGGGCAGCGTTTTCGGTACAAAAAATCCTGGAAAATCCTGCACAGGTCACGGTAGACGAATTGGTGCGCCGCACAGGCTGGTCGCACAAACACCTGATCGCTGTGTTCGATAAATACGTCGGCGTATCGCCCAAGGAATTTGTGCGCATCACCCGTTTTCAACAGGTGGTGGCGACCATCGGTTCACAGGCTTCCGTCGACTGGATGCAGCTCCTGCACAGTTGCGGCTATTACGATCAGGCACATTTCATCAAGGATTTTAAACGTTTTTCAGGGCTTTCTCCCGAACATTACCTGAGCGCCCGCGGCGACGACTTGAATTATTTACCGATGAGGTAAAATTTTTACAATGCCGGATTGGCCGGAAGTTTGGACTTTTGCAAGAAATTGTTTTAAAAAGGTTCTATGAAAAAGGTCATTCTCCTCCTTCTGCTGGTCGCTTCCATGACCTCCGTAGGTGCCCAAAAATCGCTGCGCGGACTCAACATTGCTTACAACACCCTGGAAAATAAGGAAAAGGATGATTACGACATCTATGTGATGCAGCCCGACGGTTCCGGCAAAACAAACATCACCCAGAACCCCGATGTGGCCTGGACGTACTTTGCCTATGCGGATAAACTGTACTGGATTTCGGACCGCGATACCTGCTACCGCTGCTATTACCTGTATGAATCGGATGCGAAAGGGCAAACCATTCGGAAAGTGAGCGGCCTGCGGCTCGAAGATTCCTGGATGAGCGCCCGCAACAAGGGCCGCGAACTCATCGTCACCGGGCGTTTGAACAAGGATGTGCGGGGCCAGTTGTTTGTCATCGATGTGTCGACCGGCGCCTTCCGGCAAATCACGCAGGATACTGCCGCCCGCTACAACGACCCTGTTTTTTCGCCGGACGGCAGTCAGATCGTGTATCGTTACAAGAAAAACAAACGCGACCGCGACGAGAAGGCGGAACTCTGGATTTCCAATGCCGACGGCTCTGCGGCCCGCCAACTGACGCACTATCCTGCCGGCGACACAACAGCCAGTTGGCACAGTTACCACGCCGGGGCGCCCCACTGGAACGCCCAACGCAACCTGATCACTTACCAATCCAAACAAGGCGGCAGGTACCGGCTGTTCGCTGTTTCGCCTGATGGTAAAAAGCAGTTTGAATGGCCGGGATTGCCCGGCAACATGGGCGCCGGCTGGCACGACTGGAGTCCCGACGGGCGCTGGCTGGCCATCGAACTTTTTCCGGACGAGGACCAACCCGGCGATATTTATCTTTTTGATGCAAAAAAGAAAACCCTGAAACAAATCACCGACGGGCCGGGATATGAGTATTCGCCGGTCTGGGTAAAGCAAAAGGCAAATAGCAAAGGGCAAAAAACAAAAGGCAAAATGCAAAAATTTATCGAGTAGTCATTTTTGCCCTTTGCTTTGCCTTTTGCCCTTTTATTTATAGTAAAACAACTCACACATAAACGCTAAAAACATGGATCCGGCAGAAATTACAATGATCGAGAACCTTCAAAAACTCACCGGCAAAAGCCTGGACGAGTGGAAAAAAATTGCGCTCAACTGTGGCTTTCAAAAACACGGCGAAATCATCACGCACCTGAAAGAAACATATGAGCTGGGGCATGGTTATGCCAATTTTATTGCCCACAAGGCAAGGGGTAGCGATGCCGGCTCCGCAGATGATAAATCCCAACTCATTGACAATCAATATAAAGGCAAGGAAAATCTGCGACCGTTTTACGAAACGCTTATGGCTGAAATTCTGCAATTAGGCAGCGACATCGAGGTGGCGCCCAAAAACGCATCGGTCAGTCTGCGCCGCAAAAAGCAGTTTTGCCTGCTCGAACCCAAAACCAAAACCCGCCTCGAAGTCGGACTGAATATGAAGGGCGTCACCGCATCCGGCAAACTGGAAACCTGCCCGCCAGGCGGTATGTGTACCCACAAAATCCGGGTGGAAAAAGCGGAGGACATCGACATGGAAGTATTTGAATGGATCCGGACGGCTTACGGGCAGGCGGGTGTTTGAATAAAGGGCAAAAAGCAAAGGGCAAAAAGCAAAAGGCAAAGGGCAAAAATGACCACTCGGCATATTTTGCCTTTTGCCCTTGCCCCTTGCCCCTTGCTCTTTGCCTTTTGCCCTTTATTCAAACACCCGCTCTACATTCGGCACAGCCGCCATGCCGGGCGCATCCCGCCCGTCTACCATCACCTCGTCGCCGGGATTGGGGAAACGATAGCGTTGACCGGTCATGCCGCCGGTGACAGCCATGCTGCGCTGACCAGTGTAGCGAAATTTGACAAAAACGACGGGTGTTTCCCCGCCGGACGTGGTAATTGTAGGATAATGCGGCAGAAAGGTCTGCCGTTTGGAACCGCAACAACTCATGTTTCTTCGTATTGATTGGGTGGAAAAATCGGGTGTCGTTGTGAAAATCGCTGAAGCAAAATGGCCGCGCCGGACATAGCCCACCAAAGCAGGAACCGGATCCAGCCGTCATTGCCCAAATAGTATGCAAAAGGGGCTGCCACCCAAAGGCTGAGGCAGTAAAAGCAGTCGGTCAGTTTTCCGAAAAAACCGTTGCCGAGCAGCCGGCGCAGCCGGACAAAAACATCCCACGGTCCGTCTTCCGCATGGAGCAAGTGGGTAATGCGCCATACGGAAAACGAACCGAGGATGAAGGAGGTGAGCAAATCCATGATATTGATCAGGTAAAGTGCATGAAAGTTAGCACTCATTTTAGTATAACTACTTGGCTTTCATTGCCTTTTGCAATTTGCTTTTTTGCCTTTTCCTCAGCGTTGAATGCCGAACAAAACAGGCATTGCGCTGGTGTACCCTTCATTGTTTTGGCCGTCGGTGCGCCGCAGGCGACCATGCAGGTACACGCCGAAGGTGCAGAAACGCTGGCCGGGTTCGAGCCAGCCGCCGCTTGCCGGGCTGAGTTCGAGGTCAACATAACCCGCGACATTGCCCGGTTCGTTGTTGGTGCCGGTAAACGTCAGATCGCAGGGGCCTGCCACTTTCGGATTGGCCGGACTCGGCGCATTGGTGGTGGCAAAACCGGAAGCGCCTTTGGTCATACTCACCGCGTAATCGCGCATAAAGCCGAGGCCGCCGGGCACAACAGGGCTGTTGGATTGCAGCGCCTTGAAATTTAGCCGGATTTTCGGATCATCATCTCCGGCAGGCAGCGTGAAGAGGCCGCATTCCGAAATTTTGCTCACCCCGACCATTTCTATCTCCGGCTGAATATCCACATCGATGCCGTTGTTGAGGATAAACAGGGTAACCGTTTCCTGTGCATTGGCGACGGGATTGTAAGCGGCATTCAGGCCGGTGATCCGAATCTCGCGCGGGCCGTTTTCCGGAAAAATACCGCTGGGTATCTGCGCTTTGATGTTGCGGTAGGCCATGAGCCAGTCGCTGCCGTCGGTTTCCACGTTCAGGTAAATCGTTTTACCATCCACGACGCCCTGGTTCACTTGTGCATTGAGCAGGAGCGCGCCGAAGAACCTCGGCAGGGTGAAGTTGATGCTCAGTTGCTGCCAGGCTGCGCCCGGACGGCGGTGTTCGAGGGTGTAGTACTTGATGACCGGGTTTTTCAGGCAACCGCGCATCAGCAAGGTGCCGGTCCAGGCGGCGCAATCGGTAGTTGGCCCAAGGCTGTTGGTCGCCGTGATGATTCCCTGGCTGCTCAGCAGATTGCCTGCGCCGTTGCGGACGCCTGCTACCGGTGCGGCCAGCGGAATATTGCCTATTCCCTGAATGATATGCTGTCCTTCACAAACCAATGGGCGAATGCCGATTTTTTCGCGCGGCACACAGATATTGATGCGTTTCAGGGCCGGTATGTTATAATACGGAGCCGTTTCGAAGGCGGGAAATAAAGGATTTAACGGCTGCATCACTTCGGCGATCACATCGGGCGCTTGAAAAACAAAGGCATTTTCGCCCGGCGCCAGGTCGGTCAGAATCTCGTCTACCACATCGCTGGAAGTGGCGGTGAAGCGGAAAATATAATTGCCGAAATCGTCCGTCATGGTGGAGCCGAGTAATTGCCGGTCTCCTTCAGCGGTGTATGCGCCGCCGGATTTTTCGGCATCGGTGCGGTCATATTCCCAGAAACGGACGCGCACATTGGCGAGGGTATCGCTGTCGCAAATACGGAACCGCGCGATGGCCGATTCTATAGCCGATTTGTATTTCAAAGCGGCTACATCGACCGTCAGGGAAGCGGCAGGCAAAGCCGAGATGTTTTTGACCGCCTGGTAAGAAAAACTTTCGCCTTCACCGGCAGGCCTGGCCTGTTTTTTACCGGCAGCGGCAAAATCGAGTACCTTTTCCTCCGTGCGAACGAGGAAACTTTGTTTCAGCGGTGAAGCCAGTTCACCCGGCGCAGGCACCACGATGGGTACAAACTTCAGCGGTGGCAAGGGTTGCGGATTGAGCGATACCGGTCCGATGGGATCGGGGGGGAAGGGCAGCGGAATGCGGCGGAAAATATTGGGGTCAATTTTCACGAGGTAATCGCGCAAAATCGGGATACGCAGGGCTTCCTGCAACTGGAGCGGCGTGTCGATGACCCAGATCGGAAAACAGCGGTTGAAAATACAGGGGCCGCTGTAATCGCTGACGTGGCCGTAAATCACATGATCGTTGGCAGAAACCGGCGTGCGACAGGTGATGATAAAATCGTCAAAATCCTGGTCGTTACCGGAGTCGTTGGACTGTATGTCGAACTGGTGGAAACCGCCGGAAGTGGTGGGGAATTTCAGTTTCATCTGCGATGACTGAAAACCCGTTCCGGGGTTGTGTCGGATAGAAATTGCCCAGGACGCGCCTGTGACAAATACTTCGCCCGAATGGGTGTGTGGGTAGGTTCCGTTGCCGGAACTCGCGCCGGAAATCACAAATTCCTGTGGAAAGGAAGCGTTTTTGGCTTTAACACGCACCAACCAGGCGCCTTGCATTTTGATGGCCATTTTCAAAAAGTTTTAGGAGTGATAAAATCGGTTTCTGTTCGGAAAGACCGGATCACACCTGCTGAATGGCATTTTAACCTTGCGGGCTGTTGTTGGGGGAGGGGATTATACGTTTCACCGGTTTTCAGAACAGAGGTTGATGACCCGTGAAGACGCCACGTGAACAAAGGGAGGAGGATTTAACTAAAAGGAATGAGGGATGAGGAATGGGGGATGGGGGATGAGGCATGAAAAATAAGATACAGTCGGATTTTTTATGTATCTATGTGTTTTAAATGTTAAATCATTAAGCAAAATTATTTTAAGTTCATTGTAAACACTTGATTATCAATACAAATAACGAATAACTGATAACGAACTAAGAACAATGAAACATACACTCCTGCTCGCATTGCTCCTGCTCAGCTTGGCCGCTGCCGCCCAGTCCGCAGCGCCCCGCGATTCTGCCAATATCAAAATCAATCGCTCGGGCCTGCAAATTTCAGGCGAAACAATCATTTGCCCCGGCTCGCTCACTGCACTCAAAGTGGAAGGTAAATACGCCTCCTACCTGTGGAGTACCGGCCAGCAAACACCCAACCTGACCATCTACAAACCGGGAACTTACTCGGTCACGGTTACCACGCAGGGCGGATGTGAATTGACGGGATCGGTGACGGTGCGGTACACGACGCATCCGTGCCTGTGAAAGAGGTGAGAAGTGAGAAGTGAGAGGTGAGAGACGTCCCGTTTGGCGGAGTTTATGATTTTGGGCTTGGGTTTTTCAGGTCTGTAATCGTGAATCGTGTTTAGTGTGTGGTGTTTAGTGTTTCGGACGCTTCGCCTTTGGCATTTGCCCCCGACCCCTGAAGTGCAATGTCGTTGACTTAGCGGAGAGGTGTCATTTGCGACGCAGGAGCAAGTGACATCTCGTAGCGAGATTTACTGGAAAACGACCGTTACGAGATGCCATCTCCTTCCTTCGTCAGGAGATGACACCTCTTCACTACGCTTAAGTCAACGACATTGCACTTCAGGGGTAGGGGGCAAATGCCAAAGGCGAAGCGCCCGAAACACTAAACACCACACACGAAACACGATTCACGGTTCCAGACCTGAAAAACCCAAGCCCAAAATCATAAACTCTGCCAAACGGGACGTCTCTCACTTCTCACTTCTTTTAAAAAAGTCCACGTCGCGCTCTACCGCTTTTGCGCGCATCTCATTTTGCAAAAGATGGTCTTTGCCGTTGTAGGAATACAGTTCAAATAACTTTTTGAATTTGTACAATTTGGCAACCAGTGCCACCGACCAGGTAAAGGGCACGACGTCGTCTTCTTTGGCATGGTGAATAATCAGGGGTATAGAAATATCGGACATGTAGTTGATCGGATCGCCTTCTTCTGCCGTATAGGGATACCCCAGTTTCCTGATATTTTTGTCGATGTGGCCGGCATATAATTGCATCCTGGTGGTGTCCACGAGATCGCTTTTTTCATCGTAAAACGTGCCATAAAAAAGCGCCTGTTCCCAACTATCGGCGACCACGGGCGCCCAAAGGCTGGCCGCACGGATTTTGTCGGTGGCCAGCAACATTTTAAGGCCTACGTCGCCGCCGAGGGAGTGTCCCACATAATAGACGTTTTTCAAATCCGCATTTTTTAACGTCTTCAGCGCAGCGATCAGGTTGAGCACATCAATTGCATAGTAATTGCTTGCCAGATAACCCGTCTGCGTGTATTCGTACCCTTCCGAGTTGCTGTGCCCGCGGTAGTCGGGCGTTAGTACCAGAAACCCTTTTTCGGCGTAGGCTTCCTGCAAACCCTGGTAATAATCACCTGGACGCCGGTTTTCTTTGGGATCGGGATTGATACCATATTTCGGCGGATTGGGATGATAACCGTGTCCGAAAATCAGGACAGGAAATCCTTTTTTGGGTGCTTTCGTCGTCGGCGTATTGACCAAAGTGTACACTTTCAAACCATCCGATGTGTAGGACATCAGATCAGCGCGGTATGGCGCGGCGCCTTCCATTTCCTGTTCAAAAGCAAGGTTGGATTCATACGTTCTCTGGCGCAGTCCTTCGATAGAAATAGGAGGCGCCTTTTTCCTGGACCGACCTTGTGCAATGCACGAAACCGAAGGCAGGGCCCATAAACCCAATAGCAAGGCAGCGAACAGGTACCTGCTCAACGCAGCTTTGCCTAAAGATTTTTGTTTGATCCGATCCATGTTGGCGTTCATTTTAAGGATGCAGGCAGGGCGCCGCCCACCTACTGCGCTTTTTCCCGCACATTGGAAACCCTGCCCTGATACAGCGTGGAAGCGTCGATACTCGGGTCCGGGAAATTGGGCGCAAGCGTATTCGCGCGTATTTCCGCATCAAATTCCAGTTGTTTGCCTGCTACATCATATTGAGAAGGCATGTTGTCCGGAATAATGATAATGAGAGAATCCTGGTTGCCGCCTTTGATGGTTTGGATGCCGATGCGACTGAAACAATCCAGCAGCCGTGTTTCACCGGAGTAGGCAGGCGTTGTTTGAGGTTCTTTGGCGCAGGAAAACAGGAGGAGGCAGGCTCCGATAGAGAGCAGGAGAGACTTCATAGATAAGTAGTTATCCGTTATTAGTTATCAGTGTTGATAATCAAGCATTTGTAAAGAATTTAGTCTAAACTAATTCTGCACACCTACCTAGATCATTAGAGAGTGTTCAAGAAAGTGTGGCACACCTCTGCTACTAATTTAGGTGTGCCACACTTTTCTGAACACTCTCGATCATTAGATTGTACGTAATAACTACAAGACAGGAAAGAAAAGAAAAAGGTTGGTTACCCCTCCGCCAGCAACGCCTTTGCCCTGTCATTCATCGTTCATCGTTCATCATTCCTTCTCCAGCCGCTCCCGCAACGCCATCGCACTCCCATAAAACAAATGCCCCGGTCGTGCCACAATCCTGCTCAACGCCCGGTCCAGTTCCGCCGACTTACCCGGCATCTGCCGCAAGTACGTGAGGGCCATAGCCCACTCCGCCTTGTCGGCATAAGGCTGCTTGCGGGTGTTCACAATTTCCCGGAACGCGGCGATGGCGGCATCGTACTGGCCGCTTTTGAGCAAGGAGTGGGCGAGTAACTCTTTGGTTTTCAAATCTTTGGAATCCAGTTTTCCACCCGGGCGCAGTTTCGGCAGGATGTCGGAGTACTTGCCTTTTTTAAAATCCTGCAAAGCCTGGTCGTAGCCCGCAGCGCCGCTTCCGGTACTCTGGCCGGGGAAAAAAATCGCGTTCCCGGTAAAATTCATCGGCAAGGGCTGCGTAGTCGACCGTTTTTTGAACCGGTGCGGGCGGTGTGGTTTTAGGGACAGGAGCAGGCCGCTTGGAAGCATCCGTGATTACCTCCTTCGGCGTTTCGGTTTTTGGTCGGCGCTCCGGCTGCTTCGGCACGGGTGTCGTTTTCGGTGAAGAGGCCGGCGTTTCGGGTTGCACGGCGACCGGCGCTTCCACCGGCCCGGTCTGCCGGATGAGCCACCAGCCTGCGGCAAATACGACCATTGCGGCAGCGGCCCACCTGACCCATTTGAGGCGGTAGCGCCCCCCGGCGGGCGTCAACGTAGCCGGCATCTGGCGTTCCCAGGCATTCATACGGGTGCGCAAATCCCGTTCTGCGAGCAGTTCCAGGGCCTGATTCTCCTGCTTCTGGCGTTGCACGAGCGCTGTAAGTTCGGCATCCGCCGCCATGTCCGACTCGAAAGCCGCCCTGTCCTGGGGAGAAAGACGTTCCCGCAGGTAGTCCTCTATTTTATGAAAAATAATTTCGTCCGGGTGCATAATTATTTCAGGTTGAGGAGTTCGTTCCATTGGGGAAACTGCTCCAGTAATTCGCGGAACCGCATCCGGCAACGGTATGCTTCTTTTTTGGCAACATCGGGATTGGCGTAACGCATCGTTTGAGCAATTTCTTCCATGGAGTAATCCAATTGGTACAGGCGCAGCAATTCTCGGCAGCGCTCGCCGATCCGACCCAAGGCCGCTTCCAGCCATCCGCGGTGCTCGGCTTGCAGGATGTCAGATTCGGGACTTTCCACCAGGCCGTCATAATGATCGGGCAAAAGTTCCGTCTGACGACCCCGCTTCCGGCGCTGCGCCAGCCAGTTCCATTTGGCAATGCCAACGAAATAGGTTGTCAGCGAACTCCGGCCCTCAAACCGGCCTTCGCGCAGGTTGCGGTCGAACAACAGAAGCGTTTCCTGAAACACGTCCAGGGCATCCTCGCGATTGCCGCCCTGATCGAGCACAAAGCGAATGACCGTTTCCCGCAGTCCCGGCTTCTGATACATCACCTGTAGCGCCGCCTCGCGTTGCGGGCCGCCGTTGCGGATGGCATTTGCCAGCGTTTCGTCCGTCCAATCGGGATGTTGCGTATTTGTGTCGGTCATGGTGAAAAAGTAACCTCGATAGGAGTCTTAACGAAAAAATAGGAAAAAAATCTTACCCACGTTACCGTTTTCTTAAAAAATCCCGGTCGTGGTTACCTCGCCCGTTCGCAGACAACTAAGCAGCAAAAACCGGCAAATCAACCGCTGGAAACGGAAAACGTCACATCGACAAAAAAATCACTCTCGTTATGAAAAAATTATTTTTGCTGCCCATTCTGTTCGCCTTTGTTACAGCTTTAACCGCACAGATCAGCGGCGTGGGCCTGCGCCCCGGTATCAGTCTTTCCACCTACAAACTCTCCCGCGACTGGAGCGATTCGTACGACGCAAGCCTGCGACCCGGCGCCAGTGTGGCCGGATTTGTGGAAATCAACCTCGGCAACCGCTTTACCGTGCAGCCTGAAATTGCCTTCACGCAGCGCGGCGCATTTCTAAAAAGCGAAAGTAGCATATTTTGGCAAGGCCCGGAATTTGGCTACCCCTCCGACCACGACGTGATCGACTACCGCTTTAAAGAAACCCTGAATTACCTGGATATTCCGGTCATGTTCGAAAAAAACTTCGGCGGCGGCAACCTCGGCGCCTACCTGGCGCTCGGCCCCGGACTGTCCTACGGCTTCGGCGGCAAGGGCCGGGAAGAAATTACCGTAGAATTCCCTTCCGAAACCAATGCCATAGACACCCGCACCGACTTCTCCGAATACGAAATCGAAATGGGCAAGGGCCGCTACGATATGTACAAAGGTTTCGACCTCAACCTGAATGCCGGCGCCGGACTGCTCTGGATCATGGAACGGGGTGAAATCGGCCTCGATGTGCGCTACACCCACGGACTGAAATTGCTGAGCCCGGACGGACTGAAAAACCGCAACCTGCTCATCGGGCTGTCGTACATGCACTACCTCGGACAATAACCCTTCAGAGCTGAGACTTGACTTGGCACTCGTTAACTTTTCTTTTTAAAAAATTCTAAACGCACCTGCCATGTCCTGCCCAAACTGTGGCCACACCGCTCACCCGGAATCGGCGCGCTGTAGCCATTGCAACTACAAACTGCCCCAAAACCTTTGTCCTCCCGCCGGACCTGCGCCGACGACCGTCGCCTGCTGGAACTGCGCGCAGGCCAACCCGCCGGACGCCGAGCGCTGCACCCACTGCAACGCGAAGGTGTCCGGTCAAGCCGGCAAGCCGCAGGCGGGAAGCCGGTTTTCATTCACCCAACACGCTGTAAGCCATGACGAATAAAGGTATCAATCCACTCTACGTATCGGCGCTCGACGTGCTAATCGGGACCCTGGGCGTATTCATTGTGCTCAATTTCCTGCAATCCCGGCTCGTGAATGCGACACCGGCGGCAGTCCAGGCGCCCATTGCTGCGACGGCCAAAAAAACCGAAACAACACCCCAGCCGTCCAAACCCGCCAACGGCAACAACGGCTCCTGGTGGCGCCGCACGTTCGGTGCTGCGGAAAAACCTGCAACTGCTAGTCAGCCATCCAGCCCAAACACGCCCGCGCCAAAACCCGGTAGAAACCAGCCCGCAGCCGCCTTCACCGCCGCAGGATCCGGTGGCTGTTGACCTGATGAAACAGACCCAGGGGGCCGTAGTTATCCTGTTGCAACAAACGGACCTGGCCAAAAACTCCGTGGAAATGATGCTGCAACAAGGCAACCGGACCTGGAAACCCAGTCGCGCCAGCAAATACCAGGACGCCACGTTTGCGTACCAAAAGGGCCTGAATTACTTCTACCAGAAGGACATACAACCCGGTACCTACGACGTAATGGTGCGTATCCGAAAGGGCAGCAAAAGCGCCGTATCACAGGCATTTTCCCTGTTCGGCAAGATTGTACCCGCCGGTCGCCGCACCCAGACGTACGCCTTCGGACGCTACGCCCTCGGGGGCAGCCAGAGCGATTGGGAAATGGCCGGACAAGTGGTCATTACCGCCAACGGCCTGGAATTCCGCCCGAGGCTGCCGAAAGCGAGCGAATCGGCGCCTGCTTCGCCGGACAGCGCACCTGTGGCCGAACCGGCTGGCAGTCCTCAGGCCAAACCGGCACCCACGCCAAAAAAAGAAGCGGAAAGTGGGGCTGAATAAGTGCGAAGTCGTTAGTGCGAAGGCGAAGTTAGTGAAGAGGTGTCACGCTGCGAAGGAAGAGGCCATCGAAACATCTTTTACCTGTTCATCCGTTCCAGCCTCTACGGGCGCGTAAAAACCAAACATCCCTATCACATCACATTCAAAAATCACCCACCATGTTTGCCACTAAAAATAGTCAAGTTTTCGCAGGCATCGCAGCCGCCATCGCGGTCGCCATCATTGTCAGCATCGGCTACCACCTGTCGCCGACCGGCTCCTCTATAGAAACCTTTTTCTTTGCCCTGGGCGGTAAATTGCCCAACGGGTTTATCCAGGTGATCGCGTTCGCCGGCTTTTTACAGCACTTTTCAGCCTGCAGGCGATTTCCCGGCGCATCACCTACGAAGAAGCCGCTTACAGCGCCAAACTGCTGCCGGAATCCGAACAATATGTGCTGTATCCAGAAGACGTGACCCGCATCAAACTCGAAACCATCGAAGCGGAGCGCCACCTCGGGCCGCGCATGCTCACCGACCTGATCAAACAAACAGCCACGAAATTCCGCTCGAACAATTCGCCCGCCGACGCGCTGGAAATTACCAAAACCATGGGCGAACTGCAATACAAAACCCTGGAAAAGGAATTCTGGCTGGTCGGCATCTGCCAGACGCTGATCCCCACTTTCGGATTCCTGGGCACGGTATGGGGACTGGCCTCGGCCATCCTCAGCCTCGGCAGCATCAAGCCGGTCAGCCTGAGCGCCAACACCAGCGCTGCCGCTCCGGCGGCTGTACCTTCCCAGGTGGCTATCTCCACCAGCGACATCGAAACGCTGGTCGACCACATGGGTATGGCCTTTTTCGCCACCATGCTGGCTATTGCACTGAGCTTAGTCGTGGTGATGTTGTCCAAACGCCTGGAGGCCCGGGTGGAGGAGTTTCATTTAAGGATGCAGCGGTATGTGATGGAAAATCTGGTGAATCGGATACAGGGGGTAGAATGCCGATATATTTCAGCGGGGAGCGATTCAGGTCGCGCCCCCTCCCGCAGAGTATTTTCTGGAAATTTGTTCGGTTGATAGGGAACCCTTTACAATCCACCATTTTTATACCCGATCAGGTACACTCACCAGCACCACTTGCCTTTTTATACCCGATGTTGTATAAAAAACATATAATCCATTATACATGTACCCGAAAAGGTATAAATCATGAAACTAGGTGCATTCGTCAAAGAATACGGAATCTGGTAAAAGTCACGCAACCCGAATTGGCAGCCAAAGGAGGGGCGGGATTGCGTTTTATCCGGGAACTGGAACGGGGAAGAGGGATCCTGCGACTGGATAAAGTCAACCAGGTGCTGCAACTGTTCGGATACGAGACCGGACCGGTAAAAAGGCTGCTCACACCTTCAACAAATCCACCAACGCCTCATGTATAAACAAGGTTTCCTTCCATATTTGTTGCCTGCGCAGCATACCTGTCGTAACCAACTCATTTAAATATCGGGAAGCAGTAGGCCTCGTCACAGCCAGTTGGTCAACTATGGTTTCGATCCGGCAATATGGCTGTACAAAAAGCAATTCCACCAATTCTTTGCTGTATACCTTGGGCTTTTCCTTTTTTATTTTTTCGACTGTATACTCAAATAAGTTATTGATTTTGTGTATTTTAAAAACAGTTTCGTTAGCAGTTTGCTCCACTCCTTTTACCATAAACAACACCCACTCCTCCCAATTATCTTTCGTTCTTACTTCTTGCAGAAGCCGGTAATAGTCCGACTTGTTATCAATGATATATTTACTGTGATACAAAATGGGCTGGTCCAGACATCCTTTGAATATGAGAAAAAGTACATTTAAAATACGTCCTGTACGACCATTTCCATCATAAAAAGGGTGAATGCTTTCAAATTGATAGTGTTGCACTGCCAACTTGATATAGGGAGAAATATCGTCTTCATCATGCAGGTACTGCTCCAGATTTTGCATCAGCGCCAGTATTATTTCGTACTGATCAGGAGGCGTGTAAATTGTGGCGCCTGTCGCGGCATTTTTTAACGCAGTGCCCGGCAGCCGGCGAATTCCGGCACTATTCTCTTCCAGCACCTGCTGGATTTGGATGATGGCATTGGTGTTGATAAACCCGCGCGACGTCAGGGAATGAAATCCTGTCAACAATGCTTCCCGATAGCGAAGCACCTCTTTGGTTGCGGAATCATTAGGTAGATTTCTAAGCGTGAGTGCCTGGTATAACCTGTCCTGGGTCGTTATAATATTTTCAATTTCAGAACTTGCGGAGGCTTCCCGAAGAATTAATGCATTGAGTAATATATTGGGATTGGGTAGCGTACGAGCCAAACCTTTAAGTTCTCCCATGGCTGCGGCGGCTTTACTCACCTGTCGCAGCACAGCGATTGTTTCTACCTTATCCCTGTCTGGAGGAAGTAAGGAGAGCGCATTGTAAGGCGTTTCGCTTGGTATCATCTGTCAAAGATACGCCTCTTGTGGTTATCATGTAAAAAATAGTTTATTTTTTTTACATGATAATTGTGTCATGTAAAATTGTTTTACATGATGCAGCGCATCAGACAGGATTTCGACCTGTCGCCAAGGTATTACGGAATGTCGCTTTCTATTAATGAATACTTCACGAGGGCTGAATTGTAGCAAATGGCCTGTGATTGGCAGCACGAAAACATCCTGCTGTACGTTTGCGGCAGGTCGAAAAAGACACTGCCGCGGCGTTGGGCGCGGGTTTAAAGAGAAAGTTGGAACACCTGCCGGGGCGGAAAACTGTATGAAAACAAACACTATGAGAGGCGTTGTAAACGAGAGTTTACAGCGCCTTTTTGAACGTGGTAGAAAGGCTTTAATCCAATCGAAACCTTAATGGAAGCGTATACCCTACCTTGACCGGACGGTCGTCATCTATCAAACCGGGCTGCCAGCGCGGCATCTCCGACACTAAACGTACTGCTTCCTCGTCGCAGCCGCCACCGATGCCTTTCACTACCTGCACATCGCTCACGGAACCGTCTTTATTGAGGACAAAAGTCAGGACTACCCTGCCCTGAATGTTTCTTTTGCGGGCTTTGGGTGGATACTGCAGATTGGTAGAGATGTAATTGAATAAGGCTTGTTCGCCTCCCGGATACTGCGGCGCTTGCTGAAAACGGGTGAACGGTCGCGGTGACCCATCTTCCTGAAAACACTCGCCACTTACAAACGTGCCTTTTTCGTATCGCTCTATACGTTTCAACTGACTACCGGGATAATAAGAGCGGAATTCTCCATGCAGTTTGCCGTCTTCGTAAGACTCGGTGTACCATAGTACGCCATCAGTACGGTAGGTTTTGTGGATGCCTTCTTCTTACTTTTTTGTTTTTTTGTAAACAGAATAAGCCCCTTCTGAATAAAGCGTGTTTATCGGGCGGTATTCTTTGATATACGTCCAGCCATTGGGGAGATTGGTGATCTCGTGGCGGTAAGTCGCCCCTGCTGAATCAGTCGGCTCGCCAATTTTCGTGTAGTAAAGGTTATGCTGGCCGAAAAGTGGCAGCAGAGAAAGAAGAGAGTACAGAACAAAATACGGTTGCATGGGTCGGAATATGGGTTATTGTCGCTTTTATGAAATTCGTGAGGTTCTGCAAAGGTAAAACAGAATCAGCACAGGAATAAATTCAGATTTTTGCCTCGACAGGTGTTCTTATTTCCCCTTTAAACCCAAACCCATCGCCGCGGCAGTGTCTTTTGACCTGCCGCCATGGTACAACGGAATGTCGCTTATTCTATGAAATGTATTCTTTTTAGGGACAGCATTTTAGCGTATGATTGGTGTTCGGAAGCACAAAAAATATTCTGCTGTACGTTTGCGGCAGGTCGAAAAAGACACTGCCGCGGCGATGGGCGCGGGTAAGTTGGTAAAGTTGGAACACCTGCCGAGGCGGAAAAATAAAAAAGTGGGCCCATCTTGCGTATTCTGTGTCCCAACTCATATCCAGCCAACCAGATAAAAATAATTTTTCACTATATACTTGTTTGCTTAACCAGACATATTAAATTTGCACAAGATATTTTAAATGCAAAACTTTCTTCTCTAAAAATCTATGCATTACCGGAGAAGAATCGGGTAATACATTTCATTCCCTTACCAAATTAAAGCATGAATTATGCCGAAAATGCCCGGCACCTCATCAGCCGCGACGAACTTCACGACGCTTTCGCTTTGCTCAAAATGAGCATTGAGGACAATGAGCAGCGTAATTCCATTATCCTGCTCGAAAGTCACCATCAAACTGGGAAAACAGGTTTGAAAAAGACCTCGCAATTATCGCTCGCGGAACGCAACCGGATAACCTTTTCCATACTGGCTATTATAAGTGAAATCGAGGCGCAAAAAAGACCCACGATCAAGCAGCAACAACAACAGGTACTGGAAACCTTGTTGGAAAAATCCTTCGAAAAAATAACCGAGCTTGAAAAGCCGGCGAACATGACCGATGAAGCACTGGCCAAGTTGGAGAAAGCAAGCCCTGACCACCTTGAGCAACTGAAGAATCTTTCCGTAGCATTCCTTGCCTCAAAGAATGAGCACGGCGACACCTGGAACTGATTGATTTCTGGCAATTGCAAGTCAAACAGCTGGATGCCATTACTGCACAGGACGCCAAACTGATGGGCCATTTGCTGGCGGAATCCCTTCCGCTCTGATTGCCTTAATAAACGAAAGACGCCATCGCAATGCATCCATCAATCTGTTGGAGAAAAGAATCAGCGACTATAAAGCGAAATATGATAAACTTAAACGGCAGGGTTAGCCACCGTAGCCGGAATGTGGCTAGGATCGGTGCTTTTCAACAAACGCGATGGGAATATTTTCGGAGATGACTACGATGCAAAAGGGTATAATGCAAAGGGGTATGATTTTGATGGTTTCAATAAATCCGGTGTCGATGCCGAAGGGCATCACTTCATTGAAGGCCTGACCGATACGGAGCTTAATGATTCAGATGACGATCTTTTGGATATACATGATCACCACCATTGACAAACAATCTCAAAATTGAAACACCTTGTGATATACATATTATTTACAATCTCCCTTGCCGCCTTTATCCCGCTTTGCGTCTTTAAGAACTATCTTCATTACTTCCACGACGAAAACACGAAAGTGCAATACGCGCGGTTTCCCTGGATACTGACCTTTTCCCGCTTTGAAAGACCCGACTGGATTCTCGCCAGCAAGAATCTGCATTGGCAAAGACTCCTAAGCGAATCTTTTCTGTTTTTCCTGCTCCCGTTTATCATCGTAACTGGCTTCTATTCCAGCCTGCAATTCTACCTGAACTCTGGCTATAATATCGACTACCAGAACGCCACGATTAGTGAATTGGACGCCACTATCGCCAAAATTAAAGAAGGAATGGAGCCCTACCTATTCCTTCAAAAATGGATGCTGCCAATCGGCATTGCTGCCTTGGTATTGAGTGCGTTACTACCACTCGTCCGGAGGCTAAAAGTAAGCCAGCGTTACAGCAAATTTCAAAAGGCCGCCTTCAGAACCTATTACTTTCAGCATTTTCAGTCTGTTCTCCTTTGGTGCACATCGGGTTAGCCTTCAAAACGGAGAAACAGGCAAACTCCCGTATTGATAAAAACATCGATGGAAAGTATTACAACATCTACCGAAAAGTATGTCTCATGCGGGGAAAAGCATCGGCAATGAGCCGCCTAAAAACTCAAAGTACAAGAAATCGCTGAAGAAAAAGGCGCTGGAATCCATTAGGAAGCATAATCGGGACACGGACAAGGACAAGCATGCTGCCATAGCCGATTTCAATGCGGCGGTGCAGCGGTACATTGTCAATGGCCCGTGGCAAGCCCTGTTTGTACGAGCCGAAAACATTCCCCAGTCGGATTTCAAACAGCAAAAGCCCGGCGCATCCGACGAGTGGATGTGGGAATTCAACGAGCCAACTCCACCGTCAGATACACCAGGCTCCGGTGGCGGCGATTTCACGCCGGAAAGCCCAGAACCAAAGACTGCTTCTGTCGCAGGAAAGAAATCCGACCACATCAATCATGTGCCGAAAGCGACCGAATCTACCCTGTTTCTGACCGAAGATGCCAAGGTCGCAAAAAAAAACGCCAACGGTTGTCAGCGATACCAGAGCAGGGAATCCAGCGCCGCATGAAACGTTGTCAAGCCAACGCCTGGATCTGACCGCAGTAATTGGAGTCTCGCTTCGGCTGAAAAAGCAGAACAGCATCTGGCGCAAAATGGAGCGGGAAATCGAAGCGGAACTGCTGCCAGAGATTAAAAGTAAAACCCCGTTCTAGTCTCCATTGGCCAAAAAATCGCCTCAGCTATTTCCCTGGAGGCTTATTATACGGTTAAAAATGCAATTGGGGTTGATCCTATGCTGTCGGCTTTTATGGATGCGGTATATACGAAGGCGGTAGCACCGGAAGTGAAAAGGTTTTTAAAATCAACAATGGAAGGGACATTCGACCAGGCAAAGGAACATTTGGCAAAGGCTAAGAAGGAAGTGGCTGCATCGTTTGATGCAAATCTGCAAGATAATTCGATAGAAAAAATGCGGGAAAATATGAAAGCCGCCAAAGCCGCAGTTGATAAGGCAAGCTCTGTATTGAATACAAATATTGAAAATATAAATAAAGCAAATGAAGAGAAATTAGCCTTGGAACGCGCAGACCTGGAAAAAAAGAATCGAAGAAGAACGAAGGGGAGCGATTGAAAAAGAAGATAAAAAGGCAAGCAGATGAAGAAAAGTGGTTAAATTCTGCAGAAGGAAGAGGTATACTCAGATTACTTTAAGAAATCCAACCCAAGAAGAAATGTTATACAATATTATAGGCCCAGAGGATAGAAGGTTAACCATTAGAGCCGGGGAATCCAAAACATTTACCCTAAAAAATGGCAATTATTCGATAGGATTATCTTCTCCTAGCCAACCTGTAGCAGCTCGTCAAAGGATATCAGATATGTTGAATAGCGATTCTGAAACGATGACGTTGAAAGGCGGCAAGGTAATCTATGAATACTGTATAACGGTATATCAAATGCCTAGCATGAGTATTATATGGAGCAATTGCCCTGGTTCTTAGTTGTAATAGAGCACGAAACCTCTTTCCTTCCTAAAAATAGAAAGGGTCCCCCTGTAAAAGGCAATCTTTTTCTGCCTTCCAGTACTTCCGCCCCATTTCGATCCAAGCCAAAGCGCCGTGCGTCGTTTTTTAAATAAAACACCACGCGCAAACGTAAAGACACTGTCGCGGCGCTGGCGTAGGTATAAAGAGAATGTTGGAACACCTGCCGGGGCGAAAAGCGTGTTTATCGGGCGGTATTCTTTGATATACGTCCAGCCATTGGGGAGATTGGTGATCTCGTGGCGGTAAGTCGCCCCTGCGGAATCAGCCGGCTCGCCAGTTTTCGTGTAGTAAAGGTTATGCTGGCCGAAAAGTGGTAGTGAGAGAAAGAGAGCGTACAGAACAAAATACGGTTGCATGGATCGGAATGTGGGTTATCATCACATTTATGAAATGCGTTAGGTTCTGCAAAGGTAGACTAGAATCCGCACAGAAATAAATTCAGATTTTACAACGCGTCAATATCCCCACAAACTCGATTTATGTGATCCAAGCCATACAGCAATGCCGCTTCATCAATATTCATCCACTGGAATAATTGAAGCATGAGACCATAACGCTGCCGAGCGTAGGTAGTATTTTTCACGGATTGCCTGGGTAAAAAGCAAATCGGCTCATGGTGAGCAATCCGATTCCGAATTTCATGAAGATTAACCAATTGGTTAAATACAAATGTTTGATTGTATTGTGTTTGTGCAGTGCTCAGAGGCTTCGCTGGAAATATTAAAAGAAGAGTGCTGCCAGCGTTGCGATACTGATTTTGGGCAAACATATACCGCCAGAATCCAAACCCCAGCCCGGCAACCAACTTATTATGTGAATAAGCTCCACCAAGTTTTCTTATTTCGTCATTGATTGCATTTGCAGTCTGCTGACATTGAATATTATCGAATCTACCACCTGGTGCCGCATTATTTCTTAGCCAGTCATTTCCCAGCATGCCCACATAATGTTGATCTATGGCATTACGCAAAGCGACTTCAAAACAACTGATAACTGTAAATAATTCTTGTGAGAGCCGTAAATTCAACCTATAAAGGGTCATTGCCTGTTTTGTATGACCGCCACATGCCGTTAAATAGCGGCTAATTCGGAATGGCGACATAGTATTTTCAAAATCTTGAAACCGCATATTGTATCTTTTAAAGTTTTACCTTACCTTTGTATCACCTTATTCCCGGTAGTCCCTGAGGCAACTCAAACTATCGGGTTTCGTTTTTTAAGACCATCCTTGATTAAGGCGTCTCCTTAACTCCTGCTGAAATCTTCCGGCCTCAATTTCTCAAAATCCTTTTGCACTACCAAAACAGCACCGGGGGTAGTCCCCCCGGCCGTTCGCCCCGAAAGGGGCGATTCTTTTTTTGGTTGGATTTATTACAAAAAGTCGAAAAGGGTACACACTCCCTTTTCGACTTTTTGTTTGTATAAAGGTACCCTTTACTGCTTATTCGAATTGTCGAAGAATTTCCACGGCATGTGGATAACTTTTTAACTCATTGATTATCAAGTGCTATGATTTTAGGTGATTGTCAGAAAAATAAACATTTTATATTTTTTTTGAAACATTTTTCCTCACTACTTCTCACTAAACGCACCTGTGTTAGGAAGTGCGAAAAATATCCTGCTGTACGTTTGCGGCAGGTCGAAAGACACTGCCGCAGCGAAA
>JADJSY010000003.1 GCA_016711435.1 Lewinellaceae bacterium
GGCTGGTTTTGAAGGCTCGCAAACACAGTTTATCCCGAATTTCATTTTCTTTGCCTCCAAATACGCCGCATCTCGTGACAGAACCCACCCAACCGCTTTCCATACTACGCCAATACTGGGGATACGATGCCTTCCGGCCCATGCAGGAAGACATTATCCGCTCGGTACTGGATGGGCGCGACACGTTGGCCCTGCTGCCTACCGGCGGCGGCAAATCGGTTTGTTACCAGGTGCCTGCACTGTGCCGGGATGGCATTTGTATTGTGATTTCGCCCCTGATTGCCCTGATGAAAGACCAGGTGCTCAACCTGCAAAAACGGGGCGTTCCCGCCGCCGCCATCTATTCGGGTATGAGCCGCCGCGAGATCGATATTCTTTTTGAAAATGCCTGCAACGGCGCCTATAAACTCCTGTATCTCAGTCCGGAACGCTTGTTGACAGAACTGGCCCGCGTGCGTATCCAGCGGATGAACGTGCGTTTGCTGGCTGTCGACGAGGCGCACTGCGTGAGCCAATGGGGGTATGATTTCAGGCCGCCTTATCTCCGTATTCCCGAACTGCGCGAGATACTGCCAGATGTCCCCATTTTAGCATTAACCGCCACGGCTACGGCGGAGGTACTGGAAGATATTCAGGAAAAATTAGCCTTTCGGAAGAAGCACGTTTTTCGACAGAGTTTTGTTCGCTCCAATTTGTCCTATTCCGTTTTGTACGAAACAAAAAAGCGGGACAAACTGCTGGACATCCTGAAAAACGTTCCAGGCAGCGGTATTGTCTACGTCAAAAGCCGGGGCGAAGCAAAAGAAATCTGCCATTTTTTGCTACAAAACAAGATCAATGCGGGCTATTACCACGCCGGATTGAGTACCGATGAGCGCAATAACAGGCAGGCGGAGTGGATCGACGGAAAAACACGGATCATCGTTTGTACCAATGCTTTCGGTATGGGTATCGACAAACCGGATGTGCGGATCGTGGTGCACCTGCACCTGCCCGACAGCCTGGAATCCTATTTTCAGGAGGCCGGACGGGCAGGGCGCGACGGGCAAAAATCGTATGCCACGCTGCTGTATTCGCCTGCCGACGCCGACAGCCTCCGTTTTCATTTGCAAGCTGCATTTCCATCCATTGAATTACTGGCCAGGGTATATCAGGCACTTGGCAGCTACACACAGTTGGCCGTGGGTGCCGGCATCGGCGAAACCTTCGATTTTGACCTGCCTTTTTTCTGCGCCACATATAAACTCGAGCAGTCACAAACCCATGCCGCCCTGCGCATCCTCGAACAGGACGGCTGGATTGCCCTCAGCGATACGGCTGCCACAATGGCCCGGGCGCAGGTTGTTGCATCACGGGAAGCGATATACGATTACCAGTTGCGGAATCCCCAGGCGGACGCGGTGATCAAGGTTTTGCTGCGCGCCTGCGGGCATTAACGGCCATTTTTCCGACATCAGTGAATCCATGCTGGCCCAATATGCCAAAATACCCGTTGAAAATATCCGCCAGGTGCTTCAAATGGCCAATCAGGAAGGGTTGCTGCTGTATGAACCGCAAAAAGACAAGCCGCAACTGACGTTCACCCACGAACGGGTATCTTCGGAAAACCTCCTGATTGACCACCAAAAATTAGCCTGGCGCAAACAACGCGCCGCCGAACGTGTGGAAAGGGCGATTCACTATGCCGAAACGCGTCAATGCCGGAGCCAACTGCTGCTTTCCTATTTCGATGAACCGGAAAGCCGGCGTTGCGGCATTTGCGATGTGTGTACCGGCCGCAATAAAACCGAGGTATCTGCCAATACTTTCGAGGCCTACGAACGAAAAATAAAGGAGGTGCTGCTCAAAGAATCGCTCCCACCCGAAGAGGTGCTGAAAGCATTCGCCTTAAAACGACACGAAATGGTCACCAAAGTGATGGGTTACCTGCTCGATGAGCGGAAATTGGTGCTCCGGGAGGACGGTACGTTGAGATGGAATACGGATTGAATTTTTTCCACGGAGAGGAATGGAACACGGATTGAAAAGATTAGACACGGATATACACCCACAACCATTTAAGCATTTCAATGTTTAGTGTTTAAACATTTATATTATGTCAATATCAATCATTCCAAAAGAAAAACAAGGTTCCGGCGCATTCAATGGCGGTGAAATTGTAGAGAACAAACCCATCGGTTTCCCCTCGGATCATTCCTCTGTACGTCCCTATTCCAATCTGTTTTATTGGGCGCATGCCCGGGCGGTCAAGGACAGCACCATTGGTTTGCACCCACACCAGGGCTTCGAGATATGTTCGTTTGTGCTGAAAGGCGCCATTCGCCATTACGACACCCAACTCAAGGAATGGCGGCCTTTGCAGGAAGGAGACGTACAAATTATCCGGGCGGGCAACGGCATCAGCCATTCCGAGTTTATGAGCAAAGAAGCGGAGATTTTCCAGATTTGGTTCGACCCCAACCTGACCAAAACCATGGAACAACCCGCTTCATACGACGATTACAGAGCCGATGAATTCCCCGTCTCGGTGGTCGACGGCGTTCA
Source organism: Lewinellaceae bacterium (assembly GCA_016711435.1). Classification (GTDB taxonomy): domain Bacteria; phylum Bacteroidota; class Bacteroidia; order Chitinophagales; family Saprospiraceae; genus M3007. The sequence goes on from JADJSY010000003.1 coordinate 2,545, forward strand.
GGTCAAAACATTGGCCGGGCCGGGCAGTCCGTTCCGCATGGATACGCCGGGCATCACCGTTCAACGCTTTGATCTCGGCAGCGCCACCTATACGTTTGCAGCAGATCCGGGGAAAATATACTCGGCTTACATACTGGAAGGAGAAGCGCTTTTGAATGGAGAAACGGCAAAACAATATGATTTTGCATTAGTGACCGAAGAACAATCCATTGAAATACAGTCACTTACAGGCGCTTCCATATTTATCATTGCGTCTCCGCAGCAGCCAGGTTACCGCACGTATGCGGATTTGATGAAAGCGCGCATGGGAAGGTAGAGCGAGCGGGTTAAGGGTTTAGTAGTTTATGGTTTATGGTTTATGGTTTATAGTTTATAGTGGATGCGTTTGTGGTCTATAATTTGATTACCATTGTGATCTTGCATTTTCGTGGCTGAAGGCAAAACCCCCCGTAGGATGCCAAAGGCGGACTCAACACCAATCACGAAACCCTAAACTATAAACTAATAAACCATCACCACAATGGTTACCGATTCCGTTGCTATAATCCTGCTATCTGCCTTTATCTTTTGCCTCACTGCGGCGGGTGTCATACATGGGGAGAGCGGCATTTCCTGTACTTTTAAAGACCGGGAACTGCTCCTCTCCCACCCTATGCAGCCTTCGCCGGAGGTTTTGAAACAAAAAGGCCGCCGCGCCGCTGAGCAGTTGGACACCCTCAGCAACTGGTTCAGCCCCGTCAGAAAATACGTGGAAATTGTCCGGCAGGATCACCCCGTTCGCCCCACCCTGGGGATTGCCATGGGTTTTGAATTCGATGAAACAAACGGAGATTACCCCTACACCCCGGCATTCGCCGTGATGCAACTCAAAGATTTCGGCTGGGGCGGTGTGGAGTTCAGCCGCCGCGATACGCTCAATTATACCGGCATTTCAAATACGATCAGCGACGACCTGCACATCGAAATCAGCGATTATCGCAACGATACCATTTTCGGGCACTTTTCAGGAATTTTGATAAGCGGCGGCGGCTCTATGGCGAACCTGGAAAAAGGGCTCATTTGCAGTAAAAGTCCGAGTAGAGTGAATAATGTGCAAAATTGTTTGCTCCTGGCGGGTATTTCCCAGGGTTCCATAGCCGCGTAGCGGCATAAGGTCGGTAGAGAACAACCAAAGCGCAACGTACAAACATGAGTCATCCGAATTATGCAAGGATTCGTTGGGTGGTTCTTGCCTTTGCGGATCTCGCCCTAGCCCACTTTTGCCAATATCTATAAAATTTATACCCTATGTTTGCCTTTTGCTTTTTGCCCTTTCACTCACTCCACCATCAAATTACAACCGCGCATTTCAGCCACATCGAGCCGGCCCAACACCTCGAACCTGCCGTCGGCTGACACTTTCCCCACATCTTCGGTTTGTAAAAAACTACAGGTATCCAGATTTGCCAGGTCGATGATATTCAATACGCCGCTGCGTCCTGCCGCTACCTGGCAAAAAGGATCGTTGATTTCCGTGGCGATGACCCGCATGGTGGGCGCGGGACAAAAAATATCTCCCCCCAAAGCATACGCCTGGGAAAACAACTCCGTCATACCATATTCGGCATGAACGGTTTGCACGCCAAACGCCTCGATTAGCGTCCGGTGCAATTCCGCGCGGGTAAGTTCCTTCCGCCGGCCTTTCATGCCGCCGGTTTCCATAATGGTCACGCCGGATAAATCCATGGGACACTGTTCCGCAAAATCCAGCAAAGCAAAACTAACCCCCAGCAAAAGCGTTTTATAACCGTTTGACTGACAAATGGATAACTTTTCCCTGAGTGCTGTGAAATCATTCAAAAAAAAGCCACTTTCGGGGTGTTTAGAGCACCGGATAAAGTAATCAGCCATGGCAACCAAAGACGATCCACTGCGTTCGAGGTAAGAAGGTAGCAAAGCCAGTATACACCATTCCGAAGGGTCGCCATAAAAACCGGCGAATCCGTGGCGGGTGTTTTGCAGGTAAAAATTCAGGTCGCGCACATAGTGTTTAGAAGGTGTCTGGCCGCTTGTGCTGCTGCTCAAAAAAGTGGTTTGCGGTGTCCAGACGCCGGTTTGGATGGTATGTTGTTTAAAAAACTGGATGGGAAGAAAAGGGATTTCGGCCAGGGAATGCACATCGGCAACTGAACGGCCCAGCAATTTTAAATACCTGGCGTATAGTTCGTTGTGCCGCGCCTGGTACCGAAATACGGACAACGCAGTCTGTTCAAAATGCCCGGTTGCCAATTCTGCTATGGCTGGCAATAAATCTGATCGTTCAGGTGTTTGCATTGTCAATAAAAAAGGCAATTTTTGGCACAAAATACGACACAAAACTTTTTGTTATGAAAAATGGTCTCCTTGGAATACTCTGTCTGGCTTTATTCGCCGCCCTTACGGCGCAGTTTTGTGTAAAGCCGCCGGATTATCCGCTCGAACCCGTCATCGAGTTCAAAAGTGTTTCCAAATCGGTGATGCGGCAGCGCCCGCTTTCGCCTGCCGATCCCGACAGCGTGGTGGTCAGTTTCACTTACACCGACGGCGACGGCGACTTAGGTTACCCGGCCAGTGACCCCACAACCAGTGTTTTTTTCAGGGACGAACGCGACCTGTTCGGCAGTGAACGGAAATTGCCGTATGTAGATCCGCAAGGCGCCGGCAATGGTATTTCCGGCGAAATTTCGGTGGTACTTCCCACCACCTGCTGTATCCACACCAACCCGGAAGGCATCAAAACCGCCTGTGAAAACGTGCCCGTTACAACGGATACGCTGGTCTATGTCATTACCATCCGGGACAGGGCGGGGAATGTAAGCAACGAAATCAAAACCAGCCCGATCTTATTGATTTGCAAGCAGTAACAACTTAAAATGCGCGTAAAAAGAATGTGTGAATTTTGTAATTCTTTTTCAAAATAATGTAACAATTTCTGCCAAAATCGCGCAAATTTTGCAGTGTGAAATTTCTTCCCAAATCGAAACCTTGGCGTTTCGTCATTTATACTATTTGTGCAATACTGGCGCTGATAATAGGCGGTACCTATGCCCTGACACTTCCGGCGGTACAGCAACAAATTACCCGTAAAGCGGAATCCTTTTTGCAGGAAAAACTCGGCACCCGCGTAGAAATAGGGGCCATCCGGATACGTTTCCCCTATAGAGTTTCCTTAGAAGATTTTTTGCTGGAAGATCAGCAGGGCGATACCCTGGCGCGTGTCGGCAGTTTGGTCGTGTCCGTAGATATGTGGAAACTGCTGGATCAGACCATTGAGTTAAAAAAAATCACGCTGGAAAATGCCGGGGTCTACCTCCATCAAAAAGACAGCATCTATAATTTTGATTTTATCATGCGGGCCTTCGCTTCGGACGCGCCTGTGGCGGAGCCGACCGATACCATCGCATCTCCCTGGAAAGTAAAATTCGACTTAACGGAATTGGATCTCAGCAGTGTCCGTTTTCTGCTCATAGACGAAGACACGGAAAGTACCACGCAAGCCAATATCGGTTCCGCCAAAACCGTAATTGTCAATGCCGATCTGGAGAACCTGTATTTTGAATTAGACGGATTGAGCCTGGCGGATTCCGACATCCGGCTGGTTCAAAAGAAAAAATCCGTTGACGACGGCATACCCTCGGCACCTTTCGGCTTACTGTTGAATGACGGCGATATCACCCGTTCGCGTATCATTTATTCCACAACAGAAATGGCCCTGGATGCTTTTCTGGAAAAAACCGTACTCGACCGCCTGCAACTCCAGTCGGCCAATGATGTACTGGCTATTCAGTCGGAAGGTATTCATGTGGAAAACAGCATGGTGGCTTATCGCGATCCGGCGGTCTCCCCTACCCCCGGCCACTTCAACGCCGGCGACATGGCACTGACCCAACTGAATGCCGAACTGCCCGCATTTTCTTTTCAAAACGATACACTTTTTGTAAAGGCCGACGCGCTGACCGGCAACGACAAAAGTGGCGTGCAAGTGCATTCGCTGCGCGCGGTGGCCCGGGTCACGCCCGGCAATATCGAACTCAAAAACACAAAAGCGCACCTGAACCAGACCTACCTGGATGGTGATGTGCTGCTGTTCAAAAATAACAAGGCCACCTTCGACCGGATGCAGGTGCAATTACGGAATCTTAAAGGCGTCATCGGCGACCTGATTGTGCTCCTGCCGCCGCAGGAAAACCCTGCTTTGTCGCGGCTGGCAGACATGCCCTACGAAGTGTCGGGCAATCTCGGCGGATGGCTGGAAAACCTGCGAACCGATAACATCCGGTTTCAGGCCGGCAGTGGGACAGTCGCCCATTTCACCGGTTCCGTACAACAACTGACCGATCCGGACAAAATTGGGTATGAACCTGAATATCAGCCGTTTGGAAACCAATCGCGCCGATCTTATCCGCTGGATGTCCGTCACTTCAGATGGATCGGCTGCCGCCAGGGATAGTTTGCTGGCCCAGCCGCTACCCGCCTTTTTGAGCGCATCCGGCACCGTCGCAGGCAATATGACGCGCCTGCAATTGAACCTGCGCGGCGACATCAGCGCCTTGCAGACAGGCCCCACTTTCCCGGCAGTAGAAGGACCTCCCCTCCAATTCGACATAGCGGGTACCCTCAGCCAGGCGAACGATCCAGACCGACTCAGCATGGATTTGCAGATAAACCGTATGGACGCGCCTAAAAACTTCTTTACTACTCTGGAATCCGGCAGCCTGCAAATGCCCGATCTGTTGCAGGCAAGCGGAACCTTGCGCGGTACGCTGGCGGAATTGAATACAGACTTGAAAATCAATGCCTTGCGCGGTGGAGCGACCAGTCGCCTTGATTTTAAAGGCTTACTGAAAAATGTGCGCACGCCCGATCAACTGGGTTTCGACGTGGCATTTGATGCTTCGCTGTCGCGCCGGGAAATACTGGGTTATGTACCCGATTCGGTGGTCACACCTGTTTTGAGGCTGCCCGATTTTGTGCAGATCAACGGCAAAGCCAAAGGCACCATGCAAGACGCCGCTGGTAAAGCGAGCATCGGATTAGGTAATTTAGGGCAAATTCATGTGGACGGAACGCTGCGCGACAGCAGTTACCAAATGAACCTGGCGGCCCAGAATATCCGGGTCGATGAACTGGCGGTGGATACCACTTTGCGCCCGCTCAAATCGCTGGGACTCACGGCTCAAATAAACGGCCAGGGTTTTGATTTTGGCCAAACCGCCCGCATCCAGTTGAGCGGAAAAGCCGATTCCATGATCTGGGACAACCTCATTTTGCGCGACATTACTTTTGAAGGCGACGTGGATGGAAAACGTTTCACAGCCGGACTACAATCGCCCGACGAACGGGCAGCGGTGCGGTTGGCGGCTTCGGGCGATTTTGGTCCGGCCATGCCTGTGCTGGACCTGGATGTCGCGTTGAACTGTTTAGACCTGCGTGAATTCGGCTGGTCCAACCGCCCCACCAACGTTTGTATGCGTATCCGCTCCCATTCCGAAGGGTTGTCGGCAGATACCCTGAACGCCAAAATCACGATTGAATCTATTGATTTACAATATGATACGGTACACGTTCATCCCGGCGACATGACGCTGGACATCACATTAGACAACAACCACAACAACCTTACCATCGCTTCCGACTGGTTGGAGGGTGAAATAAAAGGTTTCTTTGTCCTGAGCGATCTGTCCACCACCATCGCCAACATCGCCGATCAATATTTCGTCGTGGATCGCTCCACATATATCCCGGCGATTGGTACCGACTCGCTGTCGGTGCAACTGCATTTGCTGCGTCCGGACATACTAACGACCGGCCTGATACCCGGCCTGACTGATCTCAGTCCCGTCAAATTAGAAGGCTCGCTGGTCGCGCAACGCCATTATTTCAACCTGCTGGTCCATGCACCGCGTATTGTCTACCGCGATTGGGACGTGGATTCGCTGAACGTGCGGGCTTATGCAGGCGATACGGCGGCTTTGTTTGTCATGACTACGCCTTTAGTGAAACGCGGCAAGGAGGATTTTATAGAAAATGCAGTGTTGAACGGGCGTTTTTTAGACAACATCGCGAATGTCTCTTTCAAAGCAAGCAATGACGAAGGGAAAGAGCGATTCTTGCTTGCCTTACGGGCGACAATCGACAACACCAAAAAAGAAACCATTGTACTGTTTGCTCCCCGACAGGTAATTGATTTTAAGGAGTGGACGGTCGATTCCGACAACCAGATTCTTGTAAATCCGGCAGGTGTAGAAGTAAAGGATTTTTCATTGACCGGAGATGGGCAATCCATAGAGGTGAACGGTAAGACCCGCAAGTTGAAGGGCAACAAAACAGGACTTGATTTCACAGTGGACATCGACCGGCTGAACTACAACAACTTCGATCTTTTTGTCGCCGGAATCCTGAGCGAACTGGGCGGTTGGGCTGAGGCGCACATGAAAATTTCCGGCGCCACCGACGCCATGCAGATACGCGGCAAAATGCAGTTGCACGAAACTTTTTTTACGCCCGTACTGACCAATGTGCGCTATGAACTCAGTGAAACGCCGCTCGAATTTACGGAATCAGGCCTTTCACTGGACGGCCTTACCTTGCGCGACCCATATGATAAAACCCTGGAAATCAATGGCAAACTAAACACCAAAGACTGGACAGACATACAGTGCAACCTGACTTTACACGCCGACCGGTGGCAGGCGCTCAATTCGACCAAACAACAAAATCCGGTGTATTTCGGGGAATTGTATGTCTCCTTAGACGGTACCGTTCGCGGGCCGATCAGTCAACCCGATATCCGGGTAGTGGTCAAAACCGCCAAGGAATCGAGTTTTACGTACGTGTACGATGTGGCCACACAAGCCCTGCAACACGAAGGCATTGTGTTTTTTCTGCCGCCGCCACGCCAGTATGTCCGCCCCCCCATGTACGACGCGCCGGTTAATATTCAGGCCTAAACGCTGAGCGCAAGTATTGAAATTGACTCCAACCTGACGATCAGCAGCGTCATCAATCCGGTTACCGGCGACGATTTTCGTGGAAAAGCAACCGGGAGGCTGCAATTCGACCAGATGGCCAACGGCAACATGACGCTGGCCGGACGGGTGGAACTGGTGCGCGGTGTGTACAATTATTCTTACCAGTCCGTCGTGAAACGCAGTTTTGAGGTAACCAACGGCAGTTCGATCACCTGGACGGGCGATGCACTCAAACCGGAATTAGACCTGAGGGCGCGCTACCAATTCAAAGCATCTCCTTACCCATTGGTTGTCAATCAATTATCTTCTGCGTCTGCTGAAGAGGCTGCCGCGTACCGCAGGGCGCAGACCTTCTTTCTGCAAACCACGCTGAGTGGTTCGGCCACGCAACCGGACGTCAGTTTTCAGTTTATTTACCCTTCCTCCGAAAAACAGGAAAGCCTCGGCTCCAGCTTCGGCAACCAGCAGGCAGATCTGGTGGAAAGCGCGCTGTCCAACGTCAACCAGGACAAAAACCTGTTGTCGAGGCAAGTGTTCGGGGTACTGTTGTTGCGCAATTTCATCGGCGAATCCATCGGCGTCACCACCTCGATCAGTGGAGGCAATCCCCTGCAATCGGGCCTGAGCAGTTTTCTGACCGGTCAACTCAACGCTTTGGCCGACCAGTACCTGACCTGGATCGATGTGGATCTGGCGACCACGGAAGGCGCTACCAACACCGGCAGCACCCAGGCGGAAGGCACTACGAATTACCAGTTGCGTTTGCAAAAATCATTTTTTGAAGACCGCCTGACCTTCAAACTCTCGGGCGGCACCTCTGTCGGCGCCAACGGCGATGACGTGCACAGCGCCCTGGAAAATGCTTCGGTGGAATACGCGCTTACTCCCAATGGGGAATTAAAAGTTACGGTGTTTTCAGAAAGAGGTTTTGAACTGCTCAATGCCTCTTCTGCAAACCTGCGGAATTCGGGGGCGGGATTTATATTGACTAAAGAGTTTGGGAAAAAGTAGTTATCGGTTATTAGTTATTGGTTATTTGTGTTGATAATCAAGTATTTATACTTCGCGCCGTCAGGTTTTGTGCATTCGATTTGGCGACGTTTACTAAACTTTAAAAGTTTAGTAAACGTATCCCCTGCTTAGCCCATGCACAAAACCTGACGGCGCAAGGTGTACGAAGAACTTAATCGACACTGATTTTGCTTGATTAATTAGATAAATATAAAAATGAATCGCTATACTGACTTCCTTCAAAACCTACGCTTTGCCTTTGGCTTTCTATTACTTACGCTATCGGCACTCGGCATCGCTTGCACCGGTACCGGTCGCCTCGCTGAAGGAGAACGCCTGTACGCCGGAGCCAAAGTCAAAATCAACAAAGCAGAAAAAAGTTGGGACACCAAAATACTCAAAACCGACCTGAAAAAAGCGGTCATCTTGCCGCGCCCCAACAAAAAAATACTGTGGATGCGACCCAAATTAGCCATCTACAACACGTTTCAAAACCGCAGGGCAAAAAGTGTGGGCAACTTCATCTCCAACAGTTTTGGCGAACCGCCCGTTCTATATGTGCCTGAAATTGCCAACCGCCACCGCGAATTATTGTCAGAACGCGCTGCCAACGACGGTTTTTTTAAAACCAAAATTGCCTCTTCGGAGAAAGCGCGCAAACATACTATGAAGCTGCTCCACGAGGTGCAGGTGAGGAGTCCGCGCGAACTGGTAGACAAAGTGGTATATCCGATCGGTTCTGATGTGCTGACACGCCGCATCGCTTCCCTGCAACAAAAGTCGTTGGTGCTACCTGGTAAGTACTATCACCTGGAAGACCTCATGATCGAACGCCAGCGCCTGAGCGACACCCTGCGCAACCACGGCTGGTACTATTTTTCACCCGACAACCTGTTGTTTGAAGCCGATACGCTGCACCCGCCTGGTGATATTAACCTGACCCTGCGCGTAAAAAACGAAGTAGGCCAACCCGAACGCCGGCAGTATCGCCTGGCCGGCATTACCGTGTACCCCGACTACGACCTCGCCAAACAGACCGATGCGGAGCAAAAACACACCGATACCCTGCGCTTCGACTGCATACAGTATGTGTACCACGAAATGGCCACAACCCCGGACATCCTGAACCGGCAGATTTTTTTAAAATGCGGCGAATACTACTCCAACGACGACTACAAATCCACTATTTACCGGCTGTTGAACCTGAATTTATACAAGTTCATCAACATCCGTTTCGAGGTGTCGCCGCAAGCCGATACGCTGCTCCATGCCAGCATATACCTCACGCCCTACCGTCCGGAACGGGTGGAAGCCACCTTTTCCGGTGTGTTTTCGCCCAGTTTTTACTACGGCTTGCGCGCCGGCGCCGCCTATAACCACCGCAACATCTTTAAAGGCGCCGAAGCACTGCGAATCGGGCTGGACGGCGCCTACCTGCGCACCAACAAAAACAATTTCGACTTCGTGGATTTCCTCGTCAGCGATGCTTCTTCCAGGCTGTCGATCCCGCGATTTTTATTCATCCCGGAAAGGAAGACGCTCGCGTTCAGCACCACACAATTCAGCCTTCGCCACGAAACCAACCTGTTCAATTACGACCTGGATGAACTGGGAAAATTCCGCCTGACTTTCCAGCGCCTGCAAACGCAGGCCGGTTATTTATGGAAAAAAAACCGCCGCGGGTCGGTCGTACAGGAGGTCAATCCGTTGAACCTGGGTCTGCAATTTTCGACCATCAGCAACGCCGATATTCGCCGTCAGTTGATCGCTGAAATTCCTACAGACAGCACAGGCACCTCGCTTTCACTGCTCACTTTTGTAGAATTTAAACCCAATTACACCTTTACCCTCGACCAGCGGCTGGAACCTGCCCGGCGGCACTCCAAATACTTCCGTCAACGTTTTGCATTTCAGGCCAGCGGCTACACCGGCAGCAAATATTTGCCCGCCGACTATGTGCTCAACAGCCCGCTCAATTTATTTATCGAGTCCGACTACCGCCAATACCAAAAGACCCATGGGCGCAACGTATTAGCCTTAAGAATGGCCGTAGGCGCCGGTATTCCGCTTCGCAGCAATGGTACCATCGCCCTACTCGACCGCTTCGTCATTGGTGGCGCATCCAGTGTGCGGGCTTTTGCGCCGCGTACCGTAGGGCCGGGCGGGCAAGCCCGCGACACCAGTACCGGGCGTATCACAGTGGGCAATTATACGGGTAATATGTTGATTGAGAGCAGTTTAGAATATCGAATGCCCATCGGACGTTTTCCCGAACTGGCATTTTTTATAGATGCCGGGAATATTTGGCTGACTTCAGGCCCGGACGCCAGCGAGGCCACGTATTTCCGCATCAATCGTTTTTACCGCGAACTGGCGGTCGGCACAGGCGCCGGTTTGCGTGTCAACCTCGGATTTTTTGTGATGCGCTTAGACGTTGCGTTTCCGTTGTCAAAACCCTACCTGCCAACCGGCGAGCGCTGGGTGGCCAATAACGTGCGTTTTGGTAGCAGCACCTGGCGGCGGGATAATCTCAACTGGAACTTCTCGTTCGGGTATCCGTTCTGAGGCGGCACGCCGCCTTCGGCATCGATCAACACGGAATGAACCGAAAGTCTCGCGCAAGTGAGGCGGTGACTGCCAGTCACCGCCTCACTAAAACGGGCGGTTCATTAGTAGCAAAAAACTTTAGGAAAGACTTAACGCAGGTCGCGGCAATGACCGGTTCAGCCCCATCGTTTAGGTGCATCCTCTCGAATGAAGGATCATAAACGACAACCACAATATGACACGTACCCTTGCCTTGGCAATTCCCGCTTTTTTACTTTTTATCTTCCTTTCCAATACATCATCCGCACAAAGCCGCCGCTCTTCGTACAAATCAAGCGAGCCGGAAAAACGTTTTGTGGTAGGTCTGGCGCCGTTCAGCCTGCTATTTCCCAGCGGAAAAGTAAATCTGCACGGCGAATGGGCGTATGCAGACAATAAATCGCTGTCGGTTGAAGAAGGCGCCACCGTTACCAATAAATTCAACTCTTTTGGCATTACAGCGGAGAACCGCTTTTACCTCGCTAAAAACGCGCCCCGCGGTTTTTACTTGGCGCCTTATGTTCGTTACAACCGCCTCTGGATCGACCGGATTACTGAAAACCCGGAAGAGCGGGGCGAAACCACCATTACCGGTGCACTGGGCGGCTTCGGCTTGGGCGGTTCTTTGGGCTGGCAGTTCCGCCTCGGCGAACACATGACCTTAGACGCTACGTTTGCCGGCGTCGACTTCAAATTGATGCGCGGCACGCTGATATATAAAACGACCGACCCTGAAAACGATATTGCCGCTTTCCGCGACAAGGTGCAGGAAACCGTCGGCGATATTCCTATTATCGGCTCTAAACTCGTGGCCGCTATCGAAGGCGACCAGGTCAAAGTACACAGCCCACGTATTTTGTTGCCCGCTTATCGATTTAATGTGACGGTGAATTATGCCTTTTGATGATATAAATTGTTATTCGTTATTGGTTATTCGTTATTAGGGGTGGTAACCTTTGGCTTAAGTAAATAACCAGGCCAAAGGTTACCACCCCAATAACGAATAACCAATAACGAATAACTGCTTATGTGAAATTCCTTCTGGGAACTATGTGGTGAAAGAAACAAATGAGATACCTTTGGACACAGATCATTCTGTCGGTTCATCGTTAAAACAACATTCATGTTTACATCTCGCCGCAAATTCATTCGCCAGACATCCGCCGCCTTAGTCGGGGCCGGCATCGCATCAGCCCTTCCGCTGGAAGCCCTGGGTCAAAACAGACGCCGCGTTTCCGCCAATGACAAAATCAACTACGGTCTGATCGGCTGTAAAGGCATGGGTTGGTCGAACCTGAGAGCAGCCCTGACCAATATCCCGGAAGCCGAATGTATCGCACTGGCGGATGTAGATCAAAGCATCCTCGACGAGCGGGCAGTCAACGTGGAAGAATTGCGCGGAAAAAAACCAAAACTGTTCAAGGATTATCGCAAGTTGCTGGAAATGAAGGACCTGGATGCCGTCATCATCGGCACGCCCGATCACTGGCACTGCCTGATGTTCTGCGATGCGCTCTCCGCCGGCAAACACGTGTATTGTGAAAAACCACTCGCCAATTCCATCGAAGAGTGCAACGTGATGCTGACCGCTGCGAAGCGTTACGGTAAAATGGTGCAAATCGGGCAATGGCAGCGCAGCGGCGCGCATTACCAGCAGGCGCACAATTACCTGAAAACCGGCAAACTCGGCAACATCCGCTTAGTGAAATGCTGGTCGTACCAGGGCTGGATGGAACCGGTGCCCGTCAAACCCGACGGTATGCCTCCCGCCGGTGTGGACTACGATATGTGGCTCGGCCCTGCTCCGAAACGCCCTTTCAATCCGAACCGTTTTCACTTCAACTTTCGCTGGTTCTGGGACTACGCAGGCGGCCTGATGACCGACTGGGGCGTACATGAAATCGACATTGCGCTGTTTTTTATGGGTGTTACCGCGCCAAAATCCATCATCGCTTCCGGCGGTAAATTAGCCTACCCCGACGATGCTTCCGAAACGCCCGATACCTTGCAGGCGGTTTTTGAATACGAGAAATTCAATATGCTCTGGGAACACGCCACCGGCATCGACAACGGCAATTACGGTAAAACCGAGGGTATCGCCTTTATCGGCAACCACGGCACAATGGTCGTCAACCGGGAAGGCTGGGAAATCATTCCGGAAACCCAACGAAATGCAGAAGGGGTGTTGATGTACGAAATAGAAGACCTGCCCGACCAGCGCAGGGGCAACAACGCCAACTACTTAGCCGATCACCACAAAAACTTTGTGGCCGCCATGAAGGCCAACGACGCTTCCCTGCTGAAATGCGGTATTGAAACGGGCGCCATCGCAGCCATCAATGCGCACATGGGCAACGTGGCCTTCAAAACTGGCCGAAAAGTGTATTGGGACGCCGATTCCGGTATGTTTAAAAATGACCCGGAAGCCAATGCGCTCATAAAGGCACAATACCAGAATGGCTGGGTGTTGCCGAAGGTGTGAGGAGGCAATACCCACGTTCAAACTACCCACTTAATCTACCCACGCTCCATGTCACAAAACGAAAAAAACAAACTCCTTGAAGAAACAAGGATGTTGAAAATATTATTAAATTTTCACATTCAAAACCGTCAACGCATTGCTTTAAGTGACCTGGAATTTGAAGAATATGTCAATGCTGCTTTGGATCGTTAAAACGAAATAGCATTACTACTGACCAAAAAAAGCGAGGAAAAATGAAAAAGTATGCCCAAATTCAGGATATCGTCAGCCGCCTGACTGACCATAAGACCCTTCGAACGTTTTTTACACTTTACCTGATGGCCGAATCAGAGGAAGAACGGGAGCGACTGAATAACCGTTTCTGGAAAGATGCCGAAGATATTTCCCCTGCTGAACAACAACTGCTCCGGGCTGAACTTACCCGCTGTTTCCTTCGCTTACCGGGCATGGCTGCTGATTTGATGGAACGTGTGGTAGCGCCCGTAGTTTGATGAGTTTGAAAGGTTTGATTGTTTGAGGTGGTAATCCGTAGCTCAGGTTACTACCTCAAACAATCAAACTCGTCAAACCATCAAACACTCATCAAACCTTCAAACCTTATTATAATGCTTATCGCTATGAAAACACTACTTTTTCTCCCGGTTTTTCTTCTTTTGGGTGTCGTTTCATCGGCCCAAACCATCAATCCCAATTACGATTCCACGCTCGCTAAAACATTCGGGGCAGACGATTACGGCATGAAAATGTACGTACTGGTGATACTAAAAACCGGCAGCAACACGGTTGAAAACAAAGCGGTCAGGGATAGTTTATTTGCCGGACACATGCAAAACATCGGCAGACTGGTCGACATGGGTAAACTGATTGTAGCAGGCCCCTTGGGTAAAAATGATAAAACCTACCGCGGTATTTTTATTTTGAATGTTACCACTTTTGAAGAAGCCAACCAGTTGATGGAAGCTGATCCTGCTATCAAAGAAAAATTGCTCGAACCGGAATTGTATAATTGGTACGGGTCCGCGGCGTTATCCGATTATTTGAAAACCTCGGATAAAATATGGAAATTTAATCATTGAGGGAGGTTTAAAGACGGTGGCTGTATAATTTTTAATTTGGCAATCTGGAAAAATTCGTTATAATTGCAGTCTCAAAAGTAAACCGGATGAAACAAGATTCCCCTTTTTGTTTTTCAGGATAGCAGTTGCGTGTATTCGACTTGGATGGTTGAGTACACGCAATTGTTTTTTACCCCAACACAATCTCTACTCACATTTCATCAAACAAACAATCAAAAAATGAAAAACGTCAAACATTTTATCCTCTTAGCAGCTTTTTTGCTGCCGCTTTTTGCCTATACCCAATCGAAAACCGACACTCGGGCACCGGAAGGCGACCAGGTCTGGCTGATTATCAACTATGTCAAAGCAGATTCGAAGCAGGCATTTGAACAATTTATGGAAGATATATTCTTCAAGATACTAACAATGTCCCGGTCGCCAGAACGGGCCGAACAATACCGAAAAACGCGTTTTCTCAAGCCGGCTCAACAAAATGAGGATGGTACCTGGACGTATGTATTTATCATGGATCCCGTAGTAGCGAATGCAAATTATGATATCGAGAAGTTGTTTCAGGAGCAATACAGCCCGGAAAAGTCGACCGAGCTGTTCAAGCAATACGAATCCTATATCGCCCGGTCGGATTTTCACGGGGTCGTTCAATCCAAACATTAATTATATCCAGTGGGGGCATTTCAAGTGGTCGTCGAGAGTATGACGGGGTGACTCGAAGTCACCCCATCAATATGCATCACAATGCCAAGCGACAATTTGAAATGTAGTTACTGTTGCAGTCTTCGTCCCGGCAGATTTTCCTATTTCTTACCCTTTAAATTAAAATACAACACAAATGAAAACCCCTCTTTTGTACCCATTATGTTGGCTTGCCTTTTCGCCGGGTGCCAAAGCACACCTGACGCAGCCACCGCCGAAAAAATGGTACGCGAAGCCAATGCACAATTCCAGCAGCAACCTTACCAGACAATGGAACAAAACACCCCCGCCGATTATGTTTTATCAATGGTGAAGGTGTTTTTGCTACAAAGAGCAGATGCTTCACGGTAAAAGACGTGAAAATTGGGAAATGGGATTTGACAACCTCAAAGTCCGGGCGTTGGATCATGTACTTGTTGCCACGGGATAAATAATCATTCCATGGGCGGCGACGATGGCAAAGCACTCATTTACCAGACTGCATTCACCTATGTTTACCAGGACAAAGGTGGAAAATTGGAACAGGTAGCCGGCCAGCACACGCACATTCAAACCGCAATAAAAGAGGAGGAAGCCGCTATCATCAAATGGTGCAGCCGACACAAAAGCATTTTTGGCGGGCGACGTAGCAGGTTTGAAAACACCTGGGCATTCACCAACACACGCGGCATGGCGGTTTCGTCCGATGGAAATAAAGCGTATGGCAGCAGCGGCGACGACATGCAGAAATGGGTCGAATCCGTCAAACCGACAGAATCCACGTTTACCCATTCCAATTACAACATCAAAATCAACGGCAACATGGCCCGGGCAACTTTCGATCAGCAAGTTACCAAGGCAGACAAGTCCGGCTACGCCACGCACGAGATGCGCTGCATGGAAAATAAATGGCGCCTGGCGGATTGTGGTGGTAGCCTCGCAGGCTATTTGAGAAGATTACCTGGGTTATTGCAGTTCTCCCCGCTGGCTCGCAAGCTGTCGCTTGCCAATACTTTATCCCAAGCCCAAAGCGCTCGCACACTGTAGGCCGTGTGGTCTATCCGCCGGCTGTGCCGGCAAGCGTACGCTGAGCCGCCTCATGATTCCGCCTTGCGTGGTGTTCCGGCCTCTTTTTGCTCGACGGTATTTTCCATGCGTTTTCCATCACGCCTGAATTCGAACAGGTTACCACACGCCTCTTTCTTCCCACGACAGTTGTTACGCCACACCTTGTGCGCACTTCGGAAACAAAAAGCCTTCAATCGCTTGCCTGTTTGCAGGATGCAGTTGTGGCGGCTATTCCCGTAGGAGAATTCAGCCGCCTGATGCGGGAACATCCCGATCTGAATGCGTTCGGACACAAAGTAGTGGAACGGGAACTTACCCTGAAAACGCAACGGGAACTGGACCTGCTTACACGCCCGGCCAGGGAACGACTGATCCGCTTCAGAAACGAGTATCCGAACCTCGAAAACACCATTCCACTGACGGTTATTTCCGGCTTTCTGGGTATTACGCCCGTTTCGCTTAGCCGCTTGCGCAACGAACTTGCGCATTCCAGGTCGTAAGATTCATTTCTTATCATTTGTAAAGTGCATTCAACGGAATGCCCCGGACTTTTGTGCCATAAAACATTAAAACAATGGCACACAATACAATTAACCCACTGTCCGAAACGGAATTACTCGCCCTGACCCGTTCGCCCGGCGCCCAATACCTGTGACGGATGCCCGGATACTGACCGAATGTTATGCCGGATTTGCCGATCTGGCAAGCGGCGTACCCGTGACCGAACGTACCACTTTCAATACATTTTCCATTACAAAAACAGCGACTGCGGCAGCGGTATTGAAACTTGTGGAGCAAAACAGAACGGGGCTCGATGAATTTGTGCATCCGATGTTCCGGGAATTTCATTTCAAATATCCCTTTACCCTTCGGCAGCTGCTTTCCCATGAAGCGGGATTTCCTGACCCGATTCCAATTTCCTGGATACATCTGCAAAAGAAGATGCCTCGTTCGATGAAAAAATTTATCACATCGACGATCGACAAACATTCCGGTCAGAAATTCAAACCCGGAACAAAGTTCAGTTACTCCAGCGTCGGGCATCGCTGCTCGCGCAAATCATCGAGAAAATCTCCGGCGAATCCTTTAAAAATTATATCCTCCAACATGTCATTCGCCCGGCCCGACGGGAACGCGCTGGTTTCACGATCAACGATCCGGCACAGCATGCGGTCGGTTACCGACCGGTTTTCTTCCAACTGAGGGTTCACCGAAAAATACATAAAAGGTAATTACGGGTCCCGGACGGCTTTTCGTTCTTTTTATTAAGGAAAGCGTAGGCGGCACGTGGCGGACTTGCGGCCTACCGCAACGTACCTGATCAACCATGTTCAGGTACCGAAACAGGAAAGGATGTTTACACAACAGGCGGAATGTCCCGGGGCTGGTTTACGGAACCCGGGAAAAGTAGTCCGTCATGCGGCGGCGGCGGCGGATATTATTGTGAAACAAGGATTTACCCTGAATTAGATTGCCAGCGCTTTGCTCCGAAACAAAAGCGGTTTCAGCGACTTGCGCCTGCTTGATAAAATTGATTCAAAAGCATTTTTAACCTACAATCTTAAAACAATGAAACAACAATTTGTCAGAATTATTGTCGCAATCTTGCTGGTTTCATCCGGCATCCATGCACAAACCCAACAAAATCAGTCTGCTATTTCTCTTGAAGTGGACCCGGCCCCATTTATCCCGGGCGGCTATTCCATCAGCCTGAAATTCAGCCCTCGTACGTCAAACCATATCACCATCATGGGCTCGGGTTACAGTTCCGGACTTCCAGACAAAATGATGAGCAAGTCTAATTACGAAAAGGATTCAGGGATCTTAAAATTGAAACCAGTTACGCGCTCTTTATCGATTATTTTATTAACTCGAAGAGAACAGGCTTTCATGCCGGACCATCGGTGTTCTTCTATTCCAAATCGGTGGCAAGCAATTTTGACGCGACGAGACAAGGCTTCAAGAGTATTTATCCCAATTTAGGAATGGATACCTATACAAACCCTTTAAAAATCGGGCTTGTACCTCGATCCCTGGTTCAATATTGGTAAAGAAATAGTCACGAATAGAAATGACGTCCCGCAAGGCGACATTTTATTCCGGACAGATTTTCATACATCCTGCCATTCACGTTGGCTACCAGTTCCTGTTTTAAACCGCGGCAAGCCTGCCGGCGCATTCAGACCACGAGTTTATTGCAGTTCGCCCAGCAGCCGTATCTCGTAAGCATACCCATTAGGGGACATGTCTTCCAGTTGTATCCTGAAATACCTGAACCAATATATCAGTGTCCCGAATTGGTCGGATCGGTAGATAGTATTTGTCATGGGCCATTTTTGCAAAAATTCCTGTTGATATGAAAAACACACTCTATTGCCTTGCTTTCCTTGCCGTACAGGCAACCGCTCAAAACACAACCCCGGATTCCCCGATGGATGCCCAGCAGTACGGCGTTGTCCTGGATCACCCGGGTATGCAGCATGTCGTAGTCAAACCAGACGTCCGCTTTTTGGATGATGCAAAAGGAAAACTCCACATGGACGTTTACCTGCCGCCCGGAATGAAAAAACAGGAGAAACGACCGGCAATTGTTTTCCTGAACGGTATCGGCGATGATGCCGGGCAACCAAAAGTGAAAAGTTGGGGCATTTATACCTCCTGGCCTCGCCTGATGGCTGCAAACGGTTACATCGGCATTTCGATGGAATCTGATGGAAACCGTATCCAGGAATCCCTCCAGGGCATTTTCGATTTTATCGCCAAAAACGGCGAGGCATACCACATCGATGCGGAAAGACTGGGGTGTACGCCGCTTCGGCAAATGTGAAGTATTGCATGACCTACCTGATGGGCGAACACGCATCCAAAGGCATCCGGGCGGCAGCGCTTTATTACGGCTGGCCTCCCTGCGGACCTGTATCGGAAAGACCTGCCCGTATTGAATGTGGTTGCAGAAAGTGATGCCGGCCCCGGCGTTTACGACCAGCTCTGGAAAGAGGTGCTGGTCAACCATGCGCCCTGGACGATTAAAATGGCGTCGAACCTTCCGCATGCTTTTGACGCTTTTTCGGACAACGACGAATCCCGTCGGGTCATCCTAGAAACCATTTCCTTCTGGAAAACTACCTCGACCCCGTTCCTGCGCCTTCCTGGAAACATTCCAAAGGGCGGGATATAATCGCTTTGTTATATGCAAACAACCATGAAAAAGCGCTTCCCATGTTAAAGTCGATGGCCGTGGAATACCCGACAGATGTCCAAACTCTTTTCCACGTACGCCTTTGAATTGACCCGGGCAAATCAGTCGGCGGAAGCGGAACAGGTATATAAAAAATTACTGAATCTGGATCCTCAGAACATAAACGCCATGGCTAATCTTATCGCCGTGTATTACCGGCAAAATAAAACCGCCGAGGCGGAACGGCAGTTATCCGTAGCAATCCAGTCCGGGAAAATGGACGCCGGCGCCTATTCCAATCTGGGGATTCACCTGCCTCGTGGTGGGGAAGGACATTGAAGCCGCGAAGTATTATGAAATCGCCGTCTCTATGAAACCCAGTGGTTGGGACTACTACAACCTCGGTTGCGCCTATTCCAAAAGCAACAACCCCGATAAGGCATTTGCGGCCCTCGAAAAATCCATTGAATACGGTAATAATTTGAGGAGCCAGTTTGAAAACGACTCGGACTTGTTTCCTTGAAGGCGGACGGCAGGTTTAAAGCGCTGCGTTGGAAAAGACGAAGATGAGGGTTGATAAAGGTTGATGAGGTTGATATTCATCCACCTCGAAGAACCATGCAATTTCCCCTTTTCGAGTGGATGAATATCAACCCATCAACCTTTATCAACCCTCATCAACCTTTTGAGACACCCTCATCAACTATCACACTTCGTCCTTCATCGTGCGTACAAGTCCCATGCCGGCTGTAAAAAAGACACCTCCGAGTATGCCGAAAATGGCAATGGTTTTGACGTCGCGCATACCGCCTCCGGTGTTTGCCAGCAATACGGCTGCATAAATAAGTCCAAAAATACCAACAACGGTAAGCAACACTCCAAAAATTCTTTTGATGTTCATATAGTAGATTTTGAACTGCCCTGTTCGATTTTAGTAAAAAGCAACAGATTTATGGGTACCAAATCTCGAAATGAGGAGTATCTCCCGTTCGAAGACCTTATCGACCTGAACAATATGGCACAGTTCATCGCTACCTTCATGGACAGGCAGTAAAACAGGTGGATCAGGGCATTGTTCAAATCGAAATCCGTACGTACGTTTGTAAGCAATTTGTTAGTGGCTGTCACTTTCGCTGATGTGGTAGTGTTAAGGCCCTGATATACAGGCTCGATAAATTTCGTACGTTATGAGCACATTCAGTACCCTTTCAGAAGTGGAGCGCATTGCTGCAATGCAGGACCCTGTGGTTCGGAATTTTCAGATTACCCAAAGTTACTATGAGCTGTCTTTGGCGATGACGAAACGAACCGGCGCCTGTGCCAATTGGTGTACGTTTGCCACCTGGGCTTCCCGGCAAGCTGGTCAGACCATTCGCGGGGAAGACCTTTCCACAGCCCTGGAAAACTATCTTGCGGCCGCTCCTTCCATCAGTCAGGCTGTTACTGACATTGTAGAAAGGGGCCTGGAAAGGGGTGTCCGGATGGATAAACAGGGGATTTCCAGACTGGTGTGGGAAATAATAGACCCCGCAGCGGCTATGAGCCGGGCCGCTGCGGCTGTTGCCCGCGGCAATCAAAAAGTGTTTGTGGAAATAGGCCGGGAGTTTGCCCTGTTTCTGGAAACATGCCTGAACGACAGCGCCTACAACGCCGAAAATATCGCCCGCTTTTGCAACGAACTCAAGCCCGGCGACCCGCCCGATGGTCAACGCTATTTAAAACAAGCGTTTATGCGGTATTACCAGGCTTTTTTTGAGCCGGACAGGAAGAAAAAAGCCGAGCATATTTTATTGGCAAATATCGAAATCGGCTTCCATGAGCAGACCCGCCTGCAGCCGGAAATTGCCGAAGCCATGGAAGCATCGGTGATTGACCCCCGGCAGTTCAAAGACAAACTTCTTATCGCGCTTTTTCCGAATCAAAACTGGCTATTCCAACTGATTTCGATCATCAGGAACTTGCTCGGCATACCTTCACCATTAGATGTCGCCGCAGGCAAATTCGCAGCGGAGGCCCGGCATCGCATCCGCTTGTTTCTTTCAGCCCACCTGATGGAACTCAACTTTCCAAAAGGAGTCAACTTGCGCCTTGGTCAGGATTTGAGCGCCGGCTTCCCGGCAGTTTTGCAGCATTTGACAGACCCCGAACTGATGGAGATGTTGAAAAAAATGGACCCGACTCCGGATAGTCTGAAGGATACCGCTGCAACAGACTGGGCCAATCTGTCTGACCGGCTTCATTTTATCGGCGATCTTTTCCGATGCTACCAGGAAACGCCCGATTTGCTTGAGCCACCTTTCGACCCCGACCATGACCTTAAAGACAACAGGTAACGCCGCACACGCGCCTTCCTTTTTATGCTGCCTTTTCCTGTTTTGTTTTTTCCCGGCGGGCGCTCAGGCACAGCCTGCCGTCTGCCATTTACCTGCCGGTTTCCAATCCATTTCGACCCTTGCCTGCACAAGCGTTTTAACCGACCCCGATCACCGCTATACTGCTGCCAAAGCCTTTGAAGCGCTGTCGGAGGGAAAATTTGTACCTTATACAACGCCAGGCAATATCTTGAAGCAGCGGAAAGCGCAGGCAACCTGGCTTTCCTTTAGCATACATAACCAAACCGGCGACACCCTCGACCTGATTTTTTTATTCAAAGATTTAAAAGAAGCCTGGAGGATAGATGAGCGGAATTTGAAAAAGATACCACATGCCGGGCACCATGTCGTCTACGATGTGTCCGGCTTACTGACCTTACCGGAGCGGATGTTTTTCACTTATCAGTTGCCGCCGGCGTCTTCTGAAACTTTTTTATGCTTGTCGGACTATCCGCTTCCAAACAAATCAATTGCTCCGGAAGTGTTTGAAATCCGATCCTTTGAGCGCGCGAAAAACAAAGAGCTGCGATTTGTTACCCTGTTCAACGGTATGATTTTCGGGGCGGGGCTAATGGTAGTATTCATGTCGCTCATTTTTTACTGGCAGGTGCGCGATCGGATCCTGCCTGCTTATGCGCTTTACATTTTTGTTTTTCTTGTCTATTTGTGGCGCGACTTTGAGTACATGAACCTGCAATTTTTTTCCACGCTGGGTTCTGTGCGGTGGTTTTATACCAAATCGCTGTTGCCCGCTGCCATCAGCTGGAGCTATATGATTTTCATCCGGCGTCTGCTCGACATACCGGTGCATTTTCAAACAGTTGGAAAAATATTAAACGCATCGGCTGTGCTGGTACTGGTCTGCCTGCTGCTGGATGTCATATTGATAAACTATTCATTTGCATGGAGTTATGCATTTTCGCCGCATATCATGAGCGTTTTGCTTTTCCTGACGCTGTTGCCGGTCAGTTTCCATTTTTTAAAGTCGGGAGAAGTGGTCGCAAAATTTGTTGCAGCCGGTTCTTTTTTCCTCGTGGTGGGTGGCGTGAGCATATCCCTGTTGCCTGTTCACATTCATTCCTGGGTCGTTCGGGCTACTTTTTTGCTGGAACTTTGCTGCTTCACCGCTGCCATCGGCTATAAAAGCAGGTTGTTGTTGCATCAAAAACGACAGGTCGAAAAGGAACTTTCTGAAAAAGCAGCCCGGCACCAGTGGGAATTAGAGACTCAAATAGCGGTAGAGAAAGCCATTGTGACCGAACGCCTGCGCACCCGCATTGCCCAGGACATCCATGACGAGGTGGGTAGTAGTCTGACTAAAATTTCCCTGTCCGCGCAGGTGGCTGCCCGTCTGCCCGACTTGAGCGCAACGGAATTGAAAGCGCGCATGGAAAAACTCGGTGCAGATGCCCGGCACGCTGCCGGACATTTACGGGAAATCGTTTTCGCCATCAATCCGGATTTCGACCGCTTTGTGGAAATGCAGGCATATTTTCGGGAAAACGCCCGCGAGTTTTGGAATGGAACCAACGTGAAGGCGCATTATATTTTTGAAACAAACGAATCGAATCCAACTGTACCGCCCGACGTGAAGCGGCAACTGCTGCTCGTTTTCAAGGAAGCGCAAAACAATGTGGCAAAACATGCCGGCGCCTCCGAGGTCTGGTTGACTTTTCAGATGACGAGTCCGGATAGATACTTGCTGGAGGTAAGGGACAACGGACGCGGTTTTGTGGTTTCCAATAACAACGGTTTCGTGCAGGGCTTGAGCGGGATCAAAAAAAGAACGGACAGCATAGGAGCGACCCTTTCCATTGAATCCGAACTGGGGAATGGTACTGTTGTACGTGTGGATGGCTCTATGTTGCTTTAATCATTCATCCCTTCATCCCTCATTCCTGTCCTGTGCGAATGGAAGGCTCGTTATTGCCATAATTTCACACGTTCGTGGTATTGTGTTGAGACGACAACTTCTCTACATTTACTGCTGCCACTCCTAATCTACAAATGCTAATACATAACCGATCACTTAAAATGCCCATCCGTGTAGCCATTGTAGAAGACGACGCTGAAATCCGCAAGATGACGGCTAGTCTTCTAAATTTTTACCCTGACATAGAATGCGTGGGCGCATTTGGTGACGCAGAGGGCTTCGAAGAAAATCTGCCGTCGCTGCGCCCGGATGTTGTGCTCATGGACATCGGACTGCCGGGGCGTAGCGGCATCGAGTGCGTACGGGATTGCCGGAAAAAAAACACCGGCGTTGAATTTGTCATGTTTACTGACCACACCGATACGAAGGAAGTATTTGAAGCCCTCGCAGCCGGGGCATCGGGCTATGTGCTCAAAGGCGGTACGCCGGAGCGCCTTGCGGAAGATATTCGGGAAGTGCAGGCAGGCGGCTCTCCCATGTCGAGGCAAATCAGCCGAATGGTGGCAGCGTCGTTCCAGCGAATGGAACCGAAACATCCTCATTTGGAGAAACTCAGCCCGCAGGAGTGGGAGGTGCTGCATGGCCTGGACAAGGGTTGGTCATACAAGGAAATCGCTGCGCAACGCTACGTCTCCGAGCACACCGTGCGGACACAGGTGCGCAGCATTTATGAAAAATTGCAAGTACATACCCGGACGGAGGCGCTCAATCTACTACATGGTCGCTGAGGAGTTGTATCAATTTCATACGAATGTGGTATTGTCGGCCCCGGAGGCAGATATTATTTTTGCCCAGCCTTAAACCCCAAAAAACCGGCATTTTGTTGTTTCCATTGTCCCCCTAATATCTCTTAAAATCAAAACCTTATGAAATCAACCGCCACCACTTCTGCTCCCTTTAACTCTTTTTTCAAGAACCGACCAACTTCGACACATCCATGATGATTGTGCCGAAGCCTTCTCATTAATGCCCGGACTCCCGGCTCCCGATTACACTTTCCAGTAGCATTTTATATCTGTAACAGCCGCCGCTCCCGGCGCCTTTTCGCTTTTCCCACCATCTACGGCACGTTCCATTTAATTGGCGAATTCAACCGGCAGGGCCGCACCTTTTTTCACTTTTAAAACTACCACAATGAAAAAAAGCCTTCTCTTTCTCCTCTTTGCAGGTTTAAGCCTGCCCCTATTTGCCCAATGGCAAAAGATGTCCACTAATTTGCCGGACAGCGCGCTCGTCAACTGGATTTCATCGCCCAGCCCCAATGTAGTGTGGGGAACGAGCGTGGACTGGGCCGAGTTCGGCATTGAACCGCAGCCCTTTATTGTCCGAACCATCGACGGTGGCGCCACTTGGACGACCAGCCTGTTCAAAGACACTTACAGCGAATGGGCAACTGACATCGCTGCCCTGGACGAAAACAATGCTTTCGTCATCACGTTCGATTTTGCCACCGGTGAGGGCAGCGTTTATCGGACCAGCGACGGCGGCACTTCCTGGCAGGAACTCAATGAAGCCGATAACGGTATCGCTTTTGATGATCCATTCGGCTTTCCAAACATTGTTCATTTTTGGGATCACAAGAACGGCATCATCCTGGGTGACCCTGATATAACCGGCCATTTTGAAATCTATACCACCCGCGACGGCGGCGATCATTGGGTAAAAACGGAAGACCCCGATTTGCTTGCAGCTGCTGACGGTTCAGAATTTGGTACTTTTAACGGTTTTGGTGCAAATGGGGCCAACACCATTTTTTTTGCTTCCAGTCCGGTGCACCATCGCATTTTTAAATCGGACGACCGGGGTTTGAGCTGGAAGTTAGTGGAAAGTCCCTATGAGGGCGACACCACCAGTTTTAACAGTATCACGAGTTTTGTTTTCGAGGACGAACGCCGGGGACTTGCCTTCACACAGTACAATCCCAACTACCCGGGCGGCTCACCGAACTCCAAAGCCCTCAGCTGCGTACAGATGACGGCGGCGAAAGCTGGCAACCCGTCACCACTGCCAATTATACAGAATACCAGGAACGCGGCGGCGCCGTAAAAGTACCCGGCGCTGATTGTCAATACGTTATCGGGCATTATAACCAGGCTGTTTCCTATACGGACGACTGCGGCGCCAGCTACACCTACGATACAACCATTGCAGGCGTCGGCCTGGAATTTCACAGCCCGACCGATGGCTGGTTATCTTTATTTTACCTCGGTGGAACAGGAGGCGAGATAGCAAAATTCACAGGCAATCTCAGTCCTTCCACAATGCGGAACATCACCCTGCGGGTAGATATGTCGGGCGTCTCTGTGAACCCGGCAGGCGTTCACCTCGCCTCCAGCCTGAATGGCTGGTCGACTTCGGCAACTCCGATGACGAGTGTCGGCAACGGCTATTACGAAGTCACCATGCAAGTACCGGTCGGTACCACCTTCAAATACAAGTTTATCAACGGCAACAGCTGGGGGCAAAACGAGAGCGTCCCGGCCGGTTGCAGCACCGTCAATTCAGAGGGCGGTACCGACCGGACGTACACCGTCGGTCAATGGGACGCCCGGCTGCCGGCCGTGTGTTTCGGCTCCTGCATCAGTTGTGGTGATGCCGCTCCGGCAGGCGCTTTTTATTGTGAAAATGGCAGCCTGCAATGCGAAATTTTCGACTGGTATGATGTCGGCGCTGTAAGTTCTCCGCGTTGGTCGGGCAATGGCGCAGATGTTACCAGCTACTACCACGGCTTTACGAATTATAGCGGTGGCAGATCGCTACATGTTGATAACGGGGACTGGGCAACCTATAAACTGGGCAATCGCGCGGGCAGTACCTATGAAATTTCCTTAAAAATGTACGTTCCCGGAAATCACGAGAGTCACTTCTCGCTACTCACTGATCAGGACGACCCAAACAGCAGCGTGTTTGATTATACCTTGCAAACCAACCGTACCGCCTGGGACAGCGATGGGAGTTATCTGAATTACCCTCAAAACGAATGGTTCGATGTGAAAATCAGCGCAAACACAACGGACGGCCACATCAGCATTTGGGTCAACGGGGCGGAAGCCTGGAGTGGCAGCCGGCCAGCGTTCAACCAGTTGGGTGGCATTGCCTTCCACGGCTCCAAATATTCCGATTTCTTCGTGGACGACATCGCACTGAGGGATATAAACGACAGCAATTTCAAACCTTCGCCCGGCGTTGCCAGGTCGTTTGCCGGAAGTAAAATCTACCCCAACCCGGCTTCGGAAGTGTTGTTCGTTCCCTACGAATTTTCGACTTCCGGCAACCTGTCACTCACGCTAACAGACGCTGCCGGCAGGACGGCATTTTTCACAGAACTGTCTGATGCTCAGGCAGGTGTGGAAGATATTCGATGCGAAGGATTTGCACCCGGGGTGTATTTTAAGAATAAAACACCTGACGGAGAGCGCACGGGCGGGTGGTGCTCCAAACGCCGTGATGTTTGGCGGGCTCCAAGGCAGGTTGAGAATGTTGAGAGTTGAGAGTAGGGTTGAGAGTTGAAAGGTTGAGGGCCGCCTATTTGGTTAGGTGATCCTATAAAGAGTGGCCCAACCTTCTCAACTCTCAACCCCCCAACACTCTCAACATCTCAACTTCTCAACCCTCTTTCTGTACCATATGTGAATAATGCAACTCTTTCCTATAAATATGTAACGCCTGCCCGCACAAAGCGCCCAATCTTTGCATAGTAATTATTGATTCACCATGCAAACAACCACCACCATGGAAAAAAGTAAAAATGACCAGAGCAATCAAAATGCAGGCACCATGTTACAGCAAAAAACCAATGAGGATTTCAACAAGAAAAAACCAAATCCCAACGACCCTAACGAAAAAGAAGGCGCAAAGAAAAATGAGGTTCCAGACATCGGAGACGATGAGATTGATCCCATAGAAGGCGAAGCCATCGACCCCGAAAATGATAAACCCGGTATTGAAGAGGGCAATGAGTCATCTACGGATGATCAAACAAACGAGGATAAAACTGCTGTAAGAGAACCTGAAATTTTCAAATATACCGGCAGTGAATAAATGAAAAGTCCAAGTTTTGTTACCGTCTTCACACTGCTGTCAATAACATTCCTGATCGGTTCCTGCGAAGCGATATCTGGATTTTTTCACACCAGTAAGGGCTTCAGTATTATTATCATTGCGGTATTGGTCTTTATTATCACATTGGTTGCGGTGCGGATAAAGAAAAGAAAAAAAGCCTGAGTTTTTGATTCAGAACCAATTTTTATCCATACCAATAGGACAGGAATTCAACGTTGCAACATAACTTTTGCAAATTCGACCTGATTTCCCGACCGAATGCGCAACAGGTACAATCCAGCCGGCAAATCGCTTGTTTCAAAACGATGAGTCAGTGCCCCGAAGCGAAAATCAGCCGTTTCCCGGAGCATTTCCCGGCCTCCGGTCGATAACAAAGAGAACTCCACTTCGTCGGCAGCTTCGCCGGCCATCTCGACAGTGAACGAACCGATAGCAGGATTGGGATACAGGCGAATTTCCTGGAGCCAGGACAGTGTTTCTGTGCCCACCGTCGCTCCAAATTCATAGGCGCCCATATCAACTGTTCCATTGTAAATGCGGGTATTGCCCGCCAAATCGGCGGTGATGCCAGCGGGAACCGCATCGTTGCTTCCGTGATTAATGGCCGGCGAGGCAGACTGGAGGCGTAGATTGCTATTGGTGGCATTTACAAAAAGCGGATTTTGATTAAAAATCATACCGTTTCCGCAGGTAAAACCGGGAGGACAGGCAGTTTCTTCAATCAGCGTATGGTTGAGTTGGACAACGGCCTGCGCATTTTCGTTCTGGATATTGTTTTCCAGATTGCCGGTATTTCCCCAAATGATGCAGTTATTCAAAACAATACTGTCACCGAAGTTGCGAATGGCGCCGCCCCAGTTCGCATCGTTTTTTGAAAAGGAGCAGTTGGTCCAGCTCGCAGCGCCGCCGTTTATCATAATAGCTCCGCCAAACGTGCCGCTGTTTTTTGTAAAGGAGCAATTTATCCAGCTCGGGTTACCTTTTTCATTGCGCACGGCGCCTCCGAAACCGGCATGGTTATCATCAAAAAGGCAGTTCACAAATGATGGTTTGGCCGTGCTGATATCGTTAGAAAGTTCCTCGTTACTCACTGCACCGCCGAAGCTGCCTGAATTGTGCAGAAAAGAACATTGCAGAAATTCCGGGTTCGTTATGGAACTGCCGCCTTCCGCATAAATGGCAACTCCCCCTCCACTAGACCCGCTGTTGTATTGGAATGTGCAATTGACAAAAGAGGGGCTTGCCTCGGCGTTGAATTGCGCTGCAAGGCACATCCCTCCGCCCTGATAATCAGCGTAATTACCTGTAAATGTACAATTTGCAATAGCAGGATTTGTTATGCCTCCGGTGTTGCTCCCATTCAGATAAATCCCCCACCATTTCTGGATTCATCAAAAACATTGCCGTCCGCGCGTCCGGCAGTGATGGTAAATCCGTCGAGTCGCATGGTATGATCCACATTTTCAATCCAGAGCACATGGTAGGAATTACTGCCTTTGATCTGGTTCGTTTGTTCGGTAATGCCGTTTCCTTCGGGATCAAGATCGTTGTTTTCCAGGTCTCCGCTCAATACCGTTGGGTTATTCTGGAAATTGCGTTGTGAAAGCATCGTCTCCATTCCGGCAAATCCACCGTAAATCGCAATATTTTTACTGATATAAAAGGTTTTGTAGCGGTCAGAAGTGTCGCCTGTAAAGTGTTGTGTAGGTTTGTACACGCCCCTTGCCACCCAAATCTGGAAACCGGGCGGGGCGGCATCAACGGCATCCTGCAGGTGGTTGTAAGCATTCGCCCAGGAACTGCCGTTGTTGGCGCCGGTAGCGGCATGGTTAACATATCGAATGCCGGTTACTGTGCTTCCGCTCACAGTTACGGAGTTTGTCACACTGTGTGAGCCGCAGGCATTGGTAGCGGTCAGCGTCACTGCATAGGTACCGGTTGAAGCATACGTGTGGCTCGGACTGTTCAGTGTACTGGTTGTGCCGTCTCCAAAATTCCAACTGGCTGTTGTAACGCCCGAAGTCGTATTCATAAAAGCCACTTCATTGCCATTCGCTGTGTATGTAAAATCGGCCGTCGGAGCAGTATTCACCGTTACAATATCCGTTATGGTGTGGGAATCGCTGCCTAAAGAATTGCTGACAGTCAGGGTAACAGCGTAAATACCGGGCTGATTGTACACTACTGTCGGGTTCCTTTCGGTTGAAGTGGAAGGCGTACCACCTGGAAACGACCATAACCAGGACGTTGGATTGCCTGTGGACAAATTATCAAAATGAACGATCAGGGGCCAGCAGCCGTTTGCAAAATTTGCGTACAGGTTCGCAGTTGGCGGCAAAGAATCCGTGAGGCGAATCAAAACCATATCGTCTTCATCCAATGAATTGTCATAATATCCCACTGCAAGGATGTCACCATTGGGCTGAACGAGTACTTTGTGCAGTTCTTCGTCTTCTCCAATGGAAGCGGTAAAAAAACCGGAGGCCCTGAATGTAGTGTCCACCGAACCATCCGGGTTATAGCGCCCTATGATAAAATTATAATCGCAGAAAAAAATGAGGGTGCATTGATAGTAAAATCCGGCAATGACAATTTTCCCGTCCGGCTGCAGGGCCACGCCGTTTGCTTCCACATAACCGAAATCCGTTATCACAACACCGCCTGCGCCGAAAGATGTATCCAGTTCGCCGTTCGGCAAATAGCGCGTTAATACAATATCATTCTCCAACAGGTTATCTCCGGTATAACCCGCAGCAATGATTTTTCCGTCGGGCTGCTGCACCAGGTCGAATATTTCATTGCCAAAGGACCGGACGATGCCGCCGTTGCCAAAAGCCGGATCGAGGTCGCCATTGTCCAAAAGCCGGTACAGGGCAAAACCGATGTTTGTGGTGTCATAAGCCCAGCCCCCAACAATAATTCTACCGGTTGTGTGGTCGATCAGTAATGCATTGGCCGTTTCAAGGTAAAAAGTAGTATCAGGCAGGATGTTGACCACCGCGATACCATCGTTTGAAAAAGAGGGATCTAACACGCCATTCGGCAAAAAGCGGAATACGGCAGTTCTGGTATCCGTCGAGCCACTTACTTTTGACTGTGACGTAACGATTATTTTTCCATTGGCATCAATGACCACTGCTGTCGCAGCACTGTTGTTGTCGATATTGGCAACGGCCTTGCCGGCAGTGCCAAATGTCGGGTCAAGAGCGCCGTTCGGCAGCAGGCGCGCAACGCCTATTTTTGTAGAAAAGCCGCCCGCAACCACTATTTTCCCGTCAGCCTGCAAGGCAATGGCATTCAGCGTATTGGTCCCGGTTCCAAACTGGAAACTCACCAGCCCTCCATTACCAAAAGATACATCCGGCGAACCGTTGGCAAGAAAGCGCGACACGATTCCGCCTGTACTGCCGATACCCGCAGTCAGGATTTTTCCATCGGGTTGCAGCACGAGGTCGTTCCCCCGGTCGTTGCCCGGATAGGAAGGAATCACATAACCGTCGGTGCTGAAAGAGGGATCAGGGTAAAAATACTGCTGTGCAGCCACAGGCAGGCAAAAGACAACAGCAAATGCCGTGAAAAGTAAGGTTGGTTTCATCGTTTTCAAGTTAGCAACAGAAAAAGAAAGTTGGTTTTGACAGATTGTACCGCCTGTTTACCGAACAAAAGTGCAGGAATGCGCCTTGATCTGCTAATTTGAAAGCCGTGAAATGTAAAAAATCAGGGTTCTGGCGGGAAGGGGGGATGGGGGTTGAAGGCTGCCTACCGGAAATCCGGGAGGGTATATGCGTCAGCCCGGGCGGGGTGGTAATATTATCCCCGCTGGGCTTGTGCTTTTGATTTGCATGAAGGCTACAAATATGACCGCCCCGCTGGGGCTGGCATTTGTTCATATCGGGTTAATATTTGCAGCAACCACAAGCCTTCAACAGGTGCCAGCCCCAGAGGGGCGATAATATTTGTAGCAATCATTAGCCAACAACGGCCTTCAGTCAGCGCCAGATGCCAGCCCCAGGGGGGGTAAGCCACCAACCCAGGTGCCAGCCCCAGCGGTGGTAATATTGTCGCCCCGCGGCGGGTGTTTTGATTTGCATGAAGGCTGCAAACGTTACCCCGCGGGGCTGGCCCTGTCCGTATTGGGTTAATAATTTCGAAATCACCAGACGCAACAGATGCAAGCCCCAGCGGGGCGGCAATTTGCAGAAAACTGCCAGCCCACGGGGGTAAATTGCAACCATGGTCAAGCAGGTGAAGCCCCAGCGGGGCGACAATATTTGTAGAAACAATCAACCCGCAACGGATGCCAGCCCCAGCGGGGCGGTAATATTTGTAGCAACCATCGGCCAACAACAGGTGCCAGCCCCAGCGGGGCGGTAATATTGTCGCCCCGCTGGGGCTGGTGTTTTTGATTTGCATGAAGGCTACAAATATTACCGCCCCGCTGGGGCTGGCATCTGTTGTTGGCTGATGGTATTATTCCCATTCATACACATCTATAAAATCAAATAGATACGCTTCTTTATATTCAATTTCAAACTTTTGCAACATCTCCAGATACTCTTCTCTGAATGTTTTTTTACGGTGGTGTTCCTCCTGGTTCATAATATATTCAGCAACAGCCTTGACTTGCGACCGGCTATAGGAAAACGCACCATATCCAGCCTGCCAACTGAATGTAAACTTTGAAAATCCACTTCTCTTGATAAAATGGTTGGAATCCGTTTTGATGGTTTCTATCAAATCCGGTATCTTCTGATTGGGATCGTATCCAATAAAAATATGAATATGATCAGGCATACCATTGATCGCCAGCATTTTATGTCCGTGATTCTGAACGATACCCGTGATGTATTTGTATAGTTCGTCTTTCCATGATTTTTGGATCAGACTTTCCCTGCCTTTTACTGCAAAAACGAGTTGGATGTGGAGTTGGGTGTAGGTATTTGCCATAGGGTAAACTTTAATACAAAGTTATTTAAAAAACAATGGCGTATTGACGTTAATTCCTTGACTACCAGCCAATAAACCAACTTCAATACGCCACAATCTCCGGACTTCCTATAAACTATAAACCATCAACTATAAACCCATTAGCCCAAACCTACACCGCCGCGTACTCCTCCACCGGCGGGCACGTACACACCAGGTTCCGGTCACCATACGCCTGATCGATCCTGCCCACTGAAGCCCAGAACTTGAATCCGTGGCGCAGGTAAGGCAGCGGGAATGCCGCTTTTTCGCGGCCGTATTTGTGCGTCCAGGTGTCGGCGGTCATTTCCCCGACGGTGTGTGGCGCATTGTGCAGCACATTGTCGTCGTGGTCGTAGTCGCCGGCAGCGATTTCGTCCATTTCCTTGCGGATAGACAGCAGCGCGTCGCAGAAACGATCGAGTTCCGCTTTACTTTCGCTTTCCGTCGGTTCGATCATAATAGTGCCCGCTACCGGAAACGACAAGGTCGGTGCATGGAAGCCGTAGTCGATCAGGCGTTTGGCGACGTCTTCAGCGCCGGCCAGCGACTTGAAAGGCCGCAGGTCGAGGATCATTTCGTGTGCGCAGCGGCCGTTTTCGCCGACGTACAACACTTCATAAGCGCTTTCTAACCGCGCTTTGATGTAATTGGCGTTCAGAATGGCGTATTTGGTGGCGTTGGTCACGCCCTCTTTCCCAGCATTTTGATATAGGCGTAAGAAATCAGCAGGATACTGGCGCTTCCCCAGGGCGCAGCGCTGATGGCCGTGGTACCTTCCGGGCCGCCCGTTTCAACCAAAACGTGTTTCGGCAGATACGGCGCCAGGCTGGTATTGCAGCAGATCGGGCCCATGCCGGGGCCGCCGCCGCCGTGTGGGATAGCGAAGGTTTTGTGCAGGTTCAGGTGGCAGACATCCGCGCCGATCGTGGCCGGGCTGGTCAGGCCGACCTGCGCATTCATGTTGGCGCCGTCCATGTACACCTTGCCGCCGTGCTGGTGGATGGTTTCGCAAATGTCGATGATCGAGGTCTCGAACACGCCGTGGGTAGACGGGTATGTCACCATCAGGCAGGCGAGGTTCGCGGCGTGTTGCTCCGCTTTGGCTTTCAGATCGGCCACGTCGATGTTGCCGCGTTCGTCGCAGGCCACAACCACCACTTTCATACCCGCCATCACAGCGCTGGCCGGATTGGTGCCGTGCGCCGAGGAAGGAATCAGCGCCACATCGCGATGCGTATCACCTTTTGCCAGGTGATAGGCGCGAATCGCCATCAGGCCTGCGTATTCGCCCTGTGCGCCCGAATTGGGCTGGAGCGAGCAGGCTTCAAAACCTGTTATTTCACACAGATATTGCTCTAATTCGCTGATAATCTGCGCATAACCCTGCACCTGGTCGATGGGCATAAAGGGATGCATATTGGCCCAATTTTCCCAACTGACCGGAATCATTTCAGCGGCTGCATTCAGTTTCATGGTGCAGGAACCCAAAGAAATCATGGAGTGCATCAGCGACAAATCGGCATTTTCCAGGCGTTTGATATAGCGCATCATGTCCGATTCCGTATGGTAGGAATTGAAAACCGGGTGCGTCAGGTAGGCGCTTTCCCGCATCAAAACAGAGGGAATAGCAGAAGCCAGATGCTTTATGGGATTTTCCAAACCGAATACCCGAAGTATATCATTCAAGTCGTTTTCCGTAGCAGTCTCGTCGAGGGCAATTTGCAGGGCGTCTTTGGTATAGAAAAAATTGATGCCTGCCGCTTCCGCTTTTTTGCGAATATCAGACAGTTGTCCCTCGTTCAGGGCGATATTCAGGGTATCGAAAAAGTGGGGATTTGTTTGTTTAAAACCGCCTGCCGTGAGCGCCGAAGCAAGGCTTGCCGCCATAGCATGGGTACGCAGGGCAATGCCTCGGATGCCGGCAGGGCCGTGGTAAACCGCGTACATGGCGGCCATGTTGGCCAGCAGGGCCTGTGCGGTGCAAATATTGGACGTCGCTTTTTCGCGGCGAATATGTTGCTCGCGGGTTTGCAGGGCCATGCGCAAGGCCGGATTGCCGTGTTTGTCCACCGAAACGCCGATGATCCTGCCCGGAATCTGGCGTTTAAAATCTTCGGAGCAGGCAAAAAAGGCAGCGTGTGGTCCGCCGTAACCCAGCGGCACCCCGAAACGCTGGCTGTTGCCGACAGCGCAGTCGGCGCCCCATTCGCCCGGCGGCGTGAGCAGGGCCAGGGCCAACAGATCGGTGGCAACGCAGACATACGCGCCCTGCGCTTTCGCTTGTTCCACAAAAGCGCGATAATCTGCCACATTTCCCTGTTTATCAGGATATTGCAACAGCACCCCGAAGGTTTTTTCCGTGAATGCGTACTTGCGCCAGTCGCCCACAACCAATTGAATATTTTGAGGCAATGCGCGTGTTTTCAACACATCCAGGGTCTGGGGGAAAACGTTTTCATCCACAAAAAACTCGTTAGCTTCCTCCCCGTCTTTGGCGCGTTTGTTTTTTTCAGCAAAAAACATATGCATGGCTTCCGCCGCTGCCGTGCCTTCGTCGAGCAAACTGGCATTGGCAATCGGCAGGCCCGTCAGATCGCTCACCATAGTCTGGAAATTCAACAGACTTTCCAGTCGGCCCTGTGCAATTTCCGCCTGATACGGCGTGTACTGCGTGTACCAGCCCGGGTTCTGAAAAACATTGCGGGCGATGACCGACGGCGTGATATTGCCGTAATAACCCATGCCGATGTAATTGCGCATGACGCGATTTTTCAGGGCTACGGTTTTCAGTTCCTGCAAATACTCAAACTCGGAAAGGGCTGCCGGCAGATCCAACGGCTTTTTCAGGCGAATAACAGCAGGTACAGTCTGCTCAATCAGTTCGTCTAAAGTGTTTACTTTCAAGGTTTTAAGCATCTCGGTGGTGTCGGACGCCTGAGGGCCGATATGCCGGCGCTCGAAAATATCAGGGTGTGGGAATAAACTCATGTTGAATGAGTGGATGTATAAAAGAGTGAACGAAAATACGCAGGTGTTCAAAAACGCCGCGAAGATAAAGATTGTTTAGAGTCGGGCAATTATAAAAGGTTGATGAAGGTTGATGAGGGTTGATAAAGGTTGATGAAGGTTGATATACATCCACTCGAAAATGGGACGATTTTATCCTTTTTGAGTGGATGTATATCAACCTTCATCAACCTTCATCAACCATTTACTATCTGCGCGAAGTATAAATAATCGCCGTTGAATGTGCATTTTTGCGGCATGAGAAACTACCCAGCCAAACTCTTGCTTTTCGGCGAACACGTGCTATTGCTGGGCGCTTCGGCGCTGGCGGTACCGGTGCCCGCTTTTAGCGGAAAATGGGCCTGGCACAAGGATCAATCGGTTGACCCTGCGCACCGGGAAATCGTGTTGCAGTTTATCGAAAGTAAAGCACTGAAATCTATTGCCGGGCTGGATATTAAAAGCCTCAAACAAGACATCGAAGCAGGGTTGATTTTTCATTCCAATATCCCGACCGGATACGGACTGGGTAGTTCAGGAGCGCTTTGTGCGGGTATTTATGACCGTTATGTGGCGGAAAAAACGGCGGACACGGCTGCTTTGAAACTTATTTTCGGGCAAATGGAGAGTTTTTTTCACGGCGCCAGTTCCGGTATCGACCCGCTCACCAGTTACCTCGATGCGCCATTGTTGATCCGGAATAAAACGGAGGTTAGCATCGCGGCCATGCAGCCCTGGCAGGAGCCGCCGATAGTCTTCCTGATTGATACCCAAACGCCCCGGCAAACCGGCCCGCTGGTGGAATGGTTTTTGGAACAATGCAAACAAAACACTTTTTCCGAACTACTGACAGCGGAATTGTTGCCCGCCCATGAAGCGATGCTAAGCGCCTGGATGGCGGCTGACGCTGCAAATTTCTGGATAAATCTGCGCCGTGTTTCACAATTCCAGTTGGCGCATTTTCACCCGATGATCCCGGAAAATTTGCGTTCATTTTGGAAACAAAGTTTTGATAATCAAGATTTTAATCTCAAAATTTGCGGCGCGGGCGGCGGCGGTTTTATGCTTGGTTTTGCCAGAAACCGGGAGGTTTTGAAAGAAATTTCGGCACATTTCCGGTCATTTTGCCTTTTGAAAATAACAAACGGGGGGCACCTTAATTAAAGCAAGGTACAAATGGCAAATGGCAATGTAAAGCAATGAGTTACAGAAGATTTAGCATGAGTTAAAAGTGAAAAAAAACGTTTCCGTACGGCTTTCTGGGTTTTAGGGTGTTTGCTGCTGCTGGCATTGTTCCGCGATGTGCTGGCAAATGGCCGGCCACTGTATTGTCGTATTGACGGCGCGGCTTATTTCCCAGGACTTCGCACGGTTTTAATAGATAAAGACGCGCCTTACAGCCAACCGGCCCTGCGCCGTATCCAGCAGCAGGAACAGACGTTCGAGGCCTGGAAAAATCTGTTGAATTACGATGAAATGCCCGTTTTTGCACCTATTCCATTTACACCCGGGGAATATTCCCGTCAAAACGCCAATGCTTTTCTGAGACCCGGCGACGTTCACCCGAACCTTTCCGATCGGTTCCGGCATTGGCTGGGTACGGAAGAGGGCGGGCGCGACGTAGCGGCCGGGATTGTCGGAGGCGCAAGGATTGCCGTGTTAGTCGGCCTCTTGTCTATGGGTATTGCAGGCGTACTCGGTCTGCTGCTGGGCGCTTTTGCCGGTTTCTGGGGCGACGATCAATTGCGGGTATCCAAAATTGAATTGTGGAGTACGCTGGCTGGCATTCCTATTGCATTTTTTTTCGCGGTTTCTGCCCGGAAATACGCACTCGATACGGCTCAAACGACCGGCGAATGGGGGAAAAGCCTGGCCATTTTTATACTGGTGGCAAGCGGTTTTTACCTCGCCGGCAAATTCCTGGGTAAAATATCGGGCACCACGGGTAAAGTGACCATGCCAGTTGATCTGATCTTAATGCGCCTCACGGAAATTTTCAACGCGGTGCCGAAATTGATCTTTATCTTAGTCATTGCGGCCTTGCTGCCAAAAGATCAATCCATCTGGGTACTCATTGCGCTGATCGGATTCCTGAGTTGGACCGATGTGGCGCTGTTTGTACGGGCAGAGTTGTTGCGGGTGCGCGAACTCGACTATGTGACCGCAGCCAGGGGACTTGGGCTGTCTGAATTGCGGATATTTGTGCGCCATGCGCTTCCCAATGCCCTGCGCCCTGCTTTGGTTATTTTTGCATTCGGCATTGCGGGCGCTATTCTGCTGGAGTCGGTGCTGTCGTTTCTCGGTTTTGGCGGCGACGCTTTGAAGGGCATTTCCTGGGGCAGCCTGCTGGACAGTGTCAGGGCCAGGCCCGCTGCCTGGTGGGTCGCCATTCCCCCGGACTGGCTATCGCCATTACTATATTGACAATCAATAAAATAGGTGAATTGCTCAGCGAAAAAGGCAGTTGAAAAAAAATTTACCACAACCAAAACCGGCCTACAATGTTTTCTGGCTATGCGGCGTGACTACTTACTTCTAACCGGACTTGCTTTTCTGCTATTTTTTCCTTATCTGGGTGTAGTACACCTGTTTGATTGGGATGAAATCAATTTTGCAGAATGTGCCCGTGAAATGTTGCTCACGGGCGACTGGTTTCGACCGCAGATAGATTACGAGCCTTTCTGGGAAAAGCCGCCCTTGTTTTTGTGGATGCAGGCTTTGTCCATGCAGATATTCGGCGTTAATGAATGGGCGGCCCGAATGCCCAACGCGCTCTGCGGCCTGGCAACGTTGCTGCTGGTGTACCGCCTGGGCGTACGGCTGCACGACCGGCATTTCGGCTGGCTCTGGGCGCTTGCCTGGATGGGCAGCATTCTGCCGCATTTGTATTTCAGGAGCGGCATCATCGACCCTTGGTTTAACTTCTTCATTTTCTGCGGTTTATACGGTTTTATTGAATTTCGCTGGCAGTTTTTTCGGGTAAAGGCGCCGCGTTCTTTCTGGGCAAAATACCGCTATTTGCTGATGGGCGGTGGCTTGCTGGGACTTGCTATTTTGACCAAAGGCCCACCCGCCTACCTCATTGTGATGCTCGTACTGGTGCTCTATTGGGCGCGTTATCGTTTCAAGGGTCGGGGTTACTTTAAACATTTAGTCATCTTTTCCCTTGCCGCTTCGACCGCCGCGCTGGTGTGGTTTGGAACGGAGGTGTTGCTGCACGGCACCTGGTTTATCCGGGAGTTTGTTGTGTATCAAATCCGCCTGTTTACTACACAGGACGCAGGGCACGGCGGATTTTTCGGTTACCACGTCATTGTACTTTTGCTGGGTTGTTTTCCGGTATCGGTCTTTGCATTGCCCAACCTTTGGGGCGACCGGCAATCGGAGGATGAAATGCTTGAATCGGACACCCTGGCCTCCTGCGAACGCTCCGATTTCGGCACCTGGATGCAAATCCTGTTTTGGGTGGTTTTGATTCTCTTCAGTATCGTCCAGACTAAAATTGTGCATTATTCCTCGCTTTGTTATTTCCCGCTGACTTACTTAGGCGCGGTCACCATCTGGCGGGCGATCAAATGGGATATTTATCCAAAAATATCGGGTGTTTTACTGGCGTTGGGGCTTATTCCTGGCATTGCCGTAGCCGCCCTGCCGTATTTGGGCCAACATATCGAATTGTTGAAACCCTGGCTTGCCGGCGACCCTTTTGCCCTGGCCAATCTGGAAGCGGAAGTTGTCTGGAAATACTGGCAAGGTTTGCCCGGCCTGATATTGATTGCCGCCACCTTTGCCGCCATGTATTATTGGTGGAAAAAACAGGCCTGGATAACTGCACAAATTGCGTTTGTCGGCGGCGCTGTTTTTACGTCCATGACCCTGCTGCTGATCGTGTGCAACATCGAAGCGTATTCCCAACGGGCAGCCATCGAGTTCTATGAAAGCAAAAGCGCGGAAGACTGTTTTATCAAACCTATCGGTTTTAAAAGTTTTGCACACCTGTTTTACGCCAACAAACGACCTGTAACCGGCGACCTGACCATCGATGACCAGCAGACGCTTTCACACGGAAATCCGGGTAAAAACGTATATTTCGTGGCAAAAATCAATCGACTGGATGGCCTGAGCGAATTGCAGGGCTGCCACGAATTGTACCGGAAAAACGGGTTTGTGTTTTTTGAGAGAAAAGCCAAGTGAGTGTTTGGTGTATAGTGTTTGGTGTTTAGGCAGCTTCGCCTGATCTACACACAGTGACCTTAAGCGAGCTGCCCTAAACACTAAACACCATACACGGCCAAAAGCGAGCTGCCCTAAACACCATACACTAAACACTAAACACTCGTTGCATCAGCACCCACTTCTCCCCCGGTTTCGCCGAAGGCAGGGCCTGCTGATAGCGCCACATCAGGGATTCCCATTCCTGCACTTTGGGGTTGGCTGCGTCTGCTGCGGCCTTTTGTTCCAAAGAAAAATCATGATCGGCTTCCAGGATCATAAACAGGCGGTTTTCAATCCGGTAAATTTCAAGCGAAAGAATACCCGCTGATCGGATACTGTCGAGAATTTCAGGCCAGACCGCGCGGTGCATGGCTTCGTATTCCGCTATCAGGGCGGGGTCGGGGCGGAGGTCGAGTGCGAGACAGTGTCTTTTCATGTGTTTGGTGTTTAGTATTTGGTGTTTGGTGTTTGGTGTTTAGGGGGCTTCGCGTTTGGTATTTGTGAAAAGTTGGCCCAAAACACTGAATGTTTTACCACATAAGGCACATAATTAAAAACACATAGAGATCACATAGCGACGTTCTATGTGGCCTATGTAAAAATCCTACTTCGCTTTTGCTATTCTCTGTTGCCAAGGGCGAAGCGCCCCAAACACTAAACACCACACACTAAACACGGGCCAAAGGCGAAGCACCCGAAACACTAAACACCACACACTAAACACCAGTTACCCCCGCTGCGCTTCCACCACCGCAAACGCCACCATATTTACAATTTCGCGGACGGTACTACCCAACTGCAACACGTGTACTGGTTTGCGGATACCCAGCAGGATGGGGCCGATGTATTCGATTTCGCCGGTTTCTTTCATCAGGTTGTACGCGATATTGGAGGCGGACAGGTTGGGAAAAATAATGGTATTGGCTGCTTCACCCGACAATTTGGAAAAGGGATAATTCTCTTTGACCAATTCCATATTAAAGGCCAGGTGTGCCTGCATTTCGCCTTCAATGACCCAGTCGGGGTGTTTTTGTTGCAAAATAGCCGTGGCATTGCGCATTTTACCGCATCGTCTCCTTTGGCGCTACCAAAACTGGAATACGTAGCCATAGCGATGCGCGGTTTGATATTAAAACGTTCGACGCCCCGCGCCGTCAATTCGGCAATTTCCACCAGTTCATCTACCGTCGGGTTCACATTGACGGTGGTATCGGCAAAAAAGAGCGGCCCTTTTTTTGTGAGCAGGATATACATACCCGCCACACGCTGAACACCTTGTTGCCGGCCAATAATCTCCAGACCGGGCCGGATGGTATCGGGATAATTGCGTGTAAGACCCGAGATCAGGGCATCGGCGTCGCCCGTTTCGACCATCATGGCGCCGAAGTAGTTGCGTTTTCGGATCATTTTGAGCGCATCGGTGCGGACAATACCTTTGCGTTTTCTCTTTTCAAAAAACAATTCGGCATAGCGTTCCGCCATTTCGGGGTCTTTGGGCTGCCGGGTATCAATGATGTTGATGTCCTTCAAATCCAGCCCGTTATCCCGGATAATTTTTTCGATGGCCGGAATATCGCCCAGCAAAATGGGTTGGCAGATCCCTTCGTCGCGCACCTGCTGAATGGCTTTGAGCACGGTCAGGTTTTCGGCATCGGCAAATACCACCCGTTTGGGCGCGCGCCGGGCCTTGCCGGTAATAATGCGTGAAATCTGGTTGTCCAGGCCGAGGCGTTTTTCGAGTTGCTGGCGGTATTCATCCCAGTCGCGGACGTCCTTTTGCGCTACCCCGTCCTGCATGGCGGCCCGGGCAACTGCCGGGGCTACGGTTGTCAGCAGGCGCGGATCCATGGGTTTCGGAATAATATAGGTTCTTCCGAACACCAGGTTTTTTTCATTGTAGGCCATGTTGACCATGTCGGGCACCGGTTTTTTGGCAAGATCAGCGAGGGCATGGGTAGCCGCGAGTTTCATATTTTCCGTAATTTCCGTAGCGCGCACATCGAGGGCGCCCCTGAAAATGTAGGGAAACCCGAGCACATTATTGACCTGGTTGGGGTAATCCGAACGGCCGGTCGCCATAATCAAGTCGCTGCGGACAGCCATCGCTTCGTCGTAACCAATTTCCGGATCAGGGTTGGCCATGGCAAAAACTACCGGATTGGGCGACATCAGGCGGATCATATCCGGGGTTACGACATTGCCAACGGAGAGGCCCAGAAAAACGTCGGCTCCGACCATCGCATCGATCAGCGTGGCGTTCGGCGGCAGTCGATCGGTAGCAAATTCCTGTAAAATAGCATTCATACCCGGGTGTTCGGCGTGTATCAGACCGTCTTTGTCAAACATGATGACATGGCTGCGCTGCACGCCCAACTGCAGGTACAGCCGCACACAGGAAATGGCGGCAGCGCCGGCGCCATTGACCACCAATTGAATGTTTTCCGGGCGTTTGCCCACAATTTCAAGCGCATTCAGCAGCGCGGCGCCGGAGATAATGGCTGTGCCATGCTGGTCGTCGTGCATCACCGGAATTTTCATTTCCGCGCGCAAACGGCGCTCGATCTCGAAACATTCCGGGGCTTTGATATCTTCCAGGTTGACTGCGCCGAAGGTGGGTTCGAGCAATTTCACCGTTTCTACAAACTTGTCCGTGTCTTTTGTATTGAGTTCAATATCAAAGACATCGATGTCGGCGTAGATTTTAAACAACACACCTTTGCCTTCCATCACGGGTTTGGATGCCTCCGGGCCGATGTCGCCCAGCCCCAGCACTGCCGTTCCGTTGGTGATTACTGCTACCAGATTGCCTTTGGCGGTATATTTGTAGACATCCTCGCGGTTTTCCGCAATCGCCAGACAGGGTTCGGCCACGCCCGGCGAATAAGCCAGCGACAGATCCCTTTGATTTTCTGTTTCTTTAGAGGGTACAACTTCAATTTTTCCGGGACGCCCTTTGGAGTGGTACTCGAGGGCGTCTTCCCGGCGGATTCTATGCTTTTCCATCAGACTATTTTACAAAGAGGGGCAAATATCATAAAAGGTTGATGGTTTATGGTTTATTGTTGATGGGTTTATGGTGTTTCACTTTCGGTTACTCGGGGATGTGTCAAAAGAATCGCATTGAGAGAAGACGTCTAATTTTATGTTTTATCGAGTGGCAGAGGCTATCTCATAAGACATGGCCAAAAAAAGAGCCGAATTTTATGTTTTATCGAGTGCTAAACATGAGACATCCCGGATTTTGCCTAAAACGACCATATAGAGGTCAAACTCTTATTTATTGATGATTGCTTATTGACAATTGATGATTTTTGATGTAAGGTGGCATCTTCGCACATCAAAAATCATCAATTATCAAT
The DNA here is from genome assembly GCA_016711435.1 of Lewinellaceae bacterium. Lineage (GTDB taxonomy): Bacteria > Bacteroidota > Bacteroidia > Chitinophagales > Saprospiraceae > M3007. The sequence goes on from JADJSY010000003.1 coordinate 45,525, forward strand.
AAGCAATCATCAATAAAAAATGTGCCGACGCGTACTAAGAGTCACTAGAAAAATCCGGGATGACTCATGTTTCTGGTAGCGAAAACGTTATAAAAAAATTGCACTATTACAAATGCCAAGCCTTTTGCCCCGCTGAGTAGCCGAATGTGAAACACCATAAACCATCAACCCATAAACTATAAACTCATAAGATTACCTTCGCCCCCATGTCTCTCGACTCCATTCCCGAATTTATCTGGGCGCATCGGCTCGATGATCCGCAGCGCCTGGCCTTATCGGCGCGGAAGTATCCCGGTTTGCCGATGGCTTATATTGCGGGACAGGTTGATTTTTTACAAAAAATTCAAAAAAAAGTGCCGTCCTGGTACCGGGAGGGGCTTTTATTCCCGGCGGCTTTATCTATGGAACAGGCTTCGTCCGAAGCGACGGCGCGTTTCAAGGCATCGTTGGTACAAGGCGAAAAAATCGCCGATCTGAGCGGCGGACTCCGGGGTGGACAGTTTTTCTTTTCTCAGGTATTTGGTTCTGTTGTGCATGTAGAACCGGATGCAGAATTGCAGCAGATCACAAGGCACAACTTCGGCGTACTCGGGGTGTCCAACGCTCGTTTTGTTACCGCTACGGCGGAAGATTTTTTGCGCGACAGTCTCGATATGTTCGACCTGTTGTACCTCGATCCTTCGCGGCGACACGAACAGAAAGGCAAGGTTTTTCAGTTGCAGGATTGCAGTCCCAATATATTGGCAATCAAAGTATTAGCGCTTGAAAAAGCGCCGCGTATCCTACTCAAAACGGCGCCCCTGCTGGATATTAGCCTGGCCGCCCGGCAATTGGAGCAGGTCAGCCGGATATGGGTAGTGGCTTCCGGCGACGAGTGCAGGGAGGTGCTATATTTGCTGGAACGCTCCCCCACTCCATTTGAAAACATACCTGTACACGCCGTGCAAATTCAGAAAGACGGCGCCGTGCAGGATTTCCGGTTTACCTACGCCGAAGAGCAACAATCGGTCGTGGAATACGCGCTGCCGCAACAGTATCTCTACGAACCCAATCCGGCTATTTTGAAGGCGGGCGCATTTCGGTCGTTTGCCAGCCGGTACGGACTCCAAAAATTGCAACAGCATACACATTTGTATACATCAACCACATTTGTACCCGGACTCCCGGCCCGTAGTTTTGCTATCGAGGCCGTTTGCAAATACGAACGCAAAGCCGTAATGGCCTGTATTCCCTCCGGCAAAGCCAATATTACGACCCGGAATTTCCCGGATAATGCGGATGTGGTTCGGAAAAAATTAGGGCTGGCTGATGGCGGAGATCATTACGTTTTTGCGCTTACGGATATGGAGGGAAAAAAGGTGGTAGTGGTCGGGAAAAAATTTAAAATTATTTGTTTTAATTATTGCGTGGATTTGTTGGAAGTATATACATTAGCGGGTGTTTATGAAACAGGTTGTGCATGACAAATTACCTATCCTATCAATTCACAGACAGTCAGGAGTTTGTTGACACTTTTGACGAAGTGCCTTTATGGAGCGCTGCGTTCGGGCTTTTGCTCTTGAAACACCTGGAATTGAAACCGGATTTAACCGTATTGGACATTGATGTTATTTATTGAAGGTAAAAAGGAGTGAATTTTTCCCAAAGCCTAACCATGATTTTCTAAACATCAAAATCATATTAACAATGAAAAAACAACTTATTGCAACGCTGGTCGGCGGAATCCTGCTTTTTGTATGGCAATTTTTATCCTGGGCTTTGCTCAATGTGCATGGAGCCGAATTTACCTACACAGCCAATCAGGACAGAATCATGGAAGTGCTGACACAAAACCTGGAAGAAGGCCAATATATGCTGCCTACAGCTCCGCCCAACAGCACACCTGAACAGCAACAAGCTATTATGGAAAGTTCTACCGGCAAACCCTGGGCAACCCTTACTTACCACAAAAGTATGAGCGCTGACATGGGGATGAATATGCTCCGGGCATTTGCGATTGATCTGCTATCTGTTTTTTTACTGGTATGGCTGCTGCTACAATCGGCCAATCTGCAATTCAAATCGGCGTTGCTTTCTTCTTTAGCGGTGGGCGTCATCGGATACCTGACGATACCCTATCTGAATACAATCTGGTTTGAAGAGAGTTCCATCGGGCACCTCGTCGATGCCGTAGTACAATGGGGATTGGTGGGCGTCTGGCTGGGTTGGTGGCTGACGAAGAAGTAGAACCCGTGTTTGGTGTTTGGTGTTTAGTGTTTGGGGCGCTTCGCCTTTGGCATGAGTTGGTATTTTGGTCAAATTTTCACAAATGCCAAAGGCGAAGCGCCCCAAACACTAAACACCAAACACCAAACACCAAACACTACCTTCCCAGCCACTCTTTAAAATCCGTCATCCGGTCGCCGCTCACAAACACCTCATGGCGGGCTTTGGGCGTAAGTTCGAGTTTGAGTTTGCCTTTAAAATGGGTTAAAACCGACTGAATGGACGAAAATCCCACTAAAAACTGGCGGCTGGCGCGGAAAAACAATTTGGGATCGAGCAGGGTCACTAATTTATCCAGGCTGAAATCAATAGGCAGGTGTTGCCCTTCGCGGGTGACCAGGAACGTGATTTTTTCATCAGAATAAAAATAGGCAATCTCCGTGGTTTCGATGCTGCGGATTTTAGTACCCACAGTTATCATAAACCGTGTTTTGTATTCCGGCTCCCGCTGCCCGATGTATTGGAGCAGGGTGTTGAAATCGGGTTTGGAAAACTGTTCTTTTAAAGCTTTGTACTTGTCCAAAGCGGCCATCAGTTCAACCAGATCGCTGGGCGGTGAGATTTTCGTCTTCGATGATGATGGTGTTCATTTCCTGACAAGTATTTATCTGTTATTGGTTGTTGGTTATCAGTTTTAACGTTCGAGCAGCATTAGCCGTGCAACAGCGCCAGATACAGTTGCGATACGATAAATGTACACACCAGCCGGTAAATCTGCGGCATCCAACCCGATTTGATGGATGCCGGCGGGTTGTTCACCGAGCCAAACCGTACGAACAAGAGCGCCGGCTAAATTATGCACCGTTATCTCAACTTTTTCCTGTTGCTGTAAAGTAAACGGAATGGTCGTAATAGCGGAAAAAGGATTTGGAAAATTCTGACCAAGGCCGGGGAATTCCGCTTCAGGCTCCTCAAGTGGGGTTGTCAGGGCAATGCGCCATAGTCCGTTGTCGCGCGCAGCGTACAACCAGCCGTTACAAACAGCAATATCGTACCCGGCAGAACCTGTAAGCGCAGGCTGAAATGTATGCCAGTTCTCCCCTGATCGTCGGTATAAAGCATAAACGAAAGGCCGGCGGGTTTGGCCAATTGAACGTATACGCGATGCCCATTCACAACAAAACGGGCCAAACCCAAATAACCGGTTCCAGGGTTATAGGACGTCCAGGTAGCGCCGTCATCGGTGCTGCGATAGAGTTTTCTGGTACCAGCGGCCAGCAATACATCGCCCTGCCGTACGACGCCAAGGAACAAATTCACCTGTCCATCGAACGCATCGAATGGAATTTCCGTCCAGGTATGTCCCGGATATGCCTGTTGCGACATCGTTCCATTGGCGCCGGCGCCGGCAAAAAGCCGCCCGTCGATGTTGTGAAGGCTCTCGATACTGCCCCAGGGTATTCCCTGGTTATAAGCGCTCCAGGAACTGTTCGTAGATATTTTTTTTACAAAAACCCCTGCGCCATAGGTGCCTGCATACAGACTGTCACCCCGAACGGCAAATCCTGCAATATGCAAGGCCCCCAGTCCCGACAATCCGCTGTTATCTTCCTGCCAGTTTTGGCCGCCGTTTATGCTGCTCCAAATACCCATGTTGCCCGTGGCCACATACAAGCGGGCATTCTGATGCACCACATCGGTAATGTAATCGAGTTCGGGGTCGATGACGGCCGTGCTGTCCCAACTGTTTCCACCGTCGAACGAATAGTAAAATTTGTTAATTCCGGCAGCAAAGATCGTGTCGCCTTGTACCGAAATATCCGGTATAAGTATGGCCGGAAGTTCCATAACCTTTTGCCATTCCTGGGCAGACAAATTCGCTTGCCCGAAAAGCAGTAGCAATAAAAAGGTTTGAAAAGAAAAACGGGTGTTCATATTTTCAATGGTTTAGTTATAAAGCAAGGGGATTTTTACAACAAAAGCATCTTCACATTCTCCGGCCCATACGGATCGGTCCGTGAGCAAACCGTATCGGTTAATGATGTTGTTTAAACCTGTTCCGGTGGAATGTTCCCGTTGGGGGCGGAGTTGTAGCCGGTTGCGAACGATGAGAAAATCGTCCTGGATAAATACCCGAACGACAAGCGGCTCTTTCAGCGACATCCGGTTGTGTTTCACAGCATTTTCAATGAGTAATTGCAGGGTCAGGGGCGCAATTTTATACTGATCCAGCAGGTGTTCGGGCAGGTCAAAGAGCAGGTTAAACTTGTTTTCAAACCTGATTTTCAGCAGGAAAGCATACGATTGGATAAAGTCCAGTTCGGTGCGCAGGCTCACCAGGGATTGTTCTTTTTGCTCCAGGATATAACGGTAAGATCGGGACAACTGATCGATAAATTGTTCAGAGAGTTCCGGGTTAACGCGCACCAGGGACGACAGAATACTCAGGCTATTGAACAAAAAATGGGGATTTACCTGGGTTTTAAGCAATGCAATTTCATTGAGCAATTGTTGTTTTTCCAGGTTCTCGGCTTTGTTCTGAAAAATCTGGGAGTATTTTCTGAAATACAACATACGGCTCCAGAAACCCAGCGCGAGTGCCGCAACCACAAGCCCGGCGATCAGCAGGATATTCAGGGTTCTGTTTTTTCGGCGCACTTCGCTTTGGTAGTTCATTTGCATTTTTAATTTTTCTTCTTCTTTTCCGAGACTGTCAGCCATGACTTGTCTGGCAAATTCCATTTGTTCCAGTCTTTTATTGGTTTCTTCTGCCTGAAGGCTGTCATTCAGTGTCAGGTATTGTTCGTGAAAAGCCAAAGCCAAACCGTTTTGTCCTATGGCCTTGTAATTTTCATACAGGCAATCGCAGGCTTTAATCTGGGCGCTCAAACCGCCCAGTGCACGGCTCAGTTCCAGTGATTTGTTACACCAGCTTATTGCAATAGTATAGGCGTTTTGCTTTTGATACAATTTGCCCATATTGTAATAAGAGGTAGCTAATCCGGGCTTTTCCTCCAGCCTTTCCTGGATAAGCATACTTTTTTGATAATATTCCAGCGCCTTATCATAAAGCCCTTGTTCTTTGTACAGTTGACCGATATTACTATACACCGTTGCGATACCCTGCTGATCGTCCAGTTCTTTGCGCAATGCCAGGCTTTTCTGATAATAATCCAGTGCCTTTTCGAATGCACCCTCGCTGTTGTAAACGGAACCTACATTGCTGTAAGCAAGTGCCATCCCGTATTTTTCGCCCAATGCCTCGTGCTGCAGCAAGCTTTTCAGATAGTATTCCAGGGCCTTGGGAAGGTTGGCTAAGTCGTTGTAAATGAGGCCGATATTATTATTGGCATTGGCAATCCCACCTTTGTCGCCGAGTTGTTCCTGTATAGCGAGGTCTTTTTGATAATACTCTATGGCCTTCGGCGGGTTACCTAGGTTGCGGTAAATCAGACCGATATTATTGCTGATGGCTGCGATTCCCCTGGCATCGGCGGCTTCCTGCATGGCTGCCAGGCCCTTTTCGTAACTATTCAAAGCTGCGATATAGTTGCCCCTCAAATTATGGGTGGAACCGATCACATTGAGGGCTTTTGCCTGCCACTTTTTATTGTTTGTTTTTTCAGCAAATCTTAATTCCTGTTGCGCTAAAGAATAGGTTGAATCAGGATTGCTGTACAACATACTCCATGCCATTGCCTGAATGGCTTTCAGGCGCATCGTATCGGGCTGTTTGGTATCATTCCACACACTCCACAAGCTGTCTGTATTGACCTGCGCGAAAAGGGCAGAGCTTACACCAAACATAAAAAGGAGGATGAATAGAGGTTTCATACGTTCAGACAAGCGATACTTTGACAGCTCAAAAATAGTAAAATTGTATTCTTGCGCTTTCAAAACAAAGGTGTTGCGAACGCATCACCTGTGCAAATCAGGCTGGATGACTGGCTGAAAAAAAAGGAGGAATGGCAAAAAAAGGGAGATGAAATTTCAAAGAGCAACAAGCAATAAAAAAAGTCAGGACAAATAAAAAGCCCATCCAAAACCTCCTTTTCAAACTTAAAAGGGGGCGGATGGGCTTCTTACTTATCAGTATTTATATTCTATCACAGACACATAACCGGATGGTCTGGTAACACGTTGGACCACAGGCAATCCGGCGGCATTGTACTCATACGCAAATGTGGTTGTTTGAGCTTCTCCCACGGACGGCGTTCGCACTTCTTTGCGCGGGTTGTTGAACTGGTACCTCAATTGAGGCAGATAAGGATAGCGCATGGTCCAGCTGGTTGGATTGATATTGTCATCGAAATCGCTGTATTCAACCGTTTCCAGCAATTGGTATTGAAAGTTTTCCATTTGCCGGTACATCTCTATTTTATTCAAATTGCCTCTGGCGTCGTAAGAAAAGTCATGCTTGTAGATGGTCACCGTATCTTCGAAGGAATCTGAAATGCCCCAGTATTCCCGAATAATTCTTCCATTGGCATACACAAAGGATACTTCTTTGGCTACAGTGCCATTTGGATATAATTCCTGTGTTTTTTTGATGCGATCACCCTCGTAAGTATATGTGGCAGCATAACCGCCCGTGGTATTGATTCGAATGGGTTTATCCGCCGCATCGTACTGGAAATCATATACGATAGAACGAATCTGGGTAGGATCACCTTCCACAAATTGATATTGAAAGCGTTTTTGTGTGACCTGACCTTTGGTATTATAAGTGAAGGTTTCATGGTCATTTTCAGCCTGCCAGAGCTGCTTCACTAAAGCATTGGCAGGTAATGGGTTTGGTAATTGCTGCTGTGGCGGAAGATTGCCGGGTATTTCTTCGGTTGGGTCTTTTTCACAGGCGGATAATAGGAGCAAAGCGCTCAGCATGACCAGGAACGGTCTGAAAGATTGTTGTTTCATAGCTTTTTCTTTTTTAAAATGAATAATAAATGCTTATCGGTCGACAAGCATATCCACCCCTTCCACATCCGTACGCAACAGCAGTCCGGTAGCAATGGCGGCAATTACTGTGCGAGTTTCGGTATCCAGTTGCGGATCGATCCAGACCTTTCCCCTGTTCACCGTTGAAACGGCGCCGACAACCTTGCCGTCCATGCGGAATTCATGGCCGTAAACGGTCAATTCCTTCATCCAGTCCGGCTGACCTTCCAAACCTCTAATAGCCTGAATGTCAATTTGTTGAAGTCCATTTTCTGCAAAACCTGCGGAGGCATCCCGGCGCAGGAAATCGCCGTTGGGATTGTGCAGAATAAAATTCCAGTTCGTGTGGCTCGACACCAGCGCAATATTGCCGGCAAAGAAATTTTGATACTCGAACGGGATGCCGAAAAAGTCGCGCACCAATTCAAACTCGGTACTTTTAAACTTGCTGATACAACTTACTTCCGCGCGCGTCCGATCGGGGCCGAATTGGGTGTAACTCAATTTTTCTTTGGCTTTTTGAAAACGCAACACAAATGGAATGTCATAACCTTTGGTCCAACCCCGCCGTACTTTGTCGGTGCTGAATTCGCCGTAGCGAATGACCTGGCCGATCTGTAAGCCGTTGCGGCCTGTCACCGGCATGGCTTTTGCATGGAGGGAAGGATCGAGGGCAATTTCGGGAGTTCGGCAGGCAAAAAGGCTCGTCAAGGCGAGCAGTAAAAAGATTGTTATCGGTTTCATAGCTAATAAATTGTTTTTGTTGAATGCCTGATAGACAGCAACAAAATCAGGGAGGTTGGAGCGTAAATGGGTGATTATGATTTACTTAACGCGCTACCCTGTTTCCTTTAAGAATTCTTTTTTCAAAGCGTATTTTCAAGAGGTATTTCAACAAAAAAAGGAAACCGTAGACCAGCATAAGGGCGAGTGTATGAGGCATGGAAATCATTTGGTTGGAATGAACCCGGGGCTGCACGAATGCTGCCCCGGGTATAGGAAGGTTACGAAAAACTACTGCTTTACTATTTTTTTGTGGTACAAATCAGCTCCCTGTTGTGCAGAAAGCGTGTAAATACCCGCCGGCAACGTTGTTAGATCAATCGCCTGTCCGGGTTGTACCTGGCGCGATTGCAGCAACTGGCCGGCAGCGTCGAACACCCGTACTGTAGCCGCAGCTTCCAGGTTTATTTGTACAACTCCTGTGGAAGGATTGGGCCAGGCGGCCAACTGCTGTGAAGCGACGGGGCCTGGATCAACCGCAGTCACGCCATTATAATAGTAATGTTTTCTGCTGTCCAAAATCCAGTCAAACAGGTCGTCGTTCCAGGTTAAAAACCACTCTGCATATAGATTTTCATCATCTACATAAACAAAGTAAACCAGGTCCTTTTTATCCCATTGGCCAGGTTCAATAATCGTGGTTTGTTTCTCGATCATTTGTTGAGCGGGATTGTATTTGTAATCGACGGTTCGACCCAGTTGCCAGTTTGCATTTGCTTCATTCCACTGGAAATTCATTTCCCTTCGGATGGCTCCAAACAACATGTAAGCATAGTTATTGCGGGTTTGTGGGAAGAAACTGACGCCGTCGGTAATAGAAGCAGTTTCTTCTATCAGCTTGTGTTCGGCATAAACAAGGTCGGTTCGGCTGGTTGGAAACGATTCTTCTCCTACTATTCCAAATTCCTCGATCAGGTGGTTGTCCCCGTTCGCATCGTAGGAGTACACCTCTTTAAAAAGGAGTGGCACACCCTGCAAATCGAAGGTAGAGGTGGTTTCTAAGATACGATCCTCTGCATCAAACGTGTAATGCTCGGCCAGAATAAGCACCCAGTCCATGATCGTTGTATCCCATGCCGAAACAAAAAAGGAATCTACCAGTTCCTCAGAATTGCCATGCGGAAAGATTTCGAGGCGTGAATCCAGGTGGAAAGCCTGCGCCTCCGGATCGTATGCTTCAGACACGATATCCACGAGCCGGTCAAGAGCATCAGACGTCACGGTTGAGCGGCTCAACGGCTGCCATGCACCGTTTTCAAAATAGAAGTCGGTTTCAATCTTCGTGTTAGCAGACACGTATGTGTAATTTGTTCGGGACAGCGGCGTACTGTCACCCACCGCATTCAGATTAAATTCATGATACGTTTTGGTGGAGTCCAGTTGGAGCTCGCTGCGCTGGCGAATGCCCTTGGGTTGAACCGACGCGGGTTTGGTGGGCATATCAAAACCTGCACGGTGCATGGCATCCACCAGAGTAGAAGACCAGTTGGCAGTATAAGGACGTACACTGGGAGTAAGCGTTTTTTGGGAAAAAAGGCTTTGACCGCTCAGGATCAAAAGAAAAAGCAGGAGCAATGTGTTGTTTTTCATAACTTAATTGAAGTGAATGATAATAGAAATTACAGGCACAAAAGTGCCGGCGACTTGTATGCAAGTCAAATTGAATGCTACTGAAAAGCCTTTTTGGATGGATGAATCGTCTTAAATCGGGTATGAAATGTTAGCAAATCTGACAGTGTTCAGGATGCCAATCAGGGGTAAACGCCGATAACCGCGCGTACAGGTTGTTTTTGCTTGCCTCTTTTGTAAATATCGGGAAGCATAATGGTGTCTCCCATTTCGTTGACCGTCTCCAAGTCATATCGAAACTTCACCTTGGTACCCAATGGCGCGTGGTAATAAAAGCGCCAGGCATCGGCTTCGCCGAGGCCGATGCAGCCGTTGGAATAGGGTCTTTCCAATGTTTCGGGGTTGGTCGTCGGATGGATCATTTGACCGTACCGCATTCCGTCCAGTTCCACTTCTGTCCAGGGGATTTGTGGCATCAGGGTTCTCACCCCATCGTCGCGTTTGGTGTGGGTAAATTTTTTTCCGTCTACCGGATTGGTGAAAACAGGATTCCGGTTGATCCGAATGACAGAACCATTTCCGGTTTTGGTGCGCAAATCAACACTATGGCCTGCTTCTGCCAGATAACGCACCCTGTTCTGGCCAACCCTGACTGGAAATGAATACAGCACCTTTCCATACTCCAGAATACGAAGCCTGAATTCAGGGATATTCACATCAATTGTAGTGTTGTTGATTTTATCTATCAAGGATAAAGCCGCGATAGAATCCGGGAAAAACAAGGTGTCGCCGCGGTGCAACACAATTAAATCGGGTTGCAGGAGCACCGTATCGCCCAGCTCTTTCCGGCGATAATAATCCGTATTCCGGAGCGAATCGATGATCCACTCGTTGGCGCGAACCAGCAAGTGTTCACTTAAAGCATAAGGCACAAGCGTATCATAAGCGGCACAATCTTATTCAAAAATTTGAAGTAAGATTTAATGGGAACATCTTCAGGTACCACCGTAAACAAGCGCTCGGGCGCCGTATCAATTAATAACACATCGGCAACCTGGTGAAAGTGGTAACAATCATTTGATCGCCGACACCTCACCACAAAAATAGTTTAAAAAAAGGAGCGCTTATTTTTTTAGCGGTTCAAAGATGCCATAAAACAGGTCATTTTCTCCTGTTTACTACCACAAAAAAGAGATTTTCCGGACAAAATCATCGGCAGCACGATTAATATCATCCTTCCATCTGACCTGGATCATCAACCTGAAATTTCCCGGCATGCCATCTTGCAGCGTTTTTTAACAACAACCATCCTGTAAGATGAAGATCATGCTTTTACTTATCCTGTTCAGTCTGACGATCGCGGCGGGTTTCTTGCTGGCCTACTTGTGGGCTGCCCGCAACGGCCAGTTCGACGACGACTATACGCCCTCGATCAGGATGCTGTTCGACGAAACGGAATCTCCCCCAGCGGACCAAACCTCCGACAACATTCAAACACCCGTAGATAAAAAGTAATCAGCACAACGCGTAGCATCTAATTCTCTGTTTATGAGCAACATACAACAATTTCAGTACGACAATCGGATTACACGGGCCTTCGGAACGGCCTCGTTCGTCTGGGGCTTGGTAGGGATGCTGGTAGGGATCATCATTGCCCTTCAGCTCATTTATCCATCGCTCAACCTGGGGCCTTGGCTCACTTTTGGGCGTTTGCGCCCGCTACACACTAATGCCGTTATTTTTGCTTTCGTCGGCAACGGCATTTTTATGGGCGTTTATTATTCTCTCCAGCGCCTGGTGAAGGCCAGGATGTGGAATGACACCCTTTCCTGGGTACACTTCTGGGGCTGGCAGGTGGTTATTCTTTGTGCCGCCTACACGCTGCCGATGGGCCTCACCACCAGCAGCGAATATGGAGAGTTGATCTGGCCGATCGACATCCTGATTACTTTGGTGTGGGTGGTATTCGGGGTCAACATGTTCGGCACTATTCTTACCCGCCGCGAAAATCACCTGTATGTAGCGATTTGGTTCTATATCGCTACCTGGGTGACCGTCGCGGTGCTGCACATTGTGCGCAGTTTTGAATTGCCGGTTACGTTCACCCAAAGTTATCCGCTTTTCGCAGGTGTACAGGATGCCCTCACGCAGTGGTGGTACGGCCACAATGCGGTAGCGTTCTTCCTGACGACGCCGTACCTCGGCATGATGTATTACTTCCTGCCCAAAGCCGCGAATCGCCCGGTTTACTCCTACAAACTTTCGATTATCCACTTCTGGGCGCTTATATTTATTTATATCTGGGCTGGGCCGCACCACCTGTTGTATTCTTCCATGCCCGATTGGGTGCAATCGTTGGGAACCGTTTTCTCTATTATGCTGATTGCGCCGTCCTGGGGTGGTATGTTGAACGGTCTGCTGACCCTGCGCGGCGCCTGGGACCGCGTGCGCCAGGATCCTGTTTTGAAATTCATGGTGGTTGCCGTTACTGCATACGGTATGGCTACTTTTGAAGGGCCGATGCTCTCCATCAAGTCGTTCAATGCGATCAGCCACTTCACCGACTGGACCATTGCCCACGTACACGTCGGCGCATTGGGCTGGAACGGTTTCCTGACCTTTGGCGTACTCTACTGGCTGTGGCCGCGTATGTACCGCACCGAGTTATACTCTGTTAAGTTGGCCAACACACACTTCTGGATCGGCACCCTGGGTATTGTAGTATATGCCGTTCCACTGTACTTTGCCGGCTGGACGCAAGCGCTGATGTGGAAAGAATTCACCCCGGATGGTACGCTGGCCTGGGGCAATTTCCTGGATACCGTCACACAGATCCTCCCCATGTACGCCATGCGCGCCGTAGGTGGCACCATGTTCTTTATTGGTACCATTCTGGGTGTTTACAACTTGTATAAAACTGCGCAAAAAGGTAATTTCTTAGCCAATGAAGATGCCCAGGCTCCCGCTCGCGAACGCCAACTGGTAGCAAGCGATGGCGAACACTGGCACCGCTGGATCGAAAGACGCCCTATGCAAATGTTGTTGTGGAGTACTGTCCTGATCGCTATTGGCGGCATTGTACAGATTATCCCAATGGTTTTCATTGAAAGCCAGGTTCCAAAAATATCTACGGTGAAACCGTATACACCCCTGGAATTGACCGGTCGGGACCTGTACATCCGGGAAGGATGTGTAGGCTGTCACTCCCAACAGATTCGTCCGTTCAGAAGCGAAACCGAACGTTACGGGGAGTATTCAAAATCAGGCGAATACATCTATGACAGGCCTTTCCTGTGGGGTAGCAAACGCACCGGCCCCGATCTGATGCGGGAAGGAGGAAAATACCCGGATAGCTGGCACTATAACCACATGCTGGATCCAACTACCATGTCACCCGGATCGATCATGCCAGCATACCCACACATGCTGGAAGATGCGTTAGACTTCAGCGATTTGCCGGCCAAAATCACCGCTCTGCGCAAACTCGGCACCCCGTATCCACGCGATTTTGAAAAATATGCCATTACGAATGCACAGGAACAAGCCAAAAAAATTGCGGCTAACCTGACATCGCAGGGTATAAAAGATCAGAACATGGACAACAAAGAGATTGTAGCGATTATAGCCTATTTGCAACGCCTTGGCACTGATATCAAAGTGCAGCCTGCATCTGAGAAGTAAAAGAGCGCATAATGCGTTGATCCAGGGCGCTTTTTCAGCAACCGGGATCAACGCATTGCTCCCATCGAATCATACCTAATTCAAGCAACATGTACAAATACCTCCTTCAATCTGTCGATGGCATTCAGTGGTTTGGCATCATCACCCTGTTGATCTTTTTCGGCACTTTCTGCGTGGTTTCCATCCGGGCTTTTATTTCCCAAAAAGAGGAAATGCAACGTATGGCAAACCTGCCTTTAGAGGATTAGGGGTCAACCCTCATTTCGTGACTATCAATTTTTTTTGAAAAATGAAATCTATTAAATACCTGATCGCGCTCCTGCTGCTTCTGATAGCAGCCGAAGGATACAGTCAAACGGCCCCGGCCGCCGCTCCTGCCACATCAGCCCAGGACTTACCCACCATCATGTCTTGGATACTCGGCATCGCTAGCGCTGTACTGTTCATCGTTGCCATGATATACATCATAAAAGTCAACCAGTTTTTATACAAGAGGGTCATCGCATTAGAGGCTCAAAAAAGTGGCATGTTGCTGCCGGCAGATGCCGTGCATGTCGTAGCACAGCCGGTCGGCGACGATTTTTGGACCCGTATGCGCAAAAAGTACTGGGAAGACCCCGTACCTATTGAAAAGGAAGCTGATATTATGCTCCAACATGCCCATGACGGCATCTATGAACTGGACAATCGTCTGCCGCCTTGGTGGATCAATATGTTCTTCATTACCATCGTGTGGGCAGTGGGCTACATGTATTACTACCACTGGGGCGGAAACGGCCTGTCGCAAAAAGAGGAATATCAGGAGGAAGTTGAAACTGCGAAAAAACAAATTGCTATTGCACTGGCGGGTAAGGCTAACGCTGTAGACGAATCCAATGTGACGATTGTGTCGGAAAGCAGCCTGGTTGCTGAAGGGGAACTGATCTTTAAAAACTCTTGCGCTGCCTGTCACGGGCAACTGGGAGAAGGCGGGGTTGGCCCTAATTTCACCGATGATTACTGGATTCACGGTGGCGGTATCAAGGATCTTTTCAAAACCATAAAATATGGCGTACCTGAAAAAGGTATGATTTCCTGGCAATCTCAACTCAAACCCGGCGATATGCAGAATGTGGCGAGTTATATTCTGAGCTTACGCGGCACCAATCCGCCGAATCAGAAAGAAGCGCAGGGTACGCTGTGGACGGGTGACGCCGCACCGGATACAAGCGCAGTAAAGGCGCCTGAAAAATAGTGACCCGTTATTGGTTATTAGTGTTGATAATCAAGCATGTACAAAGAATTTAATCTAGAGTATTTGCCTGACATACGTAGAGGTAGATAACATACTACTCCTAACATCCTTCTAATCATGGTTCCATTGGTCGGACGCCTTCCGCGTCCGGCCAATTTTATTGAAATGCGAATATTGGGTGAGAAATGTGCGGGGTCGTACGACCTTCGAACTGAAATCACCAACAGGCATGATAATCATCATATACCGACGTAAAAGGTCGCCGGAAATTGCACCCTGAAATAACCTCCTGCATCATCCTAATTGTGAAATTATGTCATCCGAATTCAAACAACCTTTGATCGAAGACACCGAGGACTACCGCGATCATATTGCCACGGTCGATCAAGAGGGGAAACGTATCTGGCTCTATCCCAAGCAGCCAAAGGGACGTTTTTACAATGCCCGTACCTGGGTTAGTTTTATCTTCCTGGTCATTTTTCTGACAATGCCGTTTATCAAGGTAGATGGTGAGCAGTTTTTGCTATTCAATGTCTTGGAACGAAAATTTGTACTGTTCGGCCTGCTGTTTACGCCACAGGATTTTCACCTGTTTGTGTTAGCAATGCTGACTTTTTTAGTATTCATCATTTTGTTTACTGTCATATACGGGCGTTTGTTTTGCGGATGGGTTTGCCCGCAAACGGTTTTTATGGAAATGTTTTTCCGCAAAATTGAATACTGGATTGAAGGTAGCGCCGGAGAACAGCGCAAACTGGACAATGCTCCCTGGACAGTTGAAAAAATACGAAAAAAAGGGCTTAAACACCTGGTATTTTTTAGTATTTCTGTTATTGTATCCAATTATTTCCTTGCCTATATCATCGGTATGGATCAGGTGCTGGCCATTATCCAGGAACCTGTAGGCCAAAACCTGAGCGGCTTTATGGCCATGCTTGTTTTTTCCGGCGTTTTTTACGGCGTTTTTGCCCGGCTCCGCGAGCAGGTATGTACGACGATTTGCCCTTATGGTCGTTTACAAAGTGTTTTGCTGGTAAAAGATTCCGTTGTGGTGGCTTATGATTTTGTACGTGGCGAACCGCGCGGCAAGTTGAAAAAAGGTGCTGCAAGCGCCGCTGCATTTGATAATCAGGGTATTCATACATCTTCATCAGGCAATCCTGCCGATCAAATCATAGAAGCAGTAGGCAGCGCTTCTTCAGATGTAAGACGCCCGGCCCTGGCAAAAGGTGATTGTATCGACTGCAATCTATGTGTAGCCGTTTGTCCTACCGGTATCGATATCCGCAACGGCACGCAACTGGAATGTACAAACTGTACAGCCTGCATCGATGCTTGTGATGAAGTAATGGTAAAAGTTGATAAGCCGCTCGGCCTGATTCGGTATGATTCCATGACGGGCATTGAATCCGGTCATCGGAAGATATTTACCACCCGTGTGTTTGCATATACAGGCATGCTGGTGGCGTTGCTGGCTTTGGATATTTTTCTTTTGGCTAACCGGGGAATCGTTGAATCCATTATTCTGCGCTCACCCGGACAATTGTATCAACAGAAAGACGAGAACCATCTGACGAACTTGTATACTTTTATCCTGATCAATAAATCAACCACTGACCTCCCTGTACATTTACAAATGGCAACACCCGGAGGGAACATTACCATTGTTGGGAAGGAGCAGTCTTTAATCCCGAAAGGAGGCAAGATAGAGGGTGCATTTTTTGTGGAAATGCCTGTTTATCAGTTACATGGTCGCAAAACCCCCATTCACATTGATGTCATTTCCAACGGAAAGAAGATCGACGAAATAAATACCAATTTTATGGGGCCGGGTAAATAAGTACATACTTAAGATATGGGGTGTCAATAAATACAATATCTTAACTCACTTTCAAAACACTCTCTGCGCATGAAATTCAATTGGGGTACAGGTATAGCACTTGTTTATGCCACTTTCGCAATTCTTATGGTCAGCATGGTCATCAGATCGCGCAGCCACGATCCGGGCTTGGTTCAGAAGGACTACTACAATCTTGATCTGAACTACCAGGCACGTATGGATGGCAAACAAAACACCGGCCAATTGGCCATACAGCCTGCCGTACGGTTTGACGTAGAAGGAAAGTCGGTTGAAGTGCGATTGCCGGCCAACATGACATCCGCTATGGGCACTGCCCGCTGCTACCGTTCCGCTACAACAGGTGAAGATTTTACAAGCAAAATCGAACAAAGTAATACGCTGAGTATACCAGCCGACAAGATGACGCCCGGTCGCTGGCACATCGAACTGGACTGGGAGTCGGATGGGAAGACTTATTTTTATGAAACGACCTTTATTGTTACCAACGCCTGATTGATGAGCATGCTGACCCCGTTGTTGCTCGGACTTGCAGGCAGCCTGCACTGTGTAGGCATGTGCGGCCCCCTGATGCTGGCCATACCGCTGCCATCCTCGGAGCGCCGGGCCGTGTTCCTGCAAATGCTGGTGTACCATTCCGGTCGTATTCTGACGTATTCGGCATTGGGGTTGCTTTTCGGGTTGCTTGGCAAAGGCATGGCGATTGCGGGGTTTCAACAGGTCTTATCCCTTGCCGCCGGTTTTTTTATCATAGCAATGGCGTTCGTGGCATGGCGTTTTGAGCGCTTGGTCACGGCATTACCCGGTTTCGGCACATTTACGCGCTCCATACAACAACGGATGGGACGTTTGATTCATAATCATCCCGGTAGCGCCACTTTTTCATTGGGCCTGCTGAACGGTCTGCTGCCTTGCGGTATGGTTTATGCGGCTTTGGCCGGGGCTATTTCCACTACAAATAGTATGGAAGGAGGCATTTTTATGGCATTTTTCGGACTCGGCACATTACCTCTTTTGTTAACCGCTACGGTGTTCGGACGTTCCTTCAGTCATGCGATCCGCACGAAAATAAGAATCGTGCAACCATTATTGCTTACCTTGGCTGGATTGTTACTGATTCAGCGGGGGCTGCAATTGGATCTTTCTCTGTTTGAATCGGCCGTGCCCAAAGCCGGATATGAGTGCCATTAAAAAAAAAGCAGGTTTGCAAAATTAGTTAAAACTAAATCTTTTGTAACTCATTGATTTACATTGCTTTTTGCCCTTTGCTAGTTTTGCCTTTTACATATGCCTTCTCCACTAACACATATCGCTGAACATCCGGGTAAAAACGCGGATATTACGCTTTACCTCAAACGCGACGACCTGTTGCACCCTTCCATACAGGGAAATAAATGGCGCAAACTCGAACCGGTCATTCGTTTTTTGCAGCAGGGAAATTTCGACGGTATGTTGACGTTTGGCGGCCCTTTTTCCAACCACATTCACGCTGTGGCAGCAGCTGGAAAAGCATTCCACTTTCCCACCGTCGCTGTTATTCGCGGATTGTCTGCTGATATGTCAACTCCTACGATGGCTTATACGCATGCCTGTGGTATGCAGTTAATTCCGGTAACCAAAAAGGACTATGTCGCCGGAGCAGCAAGTACTGTTATTCAACAGATTTTAACGGAATATCCAAACTATTACCAGTTACCTGAAGGGGGCGCCACGAGGGAAGCCGTCGAAAGTTGTGCGGTTATTTCACAGGAAATCATGGCACAAACACCAGGCTTGGCCCCTGAAAAACGATTTATCGCCATTCCTGCAGGTACAGGCACAACCGCCGCAGGTGTGATCGGGGGACTGGGTGATGCCGGCACGGTATTGGTTTTTCCCGCCGCCCCGCATGGCTTGAGTGAGCACAGTATCCAATCGAGGGTAGAAGAAGTTTTTAATGGCGTGACGCCACATTTTCAGATCAAAACCGAGTACATATTTGGTGAATTCGCGGCTTTTCACCCTGAATTGATAGAATTTGTACGGGAATTCCAATCTCAGACCGGTATCCTGCTCGATCCGATTTATACAGCCAAAATGATGTGGGGTATTTTTGAATTATTGGAAAATGGCCGCTTCCCCGAAGGCAGTGTCATCACAGCCGTACATACAGGCGGGCTACAGGGCTGGGATGGGTTCCGGCAACGGTTTGGAATTGATATCTATCAGTCCTCGTTATGAAAAAAGAAGATATTCCCTCCATTTTACGCCGCCATTTCCCTTCGCTGAATAACCCTGAATTAAGCGATACGATTAGTGAAAAGGCCGTTTTTCTGACTATTCCTGCCGGAAAAATATTGATGAACACGGGCGATCATATACAACTGATACCATTGGTGGTAAAAGGATCCATCAAAGTGAGCAGGGCCGATGAATCGGGGCACGAAGTACTGCTCTACTATATTCATCCGGGGGAGAGTTGCGCTTTAACGCTTTCTTCGGCCTTGAAACAGGAAAAAAGCCGCATAAAAGCCATTACGCAACAGGTTACTGAATTGATTGGCATCCCCAGCGAACTGGCTTATTCGCTCGGCAGAAAATACCCGGGCTGGTTTGATTTCGTATTGACTGCTTACGCCGACAGGTTTCAGGAACTGCTTAGTATGGTGGATGAAATCAGTTTTTCCAGCCTCGATCAGCGCCTGCTCAAATACCTCCGGGAGAAATCGGAGCTGCTCAATACGCTTGTTTTGCACCTATCGCACCAGGAAATTGCCGACGACCTTGGTACCGCCCGAGCGGTGGCTTCCCGACTGTTGAAACAAATGGAACACAAGGGTATGATACAACTCTTGCGCGGGCGCATCAGAATATTGTCACTTGTGCTACCTGAGTAGCACAGGCTACCGTCAAATCAGGTGAATTTTGTAGCATCAAAAGCAATTGATGTTTCAAAACAAATCCAAACTTGTTAAACTGCTGATTGTGTGCCTGCTGTGCATCTGTATAGCAGCGCTGATCGCCTGCCTGACACAACTCTTTCACTATTAAACTTTTCTGTTGTTATGAAAAAAAATATGGGTTCCACCGATAAAATCGTCCGCGTCGTTCTCGCAATCGTATTTGCGGCACTTTATTTCACGGGTACCGTTACCGGACTGGTCGGCACTATTCTGTTGGTGCTCGGCGGCGTATTCGTACTGACGAGCCTGGTCAGTTTTTGCCCGCTGTATGCCATTGTGGGCTTGTCAACCTGCCCGGTGCCTGAGCGGAAGTAGGCTGGTGTTTGGTGTTTAGTGTTTAGTGTTTGGGGCGCTTCGCCTGAACTACTCACTGTTGCCAAAGGCGAAGCGCCCTAAACACCAAACACTAAACACCAAACACTAAAACCCATTACCCTTTTCTGCCATAAACTTATGCAAGCTGCCCATCGCAGACTTTTGTACTTTTTTGTGCAGGAAAGCCGTCCATCCCAACAGAAGTCCGGTAAAACCAAGCGCTTGCCTGGCCCATCTGTAAAAATCGAATGTGTCCGTATGCGACCAGATTTTCCCATCCCGAAATATAAATTCGGCATGAATGATATTGTGCACTTTTCGGCCGGTCTGGGAAAAAGTGTACCGCGCTTCCCAATCGGCTGAACCGTGCAGCGCATCGGCGGCAACATTGGAAAACGTTAGTTCAAGGTCTTTTCCACGCTTACACAGCATTTCCCACATAGCAGGAACTTCCTTTCCATGCAGGTCAAAAGCCGCATCGATAAAAGTAGCCTCCGGATGATAACATTCGGCCATTGCGCGGTAATCTTTCCGGGAAAATGCCTCGTAAAAGGATTGAATGAGCAATTGATTCGGGTGCATTGTCAGATGGTTTGAGGCGCTAAGATCGGAATTTAATGTAATGTTTGAGCAGGTTTGATAGTTTGAAAGTTTGATGGTTTGAGGTGGTAACTCAAGGCTTTAGGTCACCACCTCAAACCATCAAACCTTTCCAACCATCAAACCTTCTCTCTCAACGCCAGCCGGTTAATTTTTCCCGTATCATTTTTGGGGAGTGCAGGGATAAAAACAACGCTTTTAGGAATCTTGAAACGCGCCAGTTGCGTGCTGCAATACTCCATTAATGCAGTTTCCGTCAATTGCTCGCCGGGATGCAGCACCACAAAAGCGCGGCCTGTTTCACCCCATTTTTCATCGGGCATTGCGATAACCGAGGCTTCCGCCACAGCGGGATGCGTTACGATAACACGTTCTATTTCAGCGGGATAGACATTTTCTCCGCCGGAAATAAACATATTTTTAATGCGATCCACCACATAGATATACTGGTCTTCGTCTTGCCGCACCAGGTCGCCGGTATGAAACCACCCGCTTTCCAGGGCTTTTTGCGTAGCCTGCCGGTTGCGCCAGTAACCGGGCGTGACCATCGGGCCGCGCAGCAGCAACTCGCCGGGTTGGTTGGGCGCACAGTCCCTGCCCTGTTCGTCTGCAATTTTTATTTCCACATAAAAATTGGGGCGACCGATGGATCCGCGTTTGCGCATGGCATCGTTGTGGTGCAGGGATGTCAGGTTTGGGCCGACCTCGGTCATGCCGTAACCCTGGCGAATTAAAACGCCTTTCTCATGCCATTTTTCAATAAGCGGAACAGGCATCGGTTCTCCGCCGACGATGATATAATGCAGCGATGAAAAATCAGCCCGTTCAAAAGCCGGCTCATCGGCGAGCATTTTCAACATGGTAGGCACGCCCATAAACAAGGAAACCCGCTCGCTTTGCAGCAGTGACAACACCGCAGCCGGTTCAAATTTTTTCAACAGACAAGTGTAGCCACCGTGGTGAAAAAAGGGTGTAGTCAGTACGTTCCAGCCACCCGTATGAAAAGGTGGCATTACATTGATTGTACGGCTTTCGCTATTGACAATCAAGGACATAGAGGTATTTATACTGTTCCAGAACAGCATTTTATGCGTGTACAATGCGCCCTTGGGAAAACCGGTAGTGCCGGAAGTATACAGGATAAAAACAGGATCGCTTTCTCGCAGTGGCAGCTTGAGAAAAGCGGCATCGTATTCGGTCGGGATGGCCTTGTTGCAAAATGAACCCAATGCTTCCAGCGTCCAGTGGTGTTTAATTTTTCGGTAGTAAGCCGCCTGTTCTAATTGCGCCTGAAACTTCGACTCGCCAATGACCAATTTCGGTTTGGCATCGCGCAGCAGGAAATCAATTTCCGCAGACGACAGTCTGTAATTCAGCGGCACGAGGATACAACCGGTTTTTTGGGCGGTACAAAAAAGCACGATGTATTCCAGGCAGTTTTCCGCCAGCACCGCTACCCTATCCCCCTTTTTTATCCCGTATTCCGCTGCAAAACGATGCGCCAGGCGGTTGGCCAGGCGGTCGAGTTCCCCGAATGTCAGGGTTTTGTTCGTTTCATATTCTTTAAATGCAATTTTATCCGGGCTGTATAAAGCCCACTTGGAAGACCAATCCATGTGATTTTGATTAAAATTTTAAGATGAAAAGGAACACGGATTTAAGGGATGAGGAATGAGGAATGAGGAATGAGGAATGACCGAGCGTGATGTCCGACATCACGCTCGGTCATTCCTCATCCCTCATTCCTCATCCCTGATCCTTTAAAGATCACAACCGGAAAGCCGCCGCCGCAAAAGCAAGTCCCCCACCCGATCCGATGAAAAATACCGTATCGCCGGTTTTGACAAGTCCTTTTTCCCAGGCATCGTTGAAAGCCATGGGAATACAGGCAGAGCCGGTGTAGCCATATTCCTGCATAATGGTATGCGCTTTATCGTGCGGCAAATTAAGCCGGTCCAGCGTTTCCCAGATGGCATTGATGTTGATTTGAGTAATAAAGAATTGAGTGACCTCATTCAGATCCGTGTGGCTTCGTTCGCTGAGTTCCACGGCCAGGCGCGACCAGATTTCGGGATTAAGTTCTTTCGGGAATTTGCGCACAAACTGTAACTGGTGCTCATGCCGTTCCAGCACCCCTGCATCGACCGGTTGATGGGCGCCCCCGGCATAAATCCCCATCCAGTCGTGGTATTCGCCGTGGGTCAGCAGGCGGCCGGCTAAATAGCCGCGATTTTCTTCCCGGGGAACAGAACGAAGTACCACCGCTCCGGCGCCATCGGCAAAAAGGGTCACGGTCTTTTTATCCGCCATATTCAGGTACTTACTCATGGCATACGCGCCGACTACCAGAATATGCTGGTATTGCGCATCAGCCTGAATGTACTTGGAGGCTGTATCGAGCGCCGTCACAAACCCGGCACAGGCAGTGTTGAGATCAAAAGTCCCTGCTTTCGCTGCACCGAGCCGGTATTGCAAGACAGATGCAGTAGAAGGGGAAATATATTCGGGGGTGTCGGTGGCTACAATAATCAGATCAATTTGCTCCGGGCGCACTCCTGCGCGTTCGAGCGCCTGCCGGGCGGCATGTTCAGCCAGATCAGCGGTGCTTTCATCATCAGCGCACCAGTGGCGGCGGTGGATATGCACATTTTCACTCAACCAGGTACCTACATCTTCACCGAGTAATTCATTAAAATATTGATTGTCTACCACTCGGGACGGCGCGTAGGCCCCCACAGAAAGTATTATGGCGTTTTGCATAAAAGAAAGAAAAAAGAAGCAGCAGCGAAAAGGTTGATGAGGTTTATAAGGTTGATGAGGTTGATATACATCCACTCGAAAAAAGTAAAATCGCTTCATTCCTGAGTGAATGTATATCAACCTCATCAACCTTATAAACCTCATAAACCTTTTCCGGGCCGCCTCAAACACGATGCTGAATGTATGAAGGTTCTTATTTTTTGCGACCCAGGGCCGGCAAATCCACTTTTAATTCGACCGAGTACAAGCGGGAAATCGCAGGCGATGCTACAAACTCACGCACCTCTGAATCCAGCAGATTGACCACTTGACCGGCAAGGGTAAAGTGTTTGCCGAACCTGTAACCCAATGACAGATCGAGGTTGAAAAATCCACCCAGCGGGCCATTGTTGAAAGAAGTGCCCACACGTTTGTTTTCAATAACCTGATTACCGCCATAAATGAGATCGGTGTTGGTGGCCGCGGCTACGTTGATACCCGAAAAGAAATCATACTGTTGAACATAGCGACCGAACAAAGAACCGAACAGGCGTTTGTTGCTGTAATTGAGGCCCAGTCCGAGTTTGTGTGTCGGCGTATTGATCGGCAGGTCATTTTCATTCACCTTTCCGTCTTTGTTACCGTCGTTGGCCAGATCCGTTTCATCAATATCGTACCCGAAATAGGAGTAATTCAGGGTGGCGCCGAGATTTTTTACAATGGAATAGTTCAAAGAAGCGTCAAATCCGTAGGTATTAACCTGACCAAAATTGATATAGGTCAGTACCAGGTCAGCGCCTTTGTCGCCATTCGGCAGCGTGGCGGCAGTGGTCAGATTAGCAATGGATTCATCGCCGCGTTTGGTGGCGTAACCCAGGATACGTGCCTGCGCCGCTGTAGCGGGGTTGTTGTCGTGGTCAAACGTAAAATCGCGATCCGGTGCAATATTGACGGAAGGGCTGAGGAAATCCTGCGACATGTTGTAATAGGCATTGGCATCGAAGAAAAACTTGTCTCCAAAGAGGCCCTTGTAGCCGATTTCTACGGTTTGAATTTTTTCAACTTTCAACTCCGCCACTTCATAGGTACCTATCACTGAATTGGTAGAACGGTCTACTTCCGTTACGGTAAAACCTTCGCCGTTGCCGAGCAACAAGCCGCCGAAAATATTGGCGGACAGGTTCAGGATGGTTGGGGCAGCAATACCTTTTCCGTACGTGATCCGTGCAGAACCCCTGTCTGTGGTGTAAACCAGGGCTGCTTTGGGGATGAAGTTAAAACCGTACAAGTCGTGGTTATCGGCACGGGCGGCTAACACAGCCCGGAACTTGCCGAATTTGCGTTCGAGTTGCGCATAACCGCCAAACTGGCCGATGGTAATATCGCCGCCTTTGTCCAACAGGTAGGTGTTGTTACTCTGGGCTACATCTTGTTGAAACTGGCCGCCAACGATCACATCAAATAATTTGCCTACCGAATTATTGTACTGCAATTCCGCATTGAGACGACGGGATTTATCCTGGAATAAAGCGCCGCGCGGCAGATCGAAGAATGACTGGGTGGCAGCGTTGTATAAATTGAAACTGGAAATAGATTTGGTGCGCGCAGTGGCTTCATCCACGCCGGCGTTTTTATACGACCAGTAGTTCAAGGTGCGGCGATTCATGGCGTAGGTGGAGTCCGTGCTGCTCCAGGTATGGTACAGGTTGGCGTACACATGCGGCGAAACATAACGCACCTGTCCCCAGCTCACCCGCCAGTCGCGAATCTGATTGCGGCCTGCATTGGTATTGCCGATATTGTTGCTGTTACTGGCGCCATACCCTACAATGATGTCCGATTTGGGGGCCACTTTAAAGTACAAGGCTGCCTCTCCGCGGGCAGAATTGAAATCGCGGTTGAGCAGATATTCCGGGTATTTGGCAAATTGCACGCCGCCTGCCACACTGTACACCGTATCGGTAAAGTCGAACTCTTCGCCCTGTGTGTATTCGCCGCTGAACTTGAAAGCAAACCAGTCATTTACCTGCGTTGCATGGCGCAAGCGGGCTGTCAGCACACTCTGGTTGCCTGCACCCAAGGCAAACGTGGTGCCCTGGTAAGTGCGCGGATCTTTGGTAATCGTATTCAGCAGACCATTGTGGGCGTTCGGGCCGTATAGCGCTGAAGAAGGCCCGAGAATGACCTCGATGCGTTCAATATCTTCTTTTACCGTAGTGCCCAGTGCGCCCAGTGGCAAACCGGTTGCAATAAGCGAAGACAAGCGACCATCGTTGATTTGCAGATTTTTGGGATTGAATGCGCTGTTGAAACCCCGCGCATTGATGCCGATGCCCAGTACGCCGGAGCGCACATAATCCACGCCGCGCTGGCGACCCAGCAATTCGGCGATATTAAAAGAGGGTAACTCGCTGATAGTCTGCGCATTGATGACAGAAATAGTGGCCGGTGCGTTGGTCAGTTTTTCTGCCCGGCGGGATGCCGTAACCACCACTTCTTCTCCCTGAAACGAAGTTGTTTCCATGGCAAAATCCAGCGTCGTAGTCTGGCTGCTGGTGATGGTAACTTTTTGAGTAGCGGTTTTGTAGCCCAGGTAAGAAACGATCAAAGTGCGCTCACCGGGCGGCACACTGATGGAGTACACACCGGATGCATCGGCAAAAGCGCCGCTTGCTGCGCCTTCCAGCACGATACTGGCGCGCAACAGCGGCTCTCCGGTATCGGCGTCGGTGATTTTACCGGTCACCGTTCCGCGCTGCGCAAAGGCAGAAAACGCGGCAAAAAGCAGCAAAAAGAATGTAAATACTTGCTTCATGGTTAAGAAATTAGTTTTGTTTTAAAATAAGACGATGAACGGGATTCACTTCAAAAAATCTAAAATCGCTTGATTGACCGCATCTGCCGCTTCCCACTGCACAAAATGGCCGCACTGTGGAAGTATGCGTAAACTGCTGTCGGGTATTCGGGATTGACCGGATTGCGCGACTTGTAAAGTGGTCTGCCCTTTGTGCAGGATTTGGTTGGGAATCAGGTAATCTTTTTCGCCATACAGGACGATCACAGGGATTTTTATTTCCGGCAAACGCTCGTAAACCGGTTCCCGCAACATGCCTGTCACGCACTTGGGTATCATGTTGCAATACATTTCATAAGCAGGGGTTTCCCGCAGCGCCAGCCGGTCGCGGATCATAAATTCGGCGTCGGCAGGAAACTGAAAAAAGTTGATTTCAAAATTTTTGCGAATCTGTTCCGGCGTTGTGGCCTTCAGCACCGCCGGGGTGTACACCATCTGAAACCAGGCGCGTTCCTGTTCCGTAAATGTTTCAAAACCCGCCGGCGCCAGCAGCACGAGTTTTTCCCAGCGGCTGCTATCCTGCAACACACAGTGCATAGCGATCTGACTGCCCATGGAATGCCCGACGAGCACGACATTTTTCACCTCCAGGGCGTCGGTAAATTCCCGGACCCTGCGGGCAAAAAACGTCATGTCGTACGCATAGTCGCCTTTGTCCGATGCGCCGTAACCCGGCAGATCAAGCGCCAGACAGCGGAAACGTTGAGATAATACTGCGGTGTTCTTTTGCCAGGCTTTGTGGTTGCTGCCCAATCCGTGCAGGAACACCAGCGTTGTATCACCCGCTCCTGTGTCACTATAAGCCAGCCGTATTCCAGAGGGTAGTTGGATAAAATGCAGGCTGTCTTGAGGCATAAGTATTTGATTTTGAATGGTATTTCCAAATGAAGGCATTGCACAAGCCATAGACCAAAGCAAAAAAATGCAGCGGGTTGTCCGGGACAAAGTCATATAGAACTGGAAGCGCTGTTTCATATCTCCGATTTTTTCAGTGAAAAATGCAGCAGCAGTCCGACCATGACCGAAGCAAGTATTGCATACGTGGCAGCCACGGCGGGATTGCGCACGGGTCCTTGCAGGTATTCGCTGATACCGCCGTAGTAGGCGCCGAAATGCACCAGAATAGCCGTAATAGAAGCGCCGAAAACGGCCATGGAAGGTGTATTTTTCAAAAAGATGCCGAATAAAACCGGCACAAAAGCCGCAGAGAAATAGGCATACACGCCGTTCTGGGCAAAAATGCCTACACTGAGATTGGGGTACTGCAACTGATAATTGGAAACCTGAAAAGCAACAATGGCCAGCAGAATAATGACCAAACGATTGATCAGCACATACTGCCTGTCGTTTGTAAAAAACCGGCCGAAAAGAGGTTTGATCAAATCGGAGGTAATGGTCGTGGAAACCGACTGAATAAGTCCTTCCAAAGTAGATAATCCGGCAGAAAGTAAACCTAAAATGACGATCAGCCCAATCCAGACCGGGAATTCACGCACCACATAAGCCGAAACAATACCGTCCATACGCAAAGGCTGCCCGTCAGCCTGCAAATCGGGAAACATCAACCGGGCATAAAAACCGGTAATTACAACAGCAAAAAAGATGGCTTCTGCCGTCAGTCCCACGATCAGGTAGCGGTTCACATCGCGGTCGCTGCGCAACATCAGCGATTTGGTAATAATGTGCGGCTGACAAACCACCGCAATACCTACCACGAAATTGCACACGAAAATTTCAAAGAAATCCCTGGAAATCGGGCTGGAAGCATTGCTTGTTGTTATCAATTGCGGATCAATCGCGGCCAGTTTGTCCCAAAAACCGTGCACCCCGGCGCTAAAATGTTCGTAACCCGAACCCAGCAGCAAAAAGGCCACTACCAGCATGATGACAGCCTGAATGGTGTTGGTGTACACCATCGAATTGGCGCCGCCAAACATCATGTATCCGAAAACAAATACCACCAAACCCAACAAAACTAACCATTCTTCCGCTCCCAACGCCTGCGCCAGCACTTTCGTCATACCCACACAAATCAGGACGATAAAGGTGATAAGCAACAGAGACAAGACTGCAAAAAACAAGGCAAAACCCTTGCTCTTGTACCGCTCGCCGATCCACTGCGACAGGGATAATGCTTTAATACTGGCGCCATATTTCCGAAAACTCTTTGTCAGTACTACCAGGGAAATTGCAAGCCCGAGTGGCAATACCACTGCAAATGCCAGCAACGCACTCAGTCCGTACAAGGCAATAAAACCCGGATTAATAATAAATGTGGCAGCGCTCGTGATAGCCGCCGCGAGCGATAATCCTACTACCGTTGGCGAGAACCCTGTCGTCCCAACGGCGTAGTCGCTCAGCGATTTGGTGCGGCGCGCCCCCCGGATCACCAGGTACAGTATGACACTGGCGTATGCCGTTATCAAACCTATCGTCGACCAAAACCATTGTTCTTTTTCCATGGTATCTTATTTTTTGGATAAGCAAGCCTTTCACCTAATTTTATTAGGCCATACAAGCATTTTTCCAAAGACAAAGGAATGATGGCGAATGGCAGACGAAAACAGCTTTGATTTCTTTCCTGCTATTGACTTTTTGATATTTTTTAAATATATGTTACAATAAAAATTTGATTATCAACTATTTAAATTCATAAATAAAAGGGTTGACCGCTTCTGATAAAAAAAATGCGATGCAGTACCCGGGGTAAACGATACACCTACTTTTGCTCCTGCAATTGTTCAGCGCAAATAATGGGTTACCACACTGATAACGGATAACTAATAACCAATAACTACTTATGAATCGTTTAGAAGGCAGAATTGCCATCATTACCGGCGGCGCCAGCGGTATTGGCAAGGCCACCGCACAAAAATTTCTGGCAGAAGGCGCCCGGGTAGCCATTTGGGATATCGACGCAAAACGCGGCGCCGATTTACTGGCGTCCTGGTCGCAGTACACCGATCGACTGCGGTTTTACCAGGTGAATACAACCGACCTTGCTGCGGTAGAAGCCGCCGCGAACGCTGTCAATCAAGACTTCGGAGGCATCCATATTTTAATCAACAACGCCGGTATCACCCGCGACGCGACGCTGAAAAAAATGAGCGCCGAGCAATGGGAGCAGGTCATCGCTGTCAACCTGACCGGTGTGTTCAACTGCACCAAAGCGGTGTATCCTTTTCTGGAAACAGCCGGCTGGGGACGCGTTATTTCTGCCGCATCTGTTGTAGGTTTGTACGGCAATTTCGGGCAGACGAATTACGTGGCCACCAAAGCCGCCGTCATTGGTATGACCAAAGTATGGGCACGCGAATTCGGTCGCCGTGGCATCACCGCCAACGCCGTCGCTCCCGGATTTATCCATACCGAAATGATGGACGCTATCCCGGAAAACGTGCTGGCGGGTATGCGCGAAAAAACGCCCATGCAACGCCTCGGCACACCGGAAGAAGTAGCCAATGTGTACGTTTTCCTGGCTTCAGAAGAAGCGGCGTTTGTCAATGGCGCGACGATTAGTGTGGACGGGGGGCTTACGATTTAGAGGTGAGAAGTGAGAAGTGAGAAGTGAGAGACATTCCCTTTGGCATTTTTATAGTTGGAGTATGGGTTTTTCAGGCCTGTAATCGTGAGTTGTGAATCGTGAGTCGTGAGTGGCATTCTGCTTGAAGAAGAATTCCTATAATTCCTGTAACGAGATGCCACTCACACCATACACGCCCACGCCGACACCAAACACCATACACGATTCACGATTACAGGCCTGAAAAACCAAAGCAT
This sequence comes from Lewinellaceae bacterium, assembly GCA_016711435.1. Taxonomy (GTDB): domain Bacteria; phylum Bacteroidota; class Bacteroidia; order Chitinophagales; family Saprospiraceae; genus M3007. The sequence goes on from JADJSY010000003.1 coordinate 75,023, forward strand.
AAATCATAAGAGTACCCAAGCGGGATGTCTCTCACTTCTCACCTCTCACTTCTCACCTCTAAAAATGCGTCTTCGCACATTCACCGATTTTGCCGCCACGCTCCTGCCACAGGAGACGGCCTATTTGCTGTCGGTGCAGAAGTTTGGAGACCAGGTAAAATTGTCGATTTTGGAGCGTCTGCATGAAAACTGCCGGAATATCGATGTGTTTGTGCCTTATGACGAGGAGATTGACAAGCGCAAATATTCCAGCCTGAAAAACTGGATTGCGGAGCGACTGCGCGAAAACGATGTGGACATCCAGTTTGAGTGGATGAATGAAATGGAACGAAAGATTATTACGGACGCCATCGAGCCGGAGGAGGAGCGCCTGCTGTTTCGTACCATCAGAAACTTCCAGCCCACCCACTTTTTTTTCATCAAGTTCTATGAGTTAGCCCAGGCTTTTCGCCATTTTTTGCTCATCCGCCTGCGCCGGGATGAGCACCGGGTGGTCAATGATTTTTTAATACAACACCAGGCGCAATACGAACGCTCCAAACAGACCTACGAGCAATTACACCAGGCCACGCTCGATATCGTGCAACAATACGCCACAGGATCAGGCGAGTCAATACAGTGGCAGAAATGGCTGGCAGAAACCTTTTACGATGAAACCCTCGACGGACTTAACCGCTATTTTGCACTGATACGACTGATTTTTGTAAACCTGAATTACGGTCGTTATACGCCGCTGCTGGAAAATTTCGAGTATTGGGACAAGGTGCTCGAACGTGGGCAGTATTATTCCAAACGCGTGTTAACCAATTACTACAGTCAGCGCTTATTGCTGCATTCCAAGTTTAAAGACTACGAAAAAGCGGCCTATTACGGCTACTTGTCCGTGCGCAGTAAAAACTCCGACTACATTTTTTACATCAATAACCTTGCGGCGGTTTTGCTGCGGGCGAAACGATATCCGGCGGCGCTGGAAGTGATGAAAGCCGCTTATCCCGATGTGAAAAACACTCGAAATTTCCACAACAAAATCGGTTTTGTTGCTTTTTACATCAAATGCCTGTATGCCAACCGACAATTCAAAAATGCGGAAAGTTATGCTGCCACATTTCTGAAAGCGTATGCCAAAGAGGTGTTCGAGTACCGCTGGCACCTGTTCTTCTCAGCCTACTTCGAAGTATTGTTCCGGCAGGGAAAATTTGTCAAACTGATGGCTGTTGCACAGCAATATCGCTTGCTGGAACGAGATGTTGAATACCGTAAAAAATCGACCTACCTGCCAGTCATTCCGTGGTACCACGACCTGGCAAATTACCGGGAATCGGGCAAAGGCCTGCAAACCATTGCAAACGGCATCCTGCAATATATCCTTGAATTGCCGCCGGATTCGGAAAAACTACCCTTGCTATGGGAGTTTCTGGAAGAAGTCAGGGAACTGGTGCCGGATATTCACCGGTTTGTGGTCGGTCGACTGCATGAAAAAGGGCGGACGCTGGCACATTGAATAAAGGCAAAGGGCAAAGGGAAAAGGCAAAAAGAAAAGGGGGGGGGAGGGGTAAAGGTTGCCTGGGTTAAACGCGCCTTTTCCCCCTTCGGTTTTTTTTTTTTGTTTTTTTTTCCGCCTTGTTCCTTTTCATTTCAATTGGGCAAATGCTTCAGTTTATCTAATTTCAACACATGCACCACCCCGTCTTTAATATCGATCAAGCCTTCATTTTTAAAATCCGTCAGTGTTCGAATCAGTGTTTCCTTGGCTGTGCCGGCCAAAGCGGCGAGGTCTTCTCGCAACAGGTGTACTTCCGTTGTGTCGCTTTGTTCGCAGAGGTGCACAAGCGCGGTGGCTGCCCGTTTGCGCACGGAGTTGTAGGCTAGTTCGATAAGTTGCTGTTCCCGTTCGGCAATATGGCCGGCGAGCATTTTGATAAAGCGGGCATTCACATCCCGGTTCCCGAAAACCAATGCCACAAAGTCCTGCCGGGGAACCAATTTGATGGTGCAATCTTCCAGCGCTGCGGCGCTTTCCGGGTATGTATTTTCGCTAAAAAGCGCCAAAAAACCCAGAAAGTCGCCTGTCTGAGCCACTTTTACGATCAATTCCCGACCATCGTCGCTGGTTTTATAAATTTTTACTTTGCCGCTTTCCACGAAATACAGCCACCGCGGATTTTCCCCTTCCCTGAAAATCAGGTCTTTCTTTCGATAATGCCGCATTTCCCTGTTTTCAGACAGGTGTTTGATGGCTTCGAGGGCGCGCGCTTCATCAATAAAGCGATCGATGGAGCCGGTATGCTGGGCGGAGGCCACACGCAGGCGTTCACTTTTGTGCAGGCGCGATTCGATGGTTTGCAACAGTGCTACATCATCAAACGGTTTGGTAATGTAGTCGTCGGCGCCCATCGACATGCCGCGTCGGAAATCTTCTTTTTCTGCCTTGGCAGTTAGAAAAATGAAAGGAATATCCGCAGTCTGGGCTTGGCGGCTCAGGATATGCAACACACCGTACCCATCTAATTCGGGCATCATGATATCGCATAGAATGATATCCGGCGAAGAAAGTTGCGCTATTTCCACTCCGATTTTGCCGTTTTCAGCAGTCAGCGCTTCATAACCGCTGAGTGTCAGAATCTCCGCGAGGTTTTCGCGGACATCCTTGTTGTCTTCAATAACCAGGATTTTTTCATATCTAAGGCAAAAGTAAAAATGTGCGCCGAACCGCGTAATGATTTTTATCATTTTTTGCACTAACGGCGATCATTGAGCGTAAGGGACCTTCTGAATCACCTTTGTACTGTAATTAATTATTTAAGAACAAACCTCTTTCATTATGAATGTCTTTGCACCAATATCCAGCCTGATGACCGATCACAAACATTTAGTGACGGTTGGCCCCGAAGAATCTTTGTTTAAAGTCAAAGAAGTCTTCGACACCCATAAGTTTCACCACATACCGGTTGTTCGTTTCCGCGAAATCGTCGGCATTGTCAGCCGGACAGACTTCGATCATTTTATCGGGGGGGCTTACAAATTTGATGAAGACCGTTTTGTAAACGATTTACGCCTGAAACGCGCTACTGCAGAAGAAATAATGACTACCCGTTTGGGAAAAATCGCCCCTGATGACCGCATCAACGTCGCCTTGGAAATATTCATCATCAACCGTTTCCATGCGCTTCCGGTAGTGGAAGACGGAGAGTTGGTAGGCATCATCACACCTTTTGATATCATGAAAGCGCTGGCAGATGAAAAACTTTCAGACCCGACCAGTGTATATGACCATGTGAATACGCCGGAATAAAACGTACAAAAAAGCACCGATAAACGTGATAAATACATTGGGTATCGATCAATTGAGCAGATATGATACGCTTGACAAGTATCGTATCCAAAATATGGAAGTTATGAAAGAAATAGCCGGGATCCAACCGCAAACCTGCGCTGGCAATTGCCAGGGATGCGGAAAAGCACATATCAAAGTGTATAGCAACCACGACCAGCAGTGGCAGCAATTACATGAACGGATCAAAGAGGCATTGAATATTTTCCCAATGGCTCATAAACTGATTGATGTATTTGAACCGGGCGCTATCGCCGCAGACGGCATCCCCGCTTTGCCGGCAATCAAACTGGATGGAATATTAGTATCCGGAGGTCAGGTTCCGACGGTGGACGAACTGGTTCAGATGTTCCGAAACAGGTATTTATATAAAAGTAAATTGAACATACTGAAACACATCGTAGTGCCGGTCGACATGAGTGAGGTGTCCGCTAATGCGCTGCTTTTTGCCTGGCAAATAGCCAAAAGACGACGCGCACGTAGAAGTAATTTTTGCGATGGACAGCATCTTTGAAGGCAGCAAACCTTCTGCATCCGGCTTCTTTCCGGGTACAATAAAACAATGCAATCCGGAGCTGGATATATTTATTCAGCAAACGATGACCCCGGAGTCAGTAGAATATCTTCCACCCGCCGTAAAGCCGGGCGCACCGGGACAAGTATTGGAAACAGACAGACCATATATTACTTCTAAAGTGATTTATGGCTTCCCGGATACTGCTATTCAAAATTACTCGAAAAACTGCGACCTGATTGTAATGGGTACTACCGGTGGAGGAACCCTTACACACAAACTTTTTGGCTCCGTGAGTATGGAAGTGTCTAAAAATGCGCAAGCGCCTGTACTATTTGTCCCGCCGGGAATAAGCTACCAGGGTTTTCCTAATATGCTGTATGCCAGCAACTTCGAGTCATTGGACTCCTTGCGCATACAACAAGCCATTTCTTTTGCCCGTCGTTTTGACAGCCAGATTCATTTTGTACATATCGGGCCGCCGGGAGAAAAGGGCCTTGCAATGGAACGCAAATTATTCGAGGCAAATTACCAGGAATCCGAGCCTGACAAGCCGTTTATTTTCACCAAAATGGTCAGCGATGATATTGCGGATCCTTTGTACGAATACGCATTTTACCACAGGATCGGGTTACTGGTATTTGTAACGCATCAACGCAGTTTCTGGGAAAATTTCCTGCACAAAAGTATAACGCGCGAAGTATTGTCAAGTAGTGCATTGCCTGTTCTGGTAATCCACTCAGACAGTGATATGATATAACAGTGCAAACCCGGTGTTTGCACTTGCAAATACTATGCAAGAGGGTTTTGTTCACCCCGCTGAGAGTTAGTCTTTCTGGCGGGGCATTTTTTTTAGAAGTGAGAGGTGAGAGGTGAGAGGGTGAGAAACATCCCGTTTGGCTGTTCTTATTTCTTGGCTTGGTTTTTTCAGGCCTGTAATTATTTGATTTCGAGATCGTTCAAATAATTCTCTAAAAGTACAGGCCTGAAAACCAAGCCAAGAAATAAGAACAGCCAAACGGGATGTTTCTCACCCTCTCACCCTCTCACCTCTCACTTCTCACTTCTCACTTCTTGCCTCTCTCCAGGAAACTTGACCCAGAATTCGCTGCCTTTTTCCACCTCGCTGGTAAATCCTACCTCGCCATTCATCATTTCGGCATAGCGTTGCACAATATATAAACCCAATCCGGTACCCTGGATATTAGTAGCATTTGTGGCCCGGAAGAATCGGTCAAACAAGTGTTTTTGTTCACTTTCGGGAATCCCGATGCCTTGATCGCGTACACTGATACAAATGCCGTCGTCGCCTATCTTACTGCGCAGTAAAATAGTGGCGCCTTCCGGCGAATACTTGACCGCGTTGGAGACCAGGTTGATGAGTATGTTTTTAAGCAGACCGCTGTCAAGCCGGGCAACGTCGCCGCCTTCTTGTTCAAAAATTAATTGTTGTCCATCCTTGAACAGGTTTTTCATTTCTGTACATACGTCATCAATACAGTCAGAAATATTTATTTCTTCCATTTTGACCTGGGTTTTACCTTCTTCCAAGCGCCCGAGTGAGAGGAATTCTGTCAGAATGGTATTCAGGCTGTTGACCGCACTTTTAATACGCTCGCCGTGTTTTTTTATATTGCCGATATCCTGCCGGTCAGCATATTGCAGGATCAATCCGGCCGACGACAATACCGACGTAAGCGGTGTGCGAAATTCATGCGAAGCCATACTGACAAAACGGCTTTTTAATTCGCCCAATTCACGTTCTTTGTCTAATGCGGCGGCCAGGTCATTTTTTGGTTTGTTCCAGTTCATGCGTACGTTCAGCCACCTTATTTTCCAGACTTTCATTCGATTGTTGCAGGGCTTCCGACAGTTGGGCCAGTTCTGATTTTTGCCTGATAATAGAGTCTTCATAATTCTTGCGAAAAGTATTGTCGACGACAAAGGCCACCACAAAATCTCCTTCGCGGTTTTTAAACGGACTTAAACTTACTTCTACCGGAAATTCCGAACCATCCTTGCGCAATCCGCTCAGGTTCAATCCCGTACCCATGCTGCGCGGGTGTGGATTGGCATGAAAATGTTCGCGGTGTTCGACATGCTTTTCCGCTAAACGGGTAGGGATCAGTTTTTCTATGGTTTGGCCGGATAGTTCGCCGGTGTTGTATCCGAACAGTTTTTCCAGGGCAGGATTTGCCGTGACAATCAGTCCTTTGCGATTCGTCATCAAAATACCGCTGGTAGCGTATTCAAACAGTGCTTTGAACTTACCCTCCTGTTGTTGTTCCGTCTCCCGTAATACCATATAGTGCACCACAAAAAAAGCAGCCGCCCAAAAACTCACCACTGGTGGAATACGCTCAAAAAGAATTTGCTCCACCGGGGCATCCAGCGTTTTGAAAAAAACGGCAATAATCGTCAGGGTCGTTGTGGCTACGGCCAGCAGAAACACATCACCTTTCTCTTTAAAGAAAATAGCCATGAAATGCGCCAGCAGGTAGGCAAAAACGATGTTGAACTGCCTGGGCAGCAGCAAATCGGCAATAAAAATCACTGCTACGAGCAGCCACACAAATTTAGCCCATCGGGCATCGCTTTGTAAAGTAAACATGGCGTGAAGGTCAGAATAAATTGGCAGAAACAGAAAACGTCCCGGAGTTGAAAACTTTCTGTCAAGGCACTTGTTTCGGCCTGTCATGCACACACCTGTCTCCATTTTCTGGCACCGGCGCGATCTGCGGCTTCATGACAACGCCGGTTTGTACCATGCGCTGAAAGGCCCGCATCCCGTATTGCCGCTTTTTATTTTCGATCGCAATATCCTGGATGATCTCGACAACAAACAAGATGCAAGGGTAACATTTATTCACCAGACCGTTATTGCCCTGAAAAACAGCCTGGAAACGACGGGCAGTACCCTGCTGGTTTGTTACGGTACGCCCGAAGAAATATGGCCGAATCTGATGCAGCAATACAATATTGCCGCCGTTTATACCAACCGCGACTTTGAACCTTATGCGGTTCAGCGGGATGCTTCGGTGGCAAAAATTTTATCCGCCCGGAACATTCCCTTTTCATACCCACAAAGACCACGTGATCTTTGAAAAAGACGAGGTGCTGAAAGGCGATGGTACGCCTTACACGGTGTTTACGCCCTATAGCCGCCGCTGGCTGGAAAAATTACAAACCCGGTGGATGGAAGTCCCTCAACACGAAGGAGCGCCCGAAAAAGTGTCCTTCTACCTCGCTTCCTACCCGGTCGAAAAATACACGCATAACTTGTTTAAAACCAATCCTTTACCCGTGCCCGAATTATCGGAAATGGGATTTTCGCCCGTTCAAATGACGTTTCCTTCCGCTTCTGTGGCACGTGGGCTGATAAAAAATTACGACAAAACCCGCAACTTCCCGGCCCTCCACGGCACATCGAAATTGGGCATTCATTTCCGTTTCGGCACCATCAGTATTCGGGAAAAAGCGCGAAATGCACAGTTTTTGAATGGTACTTACCTGAATGAACTGATCTGGCGCGATTTTTACAGCCAGATTCTGGGCAATTTTCCGCATGTGGTAGGCCACCCTTTCCGCCCGCAATATGATCGGGTAGAATGGCGCAACGCCCCGGAAGATTTTGAAAAATGGTGTCAGGGCCGTACCGGATACCCCATTGTGGATGCCGGTATGCGCGAACTCAATACGACCGGCTTTATGCACAACCGGGTGCGCATGATAACGGCGAGTTTTCTGACCAAACACCTCCTGATCGACTGGCGGCTTGGCGAAGCGTATTTTGCTGAAAAACTGCTCGATTTCGACCTCGCCAGCAATTCAGGCGGCTGGCAGTGGGCGGCAGGGTGCGGCACGGATGCAGCGCCGTATTTCCGCATTTTCAACCCCACGGAACAAACAAAAAAGTTTGACCCTGAATTCAAATACATCCGGCAATGGGTGCCCGAATTTGGTTCGCCTCAATACCCCAAACCGATGGTAGAGCATGTTTTTGCACGGGAACGGTGCCTGGCTACCTATAAAAAGGCTTTGGCGGAGTAGTTCCATAGCCAGGTTTGAGTGGTTTGAAATGGTTTGATGGTTTGAAGTGCTCGCTTTCAGGCACTTGCACTGGTCTTTCGCTCAAAACCACTTTGCGTTGACTGTCTTCCTTCTGAAAAATTTCACGCCGTATTTGTGTAAAACCCGCTACTTTCACCTGCGTTTTCAAAAACCTTTTTAACAACAAATTTTCATTTCACATGAAAACTCTCCTTTCATCATTGAAAATCAACACTTTAGTCCTGACTCTCGCCCTGTTTTGTGTCGGCGCAATGACGACATTATCATCCTGCGTTGCAGCGTATGATGCCGTCAGCGTGGAAAATCTCACAAATATTTCCAACAAACTACCCAAATTGATGGAAAAAGCAACGGAAGCGTACAGTAAACATGAACCTGCTGCGACTTCCATTTTGAGCGATATCGGCAAAGCAGCCACCCATGCAGCATCTTTGAAAAAGAACAAGGAGGTAGCGGATTCCTGGAAAATTTTACAAAACGACCTCGTCAGCCCATTTTTTGCTCGCTGGAAAGAAAGCGGTAAATTAGACAAGGATTTTATCAAAGAAGCCACTATGCAGGTTACCAAAAGCCTGGACGCCATCAAAAGGGCTGAAAGTGCTAAGAAGAAATAATATTTATTATTTACCAAAATCATACACTCAACACAACAACATGCCAGGTAAAGGTCAAGAAATTCAGGATGCGCTGGACGGATTGGACAACCAGATCGTAGATATGGTGAGCAATTTTGTGAAGCGCCGTCGCAAGCACTATGAAGAAGCTGCGAGCAAACTCCATAACAGCATGAAAAAAGACGCCCGTCGTTACACAGAAATGCTGGCTGACAAAAAAATCAAACAAGACGATTATGAAATGTTGATGCAGGGCCGTTGGGGGCAGTTGAAAATCGAACTGCTGTCCGAAGCGGCTGTTTCAAAAGCCAAGTTTGAAGATATTGCAGTGGATATTTTGAAACTGACGGTTAAAACATTGCTGATCGTTATTTAATGTTGATGAGGGTTGATAAGGTTGATGAGGTGATGATAATACAGCCACTCGGTATAGAAACATCTTCTTTCTTTTCGAGTAGCTGTATTATCAACCTCATCAACCTTATCAACCCTTATAAACCTTATAAACCCTCATCAACCTTATAAACCCTTATCAACCTCACCAACCCTCATTCCAACAGCCCGTCCCACAGCCGGGCTTTTTTCATGTCCCATTGCAAATATGACATTTTGTCACGTGGTTTGACAAGTATCGCCTATCTTTGCGGCGCTTTACCATTTTAAAGGTTTTTTTAAGGTATGTACGACAATAACCCGACCATAGCAGGTATAAAAACCATAGACGAAGCGCGTCAGGGCGCCGTGTTGTTCAAAGAACACTGGCAGGAAAGCAGCGCGCCCGGTATCAAGCGGTTTTACATCGAGAGTTACGGCTGCCAGATGAATTTCAGCGATTCTGAGATCGTCGCCAGCATACTCGGCGAGGTCGGCTACGCGCCTACCCGCAACATGGAGGAGAGCGATCTGATCCTGATCAACACCTGTTCCATTCGCGAAAAAGCGGAGGAAACGGTACGCAAACGCCTCAGGATTTTTGAGAAATTGAAAAAGCAGCGCCCCGGCATGAAAGTGGGCGTTCTCGGCTGCATGGCCGAGCGCTTGAAAAAGCAGTGGCTCGAAGAAGAAAAACTCGTTGATCTCGTCGTCGGCCCGGATGCTTACCGCGACCTGCCCAATCTCATCGGCGCTACCGAAGAAGGGCACCGCATGGTGAATGTGTTGCTCAGCCGCGAAGAAACCTACGCCGACATCAGCCCGGTGCGCCTCGAAAGCAACGGCATTACCGCCTTTATTTCCATCATGCGCGGCTGCGACAACATGTGCTCCTTTTGTGTGGTGCCGTTCACGCGGGGCCGGGAGCGCTCCCGCGACCCGTTCAGCATCGTCGCCGAAGCAGTCGATCTGTATGAGCGCGGTTACCGCGAAGTCACGTTACTCGGTCAAAACGTGGATTCCTACAAATGGGAAAATCCGGACACCGGCGAACGTGTGCATTTCGCCAACCTGCTGGAAATGACCGCTTTGGTGCATCCCGACCTGCGGGTGCGCTTCAGCACCAGCCACCCGAAAGACATGACCGACGATGTGCTGCACATCATGGCGAAATACGAGAATATCTGCAAGTACATCCACCTGCCGGTACAATCGGGCAACAGCCGCGTACTGGAAATGATGAACCGCACCTACGACCGCGCCTGGTATATGAACCGCATCGAAGCCATCCGCCGGATCATGCCGGATTGCGCCGTATCCAGCGACATCATCACCGGCTTTTGCTCCGAAACGGAAGAAGAACACCAGGATACCCTGAGCATCATCGACTGGGCCAACTACTCCATGTCGTATATGTTCTACTATTCCGAACGACCCGGCACACTGGCTGCCCGCAAATACGCCGACGACATCCCGGAAGACGTCAAAAAACAGCGGCTCAGCGAAGTGATCCGCGTACAAAGGGCCGTCAGCCTGCGCCACAACCAGGCAGATATCGGCAAAACATTCAAGGTGCTGATCGAAGGCAATTCCCGCAAATCAGACCAGGCATTCAGCGGGCGGAATACGCAGAACAAAGTGATCGTGTTCCCGAAAGTGGAAGGACTCAAGCCGGGCGATTATGCGATGGTGCGGGTGAAGGATGTAAATAGCGCGACGTTGATTGGGCAGGTAGTGTAGCGCCGAACCCTGTTAGGCGAGGTTGGAAAACGCCAATGATTCTCTAACTACCAATAAATTCCAATGAAAAATCAACTACTATTCATCCTGTCATTTGTTGCATTTACTCATACGAACGCACAATCCATCGCCTTGAAATTTTACGGCGGGATACGATCTGAAAGCGAATACAGATTCAGAGGATCATCTCGCGGCGAATGGCCAAAAGTGCCTGTAAACAATGAAAATAGTATCAGTATCTTCAAGACCGAGTCTGCATTTGTTATGCCTGCCCTTGCTTTTGAACAATCGAACGGTAATTTTGGAGAATTGGGCTTTGCATTAAAAAGTAAATATAATCAGAAGCAATATTTTCTCAATTCGATACAGGAACTTCATTGAACATAAGAGAAAAATTAATTACGGAATAACTAAAGGCAGCGGTTTTGATGTGCAATTGGAATATAATATCCGATTTAGGAAAAAAGAGGAAGTATTGAAATGGATGCCATTTATAGGATTCTTATTTAATATGAATGCTTCTTCTATGACGTTTACGCCTGGCTTTCATGAACATATTTGCCCGCGAGGATCCAGGATGGGAGTAGCGGCGGGTGTAGTACCGCGCATTCAATATAATATGGGAAAAAGATGGTTCCTGGATTTCAGCGCATCTTTTTTCGTCTTTTCGTTTAACGTGGAACATAGTGCATATCGAAACCCCGCTTTTACCGAACAACAGCAGGAAAATGACACTTTCACTTCCGGTCTTTTTGACAGATACTGGATTCGGGTTGGAACAGGTTGGAAGATTCCTTTGAAAAATAAAAAAATGAATATTGAGTGATTTAAAAACTACAAAAGCCCATTTCAGGATCGTCTGAAATTCAAATATCCTGATTGTCACTGAACCAATCGACAAAGGTCAACTATGGAAAAACATATTAAACCAACCAAATCCGCCATCCTCCTCTTCCTCTCCCAGGAAAAGGAACAATTCGAAACCCGCTTTCGGATTGCAAAAATCGGTTTGTTCGGTTCTTATGCACGCGGCGAAGAGACGGAGGATAGCGATATTGACATCATTGTTGAGTTTTACCCAAACACCGAAAACTTGGGTGAGATTAAAGCATCTTTAAAAGAAATAATCAAAAGCACATTTGACCGGGACGTAGACATTTGCCCAGGAAAAATACCTGAAACCCTATTACCGCAATCAAATCCTACAATCTGCAATTTATGTCTGAAAAAGATGAGGCCAACTTCGCGCGATCATAGATGCTGCGGGAAAAGTCATCCGCTTTTCGGAGGAGTTTAACAACGCGGATGAATTTTATAAAGATGATAAGTCTTTCGATGCCGTCATGATGAATTTTTGTGTGATCGGAGACAGTGTTACCAAACTTAGTGGTGAAATGATTGATCAAAACCCACAAGTGCCCTGGCCCAAAATCAAGGGCCTTCCGAAACATCGTGGCACATGATTATTTTGGGATTGACGCAGAAGAGGTTTGGCAGATTATTCAAAACCATATTCCGACGCTTATCAGCGATATAGAAGGAATTTTAAGCAATAACCGTGGCTAACAACCAATTACAATCCATAAAAGCCCGTTTCGGGATCGTCGGCAGTTCCAGTCTCCTGGATGCCGCGCTCGACACGGCCGTGCGCGTGGCTGCGACCGACCTCACCGTGCTCATCACCGGCGAAAGCGGCGTGGGCAAGGAAGTATTTTCCAAAATCATACACGGACTCAGCAGCCGCAAGCACAACGATTTTATCGCGGTCAACTGCGGCGCCATCCCCGAAGGCACCATCAATTCCGAGTTGTTCGGCCACGAAAAAGGTTCGTTCACCGGCGCCATGGGCGACCGCAAAGGTTATTTTGAAACCGTCAACGGCGGCACCATTTTCCTCGATGAAATCGGCGAAATGCCGCTCGACACCCAGGCCTACCTGCTGCGCGTACTCGAATCCGGCGAATTTATCCGCGTCGGCGCCAGCAAAAGCCAGAAAACGGATGTGCGCGTGATTGCCGCTACCAATGTCAACCTGGAAGACGCCGTGCGCAAGGGAAAATTTCGCGAAGACCTATACTACCGCCTCAGCACGGTGCCGATTCGGGTGCCTTCCCTGAAAGAACGGCGGGAAGACATCACCCTGCTTTTCCGCAAATTTGCCTATGATTTTGCCGAAAAATACCGGATGCAGCCGATTCGCCTCGACGAACGCGCAGAAATCGTACTGGAAAACTACAGCTGGCCGGGCAATATCCGCGAACTGAAAAATGTGGCCGAACAAATCAGCGTCCTTTCGGAAGAGCGCCTGCTGACCGCAGAACAATTGCAGCGTACCATGCCCCAATTGTTCAACCGAAACCTGCCGGTGATAGCCGAGCGGAATGGCGGCGGCGAGAGTTTCCAGGAACGGGATATCCTGTATAAGGTCCTGTTCGATATGAAAAACGACCTCAATGACCTCAAGTCGCTGATATACGAACTCGTGCGCAGCAATGACCTGCACATGCCCGACCTCGGATCGGTGCGGCAATTGCAGCCGGCTTACTCCGGCGCTACCTATCCTGCCCACACACCCGCTTTTGAAAACGCCGATTACGGCAACGAACGCGGGCAGTACTACCCTTCCAGCGATGCTGAACGCGTGAAACCGATTATCATCGATCCGGGCAAGATATCCGGCAATTTCGATAAAAGTGAAGAGGCCGACTCGCCCTTAGCGATGGATGAAATAGAAAAGGAAGCCATTCGCAAGGCGCTCAAAAAGTACAACGGTCGCCGCAAGGAAGCTGCTGAAGAACTCAAAATCAGCGAGCGTACCCTGTACCGCAAGATTAAACAATACGACCTGTAAGTTAGTTATCAGTTTTGGTTATTGGTTATTGGTTATCAGTGCTGATAATCAAGCATTCTTTACGCCGCTAGGTTTTGTGCATAAGTTAAGCCAAGGTTACGTTTACTAAACTTTAAAAGTTTAGTAAACGCCTAAAAAGCTGAAGAACTAACTATAGGCAATTTAGCATTGATTTAGACGGCACATTTGCCTCTTGCATTTGTCCACTTCGATCCGGTTTGTAGAAATTACAAAAATTTGGGATGTCTTATGTTGCCAGCCTTTTGCCCCTTGCCTTTTGTCCTTTGCCTTTACAGCCTTTTCATGTTAACAATTACAAAAAGTGAGCTGCGCCATACCGCGAAGATGGATATTTGCGCGTCCTAAGGGATCGACAAATGAAACAGGCAATATCATCTTGCAAAATTAGTTTAGACTAAATTCTATGCAAATGCTTGATTCTCAACACTGATAACCAATAACTAATAACAGATAACTACTTTCGGATGAAACGTATTTTCTTTCTGTCCATCGCTTTATTGATTTCCTTTTCAGGCGCGTTTGCCAACAATGGTTCGGGCTACAACATCCGGGTCAAATTGGACAATTACCCTCAAAATCAGTTGGTGCTCGGATTTTATTACGGCGATAAAACCTACGTAAAAGATACGGTCGACCTCGGAGCGGATGGATATTTCACTTTTACAGCAGATACCCTGCTGCCCTGCGGCGTCTACCTGTTAGTCACCAAACCGGACAATAATTTTATCCAGTTTATGCTGCCTGCCGACGCGCAGCGTTTCACGATCTCCACCGACATGAAGGACATGGTGAATAAAATGAAATTCAAAGGTTCGGACGACAACGACCGTTTTTACGATTACCTGCGGTTTCTGGGTAAAATGCGGCCCGAAGCGGATACCCTGCGCGCACAACTGAACCGGCTGAAAAGCAACGTTGCCGACTCCATACGCATCTCGGACAAACTGGCCGACATAGACAAACAGGTTAAAAAATTACAGGCGGATATCATCGGCAAAAATCCGGGAAGTATGACGGCCAAAGTCATCAAAGCCGCTATGGAACCCGAACCGCCTCAATTCACCGGCGATGAAAAAGAGATCGGTTTAAAGCGTTATTACTGGTACAAAGCCCATTTTTTTGACAACATCGACATCGCAGACCCCTGCATGTTGCATGGCCCGGTGCTGCATTCCAAAATAGACCAGTATATCAGCAAAGTGACCCCGCAGCACCCCGACAGCATCAATATTTCCATTGATTACGTGTTGTCGAAAATGAATAATTCCAACGAAAATTTTAAATACTACCTGATCCATTTCCTGAACCAGTACGCCAAATCCAACATCGTGGGCATGGACGCCTGCTATGTCCATATCGTGAATACGTATTACGCAAATAACAAAGCGCCCTGGACAAAAAAAGAGGATCTGGAGAAAATCATCGACAACGCCAAGCGCCTGGAACCTATTCTGATCGGTAAAGACCACCCCGCAGATTTTTGTGCTCGACCGCAAACACGAAATTCTGATGAAACGTATCAGTGGTGAAGAACTTGGTAAAGTGATGGAACAGGTGATGAAGTTTCAGGAGGAGAAGAAGAAAACCAAGGGATGATTCTCAATTCGCAGTACAACTCTTTTTACCATAATACAAAGCCCAACCGTCTTTGAGCTCAATCCCGATCTGGTTGCTGCTCGGAATGGTTACCTTTAAAATGGAACCGTACACGCCGTTTTCCCCGATCAGCACATGACTGTTGCCTGCGCCTTCGGTCATGGAGGTCACTAAAATGTTGAAGTCATCGCGGTTGTCGGTGGCACAACGGAGGACTTTGATAGCGTTCGGGTTGCTGCAATCGCGCAAAAGCCGCACTTTAAAGTTGCGTCTTCCCCGTACAAGCCTCAAATCCAGGTATCCTTTGGGCTGATCGGTCAGACACAGGTTCCATACGATATTTCCGCTTCCATACCTTGTCATCGCTGAAAAAGCCACGCACACGGCGCAGGGACTTGCGCTGGGCATTTTTTCTTCCTCAAAGCGGAAAGTTGAACCAGACTTTACAACCGGCGGTTGGGATTGAGCCAGCATTTTAGAGCTGAAAAACAACAAGGAGAACAGCGGCAAGACAAGTTGCAAAAAATATGGTTTCATCATTTGTGGTGGTATTTTTTGTACAAATATAACCGAAAAGGTGATCCCTGCCGCTTTTTCTAACTATACATGTTACTTTCCGGGAAATTTTCTTCCTTTGTTCAGGATAAAATTTCACGAACATGACCCGCACAATCAGATCGCTCTGCACACCCCTGCTCTTTCTTTTTCTCACAATTTGGGCGCATGCCCAAACAACAAATGCGCTCCCGCGCAGTACCCCGGAAGCCGAAGGTATTTCCTCAGAAGGTATACTCCAGTTTCTGGATGCGGCGCAACAAAGCAAACACGAGTTCCACAGCATCATGGTATTGCGGCATGGCAAGGTGGTGGCAGAAGGCTGGTGGAATCCATACCGCCCGGATTTGAAGCACACGATGTATTCCGTCAGCAAAAGTTTTACGGCCACTGCCGTCGGTTTTGCGGTACATGAAAACCGGCTGCGGGTGAGCGACAAGGTCATTTCGTTTTTCCCGGACGATTTGCCGGAAACCATCAGTCCGTACCTGGCAGAACTAAACGTCCGCGATTTGCTGAGCATGTCGGCGGGTCAGGAGCCGGACCCCACGCCCTTAGTTGGAAGGGACAGCAACTGGATAAAAGCCTTTCTGGCAACACCCATCGTACACAAACCTGGCAGCAAATTTTTGTATAACTCCCTGTGTACCTATATGCTATCTGCCATTGTACAAAAGGTTACAGGAGAAAAAGTGATCGATTACCTCCGGCCGAGGTTATTTACTCCGTTGGGGATTTCCGGTATGGATTGGGAAGTAGACCCGATGGGCATCAATGTCGGCGGCTGGGGCCTGCGGGTTAAAACCGAGGATATGGCCAAATTCGGCCAGTTGTTCCTGCAAAAAGGCATGTGGAACGGCCAACAAATATTGCCGGCAGCATGGGTGGAAGAAGCCTCGACGCTCAAAATTATCCAGCACCCCGACATGCCGCAAGCCAAAAGAGATTCCAGCGACTGGGAACAAGGCTACTGCTACCAGATGTGGCGCAGTCGGCACAACAGCTACCGCGGAGACGGCGCTTTCGGACAGTTTATTATCGTCATGCCCGATCAGGATGCCGTGGTGGTGATCACCAGCGAAACGGCCGATATGCAGCAGGAATTTAACCTGGTCTGGAAGTATTTGCTGCCTGCTCTTCAAAAAGAATCCTTGCCTGCCAACAAAAAAGCAGCAGCAAGGCTGAAAAAGAAACTCGCTTCACTCGCGCTACCCATACCGGCTAAAACTGCGGCCTCCCCATTAGCCAAAACCATTGCAGGCAAAACCTTTTCGCTGTCTCCCAATGACCGCTTTATTCAAAACATGTCCTTTCAATGGAAAGGCGACAATTGCCAACTTACCGTAAAAAACAATACGGAGACACATCTCCTGACGTTCGGGGCAGGCAAATGGGTATTCGGCGAAACAACTCAACTGGGGCCTTCTTTAGTCAAGGGTGCAAAAGCGCATTTCGTCGGTCTCCCACCCGCTCAGGTCGCCGGAGGTTACCGCTGGAAAGACCAAAACACCCTGGAACTCACCCTGCGGTATATTGAAAGTCCGCATACCGAAACCTTTACCTGCCGTTTTGATCAAAACAACCTGACGGTAGAGGCGCAAAGCAGCTTTGGACAAAAAAACATTGAAACTTTCAAAGGCATTGCGCAAGCGGACGGCTATAAACCGGCTCGCCTGATCGTGCGCGGCGACGACATGGGTTTTTCTCATTCTGGCAATGAAGCACTGTTAAAATCCTCGAAAGAAGGCATTCAGACTGCCATTGAAGTGATTGTGCCATCCCCCTGGTTTCCCGAAGCCGTGCGGATGCTGGAGCAAAACCCTGGTGTCGACGTCGGCGTTCACCTGGCGATAACCAGCGAATGGGACAACGTCAAATGGCGGCCTTTGACGGACTGTCCAAGTATTCAAAACAAGGACGGCTATTTTTACCCGATGGTTTTCCCGAATAAGGACTATCCCGGACAATCCATTTCTGAAAACCCGTGGAAAATCGAGGATATTGAAAAGGAATTCCGGGCACAGATTGAAATGGCAATTCAAAAAATACCGCGTGTAAGCCATTTGTCCGCGCACATGGGCTGCGCCTATTTTTCAGAAGAAGTAAAAGCGCTCACCCAAAGATTAGCCGCCGAATATAACATTCCGCTTGAAGGTGGAGATGGGGCTTTTAGCCGGGTAGGTTACGAGGGGCCGAGCAAGACCCCCGCCGAGAAAAAACAAAGTTTTTTGAAAATGCTCCAAAAACTGGAGCCAGGCAAAACCTATATGTTTTTGGATCATCCCGGCATTGACGACTCTGAATTGCGGGCCATTCACCATATCGGGTATGAAAACGTGGCTGCAGACCGGCAGGGCGTGACGGACTTGTTTACGGACAAAGAAATCAAACGGTTTATCGAGCAAAACGGGGTGCAACTGATTGGTTATGATGATCTGGCTTCATCAAAAGACTGGTGGAAAGAAGCTGTTGTTTACCAGATTTATCCGCGCAGTTTTAAAGACAGCGACGGCGACGGTATTGGCGATTTGAAAGGGATAATTTCCAAACTGGATTATATCAAAAGCCTTGGGATTAATATGGTCTGGCTGAACCCGGTTTACGCTTCACCCAATAAAGACAATGGCTACGATATATCTGATTATCAGAATATTATGAAAGAATTCGGGACGATGTCCGATTTCGACGCCCTGCTCGCAGGATTCCATCAAAAGAGGTATCAAAGTGTTTATGGACCTGGTAGTCAACCATTGCAGCGACGAACACGTATGGTTCAAATCGGCCCGCAGTTCGCGCAACAGCCCCTATTACAATTACTTCCACTGGTGGCCTGCCGAAAAAGGCAAACCGCCCTATCGCTGGAGTATTTTCGATGAAAAAGGAGATGCCTGGGAATACAATGCCGCGACCAACTCCTATTACCTGCATTATTTTGCCGATGGCCAGCCCGACCTGAACTGGGAAAATCCGAAACTGCGGCAGGAGATTTACAAAATGATGCGTTTCTGGGTCGATAAAGGCATCGACGGCTTCCGGCTGGATGCTATCGCATTCTGTTCCAAAGACACTGCCTGGCCCCCGCTACCCGCCGAGTACAACGGCAACTGGGGTTTGTATTATGCCAGCGGCCCTTATTTGCACGACTACATGCAGGAAATGAACCGGGAGGTTTTGAGCAAGTACGATATTGCAACCGTTGCCGAAGCGATGGGGGATGTGGAGCGGGTGATGAAATTTGTCGATCCCGCCCGCAAGGAATTGGACATGGCCTATTATTTCGAGGCCATTGATTTCGGTTACCTGCCCAATGAGTATAAAATGCCTGATCCGAACGGATACGATCTGGTGGCATGGAAAAAGGTGTACGCCAAATGGACGGACGCCTTTGCCCAAAAAGGCTGGGGCACCATGTACCTCGCCAACCACGACCAGCCGCGTATGCTCACGCGCTGGGGCAACGACAGTCCTGCTTTCCGGGAGGTATCTTCCAAAATGCTGACCACGTTCATTTTGAGTATGCGCGGTACACCTTTTTACTATTTCGGCGATGAGATCGGGATGAACAACATCAAATTTGACAAAGTAGAAGACTACAATGACATAGAATTACGCACCAATTACGCGCAGGTGAAAGCCAAAGGCGGCGATTTGAACCGTTTTCTGGAAGGTATGAAAATATCTTCCCGCGACAACGGGCGCACGCCCATGCAATGGGATGCCACCGAACACGGCGGTTTCACAACGGGCAAACCCTGGCTGAAAGTAAATCCGAACTACACAACCGTCAATGTGGCCGCCCAGGAAAACGCACCCGCATCTATTCTGGCTTATTTCAAAAAAATGGTGCAGTTGCGGAAAAACGAGCCTGCGCTGCTCTATGGCGATTTTGCTTTGGTAGACATCGACAACCCCTCCGTATTTGCCTACACCCGCACCTTGGATGATAAAAAACTGCTGGTGCTGTTGAATTTTAAAGCGGTAAATGCTACGGCAAATACCGGACTGGATTTGAGCAGAGCGAAAGCATTGATTGGAAATTACACGAATCCTTCCACAACCGGGGCATTGAGACCTTACGAGGCGGTCGTGCTGGAACTGAAGTGACGGTTTCTCCACTCACCCCCTGTTTCACTACGTCCATCCCATTTCTCTTGTCGCAACGACTTGTATTGCTGCATACTTGTGTCAAAATAAAAATGACTATGCGTAAAATACTTTTCTTTGCTGCAATACTAATACTTCAAACAGGAGTTCTCACCGCGCAGTACAACTGGGAATTACTGCCTCAGTCGCCCCAAAACGGCCAAAAACAAGACGACGTTTTTTTCCTGTCGCCAACGCTGGGCTGGAGCGTCAACGGCTCCGGCCGCATTTACAAAACCCGGGACGGTGGCGCCACCTGGACAAAAATGCTCGACCAGCCGGGTACCTATTTCCGTTGTATCGGGTTTCTCGATTCTCTGCATGGCTTTGCCGGAAATATCGGTATGGATTATTTCCCCAACGTCAGCGACGCCACCCCACTCTACCGCACGGATGATGGCGGCGTTTCCTGGAAACCAGTGACTTCGATCAGCGGAGACACGCCGACCGGGCTTTGTGCCATCCAGATCGTGACGCCCAAAGTCATTGTTGCCGGCGGGCGGGTCGGCAGCCCAACGCACCTGATGCGCAGCACCGATGGCGGCGCTACCTGGGTCAGTCAAAGTCTTGGAAATCAGATATCTATGATTACCGACCTGTATTTTTCAAGCCCCGACACGGGCTTTGTGTTCGGCGGAACCGATGCGAATATCCAGTTAGCAAACGCAGTCATCCTGCGCACGGTAGATGCGGGCAAAACCTGGACGAAAGTGTACCAATCCACCCGTCCGTTTGAAATTATCTGGAAAGCGCATTTCCCGACACCGTCTACGGGTTACGCCACCCTGCTGAGTTACGCACCCAATACACTCGAACGTTTTATTGCCAAAACCACCGATGGCGGTATTACCTGGAATGACGTGCCACTGGTCAGCAACGGCGCTAAAGCATTCAGCGTCGGATTTTTAACCGAAAATACCGGCTGGGTGGGCTGCGATCAATCCATTTATGAAACCAATGACGGCGGCCGCAGCTGGACGCCGGAAAACGTGGGACAATATGTCAACAAAATCAGGGTACTGCGTGACACTGCTTATGGAATTGGGGTGCGCATTTACAAAATGACGCCTGCTAAGCCGTGATGTACTTCGCTCCGCTGGGTTTTGTGCATGGGCTAAGCCGGAGATACGTTTACTAAACTTTAAAAGTTTAGTAAACGTAGCCCAAAACCTAGCAGCGCGAAGTATAAATTCAGGCGCAATAGTCTGTTTTAAACATTTGCCCTTCAAAAGTATTTAGTACTTTCAAACATGAAAAAACAACAAAAATCTCCCATAAAAGCACTGGCTTTTGCGCTCGTGATGGGCGGAATGGGCGCACTGTGCGGCTACTTCATAGGAAAACTACTGAAGTCTAATCTTCAGTTTCAGGCTTTCGGCCCTGAAGGCGCCGGTGAAAAAGCACTGTATATCCGGCTCGCTTTTGTTGCAATATGGGTAGTGATCGCCTTTCACGAACTTGGGCATCTTGGGGCCGGTATCGCACAAGGATTTCGGGTTGCGCTGTACACCGCGGGCTTTCTGGGTGTCCGGGGAACATCTGATGGCGTGCGTTTCTTTTTCAACCGGCGCTTCAACCTGATGGGCGGACTGGCAGCTACTTTCCCGGAACGCCTGGAAAGTGGGCCTGCATTGCGCAAAAAATTTATTCGCATTGTTGCGGCAGGGCCGCTGGCCAGTGTAGTGTTGTGCGTCGGCGCTTTACTCGCTCTGTTTTTTGTAATTCAAAACCCCGGCGAAACGCCGGCGCTCGCCGCACGGGCTACTACACTTTTTCTCTTTGTCAGCGGTGTGATGTCGGGCTTTATATTTCTGGCAACGATCATCCCAAGCCGTGCCGGCGGGTTCATGTCCGACGGCGCCCGGCTGCTTTCTTTGTTGGATAAAGGTGAAAAAGGCCGGTACGAAGAAGCAACCTTATCTGTCATGGTTTTATTGGGTGCGGGCAAATTACCCGGGGAATACCCCGCCGATCTGCTCCGGCAAATGACCACCCGGACACCCGATTCATTGTTAGGCCTGAACGGACATTTTATGGTTTTTTCACACCACCTCGACAGGGGAGAAACGGAGCAGGCACTATCTTATGCCCAAATTGTAGAAGAGCATATTGATGCTGCGCCTGCAGCTTTTCAGGGCTATTACCTGAAAGACGTGGTATTCTTTTATGCCTTTTTTCTGAAAGATGCCAAATCTGCCCACACCTGCTGGTCCAATATTCAAAAACAAGCGGAACAGGACGCCGATGCCGCCACGTTCCGGGTAAAAGCGGCTTTGGCGCTGCTGGATGGCGGTGATACAGAAATAGTTGCCGGATTCGTGCAAAAAGGTCTGGCAAAAATCACAGATTTGCCCTTCGACGGGCAGCGCAAATTCGAAGAGAAGTGGTTGCGGGCTGTTTTGGAAGCAGCGGAGGCACCACCGATAACTAATAACTGATAACTAATGCCGATCTCCTTTTCCAAACACCAGGCCTATTGGTTCTGCCAGATTTTCGGCTGGGGCGTTTTTGTGTTGTACGAAATCGTCAACCTGCTGGGGCTGGGTTTTTTCTCCTGGAAAAACGCCTTGTATATGTTTCTCGCGGCGCCGCTTGGCATTGGAATTACACACACCTACCGGGCATTATTAATCAGCAGGCGGGTTTTTGAAATGCCGTTTGCTCAAATGGCTATACTGGCGCTGGTTGCAGTATTTGGTTTATCCATTGGGCTGTTTGCAGGTTTGACGATACTCACTTGGGCAGTGGAAGAAAATCTCAACTGGACTCAAATCACGTTCAATTACGTGTTTATGTCGGTACTCAACTGGTCGCGTTATATTTTCGTCTGGGTCTTGATTTACCATTTATACGGCCTGATGGAACGGATTAACCGCACACAACTGGAACGCCTCGCTTCAGAAAACCAACTCAAAAACGTTGAACTTCAAAACCTGAAAGCCCAACTGAATCCACATTTTCTGTTCAATGCGCTCAACAGCGTCAAAGCCCTGACCCACAGCGACCCCAAACGGGCAGGCGATGCCGTGATGCTATTGTCCGACCTGCTGCGCTATTCGCTGAACTACGAAAAACAAACGCTGGTGCCGCTCTCCGACGAACTCGCCGTGACCCGCGACTACCTGGCCCTGGAAAAAATTCGCTTCAACCGCCGACTGGAATATACGCTGGACATCGAGCCGGCTGCTGAAAAATGGCCCATTCCACCCATCCTGCTCGTCACATTGGCCGAAAATGCGATCAAACACGGCATTGCGCAATCTATAGAAGGCGGATTCGTACACATTAAGGCACTTGTAGAAAATGAAAACATGCGACTGGAAGTCTGCAATACGGGCCATTTATTGCCCAACCCAGACCGGCAGGGAATCGGCCTGGCCAATATCCGGCGGCGATTGGACATGCTTTTTGCAGGTAAAGCCGTATTCGACCTGCATAACAATATTGAACTGAATACCGTCACTGCTGCGGTACAAATCCCGGCGATTTGATATGGAAATCCGTACCCTGCTCATCGATGATGAAGACCTGGCGCGCCAGGAGATGCGCCACTTGCTCGGCGCTTTTCCTGATATAATGATCCTCGACGAAGCCGCAGACGCTTCCGATGCCCTGGCTAAAATCCGCCTGCACCGCCCCGACCTGGTTTTTCTCGACATCAATATGCCCGGCAAAAACGGCTTCGAGATGCTCGCCGAACTGGAAGAAAGTCCGCACGTGGTGTTTGTAACCGCCTACGACGAATTTGCGGTGCGCGCATTTGAAACCAATGCGCTCGATTACCTGCTCAAACCGGTGCGCACCGAGCGACTCGAAAAAGCCGTCGCGACCGTGCGCGAAAGCATCCGCGAGCAAAATTCCGCTGTCACTGCTACCGGCCCTGCGCCGGCATACATGTTGCGCCCCGACAGCCTGGTTTTTATCAAAGATGGCGAAAAATGCTACTTTGTTCGTTTGTCCGATATTTTCCTGTTTGAAAGCGAGGACAATTACGTACGTGTTCATTTTGGTACGGAAAAGCCCCTGCACCGCAAAAGCCTGAATGCACTCGCCGAAAAACTTCCGCCGGAAATGTTTTTCCGCGCCAACCGGCAGCAGATTATCAACCTGAACAATATCACGAACATCGAGCCTTTTTTTAACGGGACGCTGCGGGTCACCCTGCACAACGGCGCCCGGGTGGAAATTTCCGTGCGGCGGGCAGGGGAGTTTAAAGAGCGACTAAGTTTGTAAGGCTGTAAGCAAATTCACAAAACCAGCAACCCGAATTCCCGCAACACCCCTACCGCCTTCCCGTACCAGAACAATTCAAAATCGTCCAAACTGGCAGCTTCGTAGTGCGCTTTTACTTCCTGAAAAGTGAGCATTTCCGCATTCGAGGCCGACAGTTTTTGCAGGATTTCAAGGAGCCAGGCGCCATGAGTCTGCTCCACGTTCAAGCGGAAGGTCTCTTTTTTATCCTGAAAAGTCAAGGCCGCCATTTCCCATTGTTTGCCTTTTTTGGTTTTGGTAAAATGTGATACTGCCGGCGCCGTACCCAGCCAGACTATTTTAGCCGTTGGTTTCAGCGAAAACGGTTCTTCCTCCTGCAATGCTTCGGCGATGTAGTTTTTAGGGATACTTGTGCGCGGCGTTTTAAATTCAAACCATTCGTGGAGTGGAAAGTCCAGCCCGACGCCGTGCATAAAGTTCAGCAGCGATTTTTTCAGGCCGTAACTGAAAGCATCGTGGTCTGTACCCGTCGGGTCGATGTGTACCAGGTCGTTATTGGCAAAACTGCCGACCTGGTTGCTTTCTTTTTGAACGCCGAACTGTTCGGGGTACAATCCCACAGGGCTGTGCGCCGTCATGGCAAACTGGTGCCAGAAACCAGATTGCAGGATACCCGCTTCAAACATCTGGCGCACCATTTCCAAAGAATCTATCGTTTCCTGGGTCGTTTGTGTAGGGAAACCGTACATCAGGTAGGCATGTACCATAATGCCGGCCTCGGTAAAATGGTTGGTCACGCGGGCCACCTGGGCCACGGTTACACCTTTCTGGATCAATTCCAGCAAGCGATCCGACGCTACTTCCAGGCCGCCCGAAACGGCTATACATCCGGAAGTCCGGAGCAGCAAACACAGGTCGCGGCTGAAACTTTTTTCAAAACGAATATTGGTCCACCAGGACACGATGAGTTTTCGGCGGATGATTTCGAGCGCCAGCGCGCGCATCAAAGCGGGCGGCGCGGCTTCGTCTACAAAATGGAAGCCGTTTTGCCCGGTTTGTGCAATCAGTTCTTCCATCCGGTCGCAGAGCAACTGCGCCGTCAGCGGCTCGTACACTTTGATATAATCTAAGGAAATGTCACAAAAAGTACATTTTCCCCAATAACACCCGTGCGCCATGGTGAGTTTGTTCCAGCGCCCATCACTCCACATACGGTGCATCGGGTTGGCAATTTCCAGCACAGAAATGTATTGATCCAGCAACAGGTCGCTGTAATCGGGTGTACCCGTTTCCGCCTGTTTGTAATCCTTGCTCAAACTGTGGTTGAGGTACTCCACTTTCCCGTTGATCAGGGCAAATGCGCGTTTCAGCAGTTCCAGCGGTCGTTTTCCGGCAATATGTTCGATCAAATGTTCGACGGGCGCTTCCCCGTCGTCGAGCGTGATAAAATCGAAAAACTCGAATACCCGTGGTTCGCTGAGTGAACGCAGTTCCGTATTGGCAAAACCGCCGCCCGTCGCTACTTTTACGCCTGGACAATGTTGTTTGATCCACTGTCCACAGCGAAAAGCGGCGTATAAATTTCCCGGAAACGGCACCGAAATCGCCACCAGGCCCGGCTGTATCTCCGCCATTCGGTTTTGTAAAATGTCGATCAGCAGTTGGTCGATATAGGTATAATCCAGTTGCAGGGCTTCGTACAATTCGTCGAACTGATTGTCGGAGCGCCCAAGCCGTTCGGCATAGCGGCTGAAGCCGAAATGCGGGTCTACACACTCCTGGATTAAATCCGACAGGTCTTCGAGGTACAATGTGGCCAAATGTTTGGCTTTATCCTGTGTGCCCATGGAGCCGAATGCCCATTCCAGATCGTCCAACTGGGCAAAACGCGCCGCTTCGGGCAGAAAACCATCCTGACAAATCAGGTGGGACACGGTAGGGTTTTACCTTGTAAAAACAAAATGACCGCGTCGATGGTATGGATATACTGGTCTTGCAGGGCAATGATGCGCTGTGCGTTGTCGGAAAAAGTTGTGTTGGAAGCCCGGATGTGGGAAAATAATTGCGCGAGACCCTTTTTTGAAAACAGCGCCAAAATCACCTCGATACCCAGATCCGCCTGGCGGGCAGTGATTTGCCTGGTATTCAAAAAGCCCTTCAGATAAGCCGTAGCGGGGTACGGCGTATTCAACTGTGTGAAAGGAGGAGTGATCAGGAAAATGTTCGGCTGCAAAACGGGTGATTTTGGGCGGAAAAATACGAGGGTTTACGAGAAATTGAGGAGGTGGTTTGATGGTTTGATGATTTTATGGTTTGACAGGTTTGATGGTTTGAAGTGGTAACTCTTGGCTTTAAGTTACCACTTCAAACCATCAAACCTGTCAAACCACCTCAAGCCTTTCACACCATCAAACCAATTTAAAAAAAACCGCCTCCTCAAATCAATGAGAAAGCGGCCGGGTCTTTGGGACCATCAATTGGTAGGGAAATCTATTTTTTTTTCAGGTTAAAAACCGAAAGCAACGCCGAGATTGACGTTGATCAAGCGATTTTTTGCGGTGGAATTACTTTTATCACCGGCAGCATCTAATAAACCATGCGTGTAGGCTGCATCAAAGTTGAGCCAGGTCGTTTCTGCCAGGCGATAGTTGAATCCGCCGCCGACTTGCACGCCGACATCAAATCCGCCGTACAGATCTTTTGAGTCTACTTCGGTAGTCACACCATTGCGCACTTCCGTTTTTCCACCCATCAGAATAGCGAAGGAAGGTCCTGCGAACAATTTTGGGCGAAAGTTTTCTGACAATTGACCAAAAAAGTATTGGAATTTCATTGGAATACGCAAATAATTGAGTTTACTGGTGATGGTCGTACCACCCACATCCTGCTTCACCCCTTCTTCGGAATAACGTGCCTCGATACCAAAACCACCACTTTCCAGAATACTGTAATTGTAGGTTAATCCAAAATTATAAGACGGACGCGGTGAGGAATTATCAACGTCTGACAACCAGGCGTAGTTAAAACCCAATGTTGGGCCGATGGAGTGAACCTGTGCCTGCGCTGTAAAACATGCGATTATGACAAATAAGGGAATAAAAAGTAATTTCTTCATGACGATTCAAGTTTTGTTTTGTTTGAAACAGAGGTAAAAAAGCCGTGCCATTGGAATGACACGGCTTTTTTACCTGAAGTGGGTACTTAATTCCCCAAAATGTAATCGCAGGGTAACATGCAATTTCCCGGTTTGAGAAACTGGAGTTTTCCAGCGCTCACTCAAGTTGTTATAATTCCTTGTAAGTAGGTGTGCAAAATTAGTTTTGGCTAAATTCTTTGTAAATGCTTGATTATGAACACTGATAACGAATAACTAATAACCGATAACTATTTACAAGCGACGGATGATTTATTTATCTTTGCACCCTTCTATTGATCTAAAAAAATTAAAAACATGTCAATCAAAACCTTCACCGTTCTTCTGATAATTGCCTTTGCCTGGACTTCCTGCAAAAATGACGCGGCTACATCGGGCACAACACAAACCGAACCTGCCACTACGGAAGCCGCTCCGGCTACGGAACCCGGCGTATCAATGGGAGATGACCCCAATAAGGTCTTTCAATCGACCTCAACCATCGACCCAGCCGCCACAACAACCCAACCGGCAGGCGCAGCAGGCACAGCAGGGATTAAAAATCCGGCGCATGGCCAACCTGGTCACGTATGCGGGGTGCCAGTCGGACAGGTGCTCGATGGTAAAACGGCAACAGCCCCTACTACAGTTGTACCTAACATGGCCGCACCTAAACCTGCCGCTGCACCTGCTGCTGGAAATGCTACAGCCCCAGGTATGAACCCGCCGCATGGTCAACCAGGACACCGCTGCGATATTTCAGTTGGTGAACCTTTGAACAGCAAACCAAAGCAGTAAGAGTGAAAGAATGATTTGAGACAGCCTCCATTCTTTCCATTCATGCATACAGATATTCCCTTTCTCTCTCCCGGGTGTATCTGTTTAAATATACCTATGGCCATTAGGGGGCACAAAGTCCCCCCTGATGGCCATAGATATTATATGTGGTATTTATGTGATTTTCTTACCGCCAGGCAAACTGCGTATAAAGGCAATTACCAAAAAGACATGATGGTGACCAGCAAGATAAGAATGGGAATACCTTTCATTGGATGGAATTTACTGTGCCAATAACCGCATTGTCCCCACCAGTCGATCACCAAAACATGGACAAAATAAATCCCGAAACTCGCTGCTGCCAATTCTTTTTCAAAGTCCAGTAAGGGCCGCTTGTTGAAGGCCGTTTTGACCAGTATAAACCATCCAATGGCGGAAATGGAAACATTGGGCGTCAGGTAATCGTAGTACATGGTAAAATTATGCCCTTTGGCCATGCTGCTCCAATACGTCAGCATGGCGGTGGATACTGTTCCCAGTATCACCAGTGCGAAGCTTATGCGGGACAATTGACTTCGGGTAAAGCGCCAGGGAATAGACGGTTTTTCATCATCCGAAGCAGATTTATTTCCGAGGTAATAACCCAGTACAAAGTATCCGGCGTTGTTGGAGGCCAGCTCGAAATAGATGCCGATGGAAATCTGGGCATATTCTGCCAATAATTTATAGCCCCAGGTACCTATGGCACAAAGTGTCAGAAAGTACAAAATATCGCGCTCGGAAGCGGTCTTGGCCCAGGGACGCAGGATTGGATAAATGAGGTACAGTCCGATAATGAGGTAAATAAACCACAAATGATAGTGTACGGGACCTTTTACAATTTTTTTAAAAGCATCCCAAAACGTAGCTGGGTCGCCTTTGGCAATATAACTGTACAGCATATAAACGCACATCCAGAACAAGGCCGGAATAACAATCCTGCTAAAGCGCTTTTTTAAAAAAACGCCCAATTCGTAATCTTTACTCAGTAGCAGGTAGCCACTCAGCATTACAAAAAGGGGGACGGCGGGCCGCGCCAGTGAATTCCACCAGTTACCAGCCCACCACCACCAGGTATTTATATCCTGGTAGGTATGCGCAATCGGGGAAGCGATATGAATGGCAACCACCAATACAGTGGCAATGTTTCGCAGCCTGTCGGCCCAAAAAAATGATTCCTTGTCCTGGTGTACTGCTTGTCCCTGCATAAGGTGGATTTGAATACATTAAAAATCTATCTCCAAACCATCGTACGCAAGGGCAATACCTGGTTTTATTTGTGAACCAATCTCTTCTGCGCGCCCCATTTGATGGCTGATATGTGTGAACCATGCGTATTCGGGCGCTACCGTTTCCACAAATGCAAGCGCTTCGGTCAGGTTCATGTGCGTAGGGTGATATTCGTGGTGTAATGCACTGGTAATCAAATATTTAGTGCCTGTTATTTTGTCCATTTCCGCCGACAAAACAGATTTTACATCTGTCAGGTAGGTCAGGTCGCCGATTCGATAGCCCAAAATAGGGAGTTTTCCATGCTGTACGCCCACCGGTTTAATACACAATCCGTCCATCTGCAACTCGCTGTCCGGATCAATATCAATCAATTCAATACGGGGCAAACCGGGTATGGGACGCCCAAATATATATTCAAAACGTTTGCGAACCTCGGCAGCCACCCTCGGCAATGCAAAAACGCGCATCGGCTGCCCGGAACGGAAATTGAATGGCCGGATATCGTCCAGTCCGATCACATGGTCGTTGTGTTCGTGTGTCAGCAGGATGGCATCCAGGTGCCGCACGCCGGCACGCAGCATCTGCTGGCGAAAATCAGGCCCGGCATCAATAAGTATATTCAGATGCCCGACTGTGACCAGAGCCGAAGATCGCAGCCGTTTGTCGCGGCTATCGGTCGAACTGCATACCCGGCACCCGCACCCGATAACGGGAACGCCTTGTGATGTGCCTGTGCCGAGGAGCGTAAGTTTCAAAGTGAGTGGTGAATGGTGAGTGGTGAGTAGTGAGTAGTGAGTAGTGAGTGGTGAGACGTGAGTTGAGGGGTGAGTGACGGTCACTGTGAGTGGGCTTAGAGCAATTGAGTTTATTCTTCTAAGCGACTCACGACTCACGCTTCCATTTTTCAATCAGTTCCTGCGACTTCTCGCTCAGCGTTTCCGGCTGGAATTCAAGCGTGGCGAGAATTTCCATCAGGCAGTTTATACGTGCCTCCGTATCAAAGAAACGATTTACCACAGCGATGCGACGGTTTTCAACCAGACAGTAGCCGCTCTGAAAATTGCCCTTTTCATAGCGAATCGTGTAGTCTATTTCGCTGAACAATTCTTCAATTTTTTTTAATGTTGTCTGGGTATAGCGCACGGTTTGAAATGATGAATGAGGGATGATGAATGAGGAATGTACAATTCAATCAGGACATCTACAAAGTCGGGCGAATCAGCGGATGGATCACTATCTTCGCGCCGGTTTTTGTGAAGATAAACGCAAAAGTATCCAAAATCTAAGACTATGAACCTGCTGATACGATCCTTTATACGCTTGTATGTTTTTTGTTTTTTACCCGTTTTGTTGCCGGGTCAGCAACGCTTCCGCGCAGGCGTCATTTTGGGCGTTACGGCCTCTCAAATTGATGGTGACCGCTCCGCAGGTTACAATAAATTAGGCTTGCAAACCGGTTTGCGGGCTGTGGCGCGGCTGAAAGGTCGCTCGGAAGCCAGTCTCGAATTTCTTTTTTCGCAGCGCGGTAGCCAGAGCGAATTAATCAAAGATGAATTCAGTAACTTCTTTTCCCTGACAACAAACTACCTGGAAGTACCGGTTCAGTGGCATTACAAGGACTGGCTGGTGGAAGGAGATGGCGACGATCCTGATTATTACAGGGTTTCCTTCAACGGAGGGTTCTCTTATGCGCGTTTGATGGGCGCCAAAGTCGACGATGATTTGAGCGCCATTCGTGTTATTGCGCCCGATTATCTGAAAAAAAACGATTTCAGTTTTTTGCTGGGCGCTAATTTTTTTGCCACCCGCCACTTGTGTTTCACTTTCAGATATGTCCGTTCTATCGGGTACATGTACGACCCGCGGGATTGGGATCCCGCCCCTGCACAAAGCGCCTGGAACAGCCACAGCCTCTATTTTCAATCCGCCTGGATGTTTTAAAGGAGGTCAAATACACGTGCCGAAGCGCCCAGGTTTTATACCGCTGCTTTGTAAAAGGCTACCTTATTATAAAGCACATGCCAAATTAATCGTAAATTAATCTGTCTCAAACACTACAATTTGGCAGAATTAGTTTAATTTGCAACTTCAAACACACTTCACTTACATTTTTTGACCTCAATTTCTCTAATCAATAAACCCGTCTAACTACCATGGTTACATACTTTATTATTTTCCTGACGTTGTTCCTTTCAACTTCTTACGGTCTTTCCAGCGACAAATCCGAAGTCAAACAAAGAGACTAAATTTTATAGACTTCCACTTCGCTCAAGGCCGGTTCTCCTTTTGATGCACGTATGACAATTCTGATTTTCCGGGCCTTTTGCTCCGGGAAACGCAGTATTTTTCTGGCCCCGATCGTAGTCGAACGCGCTACTTCCTGCCACCCGTCATTTTTCCAGACTTCTACGGAAAAGGATTGGATAAGTTGCCCTTCAGCGATGGCTTCCCGTATTACTACCGCATTAAAAGTTTGTTTTTTGCGTAGATCAATCTGAAGATTTGCCGGATCCAGGTTAGGCAATTGTATCTTTTCATAAGTATTTCGATCCCCGTCAAGCATGTAGGAAAAGCGCTTCCGGGGTGTAAAAGCGCAAATGCTGCGCTGATAAATCTTTCTCCCTTTTGCCAGATTGTATTGAAAAGCAGTGCCGACTTTTTCACCAAAGGCTACCAGTGACAAGGAATCCTGCTCGTGAATACGTCCCCTTCGATCCGGTGGCACATTCAGGATCAGGTTGGCGCCACGCCCGACGGAATGCAGGTAGATGTCCCAGAGTTGTTCCGGCGTCTTGACCTTATCGTCTTCTTCTGCGTGGTAAAACCAGCCCGGCCGGATACTGACATCGCATTCTGCGGGAATCCAGTGCGCGCCGTTTTCATTGCCCCGGTTGAGGGTATCATTGGAGGGAGCGCCCAGGCCACGTTGAAAACCGGCCGTATCCAGCGTACACCAGTTGGTTTCGCTCAGAATCAGTCCGCGTTCATTGCCCACCCAGCGGCAACCCGGGCCGATGTCGCTGAAAATGACCGCATTGGGCTGTAATCGTGCTGCCACCTGCTCGAAACGGTGGAAATCGTACACCTGTTTTTTACCATTGGGGCCTTCCCCATTGGCGCCGTCCCACCATATTTCAAACAATTCACCATAACCCGTCAGCAACTCTGTCAAAGTATTGACATACACATCATTGTATTCAGGCGTACCATATTGGGGGTGGTTGCGATCCCAGGGACTCAGGTAAACGCCGAATTTCAACCCGTGCCGACGGCAGGCCTCGGAAAGTTCGCGCAGCACATCGCCTTTGCCATCGCGCCATTTGCTTTCGCGCACGGTATGTTTGGAATACTGAGACGGCCACAGGCAAAAGCCGTCGTGGTGCTTGGCCGTAATCACGACACCCCGCGCGCCGGCTTGTTTTGCTACCCGGCACCACTGGTCGCAGTCCAGGTCAGTGGGGTTAAAAATATCTTCCGGTTCGGTGCCGTGTCCCCATTCCACATTGGTGAAGGTGTTGGGCCCAAAATGGAAAAAAAGGTAAAATTCCGTGTTGTGCCAGGCAAGTTGCTGCGCGGTTGGAACCGGCAGGGCTTGCTTCCCGGGCATGTTTTTCTGCGCTGAAATGCTGTTGACAAACAACAAAAATAAGAGGCCAGCAAGAAACCTGCTTCTGGCAAAAACGACTGATCGAGACAGGAAAAGTATTCTTAAAAAGAGGTACGGCATAGCAAAAAGACGTAAGTAGTGTGCAAAATTAGTTTTTACAGCACTTTCTAATGAAAGACAATTGCGTACAATCGGACGTTCAGGGCTGTTTGTCATAGGGGCAGCGCCCCGGTAATATTTGTAGCATTTTCCAGTTAACCCGGGAATGGAGGGGCAGCGCCCCGGCAATATTACCGGGGCGCTGCCCCTCCAACCATATTCATCACTTCATTCTACAAATATCATCGGGGCGCTGCCCCTTTTGTTAGCAGGTTCAGGATGCGAAGCATCTCTTAAATGTTTTACATTAGAAACTGCTGTAGTTTTGATTAAGTTCTTTGCAAATGCTTGATTATCAACACTAACAACTATTTAAGTAGTTAAAGATTTTGATCCAGTAAGTCATCGGTTTGGCAGTAGCAACGTGTTCTCCCAGATCGGGCCAGGTAAACAGGCTTTGCAGCATAGGCGCCTTTTGATACCCTCTTTTGAGCCAAAAACGATCTAAAGGCTGATAGTCAGCCGGTTGCAAAGGGTGATCGGCAGGCCGCTGCACGGCGCAAAAACAAGTCATGGCATACATACCGAAGCCGGCGGCATGGGCTTCTCTTTCATCAAAAAAACGGTGTCCGAGGCCCAAACCGCGATAAGCAGGCAACAAAATACTCTCTCCGAAGTAAAACACTTTGGAAATATCATAACCCGCTTCCAGAAATGGTTTTTGCACCTCTTCCGTTTCATCCGCAAGCGGGATACAGGTAGTTGCTCCTACCATCCGGTCTCCATCATAAACCGCAAATAAAAAAGCGCGCGCAGCATCCGAGTAGGTCTGGAGATACGCCTTTTCATAGGCGACTGTTCCCTCGTACAG
Organism: Lewinellaceae bacterium; assembly: GCA_016711435.1. Taxonomy (GTDB): domain Bacteria; phylum Bacteroidota; class Bacteroidia; order Chitinophagales; family Saprospiraceae; genus M3007. The sequence goes on from JADJSY010000003.1 coordinate 108,802, forward strand.
GTACGGGAAATCGCGAAAAACAGCGATGCGCAACAGCGCCAGGTCGTCGAACACTGCTGCTATATCGCTGCCCGTTTTGCGCATAAATCTCAAATCAGGCATATCAGGACACCAGTTGTATCCAAAGTGGCAGGTTGTAATACGTTGTCACCCGGGTGATTTTCCCATTTTTCACTTCCAGGAAAGCGCCGGCGGGTAGCACATACGTCTGATTGCGCGCCGGCGGCAGGCCTTCTTCTCCTTTTTTATAGATTCCGTTCACCACAAATTCGCAGGCAAAACGAGTACCCGTTGCTTCCGACAGGAATACCATGTCGGTCAGACTTTCTTCATAGGTTTCGTCCATGTGCTGCAAAAACTGCTCGTACAATGCCAGTCCGATGCGCGCTTCGCCCTGATTCGGTTCATGCCGGATGTTTTCGTCGAGCAAAGCCAGCATGCCCGCCCAGTCTTTCCGGTTAAAACAAGCGTAATATTCTTTGACTAATTCAAGTGATTGCATGATGTGTTCTTATTTGTTGTGAAAAACATAGGTCTGAGTTTAATTAACCTGCAAAATCGAAAAACAAATGCTACGGGTCTACGAGCGGATGAATGCCGCGAAAGTCACTCTATGGGGAAAATCCGGGTTTCCGCGCGCTCCCGCAGTGTGGCGCGTGGCGGGGCGCCGGGTGCTTTTCGGGATCGCGGTCATCCGCTCGTAGACCCTAGGAGTCATGTTATACAGGCGGCAAAAATAGAAAAAGAATAATCGAACATTGCAATCTGTCTTCTGTTTCAAGCGCGTTCCTAGTCAAATTCGTATGCTCAAAATTGCCTGGTCGCCTGTTTACAAATATGAATTACCCGAAGGCCATCGCTTTCCGATGGCGAAATACGAATTGCTGCCTGAGCAGTTGTTGTATGAAGGCACGGTAACGGATGATAATTTTTTTCAACCCGGATTATTGGAGACGCCCGTCGCATTGCTGACCCATACGAGCGACTGGTGGAGCCGTATGAATGCCGTACAACTCACGCCCCAGGAAATCAGGGCTATCGGTTTTCCGGTCAATGAAAAATTTGTGGTACGAGGGCGGCATATTTCACAAGGCACGCTCGAATGCGCACATTTTGCCCTGCAATACGGATGCGCTATGAATGTTGCAGGTGGCACACACCATGCTTTTGCGGATCGCGGGGAAGGATTTTGTTGTTTCAACGACCAGGCTGTGGCGGCGAACTATTTGTTAAACAAACAATTAGCCACAAAAATTCTCGTGATCGATCTGGATGTACACCAGGGCAACGGTACGGCCTCCATCTTCCGCGACGAACCGCGCGTATTCACTTTTTCCATGCACGGAGAACGCAATTACCCCCTGCGCAAAGAACAATCGGATCTCGATATAGGGCTGCCCGATGGTATGACGGACGCCGTTTACCTGCAAATCCTGCGCGATACCCTACCCCGTTTATACGAAGACTTTCAGCCGGATTTCGTGTTTTATCTAAGCGGTGTGGACATCCTGGAATCGGATAAATTGGGGCGACTGGCAATCAGCCGCGCAGGTTGCAGGGAACGAGATAGTACCGTTTTCAACTTCTGCAAAACGCATCGGTTACCCGTGGTAGCAAGCATGGGCGGCGGCTATTCCCCCCGAATCGTGGATATTGTGGAAGCCCATGCCAACACTTTCCGTGTTGCTCAGGAGATTTTTTTCTGAAAAGTTCCAAAAGATTGTTTTAAATATTCGGAATTACCGATTACCTTTGCAGCCCGAAATACAACAGATTATTTTTTTCATTAAACACAAGGAGAAAATTCATGCTCATCGTTGAAGTAAAAGACGGCGAAGTACTCGATAAAGTACTTAAGAAATACAAACGCAAATTTGAAAAGGCCGGCATCCTGAAAGAATTGCGCCGCCGCAAAAACTTCACCAAGCCATCTGTATCACGCCGTACGGAAGTACTGAAGGCGGTATACAAAGAAGATATGTACGGCAACAAGAACGATTAAATCGTCTGTACATCGGCTGGTGCAAGTCGCGGTAATGCAATATTGATTATCATTGCCTTATCAATCGCAGCAACTGGCCATGTTTCACGAAGAATCGTTTTTTCGATATTTATCGCTCGAACGCCGTATGTCCCCGCATACCATTACGGCCTATCAGAACGATATACAACAATTTACGGCTCATTGTACGGAGCAGCAATGCCTTAGTTCGGTTACCGAGCTAAGGCATTTGCATATCCGGTCCTGGATTGTCTCGCTGATCGAATCCGGGCAAAGTCCACGCAGCGTCAACCGCCGGCTTTCCTGCCTCAAAACCTATTTCAAATACCTGCGCAGCCGCGGTTTTCTGGAAAGCGACCCGATGAAAAAGGTGATCGCTCCAAAAACCGGCAAACGCCTGCCCGTCGTCATGCAGGAGCACCAGATGCTCGCCTTGTTTACCCATACCGAATTCGGCTCCGATTACGGCGGACAGATGCATCGCCTGCTTTTGGAGATTTTGTATTCTACGGGTATGCGCCGCAGCGAAGTTTCCTCCCTGAAAATCAATGACATAGACCTGGGCCGCATGGTGTTCAAGGTGAGCGGCAAAGGCAACAAACAGCGTATGCTGCCCTTTGCGCATTACCTCGCCAAACTGTTGGAAGCCTTTATGGAAATTCGGAATACCACTTTCCCCGGTACCGACCAGCCCTGGTTGTTCCTGAACCGGAAAGGCGAGCAATTAAGCCCCGAAAGCATTTATCACATCGTTCACAAACACCTCTCGGCAGTTACCACCATCGAACAGCGCAGTCCGCACGTGTTGCGGCACTCTTTTGCCACGCACTTGTCTAACAACGGCGCCGACCTCAACGCCATCAAGGAATTGCTGGGCCACTCCAACCTGGCCGCCACGCAGATTTATATGCACAACAGCATCGAGCGCCTGCAAAAGGTGTATGAACAGGCGCATCCGAAAGGCGCGGAAGACCCGCAAGAATAAAATTATTACAACTTATAATAATATCTGATGTTGCATCAGGTACACTTTTAATCAAACACGTTTCACAGATGAACACCAACCGACTTCTGATGTCATGGATTGTTATGTCCATGCTGTTCGCCTCCGCCCATCACCTTGCCGCCCAATGCATCCCACCAGCCGCTATCTGGCTTCACACACAACAAAGTTCTACTGCCCTGACGTTCAACTGGGTACCCGTAGCCGCCGCTACCCAATACCAGCTTCGATATTGGGAAACCGCAGCACCTGAAGATAAAACGATCGTTGACAACTTCGCCCCTGCGCCTTCCATTCTGAATGGATTAAAAAAAAGCAGTCATTATACCCTCGATATTCGTTCCAAATGCGGCGGTTCTTTCTCCGCATGGGGAACTTCCGTCACTTATTTTACCAATTATGACACCTCATCCTGTAGTACGCCCACCGGGGTGCTGGTCAGTGCCGGGGCTTCAGGTATGGACATCAGTTGGACGTCCTCCGGCAGCCATACCGTCCGGTATCGTTTGGGCAATACGGGCGACTGGCTGATACCAACCGGCGCTTTATCCGTGTCGGCATCGCCTTTTTCCATCACAGGTTTATCATCGGGCGATTACCAGGTAGAAGTAAAACGCAATTGTAGCGCTACTGCCAGCGATTTTATCAGCGCCGAATTTGTTGCTGGGGCGACTTGTGCCCCACCACTCGCGCCTGGTATAACACCCGGCGTTACCAGCGCCTCGGTCAACTTACCTGTTGCAAGCGGCGTCACAGGATACAATGTTGCCTACCGGCCCGGCGCCACGGGAAACTGGATAACAGTTGGCAGCAATATCCTTCTCCCCCTGTTTCATTTGAATCCGCCCTTAACGTCTTCGACCACGTATCAGGTGCAAATCCAGGCCATTTGCGGCGCCGGCAGCAGTGGTTTTTCCATACCCGCCACTTTTACAACGCAGGCAACAGGTCTGTGCCTGGCCGATAAAAATTTTGGTAAAAATCTGAGTGGCGAAGCAATGGTACTGATCGACCAAAACTTCAATACGCCAAGCCCGTATGCACTCTTCTCTATGATAGGCGTCAACGACGGCGGGCTTCTTTTCAGGGCATTTCAGAACGCCAACAGCAACCAAATTACCCGTTTGACGACACAGTACCGGAATTTTCACACCATCGACGATGATTTTGACAACACGTTGGTGAATTACACTCAAAACACAAAACCTAAAAATACCAGCCCGGAAGGAACGCCTGCCTTTACCGGATTAAACAAGGGGTTCTATTCAATTTACCGCAAAAAACATGGATTTACCAATATCACTGCCGCAATTGAATTGTTGCAGTATTCGCCTCAATCCTGGAAGGAGAAGATTTATAAGGAAAGCGACTGGTCTGCCGCAGGGCCGGCAGGAATAAAAAAATCATTTGAAACCTATACCAAAAAGTTTATTGATGTATTCGCTCCTGCCAATGGCGTGGACAGCCAAATACTGGTTATGAATTTCCAGGTTGGCAACGAGCTGTGGGATTATCCGGTAAAATCCGATTACCACAGCATGCTGACTGGCGCACGAAGCGCCTTTATCAATAAATATGGCGAGAAATCAGCCGGCGGCTGGAAAATGCAATTGGTGGTCGGGGCTTTTCAGGCTTTCCAGGACAACAATTGCACCGGTGTGCTACGAGACTTTTCCAATTGCGACGGCAGCCTGGATCGCCATGATTTTATTGGCGATTATTTAGCGATTGAAGATTGCGATATACTGAAAGACATAGACGCCATCGACTGTCATTCATATAGTTTTTTGCCGCGCTCCACCACCTGGACGTATCCTGAAAATCCGGAATCCGAAACAGGGCAAATCAGAAACCTCGGAGGTTGGCTGGATGTCAACAGAAACAGCGCTACCGGCGTCTTGAGCAACACCCGTTTATGGGCCACCGAATTCGGATTTGACAGTAACCTAACCACGGGCGTCGGGGAGAAAACGCAGTCTGCTTACCTGCTCCGGGGATTATTGTTACACAGCAGGTATCATTATGAAAAAGTGTTTTTTTACAATGCATTCGATCACACCAGAAGCAACGATGTCAATTATACGGGCCTGTACAATAGTTCCGGGTTATGGACGCTGGGTACACACCCTGCGAACAGCGCCTGGTCATCTCCCCTGGCAGAGCACGGCGCTAAAGCCAAACCTGCCTGGTTTGGCTTGATGGATCTCAAGTTTCGTTTTGGCGGCCATGTTTTTTACAAAGCCTTGGTAGAGGATACCGACGCGTATGTTTTCCTGCTGGCAACAGCGGATGGCACAGACCCTTTCCTGGTATTTTGGTCTCCACAGCAGACAACGGACGCCAACTTGAACGTTGATATTCCCATTAGTAAAGTAGTGAACTGGTCGGACGCCATCGGGAATAATTTTAAGGTTGAAACGCCGATGGCACAGGCATTTGCCCTGGATGCAGCGCCCGGACCAACATTTATGGCTGCTACTAATGTTGATTGCGGCACAGCAACCCTCAAGACGATCAGGAGAAATCCTTCTTTTTTGCACCTGGTACCCTGTATAAATTGTCCCAACATCACTGATCCAGGCAGCAATACGGCGCCTAACCCCGGCAGTGGCGACAGCCCTTTCAACGCCGGTATCATCACCAGCGACGTGGCCGCAAATGGCGGTACAGGCGGCAGCATAGTGTACCAATGGCAAGAATCCTCAGACAATATCAATTTTACAGATATTGCCGGAAACATGTCGCTTACATACGATCCGCCTGGCATTACACAAACCACTTACTACCGCCGGGGCGCTAAACGGACTACTTGTCCGGTTTATTTATACGCGCTTTCGGTTGTTATTACCGTGCTGGAAAGCAGTATCTGCCCGGCAGTGCTTTCCTTCCAGCGCCAGGCATATACGAATGCAGGTTGTAATGGCGCCGGCGACTATTATTTTGAAGTGGTACTCGGCAATGTGACTGTGGATGAACAGATTACCCTTGCCGGATTACCATCCAATGGGGTAAATATTACCTCATCAAGCCTGAACGGTATCGCTTTTAACATTACCACTTTTCTGGACAACCTGCACTATATCAGCAGCAGCAGTTTCCGTTGGCCGGTTCATGCAGCCAACGGCGTCGCGCAAACGCTCAGAATATACTACTGCTGGGTGAATAATTATCCCGATCCTGTTGCGCTTACTACCGCTACCGCCTTATGTTCGGGTATTACCACGCCTTGCACTTCTGCTGCGAACATCGACGAGCCCGGCACTGAGGAGCGGCGTGTGGTATTGCCAGCGCCATTGGAGGCATTTTATTTTACGGCAGAACCGAATCCGGGGACAGATCAGATATTGCTGACTTATTTTGGAGAACTGGCTTCTCAGTCAAGTTTGTCCATTTTTTCTGTGGGTGGTCAATTGATGTCAACCAGGCATTTTCCGGAAATGGATAACCTGCAACAGTGGCAAATAGAAACCAACAAATTACCGGCCGGCGTTTATTTTCTGCGTTTGCAAACAAACCATGAAGTAAGATTTAAGATGTGGGAAAAATTGTGAGGGTTGCACAACAGTTTTAGCAGTAAAGTGTCATATTTGAGCCGTATTTAACGGTTAAAATATATCCTAACAACATGAAAAACCTGTTGCTAACGATCCTGCTTGCCTGTATTTCGTGGCATACTTCGGCTCAAAAAATGTACCTGAAACCAAGCATCGGCATAGTCGAAAACCCTGAAAACGACAGTATTCTGGCCGCTGCGGGTTATTCCTGCATGGTCGTATCCATCAGCAGGTACATTTCACCCCGAACCGTTTCAGAGGAGGCATTTCACAAAAATGTGGCGCTTTTTCAACAACTGAAAACACCTGTTTATGCCGTCAATATATTTATTCCCGGGGAACTGAAATTAGTCGGCCCCAAAGTAGATGAAAAAGCGGTTCTGGCTTATGTGGACAGTATCATGTACCGGTTGAGCCAAACCGGTACCCGCCTGATTATCTGGGGCAGCGGCGGCGCGCGGCGGGTACCGGAAGGCTTTGACAGGAAAGTTGCCAGGCGACAAATGATTGCCATCGGAAAAAAAATCGCAAAAATCGGTGCGCGTTATAATATCGTTGTAGCCCTTGAAAACCTGAATTCTTCCGAAACCAACTTTATCAATACGGTAGAGGAAGCGTTGTACATCGTCAAAAAGGTAAACCACCCCAACTTGCGTTTGGACGCGGATATTTACCACATGCTCAAGGAAAATGAACCGCCCGACATCCTTGCCAAAACCGGGAAATACCTGATTCATGTGGAAATCGCCGAAAAAGAGCAGCGAACGCCGCCGGGTGTCATGGGCACTAATTTCCGGCCATTCCTAAGCGCGCTTCATAAGATAGGCTACCACCAAAAAATCGGCATCGAAGGCCGGTGGAAAAACCTGTCAGAGATGGCAGCGCCTTGTTTGCAATACCTTCAGAATCAGATAGATGAAGTGTACGAGCGGTGATTTTACTTATTTGTCCAGGTACTGCTTTTTAAATTCATCATACAGCTTCAACCAGTCATTCGACTTTCCTTCCCGGTCGAAGATAGATTCCCAGGTACTCAGGGGTTCCCAAATGCAGGTACCTTTTCCTTTTCCACCCGGCAAATCAAACGCAATTTTGTGTACTTCCTCCTTTTTAGCGGAATACTCGACCACGATCACATCTTTATCAAAACGACGAACCAGGTCGTTGAGGTTATCACGCAAATCATCCAGCGTGCCATGCCATTTCGGGTAGTACGACTCCCCGATGACATCAAAATGAACGCCGCGCCGGATCATGTTTTCAATAAAAAATACCGACTCGTCATTTTGTCCGCCCAGCGCAACGTGGAGCATCATCACAATGTTCGGATCAGCGGCTTTGGTGGCGGCGGTGCCTGCACAGAGCAGTTGAGCCAGGCTGTCTAAGTTGGCGACCGCGCCCTCCGGCCAGACGATACCGTGGTTGATTTCGTTGCCGATCTGCACCATGTCGGGCGAAGTGCCCTGCGCTTTCAACTCGCTGATGACTTGAAAGGTATAGTCGTACAGCGCTTTTTTCAGGTTTTCAAAATCAAGTCCTTCCCAGCCTTTCGGTTTAAATTGTTTGCCCGGATCCGCCCAGTAATCGCTGTAATGAAAGTCCAGCAGCAGTTTCATTCCCGAGGCTTTCACCCGTTTTGCCATGGCTTTGGTGTGTTCCAGGTCGCAAAACCCTTTTTGGGGCGCGTAACCTTTTTCCTGGGCCGGGTCGTTGAAAATGCGCAGGCGGACATAGTTGAATCCGTGCATTTTCAGGATTTCGATGGCGTCTTTTTCCACGCCGTTGTCTTTGAATTTCAAACCCCGCGCTTCCAGTTCGGGCAAAAATGAAATATCCGCGCCGATCATGTTGTCTACTTTTCGGGGTTTGGCGGCTTCTCCTTTCAATACATATTTCGGATCAATCGTAACACTGGCAAGTTGAGCCAAACCGACCGTGTGAACATCGGTCGAACCGGCCCATAAATTGGGCGACCGCGCTTCAATATGAATTTTATCAGGCCTGGAACCTGCCTGAATCAGCACCTGGCATTTTCCGTTGAACAGGCTGCGCTGCCAGGCGCCATCGGCACATTTATCGGGTTCGTGGCACGAGGGATCACCGTTGCCGACGCCGATGATTTTGGCGTCGCCTTCCATCACAAACTGGATCATATTGCTGGCATCAGGCACCTCACGGCCTTCGTTGTCGAGTACCGTCACATTCATCACCGAAACGTCCTGCCCATCGGCCAGCATAGTCGTTTTATAGGGCGTCAACACGATTTCAGTCGGGACGCCGGTGGTTTCGACTTTGGCTTTCAGGATTTTACCTTTTTTATAACCCAGGGCTTCGAGTTTACCGGGCTGGTAAATGACCGACCATTTCAGGTGTCCGTTGCGGGGCATTGTTTTTTTGCCCTGGCTGGTTCCATTCAGAAACAATTCGACTTCTTCAGCGTTGGAATTGACCCAGACCTCGATGGGTTGGCCACGTTTTCCCCGCCAGTTCCAGTGCGGCGAAATATGCAGAATGTCCTTGTCCGTCCACCAGGACTGGTAGTAGTAATAGATGTTTTTCGGGAAACCGCACATATCCATAATGCCGAAATGCGAGTTGATATTCGGCCAGATATAGGGCGTGGGTTCGCCGCGGTAGTCGAGTCCCGTCCATACAAACCCGCCCAGCCAGAAATCATTGTCGGCGGCCAGCGTCCACCAGGTTTCCGCGGTACTGGCCCACCAGGGCGCCGTGATGTCCTGGTCGGGCACATACGCCCGGATGCTGTCTTTTTCATAAATACCCCTGGTGGTCACCGTACTGCCCATTTCAGTGCCGAGTATGGGCTGAGTGGGGTGGTCGCGGTGGTAATCGGCGACGGCAAATTGCCGGTAATTGAAACTGCGCACGGGGATAACTTCATTCACACCTTTATAGACATTGGCCAGGTCGGCGGCATACGTGGCCGTGCGGGTCGGGTCGAGTTCATTTTGTTTTTTCAGGAGTGTTTCGGCAATGTTTTTTCCGGTTGGCGTGGTGTGAATCCAGCCTTCTTCATTGCCGATCGACCACATAAACACGCTGGTCCGGCTGCGGTCGCGTTTCAACAGGCGGACAAATTGATCCATGTATTCCGCGCCGCTGTTGAGGAGCCGCGTTTCGTCCATGACCAGCATACCGAGGCTGTCGCAGGCATCGAGCAATTCCGGCGTCGGCGGGTTGTGGCTGGCCCTGTAAGCGTTGACACCGAGGTTTTTGAGCAATTTGATGCGATAATATTGCAGGTAATCGGGCAAAGCGCTGCCCACGCCCGCATGATCCTGGTGGCAGTTGACGCCCAGGATTTTTGTTTTTTTGCCGTTCAGGAATAATCCGTCCGGTTTGATTTCTACTTTTCTGAATCCGAATTTGAGTGTTTGCCGATCCACTATTTTACCCGCTTTTTTCAAATTCACCTGGATGCGGTACAAATACGGGTCGTCCAGGTTCCAGAGCCGCGGATTGGCGAAGTTGATAACATGCGTTGTGACGCCTGATTTATTGACTTCGAGGCGTATGTTTTGCGCCGGCGATTGCGCAGCGATTTTGCCGTTCCGGTCGTATAAAACCACTTCGGTGCTCAGCGCAGCGGCGGCATCGCCTTCGTTGACTGATTCCGTTTCGACGGTGAGGGCCGCGTTTTTTCCGTCTATTTTGGCGTGTGCAAAAATGCCGTCGTTGGCGATGTGGGTGTCGTCAAATGCATCCAGCCACACGTGCCGGTAAATACCGGCGCCTTCGTAAAACCAGCCTTCGTACTGCGTGGCATCGGCCCTGACAACCAGCACGTTATCCGCTCCGAAACGCAGGAAATCGGTTATATCGTAGGCCACACCGATGTAGCCGCTTTTGTTGTTGCCGAGGTAAAAACCATTGATCCAGAACTCCGCGTCGCGGAAAACGCCGTCAAATTGCACCTGAAAACGTTTGCCTTCTTCTGTTTTTGCCAGCGTAAAATGTTTCCGGTACCAGCCGATGCTTGTCGCCGGGTAATTGCCGCCGAGCGGTTTGTAGCCATGCGCCATGACATTGAATGCCGGGTCGTTGACAAAAGGCAACTCGACTGCCCAGTCGTGTGGCAGATGCAGGGAACGCCACAAACTATCCTTGAACCGCGGTTCTACGGCTGTGTTCTGGGCGCCCCCAGATTTGGACAAAATGGTTTCCAGCCCGTAATTGAAGTCTTTTTCGGGATTGTGGGCGTGGCCGAAAATGAATTTCCAGTCGCGGTCGAAGTTTTGACGGCTGCGGGTTTGGGCTGTGAGCAGATTAGAAATTAAGAGGAGGGTAATCAGGAATAAAGGACCAAATTTGTTCATCCGACGTTGTGTTGAAGTAGAAAATAATCTGCCTCAAACGTAGTCATGTTTTGAAATTTTGGTGCACTCCAGGATATATTTACTACAAAGTTATTTTTTTACCACAACGGACACAAAGTGGTTTCACAAAGGACACTAAGCGTAGAGTTGACTCGTCCCGCTTGGTATTTTCTGTAAACATCGCATAAGCATTGTAAATGATTAGAAAAATGCGGTCAACTCTACGCTTAGTGTCCTTTGTGAAACCACTTCGTGTCCGTTGTGGTAAAAAAACTTTGTAGTAGAGAAAATATTTTTGATTAAATCCTTTGCAAATGCTTGATTATCAACACTGATAACCAATAACAGATAACGGATAACTACCTACAAATTCCGCTTTTTCATTTCCTCCACCGCGTAATTCGCCGCCCTGGCCGTGATCGCCATATACGTCAGCGAAGGATTCTGTGTGCTGCCGGAAGTCATACAGGCGCCGTCGGTGACAAATACATTTTTGCAGGCATGGAGTTGATTCCACTTATTGAGCATGGAGTTTTTAGGGTCATTGCCCATCCGCACACCGCCCATTTCGTGGATGTCGTTGCCGGGGTTGGCATGTGAATCATGGGCATACACATCTTTAAAACCCGCCTCGGTAAACATTTCGCTCAGTTGTTCTATAAAATCTGCCGACATTTTATCTTCATTTTCCGACCATTCCGTAGAAATGACCAATTGCGGCATACCATTCGGATCCTTCAGGCTTTCGTGCAGGCGCACATGGTTGTTTTCACGCGGAATCACCTCGCCCATCATCCAGCCGCTGATATTCCATTCGCCCAGCGGCGGATTCAGGAGATTATTTTTGAGCTCTTCGCCGATGGCCGTGGTGTCTGCCTTAAATCCGCGGCCCGCGCCGACGCCGACCGCGTATCCACGGAGAAAATCCGTTTCCTGTTTATGCACATTCCGGAACCTGGGGATGTAACAGTGGTTCGGGTTTTTTCCTTTCGTGCGCATGTCCAAAAACTGGTCGGATTTGGCAGAAATGCGCCCGCGGTAATTGTGCCAGATAATGTATTTGCCCAAAGTGCCGCTGTCGTTGCCGATACCGTTGGGAAAACGGGAAGAAGTGGAATTAAGCAGGATCAGGTTGGAGTTGAGTGCGCCGGCGTTTACAAAAATAACTTTGGCGTAATACTCGATCATTTCATTGGTGTGCGCATCCACCACCCGCACGCCTTTAGCCTGGCCTTTTTTCTCGTCGTATATGATGGAATGCACAATGGAATCGGGGCGCAAAGTCATGTTCCCGGTTTTGGCGGCCCAGGGCAGCGTAGAGGCGTTGCTGCTGAAATAGCCGCCCAGCGGACAGCCCCGCACGCACAAATTCCGGTTCTGGCATTGCGCCCTACCCTGCTCCTGGTGTACTGGCTGCGGATCGGTGATGTGCGCACAACGACCCTGGATCAATTGGCGGTCTGTATATTTGGCCGCAATGGATTTTTGCAAATGCTGTTCCACGCAGTTCATTTCAAAAGCAGGTAAAAACTCGCCATCGGGCAACTGCGGCACACCGTCTTTGTTGCCGGAAATGCCCGCAAAACGCTCCACATGCGAATACCAGGGCGCTAAGTCCGCATAACGGATGGGCCAGTCGACTGAAAAACCATCGCGCGCAGGGCCTTCAAAATCGAATTCACTCCAGCGCTGCGTCTGTCTGGCCCACATCAGGGACCTGCCGCCGACATGGTAGCCCCGCACCCAGGTAAAGGGTTTTTCTTCTACAAAAGGGTGCACGGCATCGGGCACCGCCCAGTGTATGGACGATTCGGTATACAAATAATGCTTGCTGATCACCGGATTTTGTTCCTTGATGGCAAGCGGCACCTGCCCGCCGTGTGGAAAATCCCAGGGATCTTTCATGGCGGTCGGATAGTCGGTCACGTGTTTGACATCGCGTCCGCGCTCCAGTACGAGGGTTTTAAGGCCTTTTTCACAAAACTCCTTGGCAGCCCAGCCGCCGCTGATTCCGGAACCGATAACGATGACGTCGTATTTGCGTTTCTTTAAAGATGACATGAGGGATAAAGATTATTGATTGACCGGAACGCAACCGTGGTAAAATCCAGGCGCCATTTCATATTCGAGGAATCTGGTTTGCACAAACTCGGAGTTATTGTAGCCCTGAATCGTCAGTTGTTTCACTAAGCGGTAGAAGTCTTTGACCGCGTTGTCATTCCCTTTTTCAAACTGCACCAGTATCGCCTGTTGCTCCTGCTGGGAAATATCCAGAAAAGACTTCTGATGCGTCCTGCGCGCCACACTGTCGGCAAAACGCAGCCCTGTTTTTACATTATCCGACACTTCTTTTGTGAAGCAGTCGGCCAGCATCCGCTCCACAAAACCGGACACGCCAAGCGAAACGGCGCCCGGAAGGTCCGGGGATTCAGGAATGATGGCGCCAATGATGGCGTCCAGGATATTGCGGTCGAGCAACGGGTTTTCTACAATGGGCAGCGTTTGTGCCGACCAGGCCCGCGCCCAGGCTGGAAGGCTGATCATGCCGCCGGTTGTGATGGCCAGTTGTTTGATGGCTTGTCGTCTTTTCATATCAATGATTTATTCATTAAACTCCACTTTGGAAATCAGCAATTCATCCCCTTGAACAATTTCTTTAGATGGTTTGCCGCAACTACAAATAAAGTGATAATTTTGAATACCGGACGTTTTTTTACAATCGGAACAATAAATCAAAACCGGAGTAACCGTAATTTTCAGTTGCGCATGCCGGTAGCGGGCATCATCCTCAATCACTGCCTCAAAAGCATTTTGCATGGCAATCGGCTCCACATTTGACAATTCCCCCACCTGCAAGTAGATACATTGTACCTTTTCAGGCGCCATATCCGGGTATTGTTCCTGCAAGATGTGAAAGATATTGCGAACCAGGGATATTTCATGCATGAATTAAATCCGTTCAGAAGGTGTCATGATTTGTTCAACTCCCGCTGCGATAGCCGGCAAAATATCCTGCTCAAAATATAAAAGCGCTTGTTGAAAATGTTGTGCGGCTTTTTCACTGAGCTGCTGCTTCAATGCCCATTCATATCCTTGAATGGCAAATATATAACCTTGCACCGAGGCCTGGTATATTTCTTTCGTAAGCCATAATATGGTGGCCGGGTCAATTTTGTGGGTTGAAAAATGCACCGAAGCCGCCGGCCGGCATTGTTGAAAACAAAATCCTGTTTCCATTTCCTGCACGCTTGCATCAACAAAAATGACACAGTCATATGCGCTAATCAACTCGGCATCTTCCACCTGCAATTGGTAGCGATATATCACTTCCAGATCGCTGCTTTCGGCAAACCGGTCGGCAAACAGCCAGCCCAGGGCGTCATCGCTGCGCCCATCATTGCCTATGCCGATGAGTATCGTTCTCCTGTTATGATTTAATCCGCTCATCTATCATATCGCCTTGACTATTAAATACTTGTACTTGTAAAGCCATTTGGCCGAGGGCCTGTGTGGCGCAACTCAGACAGGGGTCGTAAGCGCGCACCACCACTTCTACCTGATTCAGCATGGCATCGGTGACGGCTCCTTTTTCACTGATCACTTTATCCGCCACCCATCGAACGGCCCTGTTCATGGGTTCATTGTTGTGCGTGGTGGAAACGATCAGGTTGCAACGGGTAATCATTCCTTTTTCATCAACCTGATAATGGTGCGTCAACGTTCCTCTGGGTGCTTCGATGATCCCAATGCCCTCCAGTCTCGGTGTTCCTTCCCGTAGCAAATCACTGCTCAATAATTCATCGTCATATAAAAGTCCCTGTATCACTTCTGCGCAGTGCAAAATCTCAATCAGTCGCGCCCAATGGGTGTACATAGTGCTGTTGTTCACTTTCTGGCCGCTGTAATTGACATAATCCTGGCGTTCCTTTTCCGCAAGCGGCGTAGGGATGGCGTTACAAACGTTTACCCGTGCCAGTGGCCCAACGCGGTTCCATCCCTTTTCCCGGCCCAATGCCTTCAGGTACGGAAATTTCATATACGACCAGCGTTCCACACCTTCCGCAAAATACTGCTGGTAATCCTGTGTATCAATATCCGGGAGCGTAATATTTCCCATACTATCGATGGCCCTGAGTTTGCCGTGGTACATTTCCATATTGCCGGCCTGGTCGACCATTCCCAAATGTCCTGAAGGATAGGCAGCAAAATCATCGAGCAAGATCCGGTGCCTGTCGTGGTAGTCCTTGATGTATCGGAGGATTTCCTGCGACCATTCAATCATTGTATGAATGGAAGGAATCTCTTTTCCGTTTAAAAAATAGTCGCGTTCCCCAGGCTCGAATGTTTTGTACATACCACCCGGAATGGCTGCCACGCCGTGTATTTTTTTACCGGCAATGGCTTTGATGATTTCCTGGCCGAATTTCCGCATCAAAATCCCTTTACGGGCCATTTCCGGGTTTTCCATAGCCACGGCAAAAAAGTTGCGTTTTTCCGTCGGAGCATCCAGCCCAAACAAAATATCGGGTGACGCGAGGTAAAAAAAATGCAGGGCATGGGACTGAAATATCTGCCCGTAGTGCATCAGGCGGCGCAGTTTTGTGGCTGCCGGCGACAGGTCTTCCGGGTCGATCCCAACAAGTTGGTCAATGGCTTTTGCCGCAGCCAGGTGGTGGCTTACCGGGCAGATGCCGCATAAACGTTGCACCAAAACGGGTGCTTCCCAATACGGATGGCCCTGAATAAAACGTTCAAAACCCCTGAATTCCACGATATGTAAAAAAGCGTCCTCCACTTTTCCAGTTTCATCCAGGTGGATTGTTACGCGTCCGTGGCCTTCTACCCGTGTGACCGGGTCAATCGTTATTTTTCGTTGCATCACTTTAGTCGTATTTAAACTCTGCATATAAAAGGGAGAATTCCGCCCCGAACAAAATGCTTTTCACGGCTTTCCAGATATGTTCGGCAGATGGCGGACAGCCGGGTATCGAGTAATCCACCCTGACTATTTCATTGCATGCATAAACGCGGTCCAGCATTTTGGGCAAATCTTCGTGGTAAGGAATGATGGTTTCCCCTGTTTCACTGGTCAGGCTGTGCAGGTATGCTTCTTCGAGGCATTCGCTGAGCGGAATGGTGTTGCGCATGGCAGGCACGCCGCCCCAGACAGCGCATTCGCCTACCACTACCAATACATCGCACATTTTTCTGAAATTTTGCAGCACTTCGATATTATGCGAATTGCAGCACCCGCCTTCCACCAGGCCCAGGTGGCACCTGCCGCTGAATTTTTTAATATCCGTCAGGGGCGATTTGTCAAAAGAAACCAATTCGGCCACATCCAGTATGCCCGTGTCGATATCGAGCAGCGACATATGGCATCCGAAACAACCGGCGAGGGAAACGGTGGCTACCCGTTTTTTTTCTTTGGGATCGGCTTCCATTTGTTGGATCGGGGCGCTGTGAAAGTCCTTTTGTACGGATTGATTGTCAAAAACCCTGTCGCCCATAGGTCTTGGAAGGCTTTCCCCACGAACGATGATCGCTCCGGTCGGGCACAATTTCATGGCATGCAAGGCCTGCGCTTCCGTCAACTGGGACTCCTGCTCGTAATCGATACCCACTACGGTCTCATTACCCCGGTTGACATACATAAATACCCGTTTGCCTTCGTCGGTAAAAACCTCTTCCACACACCTCCGGCACTTGATGCAGCGGTTGTGCTCCATAATCATCCGTTTGGCTTTGAAATCGATCAGCCGGTCTTCAAAAAGATGTGGGAAACGCGCGGTGGCAACACCCAGTTCGTAGCCCATATGTTGCAGGTCGCAGGCGCCGCTTTTTTCGCAGGAAGGGCAAAAATGATTGCCTTCCGCAAACATCATTTCCACAACGGCTTTGCGCATGTCCAGCAATTCCGGCGTATTTATTTCGATCTTTAATCCGTCGTGCACTTTTTCCGTACAGGCGGGCCCGTATTTGCCGTTTATTTTGCAAATACAGGTTCGGCAGGTGCCCAGCGGCGGTTCCAAATGTTTGTGGTAACACAGCGATGGGATAAACATCTGGTGCGCCAGGGCTGCGTCCACCAAATTTTCACCCTCGTCCGCTTCGTACGATTTACCATCTATCCAAAATGCACATTTTTTTTTCATGGCGCGAGTGGTTTAAACTTTTCATATTCCTGCACAGCGGCGGCCATGTCAAATTTTCGGATGCCGGTAGCATCGTTTTCAGGCAGGCGCGCCGAGAAATAATCCTCAAATTTTTCGATCGTATCGATGATCGCGTTGCCCGCTGTTTTGCCCAGGCCACAACGGCTGGAGGCTTCCATCAGCACAGCCCATTTTTTCAATTCTTGCAGGTCGTTTCCGTCGCCGGTACCATGCAGTAAATGGGCTAATTTGCGTTGAATGATGAAATTGCCGGCACGGCACGGCGTACAAACGCCGCAAGATTCATGTTTGAAAAATTCAGCGAAGTTGAGCAGGATGTCGAGGAGGTCATTTTTTTTGCTAAAAACCATAAAAGATCCGCCGCAATTCATGCTGTCCTGAATGCCGGCGCCCGGCATACAAATCCGGTGGTGTTGCTCCTTCATGGAAATGCTGTGTCCGGAGGGGCCGCTTACCTGTATCATAAACGGGTCATCGGCCCGGCACAATTCAAGTAATTCGGACACGGGCATTCCCCATTCGATTTCATAAGCGCCGGGCAACTGGCAGTCCCCCGATATGCTGATCAATTTGGTGCCCGGAGAACCCGGAATACCTCTTTTGTTATATTCGGACAAGCCCATTTGCAGCAGGCGGGAGATGGTGCAAAATGTTTCCACATTGTTGACAACGGTGGGCAATTGCAGGTAACCTTTTTCAACCGGTAAATACAATTTGATGCGCGGCTCGCCGCGTTTGCCTTCGAGGGACTCCAGTAAAGCCATTTCTTCCCCGCACACGTAGGAGCCGGCGCCTGTTTCCACCCGGATATCGAACTTAAAACCCTTTATTCCGACGGCATGTACACCCAGCAAACCTTGCGCCCGGTAATCATCAATCGTCTGCTGTATCTTTTCTTCGAGCCAGTGGTATTCCCCGCGCAGGTAAATGATGCCATACGTTGCGCCCACGGTATAAGCGGCAACGATCATTCCTTCCAGCATGGACGCGGTCTGGCTATTAAGCAAAACGCGGTCTTTAAAAGTGCCCGGTTCCCCTTCGTCGGCATTGCAGATGATAAATTTGGGTGAAGCCGCTTGTTTCCGGCAGACATCCCATTTGAGCCAGGTTGAAAAAAAAGCGCCGCCCTTGCCCCTGATATCCGTTTTTTGCAGCAACTCCAGAATACTTTCCGGTGTCATGTTTTTCATGGCATGTACCGCTTCACCGGGTTTATAAGCAGCGAATAGAATACTGCGGTTGTTTTCGGGCAGATAGCGCAAGTGATCTGACGGCACATCGCATATTTCCCTGGCTGTTTTGCCCTGGCGGAGTTGATCGATGATCTCCTTTACCTTTTTTTCATTCAGATCGGTAAACGGATAAAAATCGATCAGCGCTGCCGGTTGATGATCGCTCAGCCCAATACAGGGCGTATCAAACAGTCCGAAGGCGCCGCTGGGATCTACTGACCCGACACGGGCGCCGGTGGCCTGTTCAAATGCAACTTTTATTTTTTCATAACCTTTCAGGGTCGCAATAATGCTGTTGTCGAGGTAAATGGTGTGTTTGCCGGCGGGTTGCCGGTGAAAAAAATGATAAAAAGAAGCCACGCCTTCCACTTCTATGGCTGACAACTGATGCGCATCGGCAAGATGCCTGATCGCGGCATCAGAAATGTATCTTTCTGATAATTGATACTGCCACAAGTCGCTTAACAAAGCGGATCTCCTGGGTTCTATCGGAAACAGGTATTTTTTTGCTGGTATGGGTATCGACATGATTAAGACGTTTTTCGGTCTGCTTTAGCAAATGCGGTTAAACTAAAAAGTCCCTCATCAGCTTCCAGGGGGAAACTAAAGAGGGACTGTTCAGGATAAATAACACCCGGATTGGAGGGGCTGTTTATCGCCTCTAATGTAAGAATATCCAGGGCATAACAACAAGCAAATGGAAGAAAAAAATTACGTCGAACAACTGTTTGTGTGAGTGGGCGCACCATCTACATCCGCATCAAAAAGTTGGCTTTATTAAAAGGCGGCTCCTGGTAGACAAAAGCAGTCATGACCGCTTTATGCAATACATGTTTGAGTTCGCTGAAATCGCTGGGTTTTTGAATATACACATTGGCGCCGAACAGAAAGGTTTCTTCAATATCCTTTTCGGATTTTTCAAAGGTGTGGAAAATAAATATCAAATCTTGAGCCTTTACCCAGCTCGCTGGTTGCGGTGATAAAACCATTGTGATTTTCAACGATCTTTTTCACAATAGCCAGCCCGATGCCGGTGCCCTCATATTCACTTTTGTCGTGTAGACGTTGAAATATCTCAAAGATACGTTCTTTATATTCCGGTTCGAACCCAATGCCGTTATCTGAAACGATAATATGGCAATATTTTTTTTCCAGCAACAGTTTTTCGTATTTTAAAGCGCGGCCCGTTTTGATGCTGCTTTTATGACGATGAACGGTGGCACACCGGGTTTTGCAAATTTAAGCGCATTGCCGATGAGGTTGAGCATCAACTGGCGAAACTGAAATGGAATGATACTGACTTCGCATAGTTCAGTGGCTTTGATCGTGGCGTGTTTTTCGAGCAGCACCTCTTTCAGTTCTGTTTTAACGTCCTTGATAAGTACATTCAGATCAACTTTTTCAAACTTACGTTCGGCAGTACTGGTGCGGGAGTAAGCCAGCAAATCTTCGATCAGGGTTTGCATGCGTTTGGCCGCAGCCTGCATTCTGACAAAATAGGCTTTACCGCTGTCGGTTAAATTCTGGTCTTCCTTTTCAAGAATACGGCCTGCGAAGGTTTGTATTTTGCGCAGCGGCTCCTGCAAATCGTGGCTGGAAACGTAGGCGAATGATTCCAGTTCCTTGTTCATTCTTTCCAGTTCCACATTTTTCTCTGCGAGCACTTGGTTGGCCTGTTTCAGCGCTGCCGTCCTTTCCAGCACGGCATTTTCCAATTTCAGGTTGTCTTGCTGGCTTTCATTAAATTCCTTTTCCAGCCGCTCTTTTTCCTTTCGTTGCAGCAGCGCCGAGTCGGTAATATCATTGATAGCGAGCAGAATCAATTGTTCCTGGTGCGTTTTCTGGATAATACGGCTTGCATTGAGCAGCATTATTTTTTCGCCGATGACCGGAAATTTGTGCGACAGTTCAAAATCCTGGAAGTAGGCATTTTTGGGAATGATATCTTCCAGCAATTCGCGCAGCCGGGGAATATCCCATTGCCCGTTTCCCAGATCGTACAAAAGCGCGCCTTCCGTTTCTCTATCCGTCACCTTGAATTTTTTGTAAAAAGACCGGTTGGCGGATTTGATACAAAGTTTGTGGTCCAGAATCAGAATCGGTTCGTTAATGGTTGCAATGATGGCTTCGGCATACTCATACGATTCGTGCAGCAGTTCGTTGCGCGTTTGCAGTTCCTGGTTGGTAGTGGTCAGTTCTTCGTTGGTGGATTCAATCTCTTCCTTGGAGGTTTCCAGTTCTTCATTCACCGATTGTAGTTCTTCATTGGCGCTCACCACTTCCTCATTGGCGCTCTGCAATTCCTCGGTAGCCGCTTCCTGTTCATGCACAAAAGCGAGCATGTCGGCACGGGCAGACAGCAGTTCTTCTTCTAATTTATTAATCCTGCGTTCTTGTGCTGCCGTACTGCTTTTTCCACTGTTGATTTTGTCCTGCCAGGTTTCCGATTGCTCCTGTTCGGTAAAAAGAATGAGCAGCAAAGGTTCGTCCCAGTCTATTTTTAGCGGCACCGTTTCCAGGCTGATGACCCGGGTTTTTCCGGAATTTGCTTTCATTTCAATGCCACTCTTGCGCACCCGGTTTTTAGTTTTAATCGATTTTGAAATGGCATTGCGCAGCTCGAAGGCAATTTCAGGCCTTGCCATTTTCAAAATATTCAAAGTGGCCTTTCCGGGAGCATGCGCGAGGTACAAATCCGTCGAGCCTCTGAATTGCAGGATTTCCATTTCATGATTGATCACTACGCTGGCAGGCATAAATTCTGCAATGAGTACCGCATCGATGGCATTGCTGATACCTGCGGCGGTAACGGACGATGTTTTTTGTAATGGTATAACATCACCTGTTTCATCAAGAGGCTGATTATCAATAGGTTGTGGTGGTCTCGAAAAGCGACGGGTGATTGCAGACAACGTATTGACGCCCGAATTTTTTTTGCGTGCGAATATTTTAAACTTCTTATTCAGGCTGGTAAACAGCTGCGGAGAAGAACCGATATTTTCCGATTTCCCGAGCATCAGATACCCGTTTTCATTCAATGCAAAATGAAAAGTGGCAATCGCTTTTTTTTGCGCTGCCGTATCGAGGTAAATGAGCAGGTTGCAGCAACTGATAAAATCGAGACGCGAAAAAGGCGGGTCGTTTAAAATATTATGCGGTGCGAATACGCACATATCGCGCACGGGTTTTGCAATACGGTAATTGTTGCCTGATTTGGTATAAAAACGTTGCAGGCGCGATGGGGAAACCGTTTCTAATTCGCGTTTTGAATATTCCCCGATGCGGGCTTTCGCAATGGCCTTTGCGCTGAGGTCGGTCGCAAAAATCTGCACCCGCGGGTTGTCGGATTTGTTGCCCTGTATTTCAAGCAGCATCATGGCAATGGAATAGGCTTCTTCGCCGGTAGAGCAGGCCGGCACCCATATACGCAGGGTTTCATCCGGTTTTTTACTTTTAAGCAGCCGGGGTAGCAGGGTGGTTTTCAGGTATCGGTGCGTGTCCGTATCCCTGAAAAAACTGGTTACGTTGATGAGTAAATCCTGGTAAAGAATATCTATTTCAGCGCTTTTTTCGCCCAGGAGCGTGGCGTAATCCTTGAGCGTTTTTATTTTGTGCAGCAGCATCCTGCGAATGATGCGCCGTTTGATGGTGTTCATTTTATAGGCGCTGAAATCAACCCCGGTGAGTCTGTGTAAATGCAGGAGAATGATTTTTAAATCGAGGTCGTTGTTGTCTATTAAATCTTCCTGGCTTCTTTTGATGCCTTTGTGTTTTACAAAGGGATGTTTGCTGAGCCGAGCCAGTTCCAAAGCGATTTCTTTGGGCGACAGGATAAAATCGACCACCCCTTCGGCAATAGCCGACTTCGGCATGCTGTTGAATTTTGCCGAATCATCCTGCGCAAAAGTCAATCCGCCTGCCTCCTTGATGGCCCTCATACCGATGGTGCCGTCGTTGGCGCTGCCGCTCAACACAATTCCGATGGCGCCGCCTTTGTGTTTTTCGGCCAGCGAGCAGAAAAAAGTATCAATGGGCAAATTGAGTACCCGTTCTTTGGTGCGGGGCGTCAGGTTGATGTGTCCGTCCTCTACCGACATTTCTTTATCCGGCGGAATGATATACAGGTTATCAGGCTCCATGTGCATCCCGTTTCGCACTTCCTGCGCTTTCATCAATGTGGCTTTTGCCAAAAGGGCGGTCAGGATACTTTTGTGGTCGGGACTCAGGTGCTGCACATAAACAAAGGCCATTCCTGTGTCGGCCGGAAGATACTGTAATAGTTGTGTGATCGCTTCCAGTCCACCGGCCGATGCGCCGATAGCAACGATTGGAAACGTTTTGGGCGATTTTTTCGATACCCTGGCAACACTGCTTTCTTTCTTCGCAGGCGTACTTTTTTACCCGAACCTGATTTCATTTCCATATAATTTTATCCTTCCCCCGTCAGCACAAATCGTTCTCTCCCCGGTAGCGTCACATTTTTCCGCGCGACAAGCGTCAGTGCCTGAAGAATCACTTTTTTGAGTTGCGAAAATTCAACAGGCTTCTGGATGTAATAGTGGGCTGCGTCTTTGTACACCAGATTGACCATATCCTGGTCAAAGGAAGTAGAAAATATGATGACCGGTATCTTTTCCAGTTTTTTGTTGAGTTTGATGGCTAATAAAGCCGCAAAGCCGTTTTTGCGCGGCATGTTGAGGTCGAGAAAAAGCACATGGGGCAGCTTCTTCTGATTTTTGCCGAGCCGCTCCAGCAGCTGTTCTCCATTGGGTACCGTCGTCAGTTGTACCGGCAAATCCAGCTCTTCCAACGCCTCTTTAAAAAGAGCGCAATCGTCTTCGTCATCGTCGGCAAGCAGGATGTTTATTTCCTTCACTCGTGGAAATGCGGGGCTTTTTTTCATTGTTGAAAATTAAAAAGTTGAGCATACCATCTCACCATTTCAAATTGGAAAAGAACGGTTGATGGATAGCCGATGGATCGTCAGGCAGGCGCATTCGGACTATGGGGGCCTAATATTAATACAAGCCTGCTAAATAAACAAACTTGCACCTTTAAAGATGCGGGAAACATCACCTGATTACCACTAATTTACGCGTAGCGCTGAACGCTCCGGCCTGCAGGTGGTAGAAATATGTACCCGCCGGCAAATTGCCCGCTTCCAGGGTTACGGCTTGATCCCCGGCTACCTGCCTCCCGTTGAGGAGAACTGCCACTTCACGCCCGTACAAGTCCATAACCGCCAGGCGAACCTGCGCCGGTTCCGGCATGTGGAATTCAATGGTGGTCGTCAGGTTAAAGGGATTCGGGTATGCTTGTGAAAGGGAATAGGCTTTGTCCTGTACAGGTGTTTCTGTAGAGACAATATTACAGGGGCACATTTTGTAGATAAAAATATCAGCTGTGCCGTAAGGTATCAACTGTAAAACATTTGCACTCGGATCAAAATCGGTTATTCCGATGAAATAACCGGTGGTATAGACGCAACCCAAAGGATCAATATCCATGGAATTCGGAACTTTTGCCACGGCCCGGAGAATAGTTTTACACGGATAAAATTCGCGTTGGTTCCCAGTTTAGTAATATAGATATCGCTGCTCTGAGCCGTCACGTTAAAAATTCCCGGGCTGCCGTCGAAATCGATGGTTCCGGCAAATGTGCCGGTCGAATAGATACTACCCAGGGGATTCACTGCGATTGAAAGGCCATGGTTATTAATATAAGCATTCCCCATGCTTTTGGCCCAGACCAAATTGCCGGCGGCATCCAGTTTGGATAAGAAAATGTTTCCTCCGCCGAAAGCGCCAATATTAAAAACGCCCACACCGGGATCGAAATCGGCAATCCCGTAAACTTCACCGGTCACATAAATAAATCCCAACGCATCCACGGTGACGTGAGAACCGCGATCCCATTGGATTCCCCCCAGTTGTTTTGCCCATACCAGGTTACCGGCCAGGTCCAGTTTGACAAGAAATATATCCACACTGCCTTTGGACTGGATATTGAATACGGCAGCGCCGGGATCGAAATCCATGGTGCCGGAAAATTCGCCGAAGGAATACAAATTCCCCAGGCCGTCTAAAGCCAAAGAGAAAACAACGCCTTCAGGCCCCGCTCCACCGAAATGATTTGCCCAGACAAAGTTGCCGGAAACGTCCAACTTAACAACAAAGGCGTCATTTCCACCAACTGCAGTCAATGTCGCAACCCCTGCGCCCGGGTCAAAATCAGGTGCTCCGTTAAATATTCCACCGGTATAGACATTTCCGGAGACATCTACTGCAATAGCATAAGCTATTTCCGCGGCGCTTCCACTCATACTTTTTGCCCAGACAAAATTGCCGGAGGCGTCCAGTTTGGAAACAAAAACATCATACCCGGCGGCGATAAGGTTGAAAACGCCCGCACCGGGATCGAAATCCGCCGTACCTGTAAATGAGCCGGTTGTATACACATTTCCAGAGGCATCCACCGTCATGGCATAAGCTTGATCAACACCCGGGCCACCCATTTTTACGGCCCAGATAAAATTGCCGGCGGCATCCAATTTCGTTACGAACACATCTGCGACATTCGTCGCGCTGGAGGAAAGATTAAAAACGCCCGCTCCCGGATCAAAATCCATGGTGCCGGAAAAATATCCTGCCGTATAAATGTTCCCCAGGGGATCGAGGGCAATCTCCAGGGCAGCACCTCCGGAATTTCCCCTATTTGCCTTACCCATTCCATACAGTCATCCTCATCAGGCTGGCACTGTACTTCCAGCTCGAACGAACATGTTTTTGTATTGCCGCCCATGTCCGTCACGGTGTAGGTAATTGTTGAAATACCCTGCAAAAACACCGTTCCACTGGCATCTCCGGTACCCGTGCCGGTTGTCGCCCCGGAAATCGTATATTCGGTTGTCAGCATGATACAATTGTCGGAAGCGGTCGGCCCAATTCCGTTGATCGCAGCCGAGCAAATTCCCATCATATCCAGGGTGCCCTCGTAAGCTGTGCTTAGCGGGCAGCTCAGCGAAGGTGGTTCTCCGTCAAATACGGTCAACGCAAATGTGCAGGGCTGGCTGATGTTGCTGCAGTCGTCTTCTGCCTCGCAGTAGATAACATGAACGCCCTTGGAGAATTGCGCCGGAAAGATCAGCGGTATTGTGTTCCCGAATGGATCCGTCCGGGTGCAGGTGATGGTAGGATTCGGATCACAATTATCCATTGCCACAATCGGTAGTGGCCCTGCAAAATCAAAAACACATTGGCCCGGACTTGTGCTCAGGCTCACATTGGGCGGGCAATTGGAAATTACCGGTGGAACCAACTCCGAAAACACGACGCTATGGCAAATGGTCGCGTTGCAACCGTTGCCTGTAATGGTCAGACAAACGTTGTATGTCCCGCATTTGCTGAACTGGTGCGTGGGATTTTGTAGCGAGGAGGTGTTGTTTGCGCCGCTTAAAGGATCGTCAAAATTCCAGGAATAAACCAGCGGGGCCGACCATGTGGATTGATTCACAAACTGGTAGTTACCGCAGTTTCCAATGGGCATAAAGGCAAAAAGCGGAACACAATTGGCCTGCGGCTGGCAAGCGTCGCCGCCCGACATCGCCATGCTCGCGCTCATGAGATTCACGCCGCTGGGTACGTCGTAAAATTGTGTCTCTGGAAACAGCGGCCCGTTGAGTACCGGGTTGAAAACCTGAAGCGCCACTGTGGCTTCATCTGTCATACAGGTGTTGAGATCGAGGTCGCTGACCGACATAAACGCGCCGCCTGCTACCGTGCCGTTCGGATTGGCGGTGCGCCCGTCTACGTAAGCAATTTTGCCGGATGGTACATACGCGGTGGCTCCGTCGGTGTAGGCGCTTTCGCCGTTGTCGAGGTATTTTGTCCAGATCAGTACGGGTGTCGTGTCGTTGTCGATAACTTTCAGGATCACGCTGCGGGTTTTTCCGGCGAATACCCCTTTCCCGGTGACGAAGAGCAACCCCGAGGGTTCCTGCCATATCCCGGTAATGGCGCTGAGTTGCGGAATGGTCACATCCCATCGGGGTAGGATATCCTGGTCGAATTTAAGGAGGTGTACTGCGGCGGGCGATTCGCCTGCGCCGACAAAAATTGCCGCCGCCGCCGCTTGCATTGGCGAGGGCGGTGGCTGATTCGAGTTCTACGGCGCCCCCTACGGTTTGCCCGGTATTATCCACCCGGATCAAAATGCCGTTGCCGTTTGTGTTGCCGCCCAGGAGCAAATCGCCGCCGGGCAGGGCAATCATATCGCGCGAAAATTCATCGTCGGAGCCGGTGTAAAAAATGATTTTTTTCCAATTGATAGCGCCGCTTTGGCTTATATTCATCAGTACCACGTCCTCTTCGGACAAGTTGGCTCCCGCCTGGGTACCCAGTACATAATAAGGAAAAGCAGCGTTCTGTGGCGACGCATTGTGTACGATCCGGGTAAAAAAGTCGCGGCCGGGGCCGTCATACGAACCCAGAAAACCGAATGTTCCACCTGCCGAAATACGACCCAGCAGTCCTTTGCCGGTATTGTCGGCAGGCAAGGTACCTCCCGCCAGCAGCAGGTCGCCGCCGGGGGTCAGCACGGCATCGTTCCAGGCGGAGGCTATGTTCAGGCTTTGTGTCCATTGGATTTGCCCTGCTGCATCGAGGCGGGTAACGGTTGCACGGCTGTTGGCCCCCTGTCCGAGCACGTAATAATCTGTACCGTGGGGAATTACTTTCGAGAAACTGTTTTCAGCGCTTGTGCCGTAAAGTTGTTGAAATCCCTGGGCATCAGCGTTTGAGCCGAGTATCGAACCAAAGGCAATCAAGAGCAGGATACGTAGGGGTGTGTCGTACAAATTATCATTCATGCCATTTCATTTTGTTCGTTAAATTGATTTTTCACGAACAAATCTATTTCAAATATTCAGATGGACATGTATATTGATGTTATTTTGATTGGAAGGCGGATAATAATTAGGTCTTGATGATTTACGCCGTGGAAGGTGTTCCTCCCTTGCCTATTCACTCAGGCCCGTCGCCGTGGCTGGTCTTTAGTGAATAGGTAAAGAGAAGTGCCTGCCGGGGCGAAAAAACACCACGCGCGGTGCAGGGCATCCGTTTTTGGGGAGCGATAAGACCACGTGAGGCGGACATGGTGAGTTTGGAAAGTCTTGCACCCAGCGGGGCGAGAACACCAGGCGAGGGCGAAAAGCCATAGGATGTTTTTTTTGATAAATGTAAGGTTTCCTCTTACTTTTGTACAAAATTGATCGCTACAATGTACATCTACAAAAATATCATCACGCTCGAACCCGGTAAACGCAGTGGCAAACCCTGTATCAGGGGGATGCGGATCACGGTAGAGGATATCTTGCGCTGGTTGGCATCGGAAATGTCATTTGAAGATATTTTGGCGGATTTTCCGGAACTTACAAAAGAAGACATCGTCGCAGCCCTTGAATTTGCCTATGAGACAGCACCGTACAGCCACTGCAGCCTGATTAGTGTGATGAAAATTCTGGTCGATCAAAATATCTCTTACCGTTTGGTACAGCACATTGCCGGGGTGTTCTCCGAAGTCGCTCATATCAAGTCACTCGATCTTATTGATGCCAATGATTATCAAATATTTTTGGCGGCACGACAGCATGGGTATGCTGCCGTATTAACCCAAGACGAAGATTTTTACAGCCTTTTACTCGAACACGGTACACCGCCTAAAATTATCTGGCTGCGTACAGGAAATTGTTCCACTGCTTTTTTGGCCGAAGTTATCCTGCGCAATATAGATTTGATTCATCTATTTCTCCAAGATGACATTCAGGATTGTTTGGAAATCTATAATTAAAGTGGCCTGTGCCAGCAGGTATTGCGCCTTTGCAGTTTCTAACCCTTTCTTTAAACCCAAACGCTGCGACAATGTCTTTTTCGACCTGCCGCTAGGTACATTTGCTATTGCCTGTTTTTGAATAATACAATACTAGGTAGTTTTTCATCTGCCGTTTTCATCTTTAATCTGAATAGATATTTTAACCCCCATCTTCTCCATGTCATCCATCAACCGTATTTCGTCAACCACATGTCCCATCATCCATAATCCTGAAGGGAGTGCGCCGTCTAAATACTGTTTAATACACGCCACCATAGGAATTGCAGTGAAAAGATACGCGTCATCATGTTCTGCCATAATCCGCACTTTTATCTTTTTCCCATCCATCATTCCTTCGGCTTCATTCAAAAATACCACACCTTGGTATGGAGAAGAAAAAGTATTCACCCCCCATGCGAAAAGTTTGAGTAATAAACTCGTTGCTAATCCTTTCTTGATTTTTTGGGAGATCATAATAATTGGCATAACCAAGTTATCAACGAACCAATTAAAGCCCGAAACATAAGCACCTGTTTCCTTCAGGTGGAACATTTCTTGCGTTTGTTTAATCTCTGCCATCTGAATTGGAAAAAGTTTCATAATGCCAAATCGGTTTCCCATTTCGATTGTGATGGCATCTCTATATGTTGCTTTCCTCCAAGAACCAGCTTTACAGATATCCGCATTGAATTCCGCTATCAGCGGAATAATTTCCGCGGCTTGCTCTGCCCGTTCAAAGCGCGCATTCATCGCCATCGCAATGATTGCGCTCTCATATTTGTCAAAATATTGAGCGCCATAGCGCACAAACGTTGACGGCAACCCTGGGTGTAATCCTGCTTGCGTGATGAAAATACTTTTCTGTTGCTGAATGGATGAGGTCAGTTCGTCCAAATCGTGAAATGGACTCGCTTACGAGAATATCCAGATAGTCACATCCCGAAACAAGCGCAGCTGACCGATTTGCTTGATGAAATTCGGAGTAGTTGTTAGAACAATGACAAGTTGTACGCCCTGGAATGCTTGTAGGAGGCTTTCCAGGTTTGAAGCATCAGCATAACGACAAGCAACTTGCTTGTCGGGAAACTCTCGTTGTAGGCTGGCAGCATATTCGTCTGCTTTGTCTTTTCGCCTTCCCGCGATAATTACATCAACCTGGGTTTCCTTCAGTAGAAGGCGCACAAGGGACTGACCGACACCTCCATAGCCACCTAAGATTAAAATCGTTTTACTTTGCATAAAGGGAATCTTTATGGGGGAATGACAGATAATGGTTTGCAGCTTGGCGTAAATTTTCCGCTACCCTGTGCAGGGATATTGCAACAGTCCAAATGAAATCTATTTTCACAGCGTGCGTCTGAGATACACCCCGATTTCAACGCAATAAAATTCCATCAATTAATAATAGAAAACCCATGATGAACATCAATCGCTCAACTGATCTTTACCGCGGTGCAAAAGCCACAGGAGGTAGCCCCCCCCCCCCCCCCCCCCCCCCCCCCCCCCCCCCCCCCCCCCCCCCCCGCCCCCCCCCCCGCCCGCCCCCCCCCCCCCCCCCCCCCCCCCCCCCCCCCCCCCCCCCCCCGCCCCCGCCCCCCCCCCCCCCCCCCCCCCCCCCGCCCCCCCCCCCCCCCCCCCCCTGCTGCCAGAAGATTCGACAGCAACTTATTACAAATTCCAGACAGCACCGTTGATGCCGCTGAAGGAGCAAAGTCCGGGCCGTAAGGTTTGAATTAATCATTTCCCCGGACAAACGGCGATGCACCTCGTTCAGGGAATGCCAGGCGGGTTGTCGAGTCGGAGCATGGTGTTGAACATAAAAATTATGACCCAATATCTCAAAATTTTGCGCCTCGCCAGGTGTTCCGCCTCATTCCATTCGCTCAAGCCCCAGCGCCGCACGTGGTATTTACGCCGTGGAAGGTGTTCCTCCCTTGCCTATTCACTCAGGCCCATCGCCGTGGCTGGCCTTTGACCCTGCCACGGCGATGGGCTTTAGTGAATAGGGAAAGAGGGATACCTGCCGGGGCGAAAAAAAGTGAGTAGTGAATCAGGAGTCGTGAGTCCCCCCCAACATTTTTTAAAACAAAAAATTTCAACACTACCTGCTTTCCCGGCATTTACCCTACATTTGCCGGCAAAACGCTTTCCTCCGCCAAAGAATGCTGAAACGCCTCCATATCCGCAACTACGCGCTGATTGACGAATTGGAAATCAATTTTTCAGAGCGACTGACCATCATTACCGGCGAAACCGGGGCAGGTAAATCCATCCTTTTGGGCGCCCTGGGCCTCGTGATGGGCGAACGGGCCGATACCAAGGTCTTCTACAACGACCAGGAAAAATGCGTCGTCGAGGCTTTTTTCGACGTGTCGGCCTACGACATGCAGGAGTTTTTTGAAGCCAACGAACTCGACTACGACGACGAGGTGGTCATCCGCCGCGAACTCTCCCCTGCCGGCAAAAGCCGCGCCTTCGTGAACGACACGCCCGCCAACAACAACGTGCTGCAACGCCTCACCGAATCGCTGGTCGACCTGCACCAGCAATTCGATACGCTGGACATCCACAACGTGAATTTTCAGTTGCGCATGATCGACGCGCTGGCAGATAACGCGGTGATTCTCAAAGACTACCAGCAGCAATACAAACAATACGCCGCAGATAAAAAACGCCTGGCCCAGTTGACCGAACGCAGCGCCAACGGCGCCAAGGAAATGGAGTTTCTGCGCTTCCAATTAGAGGAATTCCAGCGCGCCGAACTCCGGGAACAGGAACAGGAGCAACTGGAAGCCGAAGGCGCCCGGCTCAGCAGCGCAGAAGACATCAAACGCACCTACGGCGCAGCCTACAACTACCTGCTGGAATCGGAACAAAATATCCTGGCACAATTGCAGGAGATTGGGCGCTCGATGGCCGCCACCCGCAAACTGACCCCTACCCTCTCGGATTTGAGCGAGCGCTTAGACGCGGTGCTGATCGAACTGGACGAACTGGCCAAGGACTGCGACCGCATTGCAGAACAGACGGAATACGATCCGCAGCGCATCGCAGAAATAGAGGAGCGCCTGAACGTCATCTACAAACTACAGAAAAAACACGGAGTCGGTACCGTGACCGAACTGCTGAACATTCAGGAAAACCTGGAAGCACAAACGGCGGGCTACACCAACCTCGACGCCGAAATTGCGCAACTGGAACAATCCATCGCCAAACAGGAAGCGCAACTGACCCATATCGCAGCCACCCTGAGCGAGCGGCGCAAAAGCACCGTCCAGCCTTTTGAAGAGCGGATACACGGAATGCTGAACCAACTGTCCATGCCGCATGCCCGGCTTCAGGTGGCCATACGGGACACTGGCAGCCTCACCGCCACCGGCGCAGATGATGTGCAGTTCCTGTTTGCGTCCAACATCGGCAGCAAGTATTTGCCGATCAAGGACGTGGCTTCCGGCGGCGAACTCTCGCGGCTCACGCTCTGCACCAAAAGCCTGGTCGCCGACGCTATTCCGCTGCCCACCCTGATTTTCGACGAGATCGACTCCGGGATCAGTGGCGATGTTTCCCTGAAAATGGGATTGATTCTCAAGGAATTAAGCGACCGGCACCAGGTCATCAGTATCACGCATACGCCGCAAATCGCCGCCCGCGCCGATGCGCATTATTTTGTCTACAAAAAAATAGCCGACAACCGCACGCTGACGAATATCCGCCTGCTGAACCACGAAGAACGTATTCGTTCGCTGGCGGTGATGCTGAGCGGGAACCCGCCGAGCGATGCGGCTATTATGACGGCGGAGGAACTCGTCAAGGGATTGTAGCGCTGGAGATAGAACACGGATTGAACGGATTAGACACGGATTAAAAGGATTTTTGCGCTTACGCGCACGTAGGAATAATAGCAACACGGATTAGACGGATGACGCGGCGGATTTCTCCCTTGTAGAGTTGACACGGATTTTTACACTTACGCATTCCTGAATTTGAAAGAAAAAGGTCAACTCTACGAGGGGAAATCCGTGTAAATCCGCGTTATCAGCGTCATCCGCGTTGCCAATACTCTACGGCGCGTAAGCGCAAAAATCCATGTCAACTCTACGAGGGAAAATCCGTGTAAATCCGCGTCATCCGTCTAATCCGTGTTGCTATTATTCCTACGTGCGCGTAAGCGCAAAAATTCTTTTAATCCGTATCCAATATAATCTACGTGCGCGTAAGCGCAAAATTCACACTCTATGCAGCAACCACAATCCTTCTGGGAATCCCTCTGGCAAAACGCCGAAACGCGCTGGGACCTGCAAACCGTCTCACCGCCGCTGGCTGCTTACGTCGACCAGATTCCGCCGGAAAAACGCAACTTAAAGGTGCTGATTCCCGGCTGCGGAAACGGCCACGAAGCGTTATACCTGCTGGAAAAGGGTTTTACGCAGATTACCATGCTGGATATTGCGCCAACGGCCGTGGCAAGCCTGCGGCGGCGATTGGATACCGAGTTGCCGGGCTGGCAGGATGCGCTTCAGATCGTTTGCGGCGATTTTTTTCAGCATGAAGGGCAGTACGACCTGATCCTGGAACAAACGTTTTTTTGTGCACTCGACCCGAGCATGAGAGCTTCTTATGTATTGAAAATGAAGGAGTTACTTGCTCCCGGCGGTAAATTAGCCGGCTTGTTATTCGACCGGGATTTTCCGGGCGGGCCACCATTTGGAGGCAGCAGGCAGGAATATGAGGCCTTGTTCGGAAAGCATTTTCGGATACAAACGATGGAGGCTTGCACCAACTCCATAGCGCCGAGAGCGGGAACGGAGTTGTTTTTTATAGCGGAGAAAAAATGAGATGTCGCCTGCTCGTTCCTCGCATACTACACCGCTTCCCAAACCAAACGTTACCACACAAATAACGAATAACTAATAACGAAAAAATGCCCTCTTCCCCACCCTTTCGCACCGGTTTTGTCAACATCATCGGGCGGCCCAATGCCGGCAAATCCACGCTGATGAACGCGTTGGTGGGCGAACGTATGAGTATCATCACGCACAAGCCCCAGACCACCCGTCACCGCATTATCGGAATCCTGACAGGCGAAAATTTCCAGATGGTGTTTTCCGACACGCCGGGTTATGTCAAATCGCCTTCCTACAAAATGCACAATGCCATGAACAAGTTTGTGGAAGGCACGGTGGAAGACGCCGACCTGATGTTGTTCGTGTTCGACCTGACGGAAGAACTGGAAGACGACAATCCTGTGATCGAGGTGCTGAAAAAGGTGGAAGTGCCCATTGTGCTGGTGCTGAACAAAAAAGACCTCGTCGCCGATCAACGCGCCGAAGACGTGACCGGCTGGTGGAAAAAACGCATCAAAGTGGCCGATTCCATCGCTATTTCAGCGCTGAAAGGCAATGAAGCCAAAGGTTTGCTGGAAAAAATTGTGGCCTACCTGCCAGAAGGCGATCCCTACTACCCGACCGACCAACTCACCGACCGGCCCGAGCGTTTTTTCATCAGCGAAATCATCCGGGAAAAAATCATGATGCTCTACACCGATGAAATCCCCTACTCCACGGAAGTGAGCATCGAGTCGTTCCAGGATTCCACCACCACCAAAGGCGAAAAAATTGCGCGCATTCAGGCGACTATTTATGTAATGCGCGAAACCCAGAAAGCCATCATACTGGGCAAAGGCGGCGCAGCCATCAAAAAACTCGGCACCCACGCACGCGGTGACATCGAAC
This sequence comes from Lewinellaceae bacterium, assembly GCA_016711435.1. Lineage (GTDB taxonomy): Bacteria > Bacteroidota > Bacteroidia > Chitinophagales > Saprospiraceae > M3007. Next base: position 142,705 of record JADJSY010000003.1, read on the forward strand.
GTTTTTTGCAAACAAAAGTATTCCTGGAACTGACCGTTAAAGTGCGCGACAACTGGCGCGACGACGAAAATGCGTTGCAGCGTTTTGGGTATATGTGAGGCATATCACTCCTCACTACTGGACTTTTTTTCTACAGCGCCCAGACCTATAAGGTTTTAAAAACCTTATAGGTCTCGTTCCACTAAAATATAGTAGTATGGGTCACTCTCCCCTATCTCACCAGCGTAATATCCCCTTGTTTGGTTCGTACCGTCCCGTCAATAATATCAAATTCTGCATAATACACAAAAACAGCCGGGTTTTGCAGCACGCCCCGGAAACGGCCATCCCAGCCGAAGTCGGGGTCGTTGGGCAGGAAATTTTCCTTGATGAAAACCATCTCGCCCCAGCGGTCGAAAATGTAGAACTTCCGCACATTGGGCACCTGGCCCACATTGGCAAATACAAAAACGATGTCGTTCTGATTGTCGTTGTTCCAGGGTGAAAAGGCATTGGGGATATAAATATTCGGTTCGTCATCCACCCTGACCAACACCCTGTCCGTAGCGGAACAACCGTCGACACTAATAATAGTTACTGTATATTCTGTTGATTTATAAGGGCTTACATACGGATTCAACAGGTCAATGATCGAATTCCCGTTAAAACGGAGTCCGTCAGTCGGCGACCAGATCACCGTATCGATCAAGGCCAAAGGAAAAGAAGATACCGTCGCCTGTATGTTGACGCCTTCCCCCAGTTTGAGTTCTACTTCCGGTGTAACAGAGATATTTGGTTCGGGCGCTTCCGGAATATCAAGCACTTCATTAAATATGCAGCCGTTGGCATCCCGGATAAACAAATCGTATACGCCGGGGCGCAGGCTTTCAAATTCAGGGACGGAATTGTACGTCTGCCCGTTATCGATGGAATAAACATAAGGGCCTACGCCGCCGCTGATTTCCGTAAACAAAATAATTCCGTCGTCATCTTTACAGGATGGAGGTTCCAGTTGTACCGTAAAATCATTTGGGACATTGGTTTCCTGGAACACTTCGACTTCATCTGTTTTTTTACATCCTGTACTTTGATTGAGCACCGTCAGAAAATAGTCGCCTGTCTGGCCGACCAGCGGCGTGAGCGTATTTTCACCCGAAATAATCTGCCCGTCGGGTGTACTCCAGGAATAGGTATATTCAGGGCCGGGTGAGGCCGTACCCGTCAATTGCACTTCCTGTACGTTGCAGGTGAGCGTCAATGGCGGGCCTGCATCAGCATTCGGCAAGACAATATTAGCCGTCACAGCGACGCCGGCTGCATTGGAGCATCCGTTCTCTTCATTGATAACCGACAGCGTGTAATCTCCGGTAGATTCCACGATGACAACAGCACCGTTTACCCCGCTGACAATACTTCCATTCGAGGTTGTCCAGGAATATGAAAAACTGTTGGAACCTGTTCCCGAAGAAGCAGTGCCCGATATTTCAACCTGTGTCTGCAAACAAGTCAGCATAGCCGGCGCAGGAATAACAATGGAAGGTAATAAGGTATCGCTGCTTACCACCACCTGGTCCGTGCTGCTACAACCATTTTCTTCGTTCATTACCGTCAGTTGATATGTCCCGCTTTTCACGATGGTCGGCGTCAGGCTGTTGATGCCCGACAGGATTTGCCCGTCTGTGGTTGTCCAAACGTAACTATACTGATTACCTTCAGAGGAGCCGCTGCCATTCAAAGCAGCAAAAGTAACCGCGCAACTGAGTTCAGTACTTGCGCCGGCTTCCGCGACGGGTGCTTGTTTTACCTCAATGACTTCTGTAATCACTATGGTTGTACAGCCGTTGGCGTTATTGGTTGCAATAACTTCATAAATACCCGGCTCGTCTACCACAACCTGTTCCGGGTTCGTCAGGTCAGAGAAATGCCCGTTAATCGTACTCCATTCGTATGTCAGATCATTCAGGGAAGTTATAATTTGCAGCGTCACCTCCTCATTTGTGCAGGTCAAGGTATCGTGTGCAATCGCTACATCCGGGCTGGCCTGATCGTCGGGTACTACTACGGTATCGGAGGCAACACAATTATTATTCAGGTTTAACACGTATACCACGTACGTACCTGCGCTGGAGATCAGCGGTGTCGGCGTGAAGACGCCGCCCACAATAAAGCCGCCGTCATATGCCACCCATTGATAGGCAAAATTGCCCGGAGAAGTGACCGTACACCCCAGGTTAATAATCGGCAAAGCGCAACTGATGACCTTTCCGGTATCTACCACAATTTGAGGGACTTCGATATTTTTCAGAACGGTTACACTACTATTGGCCACACAGTTGTTGGATTGGTTGGTAATAGCCAGGGTATAAACGCCGGGTTCGTTTACCGTCGGCGAGGGGCCTTGAGCGCCACTCACAATATTACCGCCGGCCTGGGCCGTCCATTGATAAAGATAGTTGAAGCCCTGGCTGGAGCCACCGCTGTTCAAAGTAACACTTGCTGCGGTGCAGTTGAGCGATGCGGGTGTAGCGATCACCACATTCGGCAAATCTATAGACGCATCGATGAATACACTCGCGGTCGAAGTGCAACCATTGCCGCTATCGGTAACGGTCAGCGTATACGTTCCACCGCCGTTGACGGTCGGATTCAGCATATCCGGCGCGGAAAGAAAATTGCCGGTATCCGTCGACCAGCTGTAGGAAAACTGGCTTCCCTGACTGGCAGAAGCATTTAAGGTGTAATTATTGAGAAAACAGGTAAGTTCAAAAGTATCGCCTGCGTCTGCCTGCGGCGCTGCGTTATCTACGGCAACCAGTACCTCATCCGTAGCAGTACAACCATTCAGGCTGTTTACAACAACAACGGTGTACAGACCGGCGCTATCGATGAGTGGCGTTGTACTGTCGCTGCCGGAAACGATACCCGGCCCGGTCCACGAATAAACCAGATTCGGCTGCACGGGCGCTGCCGGGTCTCCAATCTGGATTTGTGGCGTAAAACAGTTGAGCAGTTCGTCCGCCCCGGCATTGGCTGCCGGTGGCAACGTGTCCATCGCGACTTGAACCATTTCAGAAGATGCACAACCATTATCGGTATTAATAATCTCCAGCACATAGTCACCTGCGGCATCGACCTGCAAAACGGGCGTTGTAGCGCCTGCAAGAATACCCGGCCCGGTCCAGTTGTAGGTAAAATTCGATCCGTTGCTGGAAGCGCCCGCATCCAGTTCAATTTGATTGACCGTACAATTCAGGATGCCCGGCGCTGCTATTTGCACGACCGGATCTGTGGGATCGCTGTCTATCAGCACCTGATCGGTAGCCGTACATCCATTGTTCAGATTTGTTACCTGTAATTCATACAACCCCGGTTCATCTACTGCGGGGTTTTGAATATCGGTTGGCGAAGCAAAATTGCCGCCTGAAACAGCAGACCATTGATAGGCAATATTCGGGCCGGCAGAAGAGGCGCTCCCGTCCAGAACAAGGGCTGGAAGCAAACACAATAACGTTTGTCCCACGCCCGCATCGGCTACCGGCGGCGTTATATCTTGCTCTACTTCAACGGTATATGTGCTGGAACAGGCATTGTTGGTATTCAAAACAGTCAGCGTGTACGAGCCAGGCCCGCTGACGGTTGCCTGCAAGGTCCCCTGCCCGGACAGAATCAGTCCGCCCGAACTACTCCATAAATAAAAGATGCCCGGCCCGGTTGAAGTGCCTGTGGCATCGATCTGAACAGAAGCATTGGTACAAGTCTGTATGTTCAAGGGCGTTGCCGTCACATTCGGCAAAACCGCAGTAGTTGCAACAGTAGTGGAAGCCGAAGATTGGCAGCCGTTGGCCTGATTGGTGACCAAAAGGGTATAGGTAGCGGGGGCCGTAATCGTCGGGGCAAGCGTGTTCATACCTGCGGCGATACCACTTCCCGTGGAAGACGACCATTGATAGGCAATATTCGGTCCGGTGCTGGAACCTGTCCCACTGAGTTGAAGCGCCTGGTTGGTACAATTTAAAGCCCCGTTGTGATTGGCCACTGCTGCGGGGGCCAGAATATTCTGGCCGATAATAACCGTATCAGCAGCCGAACAACCATTTTCAGGGTTAAAAACCGATAAAATATACGTTCCCGGTGCATTAATACCTACCGTAGCTGTATTTTCTCCGGTTGTAATATTTCCGCCGTTTGTCGCAGTCCAGGCGTATGTAAACGTCGGATTTGCCGTAATATCTCCCAGCGTCAACGCCTGGACAGCGCAGGTAAGCATTGCCGGATTCCCTGCAAAAGCAAGTGGGGAACTTGTATTTTGTTCAATCAGAATCGTAGCGGCGGAGGAACAATTGCTCAAATTATTGGTCAGCAACAGGGTATATGTTCCGGGGGTATTGATGACAGGACTTAGGGTATTTTCCCCGGAAAAAAACTGGCCGCCATTGGACGCTGTCCAGGTAAAAGTGGTATTGGCAGAAATGGTGGAACCTTGTGCGTCGAGGGTGACCAGCGCGTTATCACAATCCAGTTCATTGCTCGGAATAACCACCGCCAGCGGCTCGTTGTAATCCTGTCCGACAACAACACCCACACTATCCGCACAACCGTTCTGATTAAATGTAGCAATAAAAGTATAGGCGCCGGCTTCGGTTACAATAGCGTTGGCGGAAGTCTGCCCCGACTGGATATTGCCATCCGCCGTGACCCATTGATAACTCACGCCGGTATTGGGAATGGAATTTCCACTTAAACTGACTTCTGTAATCAAACAACCCAGCGAATCCGGTTCGGCAGCGGAAGCAAGCGGCGCTTCCGTATCACTCAGCACTTCCACGACATCCGTACTGCTGCAACCGTTGCTATTATTAGTCACCTGCAGGGTATAGGTTCCTGCGCTGCCCGCCACAGGTTGGGGCGTGTTGGCGCCGGTTAAGATGGAACCGCCGTTATCCGCCGTCCACTGGTACAAAAAATTCGGCCCCTGCGAAGAGCCGGAAGCATCCAGCGTTGCATTGGTCAGGATACAAGTCAGCACCCTGTCCGGTCCCGCATGTACGGTCGGAGGCGCAGCGATAGAAATTTGTTGCACCGAAGACGTGGCGGAACAACCGTTGATGTTGTTGAGCACCCTCAATGTGTAGGTGCCGGTAGTGTCGACGACAGGAAACAGCGTATTGGCGCCGGAAACAATATTTCCGCCATTAGAAGCCGTCCAGAGGTAGGAAAAAACGGACCCGAAAGAGGAGCCGCTACCATCCAGTTCGATGTCCAGCGTTACGCAACTCAGGTCGCCTGTGGTTCCGGCAACTGCTGTCGGTATGGCAAAATCGCCATCCACCTCGGCTGTTGCAGTGGCCGTACATCCGGCCTGATCCGTCACCACCACGGTGTACAATCCGGTGGTGAGGTTTTGAGGGTCTTGTACGCCGGCGCTGTGGCTCCAGGTATACGTGTAACCCGGCGTCCCGCCCGTCACTTCCAGATCGATGCTTCCTCCGGTGGGGGTATTACAATCTGTTCCCTGTGTACTGACAATGGCAGGGAGCAAAACAGGGGGCGCATCAATGGTAAATTGTTCCAGTGTGCCGCAACCCAGCGCATCCGTTACAGTGAGCGTGTACGTCCCGGCCTGTAAATTGCCAGGATTAACCGTATTGGGTGGAATGGCCTGCGGCCCGCTCCAGGTATAAGTATACGGGGTTTGTCCGCCTTGTACCACGGTTGAAATAGAACCATTGTTCAATTCGGCGCAGCTCTGATTGTTCACATCGGTAGCGATTTCAATGAAGGCCTCCCGTGACGATCAGCATTCCGGCGGCCGTTCCTGCACAGCCGCCTCCGCTGCTGACCGCTGTCAATGCGTACGTACCCGGCTCCGTAATTTCCAACTTAAACGGGCTGCTTTGAATATTGAAAGGGGGCCTGCGGCATGCCATTCAGGGTGTAATTGACTGTAAACGGCGCTATACCTTCCAACAGGAATGTCAGGCTGTCCGCCTGGCCGAAGCACAATTCCGGCGCAGGACTTTGTAATTGCGCCGTTACAGGAGGGGGAACGGTTACCAGGGCGGTGGCTACGCCGGATGTGTTGCAGCGATCCGTAACTGTTACAATGTATTGCTGCGTTGCATTGACCTGGGGTGTGAAAGTGGGGTCGCTCGCGCCATTTCCCCAGTTATAAGTGTAGGGCTGTGCGCCGCCGTTTACGTCGACGCTGAGCGTAGCGAGGCCCGGTTCACAAATCAGCAGCGTATCGGCTGCCAGTTGCAGCGGTTGCACATCGAGGATAGTCAGAATCTCCTGTGGTCTGGAACAATTGCAGAGATTGGCCAACATGACCTGGATCGTTTCCGGATTTTCCGGCAGCGCATCCGCAAAAACCGACACTGGAACTGAAATTTGTTGCTGTCCGGCCGGGATTGTCACAGAAGCCGGAATAGCGGAATAATCTGCGCCGGCAGTAGCGCTGCCTGAAACGGTATAATTGACGGTGAGCGGCTGGTTGGCATTCCCGCCAACCCTGCGAAATAACAAAGAGACCTGTCCGCAGTTTTCATACGTTTCCAGGGCATCCACCTGATTGTCGACTACCCAATGCACCGAGGCATTGCCGCCGGCATCGAAAGAACCTGCTTTCAGAAAACACCGCCGAATCAAAAATCCCATCGGCGACGTCGGCTATTTTCAGGAAATACGATAGGTTTTGCATGTCTGGAGATTGGCCCGGGCGGTTATTTTTTTTGTAAAACCGTCGAATTGTATTTGATTAACAGCCGGGGTGTTGACGCCGGTCTGACCGCAAAGAATGCCTGTGGGCGGGGTATTATTGGTAAAATAGGCCGAATTAAGCAGATGATTCACATTATTGATGGCCACGAAAGTCGGGGTGGTCGGCACCAGCGCAATATTTTCAGCGCCGTTGAAAGGCCCGTTTATTCCGGGACCGGAAATAAAAAAACCGAACGCGTCATTAAACTCGGAATTGACGTATTCGCAATATTCTTCGGATGCGAATACAAATTCAAAAGCAACCGATGATTGGGTCGGCCTGAAATCAAACTCGATATTGGCCATATCGTAAGTGTCGCCGCCTGCAGAGAGTTCTGAAAGGTCGGAATCGGGTGTGTAAATGGCAAAACCCATGTCGGCGTTATCAGTGCTATTGATACCGGTAGTGACCTGGGCGTTGCCGGTAGCCATGACAATCCCTTCTGAAAAACCGATATTGGAAATTCCGTTGGAAAAGGTACCGATCTGGGAGGGTTGTCCCGAGTAAGTCACATTGCTTACGTCAAAACAATTACCTCCGATAAGCACATCGCGCACCAGGGTATGGGCATTGATGCCGGGTTCGACCATTATTTCACCTGCCGATGACTCCATATACTCGCGGAGGGTTTTCTTTTGGCAGGTTTGGCACAACAGGGAAATGTAATGGGTGGGCGGATTGGCAGTATCCCAACTACAGGCATACTCAAACACAAATTCCATCGTTTCTGCATCGGCTTTAAAACGTATTTCGTGCAGCGTATCATTGTAACTCAACACCTGATCGCCGGGGATCAACAACTGCATAGCGGGCAAACACATATCGGATACCGGATTTTTCGGTATCTTCAAAAGATAGGTTTCTCCCGGAAATAAATGCTGAATGGCTACTATTTGTACAGGATTGCCCACGCGCATGACCTGCCGTTGCAAGAGTCCGTCGAGTATTACGGTTTCAGGGTTTGCGTCCTCCAATATAATATTCTGGGCAAATAACCGGTTGGGAGCAAAACTTAAAACGAAGGCAATACCAAGGGGTATAGACGTAAAAAAAATACGCATACGAAGTCGGGCTTGATTAAAAAATTATAGTTTCACATGTATGTTTTTATCCAGATCCATGGGAAAAACCTGAATATACCACCTGAAAACACGCAAAGCCTGGCTGGTGGAAAACCAAAATTGCACAAAAAGCAACACAAGGTTAGAAAATTTTTACAGTTTTTGCTCAGATTCAATGTCAAATTCGTCGGGTGGATGTCGAAAACCGTTATTTAACTTATAGGCAGGTTGGGGTAGTTTCAATCTTTTTACCTGAAACCTGCCGCGATTGTTGTTTGCATAAACCAGACGCTGTAAGTTTGCAGCGCCTTACGAAAAAGGGATTTTTTCATTCACTTTTACACTCAATGGATAGTGATCCGTTATTATACACGCGAAAAACGACGACTCGTAGAACTGAACGAGTTGGAGCCTGGCTGTTGGGTGCATCTCGCTCCGCCCTTTACGCCTGACGAACTGGAGGACATCGCCCACCGGTTTGAATTTGATGCTGTTTTCCTGACTGACTCCCTCGACCTCGACGAACGTGCCCGCTACGAACGCGACGAGGATATTCGGTTTATCCTGATCAATACCCCAGTCAAAAACCGCAACGGACAGGGCGAAAACGAAGCCTATTTCATCACTGTCCCGATCGGCATCATCCTGACCATCGAACACGTGGTCACGATTTCAGCATTCGAGACGCCTATTCTGGATAAATTCCTGGAAAATAATGTCCGCAATTTTAATCCGGCAGACGAAAAACGTTTCGTGTTGCAGGTGCTCGAACAAAATGTGTATCACTTTCTGTCCTGCCTGAAAACGCTCAACCTGCGCCGCAACCGCATCGAAAAGGAACTGATGAACAGCAGCCGCAATGCCGACCTGAAACAGTTGCTGGCGATTGAAAAAAGCCTGGTCTATTTCGTTAACTCGCTCAATGCCAACGAGTTGTTGAAAATGAAAATGAAGCGGACGGATTTTCTGCACATCAATGGCGACGAAGACCTGACCGACCTGTTCGAAGACATTATCATCGATAATTCGCAGGCCCTTTCCATGTCGAACGTGTACACGAACATCCTCAACGGCACGATGGATGCCTATTCCAGCATTATTTCCAATAACCTGAACCTGGTGATCCACCGCCTCACGGTCGTTACGGTGGTGCTCATGGTGCCGACGCTGATTTCCTCCTTTTTCGGCATGAACATTCCCAACGGAATCCCGAATCATCCATCTCTTTTACGTTGCCGTAGTGCTTTCGGCGGTGGTGACCGGACTGCTGTACTGGTTTATGCAGCGGCGGAAGATGTTGTAAAAAACGCTTATGAAACGACTTTCCACTACCGCTTACATCCTCCTCGCCTTTGTCCTCCTCAAAATCCTCCTCCACCTGCTAAGCGCCGACCAGTTAGGGCTTCAGCGCGATGAATATTTGTACCTCGAATTGGGCCGTCACCTCGACTGGGGCTTTTGGTCCAATCCGCCCCTGATTGGGGCGATCGCCTGGTTTTCGCAGACCTTTTTCGGCGATTCCGTACTGGCAACGCGCCTGCCTACCGCATTGGCCGGCGGCAGTTTGCTGCTGGTCACAGGCCTGATGGTGCGCGAACTGGGCGGCGGGCGTTTTGCCCAGTTGGTGTGCGGCGCGGGCATGTTGTTTTCCATTGCCTGGCTGCGCACTTTTTCGATGCTGCAACCCGTCCCTTTTGATGTGTTGTGCTGGGCGCTGTTGTCTTTCGGCCTGCTGAAATGGCTCAAAACCGATGATGCGCGCTGGTGGTGGTGGATTGGCGCCATGGCCGGCATCTGCTTTTTGAACAAATACACACTGGTGTTCTGGGTAGCAGCCCTGTTACCTGCGTTGCTACTCACGCCCCGGCGCAAAGTGCTGCTTACAAAAGCACCCTGGCTGGCGGCTGGGCTGGCTTTGCTAATTATGCTTCCCAACCTGATCTGGCAGTGGCAAAATAACTTTCCGGTGATCCGGCACATGGAAGAACTGGCCCGTAATCAGCTCGATCATGTGGAGCCGGTCCATTTTCTGGTCGATCAATTGCTCATGCAAGGCCCTGGCGGCATGGTTTTGTGGATAGCGGGACTCTTGTTCCTGCTGCGCGCGCCGGTGATGCAGCCTTACAGGCTACTGGGCTGGTTTTACGTATCTATCTTATTGATTTTCTTAGTCTTAAATGGAAAAAGTTATTATACCCTCGGAGCCTACCCGGTACTGATAGCGGCGGGAGCCGTGTACTGGGAGCGTTTTTTGCAGAAAAACTGGTCGCGCGCAGTACTCGTTGCAGCCGTAGTGCTGCCGGGTATTCCACTGTTTCCCACAGGCATCCCGATCTGGCCTGCCGACAAACTGGTTCCGTATTTCCAAAAACTCACCGATGCAGGCGTGGTAGCCGTGCGTTGGGAAGACGGCGACCTGCACCCGCTGCCGCAGGACTATGCCGATATGCTCGGCTGGACAGAACTGGCCGCCGTGGTGGACAGCGCCGTCCGGATAGCCGGGATCAACAACTGCCTGATTTATGGCGAAAACTACGGGCAGGCCGGAGCGGTCAGCCACCTGTGCAGCCCGGAAATTCGTGCGCGCACGGTCAGTTTTTCAGATTCGTACCGCTTGTGGACGCCCCTTCATTTGCCCGCCGGAACCAATACCCTGATTTACATCAACGACGAGATGGGCGAAGATGTGCAGGCGCTGTTTGGCGATATTCAGAAAGTCGGTGCAATTGAAAATCCGCTGGCCCGTGAGTATGGTACAACAGTCTGGATGTGCAGGCAGCCGCGCGGGGATATGGATGCATTTTGGAGCGAACGGGTGCAGGAAGTCAGAGCGGCTTTTGGTATACTTCCTCGTTAGGGTTTAGTTGGCAGAACGTTATACAATTTTCGCCCGTGCAAATGAAAAAATACGGGCATCGGGATTCTTTTTCCCCATTGCTGCATCGCGAATGATTTCTCCGGCTATTTGGCTGAATAAAATGCCGTTTCCGCCGAAACCCAATGCAAAAAAGGTACGGGGTCGCTCCCGAACGGTACCGATATAGGGAAGTCCATCGGCTGTTTCTGCAAAAGTACCTGCCCAGTTAAAGTCTACCAGGAGCGGGGCCAGCGTGGGAAATCTTTTATTAAAATCCTGCGCCAGCAATTGCGTCTTTTTGGCAAGCAAGCGGTCTCGTTTGCCGGGACTAAAAAAAGGTTCGTCCCTGCCACCTACCAGGACGCGACGGTCAGGCGTCGTTCGGAGGTAGAGATACGGGCGGGCGGTCTCCCAAATCAGGGCATCGCGGTACCAGATTTCGGCTCCATCGAAAGGTTCGCTGACCAGCGCGTAAGTAGAATGCAGGCGTGTGACCTTTTGTGTTAAATATTCCTGCGATTCATACCCGCCGGCGATCACCAATTGTTTTGCACGAATAGATTGTCCGTGTTGGGTGTGTAGCACTACCTGCGTTTTTTCATGCCGAATGTCAACGATTTCGGTTTTATCGAATACCTGTGCCCCATGTTTCAAAGCATCCTGCAACAATGCGTGCGTGAGTGCATAGGCGTCTACCTGCGCACCATCATGCGGAGAATAGAGCGCTCCGGGCGCTTTAAAAGCGGGAAATGCGCTGATCATGTCACTTTTATCCCAGCGTTCCACCCGGATGCCGTGCTTTTTTCGTATTGCATATTCCTGGTCAAGACCTACCAAATCGGCTTTTCGACTGGCATAATAAACGGATGGTTTTCGCTCAAATCCCGCCGGAAGAGGCATTTTCTTACAAATCAGTTCCAGTTTGTCAATCGCATGGATACAAAGGTGATAGCTGCGGGCAGCGTCCTTTTCGCCCACAGATTTTGCCAGTTGATGCATAGGAACATCAATTTCATACTGTAACAAAGCAGTGCTAGCACAGGTGCTACCCATGCCGATGTGCCGGCGGTCTACTACCGCTACCTGAATCCCCGCCTGCGCCAGATACCAGGCCGTGAGCGCACCGGTAATGCCGCCGCCCATAACGAGGTAATCTACTTTCAAGGTGTTTCGAAGGGCGGGATATTCACAGAGCAAACCATTTTTTAAAAGCCAGTATGGATGAGGGGTATGGAGATCCATGGATAGGTTTAGAAGAACAAAATCCCCGTTACAACCACATCCAGGTTGATCGTTGTTTTGGCGGCAACATTCAATTGGAGCAGGTTGAGCGTCGAATCCAGCAGATTGACCTGGAGTTCGCCTTTTACCAGTAGTTTGCCCCCGGCGCCTTCCTGATAAGAAATGAAATATACTTCATACATGCCGCTTTCAAGGAAAGAAAGACTGAAATCGCCATTGTCGGCTACGACAGCGCTGGTAACGGCATTTTTAAACTGTACCTGGGAAGTGCCCTGCGGAAATTTCTCATTCTCGTCGTATGTTCCTTTCAGGTAAGCGTAGGCGATGATTTTATCGCTGGCGGAGACGCCGTCCGAGCAATTTCCCGCGATTTTCCCCACATTCGCTTTGTCCAGCAGGCGCACGGCGGTCTGGAGTTCCGCATTCGTAACGAATTCGAATTCCGTGGTGGATCCCGTTTGATAGACAATACATTTACGCAGATCCACATCAATCACCGCTTCCGTCGTATCAGCGGCTTTGGTCACCAAACTGCCTTTTGCTTTCAGGGTCAACTCGCTGCTGCCTTCCAGTTTTCTTTTAGTGCCTTGTTGGTCTTTCACATAACATCCTGGGCTGTTGCCGAGGGCGTCCGTGTCGGTATCGAGTACCAGCACAATTTCGCTGTACGTACCGACTTCGATATTGCCCTCGCCCAGTAGCCTGGTTTGTCCATTTTGGTAGGCAAGCAGGTCGAAAGTGGTTTTTCCTTCAAAACCTTTCCACGATACGCCATTTACTTTAACATCGATTACGGTAATGAATACACCGCTTACATTCGGATCGTCGATAGGAGCATCTGTGATTTCCAGTCGTGCGTAGGCAGACTCAGGCAGGGGGTCGAGTTCTTTCAGGCAGGACGATGTGGTCAGGGCAAACATGGAAAAAAGCACGAGTGCCTGAAGGTTTATTATTGAGCGACTTATCATGTTCTTGAGTTTTAGTGAATAGGGTGATGAGGGTTGATGAGGTTGATAAGGGTTGATAAAGGTTGATAAGGTTGATAAGGTTGATGAGGTTGATAAGGGTTGATAAGGTTGATATTCATCCGCTCGAAAATGAAGCGATTTTACTTTTTTCGAGCGGATAAATATCAACCTCATAACTATCAACCTCATCAACCTTTATCAACCTCATCAACCCTTATCAACACCCCTTATCGCCGGTTGAAATAGAAGTGCATACCGATTACAAAATCCCAGGCAGTGGTCAGGGTGCGGGTGGTTTGGTTTGCGCCACCTACACTGATGATATTTCTGCTGATACCGTAGTTATATTTTACCTGGGTTTCCAGCGAAACCCGTCCGTTGGAGAAGATAGAGTACCCCGGACCTGCACCGAATGTCATAAGCGTAGTATTCGCGTTTTGGCGTTCAGCGCCGATGGAAAGTTCGGTGTCGGATTTTCCGTAACCATACACAGCGCCCAGAAACAAGGCCTGATCGCCTGCGAAGGGAAAGTACAACCGGGTATAAGGCCCAAAAAGCAATTTGGTGTCAGAAGTGCGTTGTGTACCGGCGGTAGTTTGCGTATTATCCTGTGTCGAACTTACCAGGTAATCCATACCCAGGCCAAAAACGAAATTGTTGGTAATGAAGTAGCCGATCGTGGGTGTGATGTGCAGCTGGTAACCGGTGTTCCCGCCTTTCAGAACGGTGCCTCCGTTATCAATTTGGATACTGGTCACAGAATTGACATATCCGAAGCCGGTGCCAATGGCAAAATTGCCACCCGCCAGCGCCTCGTTTTGGGCATTCAGGGTAAACTGCCCGAGTAAAAACATAACTGTAAGGGCAAATGTGGAACGAAGTGCGGATTTCATAGTTGAATTCATATTTACTGATAAATAGTTGGTGTACGCAAGAACCTGTGAAAAGGCCATGCCAGCAAAAAAGGAGGGGTGTGCTTTCCTTTTTATGAAGATATAAATACCGAAAACGGGGATTGTTGCGTATTTTTTTACCCTTGGATAGGGAATGCAGCGCCTGCGCGTGGGTGTGCGGGCATCAGTACGGGAGATAAATGCGTTTTGGAGCAAACGCGTGGAAATGGCCAGAAATGTATTTGAGATTCGCTACGCGTCAAGCAATATTTTAGACGCCTCCAAAAACTGTGTTGCAGCTTCAATGGCATACATAGCATCTTCTTTGGACAGTTCCGCATCTAAATCATAGTCGCTGGTTTGCCGCAACTCAAACACATAACGCATTGCATCACCATGTTTGCGTTCCATTAAATGTGTTTTGATAAACAACTCACTATACTTGACTTGTAAACCTTGGTGCGTTTTCGCATAATGACCATTTTCGTATAGTAGCACGAGTACAGCCAAAATACAGTAATAAGCGCGGTTGATTGCGCCCAGAAAGTAGTCAAAGTCAAAAAAGTTGGCGGGCTTCTTCAAGGCATTCTTCCGCTCGTGCGAGTAATTTTGCGGCGTCTTTTTTCATAGCTCGATACCTTCCCGGCGCACATTTTGGTAGAACAAATAATCAGAAGAATTATACCGCCCTAAAGTGGTGGGGTGTGCCGAAATCGTGGTATTGAACTGCAACTCAAGGTCAAACAAGGTGCTGTTCATAAACCGGAGTTCTGCACCTGTTTTGATATCCTCATCTTTCAGGACAACTAAAAAATCTATGTCAGATCCTTCATGCTGCTCACCCCGTGCGTATGAGCCGTACAAAATCAACTTTGTCAGCCGACTGCCATACAAGGTTTGCAACTCCGTTTTCACCGCCTGAATGACATTATTTTTATGGAGCATGGTGCATAAATTTTTTCCAAAGATAAAGGAAAGCAACGATTTATCTGCAAATGCTGGGTTTCAGATTTTACGCGCTACCCTCAAAAATAGACACTTAAATATTCCTGCTTTCTTAATTTGAGTACTCAGCCATTTTCCCAAAAAAAATTATCCACACGAGTTATCCACAATGTGGATAAATTTAACTTTTTTAATTTATATTGATAATCAATATTTTACGAAAGTTATCAACACAGTGTGGATAATATTGCCATAAAAACAGGAAAAGAGCCGGTACTTTCGCTATCCTCATTGAAAACGTTTAACACCCATCCCGCCTTAATTTAGTTCCGAAATTTTAAACACAGGATTGACGCCGACTCTTTGGTCGTTAAGGAGATGTCGGCCCTAATTTGTTGTGATTCAGGGACTAAGGACGGAAAAAAAGACAATCAGTTTACTCAACTTAATACTTTCGAACATTCAATAATAGCAAACGCATGGAACAGAAAACCGTCGGTTACGAACCCATTCTCGCCGAAAACCCGGATCGCTTTGTCATCCTCCCGATCAATTACGAGGAGGTGTGGAAAATGTATAAAACGGCTGTCGCGTCCTTCTGGACTGCCGAAGAAGTGGATTTGAATCCCGATCTGATTGACTGGGAGCACAAACTTACCGACGACGAGCGCCACTTCGTTAAACACGTGCTGGCGTTTTTTGCCGCTTCCGATGGCATCGTCAATGAAAACCTCGTCCTCAATTTCATGCGGGAAGTTCAAATACCCGAAGCCCGCTGTTTTTACGGCTTCCAGGTAGCCATTGAAAACATCCACGCCGAGATGTATTCCCTGCTGATCGATACCTATATCAAGGAGCCTAAAGAAAAAGACTTCCTGTTTCACGCCCTGCAAAACCTGCCCTGCGTAGCGAAAAAAGGCGAATGGGCCCTGCGCTGGATCGAAGAGGCGCCCACTTTTGCACACCGGCTCATTGCCTTCGCGGCGGTGGAAGGCATTTTCTTCTCCGGTTCGTTCTGCTCCATTTACTGGCTCAAAAAACGCGGCCTGATGCCCGGACTCACGTTCAGCAACGAACTGATCAGCCGCGACGAAGGCCTGCACTGCGATTTTGCCTGCCTGCTCTATTCTATGCTGGACCACAAACTGGACCCCAAAGAAGTGCAGGCCATCATCACCGAAGCGGTGGAATATGAAAAAGAATTTGTCACCGACGCGCTGCCTGTATCGCTGATCGGTATGAATGCAGACATGATGAGCCAATACATCGAATTTGTAGCGGACCGCCTGCTGATGTCGCTCGGCAACGAAAAGGTGTACAAAACACCCAATCCGTTCCCGTGGATGGATATGATCTCCATTCAAGGAAAAACCAACTTCTTTGAAAAACGGGTGGGCGACTACCAGAAAGCGGGCGTAATGACCAAACGTGAAGACCAGATTTTTAGCATGGAGGCGGATTTTTAAGTGCGAAGTCCGAAGTCGTCAGTGCGAAGGTCCTCACCCCCGGCCCCTCTCCAGGGGGGGGGGGCCATAGGGGCGGGGTCACCCCTCTCCGTTGGAGAGGGGGCCGGGGGGTGAGGCCATAACCGCAATTGAAATGTACATCAATATTTAATAACGTAACCAACCAACAATGAAAAACCTATCCCAAATAGCGCTGCTGCTCCTGATCGACACCGCTGCCGGTGCCCAAACCAGGCAAGACAGCCTCGACATGCGCCAGGACATGGCCCAGTATTACAGCGCAACCCTGAATCTGCAATATGATTCCCTGCTCTACTTTATGCCGCCGGCCACTTTCGATATTGCGCCCAAAGAAAGTATCAAGGAACAACTGAAGGAAGCATTTGAAAGCGAGGAGATCAAGATACGGTTCGTCTTTTTCCAGTACGGCCTACCGACGCCTGTGGGCAAAACCGGCGATCACCTGTACGCGCTGATTCCATACGACGCGGCAATGACCATGACCATGACCGATTCGGATACCACCATGCTGGGCATGGTTTTTTACGCGATGGGACTACAGTTCGGCAGCGAAAACGTGGAAAGAAAGCCGGATAACAGCCTGTATATCAAAACGCCGAACAAACGGATGCTGGCCATCAAAAGCCCCGGCCACGATTCCTGGAAGTTTATAGAAGACAAACGGAACAGCAACCTGCCCGGTGATGAACAGACCCAGGAACTGGTGGATCTGGTGATCCCGAAGGAAGTGCTGGACGCAACGAAGAAATAAAGGACAAACGACAAAGGGCAAAGGACAAAAAGCAAATAATGTCAAAAGCGGAGCTCCTCAAAAACACCAAAACACTAAAATACTAAAACACCCAACATGCATTCTCTTGCCAAATCAACCCTGTTCCTCCTCCTGCTTCTTGCGGCACTGTCCGCGCATGCTCAGAAGTTTGAAGGGCTGGCTACCCGTCCGCCGCTGGGCTGGAACAGTTGGAACACGTTCGCGACCAACATCAACGAACAACTGGTGAAAGACATGGCCGATCTTTTTGTCTCCTCCGGACTCAAAGACGCGGGTTACGAATACATCGTGCTCGACGACGGCTGGATGGCCAAAGAACGCGACGCAAGCGGCAACCTGATCGCCGATCCGGTCAAATTTCCCGGTGGCATGAAAGCGGTAGCGGATTATGTACATGCCAGAGGACTCAAATTCGGCCTCTACAACTGCGCCGGCAGTAAAACCTGCGCAGGGTATCCCGGCAGCCGTGGACACGAGTACCAGGACGCGCGCCTCTACGCCTCCTGGGGTGTCGATTTCCTGAAATACGACTGGTGCGGCGCGGGTAAAATGAACGCCGAGGAAGCCTACACCACCATGCGCGACGCCCTGTATGCCGCCAAACGCCCGATGGTGTTCAGCATTTGTGAATGGGGCGACAACCAGCCCTGGAATTGGGCCACACCCATCGGACACCTCTGGCGCATCACCGGCGACATTGCCAACTGTTGGAACTGCGAAGAAGGACACGGCAGCTGGTCGTCCTGGGGCGTATTACGCATCCTCGATATGCGCAAAGGCATCCGCAAAGCCTCCGGCCCCGGCCACTGGAACGATTTTGATATGATGGAAGTCGGCAACGGCATGACCGTCAGCGAAGACCGCGCACACTTTGCCCTCTGGAGCATGATGGCTTCGCCGCTGATTATGGGCAACGACCTGCGCAGCGCGAGTAAACAAACCCTTGAAATTCTCGGCAACAAGGAAGTGATCGCCGTCAACCAGGATTCGCTCGGCATTCAAGCCATGCGCTACCTCGATGAAAACGGCGACCTCGACGTGTGGGCCAAACCCCTGAGCAACGGCGACTGGGCCATCTGCTTTTTAAACCGCAGCGAAACGCCATACCAGCTGCAATTCGACTGGAGCAAACACCGCATCAGCGAGGATATTACAGGCCGGAACTTGCAGTTTTCAGATGCGAATTACCAGGTACGCGATTTGTTTCAACATAAAAATATCGGTACGACGAAAGTAGTATTGAACGCTGTTGTTCCCGTACACGATGTAATCATGCTTCGCCTCCAAAAAAGTTAATGTATGATTATCAGTTTTAGCCCAATCAAAATAATACCGGCACTTGCGTTTGCAGCCTTTTGCCTTTTCCCGCGCTGCATTTCAGCGCAGGATGAAGCTACGCCGCGCCTCGAACGCGTGCTGGGAAAAATAAGTTTTGTAAGTCCGGCTGTCGGATTGGAATTTGCCCTGAGCAAAAACCTGAGCATCGCCACACAAGCGGCGCTGGGTTTCGCTTTTACCGCATATTCCTCCACCGGCGGCGGCAGCGGTTCTTATTCGGTGCTTTATCCGGCCGTGTATGCAGAATTCAGAAACTATTACTCGCTGGAACGCCGGGCAGAAATGGGTAAAAACTGGCGCGGTAACTCCGGCACATTTTTCGGACTGGGTACTTCCTATCGTTTCAATGCCCTTTCAGAACGCACCAGCGGCAATATTTTTGTCACCCAACCCTATCAACCGGCTTTTTCCATCGGGCCGGTCTGGGGTATACAATTAACCGAAATCAAAAGCCATTTCAATTTTTCCTTTTCCGTCGGCCCTACACTCACATTATTGGGAGACGACAGCGCAGAATTTAATTTTTGGGGCGGCGGGCATTTGAATTTGGGATTTGTGATCGGAAATTTTAAGTAAAAGTTGATGAGGGTTGATAGATGTTGATGAAGGTTTATAAAGGTTGATGAGGGTTGATAATTGCCGCTCAAAAGAGCACAATTTCCACCTTTTCGAGCCGCCATTCAACCCTATCAACCCCTTACAACCCTCAAACCACAATAAACCTTCACAACCTCATCAACCTTCATCAACAACATTTCAATCAACCAACTCATACTATTTAGCACCAACCGAATCATACATGATGCAAGTAATCAAACGTTCCGGCCAGCGCGAAGAAGTGTCCTTCGACAAAATTACGGCCCGACTCAGAAAAATGTCTTACGGCCTCGATACTGGCTTTGTCAACATCATCGAGGTCTCCAAAAAGGTCATTATGGGCCTTTATGACGGCGTGACGACCGTCGAACTCGACAACCTGGCGGCAGAAACGGCCGCTACCATGGCGACTATTCACCCGGATTACGCCCTGCTGGCCGCCCGGATCGCCGTGAGCAACCTGCACAAGGAAACCGATAAGTCGTTTTCCAAAGTGGTGGATGCGCTGTTCGACTACGTGGACCCAAAAACGGGCGAGCGCGCGGGCCTCATCAGCGAGGAAACGCACAAAACCGTGCTGAAACACCGCACCAAACTCGACTCGGCCATTATCTACGACCGCGATTTTGAGTTCGATTATTTCGGCTTCAAAACCCTCGAACGCTCCTACCTGATGCGGATGAACGGCAAAGTGGTGGAACGCCCGCAGCACCTGTTCATGCGCGTAGCCGTCGGGATCCACGGCGAAGACATCGACGCGGCCATCGAGACCTACAACCTGATGTCGGAGCGCTGGTTTATCCACGCCACCCCTACCCTGTTCAACGCCGGTTCGCCGAAACCGCAAATGTCGTCCTGCTTCCTGCTGAGCATGACCGACGACAGCATTGCCGGTATTTTGAAACGCCGTCGCGCTGCGCCCTCATCAGCCAGAGCGCCGGCGGCATCGGCCTCAGCATCCACAATATCCGCGCCACGGGTTCCTACATCAAAGGCACCGGCGGCACCTCCAACGGCATCATCCCGATGCTGCGCGTATTCAACGACGCGGCCCGCTATGTGGATCAGGGCGGCGGCAAACGCAAAGGCGCTTTCGCCGTGTACCTCGAACCCTGGCACGCCGACGTGTTCGAGTTCCTGGAACTGAAAAAGAACCACGGCAAAGAGGAAATGCGCGCCCGCGACCTCTTCTACGCCATGTGGATCAGCGATTTATTCATGGAACGCGTAAAAGCCGACGCCGACTGGTCGCTGATGGACCCGAACGAATCGCCGGGCCTGTACGACGTGTACGGCGAAAAATTTGAAGCGCTGTACACCCAATACGAAAAAGAAGGCCGCGTACGCAAAGTGGTGAAAGCCCGCGACCTCTGGAACAATATCCTGGAAAGCCAGACGGAATCCGGCACGCCGTATATCCTGTACAAAGACGCGGCCAACCGCAAGAGCAACCAGCAAAACCTGGGCACCATCCGCTCGTCCAACCTCTGCACGGAAATCATCGAATACACCTCGCCCGACGAGGTGGCGGTGTGCAACCTGGCTTCGATTGCCCTGCCAAAATTTGTCATCAACGGCAAATTCGATTTCGATAAACTGGCCGATATCACCCGCGTAGCCACCCGCAACCTGAACAAGGTGATCGACGTGAACTACTACCCGATCCCGGAAGCGCGCAATTCCAACATGCGCCACCGCCCGATCGGCCTGGGTGTGCAGGGCCTCGCCGACGCCTTTATCCTGATGGGTATGGCCTTCGACAGCGACGCCGCGCGCCAGTTGAACATCGACATTTTTGAAACGATCTACTTCGCTGCCGTGTCGGAAAGCGCCACTTTGGCCGAAAAACTGGGCCATTACGAAAGTTTCCCGGGTTCTCCAATGAGCCAGGGCCTGTTTCAGTTCGACCTCTGGAATGTCACACCTTCCACCCGCTGGGACTGGAACGGCCTCCGCGAACGCGTGAAAAAAACGGGTCTCCGCAACTCCCTGCTGGTCGCGCCCATGCCGACCGCCAGCACCAGCCAGATCCTGGGCAACAACGAGTGTTTCGAGCCGTACACCTCCAACCTGTACACCCGCCGCACCCTCGCCGGCGAGCACATCGTGGTGAACAAACACCTCATGCGCGACCTCGTGCGCCTCAATATGTGGAACGAGGAAATGCGCGAAGCCATCATGGCCGCCAACGGCTCCATCCAGGGCATTATGGACATCCCGCAGGAAGTGCGCGACATCTACAAAACGGCCTACGAAATCAGCCAGAAGGTCATCATCGACATGAGTGCCGACCGCGGCGCTTTCATCTGCCAGAGCCAGTCGCTGAACATCTTCATGGAGTCGCCGACCTTCGCGAAACTCTCGTCCATGCACTTCTACGCCTGGCAAAAAGGCCTGAAAACGGGCATGTACTACCTGCGCTCCAAAGCGGCTACGGACCCGATCAAGTTTACACTCAGCCAGAAACACCAGCAGAAGTATGTGACGCAGGCGACGGAGGAAGTGGTGGAAATGGCAGGGGCGCCTGTACTGCAAGGTGCGGCGGTGGCCGTTACGCAGAACGCGCCGCAGATGTCGGCGCTGGATATCGAAGCGGTAGCGGGAAAGATTTGTAGTATTGATAACCCGGACTGCGAAGCATGCTCTGCATAATGATGAATGATGAGCGATGAATGATGAATTTCGTGCTATACTTTCGGCATCGTTGATAGAGCGGCGATTGGTACAGCACAAAATATTCATCGCTCATCATTCATCATTTATCATTCAAAAAAAAACGGCCGCCGGCGGCGTTACGGATACCATAGCCCATTCTATTTAGCAATCCTCCGCTATTGAACTTATCCCACATTTGTTCCTGGCGATGGTTGAGGTGATGGCGCTGGGCGGTTGTTTTTTTAGTTAAGATGGCATATTTCTTGATACTAAAGCCGATGCAGTAATTGTTTGCAATATAATAATTGGAAGTAATCACTTAAACATCATAACATGTTAGAAGAAAAAGATAATTATCAAGAGAACAGCAAAGTTGTTGCTCCTGGAAGTGCCTTCATTTGAAAAAAATGAGCCTGAGAAAAAACCTGTAGAAGAAAAGATATTAATTTGTTTGACCTCCTCCGCTCTATCTTCTCTGGATATGCTGAAGGCAGTACCGATACAACTCAGACCTATGCTAAAAGACAAATAACAAAATACTTACAACAAGAATCTAAAAAATTTGTATCCAGTCAAAACTATAACATCCTTATACTTTTTGACAAAGGGTCATTAATTAAAAGTGATGCTGATAACATTTATAATGCAATAACCAAATTTGAAAATCACAAACCTATACTTCTTGTAATTCTATCTAGTGGCGGTTCCGCAGGTTCTGCTTATTTAATTGGAAAACTTTGTAGAGAATATTCAGACGGCAACTTTAATGTGAGTGTCCCGCGCTATGCCAAATCTGCTGCCACCCTTTGTGCTGTGCGCATCAATGAAATCCATATGGGTAGTCTAAACTGGTTTAGGTCCTATAGATCCTCAAATAGACGAGTTACCTGCCTTAGGACTTAAAAATTCTGTTGAACATTTAGCAGAATTAGCGAAAAAATACCCTGAATCAAGTGATATGTTTGCGAAATATCTCAACCTTTCTTTAAACTTGATCAATATTGGTTACTATGAAAGAGTAGCTGAATCAGCGCTGCAATATTCTGAAAGACTGCTTGAGACCCATGAGGATGTGTTACCTAAAAAACCTAAAGAAATTGCGTTTGATCTAGTTTATAAATACAAAGACCATGGATTTGTAATTGATAAAGAAAAACGAACAAATATTTGGGAGTAATGTAATAAAATCAAATACAGATGAATATGAGTTAGGCAATGCACTATATAAAGCGCTTGAAATGATGCAAACTGCGTTTGCCACCTTAGGATATAACTTTTATCATATAGGCTCTTTATATTCACAACCAACAATCCAAAAAAGGTAATTTCCGGGCCTTGTTGGCGTAATTATTAATCATTATGAAAAAACTGTTAACAACACTTGATTATAAAAAAGTAATACTAAAAGGTCTTTCACTGCAAAAAAAAATCGAAAAAGAAAAACAAAGTCTATGTTAAACCTGGGCATATAAAGAATAAAAGCAATAAAATTCATAGTAAAAAAAGACTAACCCTTCCCCTAATTATTCCAATCTCAGCACCAAAAACTTTAGCCTTATTTACAATACAGAAGAGACACTATTATCTTTTGACAAGGCTTACAGAGCACTTAAAGAAAGGAACAGAATACTTTTGATATATCTGAAGTTACTACTTTGACAACTGACGCTATAGCAGTTCAAATCGCAAAATTTAAGGATAAACAGTTTCACTGCAACAGTATAATATTCGGCAATGCTCCTACTGACAAAACCCTTAATAAGTTTATTTGCACAAAGTGGTTTCTATGAATATGTTAATATTACAGGTGCTAAGCCAACAAATGATAAAGCTACTTATTCATGAAATAACCAACAATAGAGTCGAACCTGATAAAGCGAAAGAAGCATACTTGTTAGGCCTTGAGGCACACTTTCCAAAATGAGGATATATTTGAGCCCTTTACAATATTTTAATTGAGATAATGCAGAATACAAATAATCATGCTGGTTTAACAAGAGGAAAATATGATTGGTGGTTACATGTTTATAACCACCCCGACTCTTTTAAAACTAGTTATACATTTTTAGATTTAGGAATTGGTATTTTTGAAAGTTTACCTGCTAAATCATTTAAACGCAATTTTTTAGATGTACTTGGAATTACATCAAATCTTGATCTAATTCCAAAGCTATTTGCTGGAGAAATCAAATCAAGAACTGCAAGACCTGAGCGAGGAAAAGGCATACCACAAGTATATGAATGCAGTCAACATAAAGCATTTGAAAAATTTTTTTTAATTTCAAATGATGTATATGCTGACCTAAAGAGTAATGAAAATAAAATTCTTAAAAATAAATTTAATGGCACTCTTTTTTATTGGGAACTAAACAATAATTAAAATGGAAACGAAAGACACATTAATCATCGCTAAAGAATTCGTTGATAATCCTGGTGCAAGAGATAGGGAAGATGGGCCTAATTCAGGACAACAATTCTTGGAAGATTTATTCATAGATCGGTTTAATAAAGCTGTTGAAGGAAACTATATTCTCACTGTTGATTTAACCGGCGTATTAGGATACCCATCTTCATTTGTTAGTGGATCATTCGGCAAGCTTTCTATCGAAAGAGGAGCAGAAATTTTAATGAAACATTTAATATTTGTTTCGTATAACAACCCTTTAAATGTAGATAAGGTAATAAATGAAATTAAAAACCCAACTCCATCTAAAAAATGAAATACTTAAAGAAATTAATACCTGTTCTTTTTTATTTTTGGAATATTTATAGGTTTTCTTATAAAAAATTATCCACTTATCAAGTTTAACAATGAGATCAAATATATGAAGTGCTTAACTTGCTTCTAACGGCGACAATTGGTTTTTCTATTCCTTTTTCATAAAAAATGGATTGAAGACAGTCTAGGTTAAAAACAATTTAATCGAAGAGTTAAAGGATTTATTAAAAGAAGTTGAAAGAATTAAGGATAAAATTAAATTTTGTTACTCAAGAGATTCTATATCACAAGATGATAAAGATGAGATAAATTTCCTTTTTGAGCAGTCTGACATGAAATTTAATTGCCTTGAGGAAGTTTTAATTTCTACTTATGATATTGAAACTAAAACATTAAGAACAGATCTTAAAGATTTTTATATCAATTATTGGAAGTTTGTAACTGGAGCAGAGGTAATGAACTCTAAATTTGTTCGCCTTGAGGAAGATTTTATTCGTAGGCACAGTGAATCTTATTCTAAATTTGAAATAAAAATCAAACAAGCGATAAATAAGATTCATAGGTTATGACTTCGCTCCCTGCTGTCATCGAGGTTAACCGCTGGCACACAGGCTGCCCGCTGGCTGTAAAGTTTCCTACAAATAACATTCTCACCACGTTTACATCAAATATTGAAAAAGGTTATGGATAGATTTAATAATATTTTCGTTCATCCAAAAGACGTTGGAGAGGCTTCAAATTTATTCTTGCAATTATCAGAAAAAATTTATTCTATCCAAGAAAAACATGTGCCAGGCAAGTCTAAAGTACCAGACGCTAGGAGAATGGGTTTTTAATGAATTGTTATCAATTTATTACTACTAATATATTTATGATGAATATAGTAAATAAAGTTTCAAAAGGCATCCTGCCACCGAAAGTATTTACCGAGATTATAGATCTAGAAGAAGGCGATTTAAGAAAAGTTATGGAAGATATGTTCCTGATGACAAAAATGAGTATTGTGCCACTTTTTCAGTTTCAAATAGAAAATATGTTGCGCAATATTTTACTTCATCTTGACCCGGAAGCGAGCGTAGTCTCATATTATAAAATATGTGAAAAACTAATTCATTCTATAACAATAAACGATAAAGAAGAATTAATAACTTGTTTACAAATCCCAGCAAAAATCAGAAATTCTCTTCATTCAAACGGTATATACAAGCGAATGAGTCCTAAAGAGCCAGAAATTGCAAAATACTATCTTGAAGGTGTAGAATTTAAATTTGAAAATGGTAAAGGCATCAATTGTGCAGGTTCTGGTCATATTTACTTATCTTTTGATAAAACCCTTGATATAGTTGACGGGATATTAGATTCACCAGAAGTTAGTTCTATTAAGACAGAAATAAAGGATCAGTGGGCTTGGGAAAACAGAGGGCTGTTAGTATAATTGCACTGCTGGCAGCAAGGCTTCACCGCTGGCACCGAGGCTGTCCCACCCGAGCGGCGCTTGCGCGAGGCTTTTTTCGGCCTCGTGCAGCCCATCCGCGCCGGCTGTGCCGGCAAACGTACAGCACCAGGCCCGCTGTGCAAGACAAATCTGCCACACATCAGGATGAGAAAAAAACAGGCACACAAAGCGAAGCAGAAATTTTCATTTTCTCAATTGTTCCTTTTAATTTTGACCTATAATCAATCACGCAATTTTTTTATGTATGGAATTTGAATGGGATAACAACAAAAACCAATCAAATCAGAAAAAACACGGCATAAGTTTCGAGGATGCCTCGG
Organism: Lewinellaceae bacterium; assembly: GCA_016711435.1. Classification (GTDB taxonomy): domain Bacteria; phylum Bacteroidota; class Bacteroidia; order Chitinophagales; family Saprospiraceae; genus M3007. The sequence goes on from JADJSY010000003.1 coordinate 168,754, forward strand.
GTGTTTTTGATGATAATAATCGGATTGAATATCAGGATTCCAGAAACGATTATGGAGAAGACCGTTGGAAAACGATTGGACAGGTTTTGGCATTATCATTTCAGTCATCTTTACAATCCGGGATACAGTCATTCGGTTGATATCGGCCAGGCGTGCCAGTAGATCAGAACGCGATGAATATTCTAAGCGGTAATTGGAAGATTACACTTATTTTTGTTTATCGAAAAGAAAAAGACAATTTTTCCAAATCATTATAAATCAAGCAGTTCACTATGTCTGACAAGCAAATTAACCAGCGTAAGGCGCTTGCCATCCTGAAAAAAGGGGAAAGCCTCGGTGATTACAGCATACAATTGGATGAGACCAAGGTAGAAGCCTTAGACGCAATGTTATTGCGCAAAAATGGCATTCCATTGCCAGACGAGCTAGTCTATTATGCTGATGAGGATATTCAGTTTGACGATGATGCTGCACTTACTGATGAAGATCTGGAACATGGCAAATTGGTGCGTGTAGTACATGCTAATGTTAAAATAGATAACGAAATTGCCGACTGGATACACGACAGCAAGATTGATTTGGATGTTCTTTTTGTCAGAATTGATCCAGGCGTTTTATCAAAAAAGAAAAAGCATCCTAAGCCCGCTGGCACACAGGCCGCCCACCCGCTCAGGTTAAGGGTTAAGCAGCCGGTTCAAAAGCAAAGATTGGGCGACGTTTACTAAACTTTTTAAGTTTAGTAAACGTATTCCCGGCTTAGCCTATGCACAAAACCTGGCGGCAAACGTACAGCACCAGGCAGCCCATAAACATTTAATACTAATGGGGTTGAAACACCGCTGGCACCGAGGCTGTCAAACCCTTAACCCGAGCGGCGCTGGCCCTGCTGGCACACAGGCTGCCCAACCCGAGTGGCGCTTGCGCGAGGCTTTTTCGGCCTCGTGCAGCCTATCCGCGCCGGCTCTGCCGGCAAACGTACAGCACCATGCAGCCCTCTGACATTCAATACTAATGAGGTTTCATCCAGTTCCTTTCCGGCGTCTTTACCCCGCTGGCGCCGAGGCTACCAGGCTGTCCAACCCGCTGGCGCCGAGGCTGTCCAACCCCGCTGGTTCGGAGGCTGCCCTGATCAGCACCGCTGGCGCATAGGCTGCTCGCTGGCCCCGCTGGCGCCGAGGCTATCCAAGCCCCGCTTGGCACGGCGGTTCACCCTTAACCCGAGCGGCGCTGGCGCATCGGCTTTGCCGCGTGCCTGCCTATTCGCGCCAGGCTGTGCCGGCAAACGCAATGCAGGAATCAACCATCTTGAATATCAAAACTGTTATTTCAATCTTAGAAGACTGGCCGAGTGCATTTTTGTAGCCATGCTGAGTACGTTTGCCGGCACAGCCGGCGCGAAAGGCAGAACACGCGGCAAGCCGACGCCAGCGCCGCTCAGGTTAAGGGTTGGACAGCCTCGGTGCCCGCGGGGAAGCGAACTTCCCGAAAGTTTTAGAACTTTCGGGAAGTTGTGGTAGATACCAACCTTATGGAATATCAATACTGTTGAAATTTGATTTTTTTCAATCTTAGAAGACTGGCCAAGTGCATTTTGTAGCCATCTTGAGTATTTTTGTCGGCACACGGCAAAGCCAACGCGCTGGTGCCGTTCGGGTTAAGGGTTAGATGAACGAAGAGCCTATTTGTCAAACAAACTAAGCAGTAAGGAAGATGAAAAATCATAAAATATCTGTTTCCGAAGGTAAAACTGGAACACCTGCTCGAAAGGCTGCTCGATAGTTTTTATAAAACGCAGAAATTGGTGTCTGAAAAGGAACACTGAATAGGTAAAATCTACTTATGCACTTGCTGCCGCTAACCCGCTGGCAGGCCTAGTCAACTTTAAAAACCAGCCCCAGGTTTTGTCTGGTCCCATCTGTAGTCACTTCATACGTGTATTTTCCATTTTTCAGTGGGGTTTCGCCCACGTAGTCAATGGGCTGAATAGCAACGGTATCACCATTCACTTCCAGCCTGATGTAAGCATACTGATACGCCAATTCGAATTCTCTGTAAACGGAAGTTTCGCCTGCCTGTAGGTTGCCGTAATCGTATTCTCCGCCGCTGGTATTTACATACACATTTTCATAGTTGAAGGTGCTGGTATTTTTAATTCTAATGCGGATACCATCATTTTCGGGTGAACATCCATATAGAAACAGAAAAAAAGCGAGCAGGAAAAAGAGCAGATTTTTCATATAACAGAAAATGATTTAGTCAGAATGCAGACGTGTAATTGTCAGGCTTTGGTTGGGCCTGCAGAGTAAATACCGCTAGATCCAAGGCTGTCCAACCCTTAAGCCTCGGCAGGTGTTCCGCTGCCTGCTGGCGCACAGGCTACTTGCTGGCCACCCAAGCTTCCAACCCGAGCAGCGCGCGCGAGGCTTTTTCGGCCTCGTGCGTCCTATCCGCTCGGGTTAAGGGTTAAGCATCCGGTTCAAAAGCAAAGATTGGGCGACGTTTACTAAACTTTTTAAGTTTAGTAAACGTATTCCCGGCTTAGCCTATGTACAAAACCTGGCGGCAATCGTACAGCACCAGGCAGCCCATAAACATTTAATACTAATGGGGGTGAAACCCCAGTTCATCCGATTCCTTTCCGGCGTTTTCAGCCGCTGGTTATTGAAGCGGGAGCGAACTTCCCGAAAGTTCTAAAACTTTCGGGAAGTTGTGGTAGATACCAATCCTATTTGGCCCTTCTCCGCCTCGTCAGGTCTTCCATCCCTTCCCACTGAACCCAAGCGCAGCGCCGCAGCAGTGTCTCCGGGCTTGGGATTAGCGGAAGCACGACGAATCGGGATAGTAGTGTTATTTTAAGCCTCGCCAGGTCTTCTCCTCCCCTTCCCACTCCACCCAAGCGCAGCGCCGCAGCAGTGGGAAGGTGCAGAAGACCTGATAAGGCATAATAGAATCATAGCAGCCACACTTAATGACATGGCTAACCAGTCCAAGGCGTAATATTTGAATAAATCTGTCATGATTTTGAATGCTACAAGATGAATAAAATTTGGCGCGTTTTTTTTCACCTTAAACTACCACATGCTGAGCACTCATCCGCTTGAACTCAGAGGGGCTTTCGCCTGCCATTTTTTTGAAAAAACGGCTGAAATGCGCATGCTCCTCAAAGCCCAGTTCATAGCCGATTTCGCCGGAGGACTTGTCAGTGTAGAGTAAAAGCCGCTTGCTTTCCAAAAAAATACGGTCGCTGATGGTTTGAAGCGGGCTTTTTTCGCTGAGTTTTGCAAAAAGGTTGCTCAGCGTTTTGGGTGATTTGTACAACAAAGCAGCATAGTCCTGAACTTGGTGCAATTTTTTGTAATTGTTTTCCACCAGCATATTAAACTGCCGCACTATATTGAGTTCATGCATGGTCAGTAGGTCGGCGTGTGTCTGCGTTTTTACCAAGCGGGTGAGTTTGATGATGAGGCGTTTTAAAAGTACACGCAGCATCTCGCCTTGGATGTTGTCGCGGTTTTGAAATTCCTCTTTGAAAACCTCTACGAGCAGTCTCAAACTCCGCGTTTCATTTTCGTCTATAAAAATCGGTTCGGCCTGGCGCCAGCCGTAAAAAAGCAGCCCCGTACAACTAACTCCGCATCGTGCGTGACGATGCAATAAAATTCCCTGTTGAACTGCCAGATCACAGCATCCTCAGATCGTTCGAGGCGAAAAGAATGGCTCACGTTGAGGGCAAAAAATGAGTTTTCAGGCATCGGGAACCGCATTTCGTCAATCGTCAACGTTTGCGCCGCGCCTCGATTCCAGACGATGGCGTTAAATAATTTGCTCTGCTCGCGGAAAAAAAAAAGCGCGAAAAATTGTGTTCGTCTGCCGACATCAAAACTTGCCCGCCAGAGGCTGGATCGAGGAATTCGTAGTGCATTTTTCAAGAATTTAACCAGTTTTTGAACACTTTTTGGACAAAAGGAAGCACAATCCAAACCATTGTCGGCACGACAACGAGCGTCACAGAGAGTGTTTTTAAGGGTAATGGCAAAGGTGAAATCAATGGGGAAAGTAGCCACGACACCGTCGTCACGGTCGGGAAAAAACCGAACCAGTTCACAATGGCAGTTTTCCAGCGAGGAGGCTGTTTCATATCTTTTCTTCAATTTTTTCGAGCGAAGGCAGTGCTTTTTCGATGTCCCACTCGCCTTTTATCATGCGGTGGACGTAGCAATTGTCCGCCTCATGGAGCAGTTCGGCGCGTTGCTCGTCGGTGAGGTCGCCTTCAATTTGGATGGCGATTCTTACCTGCGAGGCGAGCGAGCGGTCAAGGTTGCGTTTGACCGTCATTTCGAGTTGTGCGTCCACGTCGCGTACGTCCCACCCTTTTTTTCGGGCGATGAAACGCACGGTCGATACTTTGCAGGAAGCAAGTGCGGCGAGTATCAAATCTTCGGGCGAGAAACCGAGGTCGGTACCTTTGCCCGCAGTCGGTTCATCGCCAACGATGGCGAAGCGTCCGTTCGATATGATGGATTGGTAGCCAATTGGAAGGCTTTTGATATTGATTTTCGTTGCCATTTTTTACAAATTTAGAAGACAAAAAGGCAGTGTTTGCTGGCGATAAAGTTTGTATATTTTTCTTATAAGGTTATCAATAGTTCCTAAAAAAGAAAATTGGCGAGACAAAACATCTCGCCAATTTTAATTTTCAAAGCCAATTTTGATGCCTTACTTCACCTTGATTTTATAGTGCGGTGTGGGGTTGAGCGGGCAAACGTAGGAATAATCTCCTTCAGTCAAATCCACTACGCCGGTATACGCCGCTTCGCCTGCTTTTACGGTTTTGGAGGCAAAAGAATCAGCGACATGAAACTTCGACACGTCTTTACCGGTGTCGGCAGATTTTTGGATGACAAACCCTAATTCGTGGTCAACATTTTGGTTTACTATCCGAAACTGATATTTTCCGGGACGAAGATTCAGTTCTTGGGTCGTGAATATCCCAGGCGTTTGAATCAATTCAATGATGGTTACGCCCTTTTCAGTAGTTTGAGCAGAAGCGGTGGAAGCAGACAAAAGGCTCAGAAAAAGCGCAAAAACTGTGAAGATGGAGATTTTTTTGAATGTGGACATTGTAATTTTGAATTTATGCTTTGAGAAATGATGTTGAAAATGAATTGCTTACTTGATGACACAAAGGTGGGGGTGTTGCATGTGGCCTGGCTTGCCAATACTTCCTAGTCATTTATCAATTTTTCCCTTGGTTTGAAAATGCTCAACGATACACCTATCGGGATAGCGACGATATATTAGAATGGCTGTTACACCTATTCATTTGGGATCGCAACGTATTAGAATAAGTCCAGAGACATATTTGGTGGGGCATCTAACGTATTCGTCGGTCCAAAACACGTATTCTTTCCCCGCTCGCCCATAGGTTACCCGTCGGCACTCGGGCTACCGCTGGCACCGAGGCTGCCCAACCCGAGCAGCGCGCGCGAGGCTTTTTCGGCTTCGTGCGCCTATCCGCGCCACGCCAGGGCGTGGCAAACGTACACCACCATACCGCTCTACAACAGAAAATAGAACCGACACTGAAAGAGATCGACTACACTCGTCAAACAGATTTAAGGTTCGAGTCGCCTAAGCGCGGGAGCGAACTTCCCGAAAGTTCTAAAACTTTCGGGAAGTTGTGGTAGATACCAATCCTATGGAATATCAAAACGGTTTTAATTTGATTTTTTTGACTATCCGCATATTGTACAGTAGCCCGATTTTAGTTGGACTCCTTGGCCGCGTAGCGGCATAAGGTCGGTAGAAACAAATGCCATGCTTGTTTACAAGGTGCGTAGCACCGAAACAAAACCCAAAAGTTACGGTGCTACGCACCTTTGTACCTTGCGCTTTGGTTTCTCTACCGACCTTATGCCGCTACGCGGCCATGGAACCCAAGAAAATTTAACCCGCTGGCACACAGGCTGCCCAACCCGAGCTATTTCGGCCTCGTGTAGCCTGGCAGACCTCAACCCGATCTATTATTCGCACGATAGAAGCACCCGTTACTGATCATCTTTGCGGCCTGTACCGATATCCTTTTGGGACCCATCGGAACGACTAATCCGGTACAAGACATATCCAAATCCGATAAGCAGGTGCAGCATGACAATAGCAAATAATACAGTGGACATAATAATATGATTTTATGAACCACAAAGATTGGCGTGTCGCCGGCGTTCCAGCCATGCGTCAGGTCATGGGTACCGATGACTGTTGTGTTGCTTATTATGCCTTCCGCCACGGCAGGTGTTCTGTCGCCATATTCAGTCATCTTCATTTTCCTTGATTTCCAGGTCATCAAGTTGGCCTGTTGCGCTTCATTCCACCACCTTTCCATCCCCGTACTTGTGGTTTTTATCTACCGCGTCGGCATCGCCCATGTAATGCGGATATACCTGAAAGGAGTTGGGATCCGCGTTTTTCACTTTTTTCATATTGAAATAGACGCCGTTCTTATCCAGGGTATATTTTTCATTCAGAATTTTGAAAGTCGCCACATCCACCCCTTTAAACGCCGTTTCATTGATGTAAATGCCGTTTTTATCCCTGGCGTAGACCGTGGCGCCTAAGGAATGTTCATTTTCTTTAAACAATACAAACGTCTGCGGATCAGCGCCGGCAACCTGTCCGGATTCGAAGTATACGTGCTGCGCGTCTTTGGAGTATCCATTTCCGAGTAGTTCAAAACCGGCGGGATCGGCTCCGTTTATTTTATTTCCAAGATAAAATGCGTTGTGAGCATCTTTTGCAAACTGGTAATCCAGCACCTGAAAAGAACCATATTGACACGATATGGCTTTGACCTCATATCCGCCATCGGAGTAGGCCTGTACATAATAATAATGCAGCGCATCTTTGGCATAGGCATCGTCTATCAGTTCGAATGTTTTTCCATCGCTGCCTGCAATGGGCGCGCCGGCTATGTATGCATGGATGTTGTCCCGGACGAAATGACCATTCAAAACCGTCAAGCTCGGAATATCCGCAACCTTAAACGTCTGATTTTTTGACCAGGCCTGCGACTTGTCTTTTGCATAGCCATCGCCCAGGCTTACAAACGTAGCGGCATCGGCGCCCTCTAATTTTTGAACGCTACGCTTTTTAGTCATAAAATAATCGCTGCTTTCCCGGTAGCTGCTGAAATAAAACACCTGATGTGCGTCTTTACAAAAACAATCGTCTATGACCTCGAATGTGTGCGCATCCACCTGCTCCAGCGTTACTGAATAATACTTGATGGTATCCAGGTTTTTGGTAAAACCATGCGGCAGTTTCCCCGCTTGCGCATTGGGGCCCTGGTTTTTATTTTTACAGGAAAAGAAAAACAAAAGCAGGCAAAGACTTAGCAAGCAAGTGATGTATGTAATTGTCATGTTACAAGTTGAATGTCTGCAAATATATGTGTTCGCCCTGGCAGGCGTACAAGAGCCTAACTTCTCTTCGACGACGTACTTAAGTTTTTCACATCTTTGGAAGAAGTAATACCCAGGATTGCCTAAGTAAAGCAGCAAAATGAATCATCATTGAATCTTCTGTAACGCATTGACTATCATTGCCTTTTGGCCTTTGCCATTTTGCTCTTTAACTTATATGGCACCACGATCATCCATCTGAAAATTTCGCCTACATGAAATGTTTCCTGTATCCTCTTACTGCACTGTTTCTGTGCTCGCTTTTCACCTTCCAGCTGCTTGCTCAACCCAGCTGGGAAAAAGTGAATGGACCCAATGAAACTATGAACACCATAACAGCCACAGGCTCCGGTGAACTGTTCATGGGCTCCAATAACTTCGGCGTTTTTAAATCGACAGATGCCGGCGCAAGCTGGGTCCCGGAAAACGCCGGTCTCCCGGATGTTGTGATCCGAACCCTTCAGTCATCGTCGACCGATGAAGTCTTTGCAGGGACCGGCTCCAATGGGATTTACAGGTACACTGCGGGCGCCTGGACCGCATCGAACAACGGACTTCCATCCAATAATTTATTGACGTCGGGTTTCGCGAAAGGAAATGCCGGTGAAATGTATATGATCGCTACCAATAGCGATATATACAAATGGAACGGCACTACCTGGACCAGCATTAAATTCAACCTGCCCGCGCTGGTCAGAACGGTGGTAGTCGGGTCAGACGGAACGGTTTATGCAGGGTGTTTCAACAGCGGCGTATATGAATTTAACGGCATCGGCAGCTGGACCAGCCTCGGTACCATGCCCAATTCCTTCATTACCAAAATGGTCATCAGCCCATCAGATATGCTGTTTGTCGCCTGCAACAGCAACAACATTTACCGTATTCCGGCAGCGGGAGGAACCTGGACGAGTATCAATACCGGGTTGCCTGTTTCCAATGCGACCGTGATGGGCATTGACGCCAATAGTAATTTGTTTTTGGGGTACCAGTCCGGTCTCTATGGCAGTATTTATCGATCTGTTAATGATGGGGACCTGTGGACGCAGGTCACCGGGTCGCTTGAAACCAGCCCATTCCTCGGGTTTGCTACTACCGTCGACGGAGACGATTATATTTGTGGTTCAGGGGTTTACAAATCGAGCACCGGCGGCGCTTCCTGGCTGGATATGAATCCCGGGCTCGATGCCAGAAAAGTAATCAAGTCCTTCACCGCCGCTCCCAATGGAACCTTGTTCGTCGGTACGCAGCTATCGGGCGTATGGAGATCGACAGACAACGGATATACGTGGCAACAAAAAAACACGGGTATCACCACCTTTTTTTCGGATCAAATCACCTCGACGGCTAATGGAACCCTTTTATACGCCGCTTATATAGCAGGTACCACCACTACAGGTGTATTGTTCCGCTCCACCAACAACGGCGATACCTGGTCGCAGGTCGCCTCCAACGGAACAGACCGCTATACCAAAATCAAACAGCACCCTTCCGGTACCGTTTGGGCGAGCGGGCGCTTTGGCGGCCCTGTCCTTTCTTTCTCCAACAACGACGGCGCTATGTGGACGAATCATCCGATCAACGCATTTTCCGCTATCTGGGATCTTGAATTTGATGGCGGCTCCATGATTTTGCTCGGCAGCGAATCGGAGGGTGTTTCCCGGTCTACCAACGGCGGAAGCAATTGGACAGAAGGAGTAGGCAATTCTGTCGACTGGTACGGCAATGTAATTGAAGTAGAATTCGATCAAAACGGGTACCTTTTTGCCGGTACAGATTGGTACAACAACAACCTTTGGTTTTCTGCGCCAGGAAGCAACGGCAATGCGTGGACGAAGTTTCTCGACGCCGACCTCAATGGCGTTGCCGATGTTTACGACCTCGTATTTGACGTAAACAACAATGTATATGTCGCAACTAGTAATACGGCTTATAAAGATCCGGTCTATATGGCAACGGCCGGATCCTGGAATGCCAATACCAGTTGGGAGTCCGCTTCCGTCGGCCTGCCTCCCGTAGCGCCCGTCCTGGAACTGGGTTTTGACCCGGCGGGCTATATGTATGCTGTGTTTTTTGCAGCATCGGAAGAAGGTGGACTTTACCGATCTACCGCTCCGGTTAATACGGCACTTCCCGTCGAACTTACTTCATTTACAGGATATCGCCGCAACAACAACATTTACCTGAAATGGAGTATTGCCAGGGAAAGCATGAACAAAGTATTCCTCATAGAAAAAAGCATAGACGGTATACATTTTAACAGTATCGGGGAGGTCCCGGGACAGGACAATACGGGACCTCACGATTACGCATTTACAGATTTCGGGGTTTCGCCCGCCACCTGCTACTACCGTTTGCATCAGTTGGATTTCAATGGGAAAGGCGCCTATTCATCCATCATTGTGCTCTCTGGCAGCGGCGAGCCGGAATTCCAGATTGCTCCAAATCCTGCCCACGAAGAATTGCGTTTCTCAGAAAACCTGAGGCCTTCGATATCATAAATGTGTTCGGGGAAATCAAAATGTCAAATGTGATGGCCACAAATCATATCAATATCGCGCAGTTGCCCGATGGAATTTATTTCATTCGCAGCGGGCGGCGGGCGGTTCAAAAATTTGTGGTGAAACATGAGTAAGACCTTGTGCCGAGGTGGCCGTTGTTGGCGTCCCCGCCAACAATAGAGCCATTCCAGTTATCACCCTAATGCAGTTTTGTTGGCGGGGACGACAATGGCGGGTATTGGGATTTTGTGACGGTGTTTGGGTAAACTCACTCCACCCTTTTCTCTTGCTCCACCGGCTCCCCACCCACCGGCGCCTTCTTCGGCGCAAACGACAATCCCACGGCGGTCAGCACAATCACCAGCAAAATCCGGATAGAATTGCTCAGGGAGATACGGAACTGCCGGGTCAGAAAATGGTAACTGGGGGGCAGGCAGATGATGGTCGCTGCAAGTGTAAACGCGAAGGGAATCCAGTGTTGCTGGATCAGGGAACCCAGGCAAATCATCATCATAAAGGCTGCGCACATCCAGAACAGGCCGTTGCCGATACCGGACGGAATAGTCACTTGTTTTGGTGTGTCGGCAGCAATATGATGCTGCGCCTGCTGAAAAAAGGAATCAGGCAGGTCGTTCAGCAAGTCCAGCAAGGCAAAGTTCACCCGGTTGACTTCCGTATTCAGGTCGCCGGCGTCGATGAGGCCCAGGTGGTGGTTTTCCTGCACGGCATTTAATTTGCCGGACAGCAAAACCAAAGCATCGTATTTATCCGATACCAACCTGTCCGCATGCCGCATGTTATGCGTATTGATCAGAGCAAATAATTCTTCAAACAGGGCTTCCGTTGCGTTTTCAGCCAAAAGCGTTTTGAAATAAGCGCGATTCTTTTCCATGGCATTGGTGGCTCAAATGGATTTTATCGGCAAATGTACGTTGAGTTATCCGTTATTGGTTATTGGTTATCCGTGTTGATACTCAAGCATTTGCAAAGAATCTAATCAAAACCACAACGGACACAAAGTGGTTTCACAAAGGACACTAAGCGTAGAGTTGACCACAATATTTTAGTCATTTGTGATGATTTATGCCAGCCTGCAGTGATTAGTAGGATGGTCAACTCTCGCTTAGTGCCTTGGAACCACTTGCCGTTGTGGTAAAAAATCGCGCGGTTCTGTAAAGACTTGTATGCTTACCGTAGTTTGCAACGCACTTCAGACTATCACACGCCTTTTTCAACTAAATACCGTTCCGCGTCCAACGCAGCCATACAACCGGTACCCGCAGCGGTGACCGCCTGACGATAGATTTTGTCCTGCGCGTCGCCGCTGACAAATACGCCTTGCACTTTGGTAAAAGTGCGTCCGGGCGTCGTGAGCAGGTAGCCGCTTTCATCGCGGTCGAGCCATTCCTCAAAAATATCCGTATTGGGCTGGTGGCCGATGGCGACAAAAAATCCCGTCACATCCAAGGTGCTGATTTCCTGCGTTTTATTGTTGCGAATCCGAACGCCCGTTACGCCATCCGTACCCAGCACTTCTTCGGGAGAAGTATTCCAGTGTACAATCAGATTGGGCGTATTCAGCACGCGCTCCTGCATGATTTTGGAGGCGCGCATTTCGTCGCGGCGCACCAGGAGATGCACTGTTTTACAAATTTTAGCGAGGTAAGTACTTTCCTCCGCTGCGGTATCGCCGCCGCCGACAATAGCCACGTCCTGTTTGCGGAAGAAAAAACCGTCGCAGACCGCGCAGGCGGAAACGCCGAGGTTTTGCAAGCGGTCTTCACCCGGAATACCCAGCCATTTGGCGCTGGCGCCCGTTGCAATGATTACGGTATGGGCATGGATTTCCTCGCCGGCTTCCGTCCAGACCTTGTGAACCGGTCCGCTGAAATCGACTTTCGAGATTTTTTCATTGCGGACATCCGTCTCAAAACGCAGCGCCTGCTTTTTGAAATCTTCCATCATTTCCGGGCCGTTGCGCCCATCGGGATAGCCGGGGTAGTTTTCCACATCATTGGTTATCATCAACTGGCCGCCTGGTTGCGGGCCGGTGAACATCACGGGGTTGAGACCTGCCCGTGCAGCATAAATCGCCGCCGAATAACCCGCAGGGCCGGCGCCGATGATCAAACATTTTAATTTTTCCATATCAGGTGCAAAAGTAGGTACTCAGCCGCCGAAAATAGGTATCACTTTCACTTTTTGAGCGGATATTTGTATAAAATGTTGCGGCGGAGACGAATTGTTGGATTCTTTAAAAAGTGCCACAACCAAGTTGAATTTTCATAAACAGTCCCGGCGCCTTTGAGTTTAAAAAAACTTGCAGCTCCATTTCCCCACCATGAAATCTTTTTGCCCTTTTTCCGGTTAACACTCTCTCACGATTCACAACTCACTACTCACGATTCACCACTCACATAAAATGGTTCGCCAATTCGCCATTTCCGACATGCACGGTTGCAGCAAAACCTTCACCGCTTTGCTGGATAAACTCGCATTGTCTACTTCAGACGAACTGTACCTGCTGGGCGATTACGTGGATCGGGGGCCTGATTCAAAAGGGGTGCTGGACACCATTTTTCGGCTTCAAAAAGAGGGTTACCAGGTACATTGCCTCTGCGGCAACCACGAAGAACTGGTGTTGCAGGCTGCAAAGGGCGATTTTACAGGACTGGAACGCTGGTTGCTAACAGACGGAAAAGATACTATGGACAGTTTCGGGGTCGGATCGATCGCAGATATTCCGGCTGAGTACCTTCACTGGATGGCTGCCCTACCCTATTACCTGGAAGTCGGTCAGTACCTGCTGGTACATGCCGGTCTGGATTTCAGTTTGTCCGATCCTTTATCCCGGAAGGAGAAAATGTGCTGGATTCGGCATTGGTACGACGACATTCGCTACGATTGGCTAAAAGAACGGATCATCATCCACGGGCATACGCCTGTTTTCACACAAACTATTGAGGATCAATTATCTGCGTTAAATAAAAACCGCTATCTGGATATTGATTCCGGTTGTGTTTTTTCCCACGAACGATTTATCAACAAAGAAGGACTGGGTTATCTCTGCGCGTTCGATATGGTGAACCAGACGATTTTGTTTCAGCAGAATGTGGATTATTAGTTCGCATCTTCCACCTTCACCACTTTTTCCGTAAAGGACAGCCGCTCCGATTTAAAACGCAGTGCATAAAACCCGGCAGCAATAGAGAGAAAATTCAGCCTGAGTAAATCATTGCTTAGCCATTCATACTGATCGGAATTTAACCCTACCCTTTTTCCGTCGGCAGCAAAAACGTCCACGGATAAAAAGTCTTGTTGCATTGCCTCCGAAAATGAAATAAACGCGGCGACCCCGGTTCGGGTTGGGGAAAAGCGTGTAAGTGAGTGACAAATCCGGTTTGGGCAAAAAGAAAGAGTCGATCCTGGTTCCAATCAGCGTAGTATCTATCCATGCAAGCGTATTATTGGAAAAATGATAATACCCATGTAAGGTGTCTATCAAAATCCCGCCGCAGGTACTCCGTGTAAGTAAATGAATCGTATCCTGGAAGGTAGTCGTTTGTATCCAGTTTTGGGTGATTTGCAAGGTATCCGTCCGAACGAGACGCACGTAGTTGACCGTATCCGTGCTTGTTTTCGTATAGATGGACTGGGCAATCATTGTAGTATCCATTTGAGTTGTAATATGGATACCTTCAAATGTGATCGCAGAGGTAGTTGGATTAAAAATCGAATTTTGCCCGTTGTTATACAGCAGCACGATTCCCGTATTGCTGCTTGCGATAGCAACGTCTTTCATGCCATCCTGATTCAGGTCACCGACAGCCAGTCCTCTGGAGTTGAAATGCGATGAATTAGGCACATCAAATTGTGTATAACTACTGTACTGACCGGCCGGCGTGCCATTATAAACCGACATGCGAAGCCAGCCGCCGTGTACCACGACAATCTCATCATATCCATCACAATTCACATCGGTTACTACCACAGGTTCGGGTATATCATAGGCTTGCCGGACAACAGGCGGTGAAACAATCCCATTATTTCCCTGTATCCACAGGTTGAGGTTTGCTGCGGGTGTGTTCCAGGGCGAGGTGGTGACCAGATCGTTTTTACCATCTCCATTCAGATCTCCCACCCCGATGCCGTACGGCGTAGTGGGAAAACCCGGTTGTCCCGCGGGCAATAAAAACGAGGGAGGCGACAGCGAACCATTATCCTGTTGGGAGTACAAAACCAGCCCTCCGGTCGGATAGGCGGAAATAAATACCAGGTCATCCAACTGGTCATTGTTGAGGTCGGCAATTTCCACGTTTCGGAAATCACTGAAGGGCGTAGTCATCTGTTGCGTAAAAAAAGAACCGTCGGGCATTCCGAAATGCAGTGTTACAAAAAAATTACCTCCATTGGCTACCGCAATATCTGTAAATCCGTCGTGGTTCAAACCGCCCTTCGCAAGACTACAGCCATATTGGCCGGAAAAAATATTTACAACAGGGTCGAATCCGCCGGAAACGCTACTGTAAAATATCCCGATGGAATCGCCATGCGTAAAAATAATATCCGGCAGGCCGTCATGGTTGAGATCGTCCGAAACCATGGCACGATTCCCTTGAAAAGTTTCGGGACCAGAAAATACCTGCGGCGTATCGAGTAGCCGTTGCTCATTCTGGTAATAAATCAATAACTTATAATTGGAATCTCCAAGAAATGAATAACCCGTCATAGCGGCCAGGTCATTCCTGCCGTCCCGGTTAAAGTCTGCGATAAGCACAGATTCCGGCGGAGCGCCTGTCGGTATATTCTGGTAGGCCTGAAAGGAGATTTGTGCGGACAAACCCGGTTTTAGGAAGATTAACCACACAATAGTGTACAAAAAACGGCTCATAGTTTAAATCAAATGAAAGGGTGACAGCGCATAACGCGCATATTCAGCGAAGCAGCGTCACATTCCCTTTTTTAACTAATTCCTGCTCATTGGCGCAGCGTACCCGGAGGTAATAACCATACGTTTCCCCCGGTTGCGGCGAACCCTCATAGGTACCATCCCAGGCGTCATCAGGCGTAAAGGCTTCAAACATTTTTTGCCCCCAACGGTTGAAAACAGCCCAGTACACTTCTTTTACAAAACTGCCTTCTAACTTCAACACATCGTTTTCTGTATCGCCATTGGGCGAAAATGCAGTGGGAAAAAAGATAAACGGTTCGCCGCATTCGGGAAACAAGACCCGGAGGGTTATTTCGCCGCGCACCTCGCAACCGCTCGATAATAAAGCCCTTACAATGTATGTTGTAGAATCGGTCGGTGTAGCGACCGGGTTGGGTATGTTGGCGGAAGAAAGTGTGCCGGCAGGCTCCCATACAAATCCGGTTGCGCCGGGAAAAGTGGCTTCCAACTGGGAAGACTCGCCAATCAGTATCGTCGTCGGATCAGCCGTTACGGTGAGCGATCCGGGATTCAGCACGGCTACTTTTACATCTTTCTCCGCCAGGCAAGGCCCGTTTCCCGATATGGTCACCTTGTAAATGGTGGTATTCACGGGAAAAGCGAGTGGATTGGGCGCCGTGGCATTGGAAAGTGTAGCGCCGGGCGACCAACTGTACGTAAAATCAATATCCGCATTGGGAAACAATGAAATGGTGTCGCCGGCACAGATAGCCAGGCTGTCGGCCAGCAGGTTAACAGGCGGAACAGGCGATTTAAAGGGCAGTGTGACGGAATTGGTACATCCATTCGTCGAAGTGACCGTCAGCATCAGTTGATAGATGCCGGGCAAGGTCACTGTGAAATCGGGATTTTGTTCCACGAACTGCTCTAAAGTGCCACCCGGACCGCTCAATCTCCATTGCCAGGAGGCGATTCCATGGGTAGCATCGACACTCAGGTCGGTGGCTTGAACCAGTGCGCCCGTTTCGTCGCAATCCGGGAATTGAATATCAATGTCTGCATCCACAAAAGACTGCGTGAGATGTATTTGTTTGAAAGTGGTATCACTGCAAACGCCACCCGGATTGGCGATCAAAGCAATGGTATAAACACCTGTATCAGGATAGATAAATACCGGCGCAAAAGCGCTGGATATACTGCCCTGGTCGCCCTCCCAATCAAAATACCACTTGAATGAAGTCGAGGAGAAACTTTGGTTCTGAAAGGCCACGCGCAAGGTATCGCACACCACTTCGGGCGTAAAAAACGCGGCAACCGGTTGTCCGCAATCGGCGACGTTGTATTGAAAATCCCGGCGGGTGGTGGATAATATCTGACCGGCCCGGTATTCATCCACACATATTCCGACCACATAATTGCCCAACATATTAGGTATGCCGGTCAGAAAACCGGAATGAATGTCAATGGTGAGCGGCTCGCCGCCCAGCATATTGGAAAGGTTGTAAGGCGGCTCCAGCCAGGTGACTTCTTCGTACGGTCCCGGATTGGGCGGCTGCGGAATCGGCCAGGTATCCGAGGCGCCGGTCAGGGGTGTGCAAAGCCGGTAAACCAGCGAATCGCCATCAGCATCGGAGGCGGAATGGTCGAAGTCGATGGGTTCATGCACACATATCGCCACCGGGGGCCAATTGTTAAATACGGCGCTCGAATTACATTCTATCAATGCCCGTTCCGATATTTCCGCTGTAAAAGACGCACCGGTTGCCAGGGGTTCGACAATATTTCGAATCAGGAAATTGCGGCAGCAGCGTTGGTACACGATGGTATAACCTCCCGAAACGGTTTGCAATGTCACCACGCCTTCATACGTTGTTCGATGTACGCATACATTCGGTGGAGCGATGAGACAGGGATTGGTAAGCGTGACAGGCAGCGTATCGTCCGGACTAACCAATATTTTCAGGGAATCGACAAGATTCCACTGCGCATTGTACACACCGATATATGCCGGATTGTCAAACCAGGGTTGACCATTGTAACAATCGCGATAAACTGTCAATCTGACCCTGAATTGCTGATCGCCCAGGCACTCGTAGGTGATTTCACCGCCCACAATATGGGTGGCATACAAGGCAGGGATACATCGAAACAAAAACAAGAAAAGAAACAGGCTAAGGCGCATGACAGATTATCGTGGTGAGGAGGACGGGCGAAAGTAGTTGAAATACAAGATTCCAGAAGCGCAACAATCGCTTTCCAATGACTGTTTTGGCTAAAAAATTACTTATGCAATTATTATATCCCACCCTGCTCTCTACTTTGTTGAGTTTTGCCTGTTGCACACACCTGCCGGAAGAACCGTCCACACCTGTTAACCCACCACCCAACGATACAACTGTGATTACGCCGCCACCACCGCCACCGCCCAGCGACCCCGAAAAAATTGACATCCTGGCAATCGGAGATTCCTATACCAAAGGAGAAAGTGTATTGCCGGCCAAAAATTTTCCCAGCCAACTCCGCGACAGCCTGCTGGCCGCCAACCGGAAGGTGACCGGCCTGCGCATCATCGCCCAAACGGGCTGGCGCACCGATCAGTTGAAAAACGCCATCGCCAATGCGCCGGAACTGAACGACAGCACGTTCAGCATCGTCACGCTTTGCATCGGGGTGAACAACCAGTATCAAAACGGCAATTTTAATACGTATAAAACAGAGTTTGAACAACTGCTTCAGACTGCCATCGCACGGGCCGGCGGACGCAAAGAACGCGTGTTTGTCGTCTCTATTCCCGATTGGGCATACACGCCATTCGGGCAAAGTTTCCCGGGCGGCCCTACGCAGATTTCCCTGAAAATTGACCAGTACAATGCAGCCAACTACTCTATTGCACAACAATACCAGGTCAATTACGTCAATATTACCGGCATATCCCGCCAGGGCATATCACAACCCGACCTGGTTGCCACCGACGGATTACATCCTTCCGCCAAACAATACACGGAATGGGTACATTTGCTGATGCCTGTGGTGCAGGGTGCGCTGGGGCAATGATAAATTAAAAAAAAACCACAGGCGGGGCAACCCGTTTTGCTAAAACGCCATCACTATATTCATTGAGAGCCTCATGCAACAGTTGGATGATCAGGAATTGGTAAGGGGAGTGCTTCAGGGAAAACCGACACACCAGTTGGCGCTCTACAAGAAGTTCAGTGTCACGATGTTTCGTGTGTTGTTGCGCTTTGCCCGCGACCATGCGGAGGCGGAGGATATGTTGCAGGATGGATTTATACGGGTGTTCCGGGATATGGTGCAGTTTAGGGGGGATGGAGCGCTCGGCGGTTGGATTCGGCGGATCATGGTGAATACGGCATTGAGTCATTTGCGCAAACAACGCGACTTTTTGCGCGATGTGTCCGATTTTACACCGTTTGAAAACCAATTTCATACGGAGGAAGATTTTGCCTCCCAGCTGGATGCGGAAACGCTGATGAAAACACTCCAAAAATTACCGCCAGGCTATCGTACTGTGTTCAATTTATATGCTATCGAAGGGTTCAGCCATGAAGAAATTGCCGATCAACTGCACATTTCCATTGGCACCAGCAAAAGCCAGTTGTTCAAAGCGCGGGAGTACCTGAAACGCATTATTGACAAATCGTTTATTCTGTAAAATCATCCTGATAAAAGGCTGAATATCACACCAATGACTGAGCCACAAGATTTTAATTCGCTGGACGAATTGTTCCGCAAAACATTTGATAATCTGCCGGAAACACCCGCGCCATCCGGTTGGGATCGCCCCTCCGATCGTGTATGGCAACACGTGCAGGCTACTGTGAAACCACCCCGAAGCGGCTGGAGTACAAAGGCGATCACTTTAGTATCAGCTTTGGCCGTTACGGTTGCGATCGGACTGTATCTTTTTGTAATCCGCCCGGAAACACCCGCTGAAACCAATGCCCCTGCGGAACAACCAACCGTTGCGACTGCGCCAAACGTTGTCACTCCCGCAGAAACAGTTGCAGCGATACCTGCGCCAGAAAAAATGAGCGTCCAAAAACAAACGGCTGCTCCGGCCATTCAGGCTCGCCAACGGGAAATGCCCGCGCCCAAAACCAGCGAAGCACAACCCGCCACCGGCCAACGCCCGACCGGCAGTATTCCCTTACCCGGCAGCAAATCTGCGCCGCCGAACACGACCGTGCTAAATATGGAATTGATCTGGAAAACGCCGCTCGAAACATTGCCGGTACTACCCGAAACCGTCGACCGCCTTCCATCCAAGGATTTGGAAAAATATTGACTTTTGATTTGTGAATAGTATGGCCTCTTGCTGCTTCGGTAGCAAGAGGCTTTTTTTATGGTACTTTTGCCCTTTCAACCAGCCACCATGAAGTTCGACGATTACCGCATCTCCCCAGAAATCAAACGAAATCTGGAGGACATGGGCCTGAAACGCCCGACTGACATCCAATACAAGTCTATTCCACCTATTCTAAAAGGAGAAGACGTGCTGGCTATTGCCCAAACCGGTACCGGCAAAACGGCGGCATTTGTTATTCCAATACTGCACATGTTGCAGTCCAAAAAACGGTCGAGCCGCTCCGACGGCATCCGCTGCGTAGTAATGGTGCCGACCCGCGAATTGTCTATTCAGATTACAGAAGTATTTGAAAAAATCGGAAAACACACCAAGGTCAAAACCATGAGCGTCTTCGGCGGCGTGGAGCAGGACCCGCAGATTGCCCGCCTGGAAAAAGGCATCGACATCCTGGTCACGACACCGGGGCGTATGTTCGACCTCGTCAGTCAGGGCCACATGAAATTAGACCAGGTGGACATCCTGGTTCTGGACGAAGCCGACCACATGCTCGACCTCGGTTTTATCAAAGACATCCGCGACCTCATCAAATTCCTGCCCCGCCACCGGCAGACCCTGTTTTTTTCCGCCACCATCAACGACACGATTAAAGACCTGGCTTACTCGCTGGTGCGCAACGCCATCCGCATCCAGGTGTCGCCCAAAGACCCGGTTGCCAAAAACATCACGCATTCCGTGGCTTTTATCGAAATGGACGACAAAAGGTTTTTCCTGGCGCGCCTGATCGACGAAAACCCGGACAGTAAAGTATTAGTCTTCGTGCGCACCAAAGTGCGGGCCGAACGGGTGAACAAAGCCCTGGAAAGAGCGAACGTGCAAAGTATCACCATCCACGGCGACAAGGACCAGCAGGATCGCCTGAAAGTGATGCAGCAATTCCGGGAAGGAACGGTGAAAGTGCTCATTGCCACCGATGTCAGCGCCCGCGGCATCGACATTCCCGATGTGGATTATGTAGTTAACTACGACCTCCCTGAT
Source organism: Lewinellaceae bacterium (assembly GCA_016711435.1). GTDB lineage: Bacteria > Bacteroidota > Bacteroidia > Chitinophagales > Saprospiraceae > M3007. The sequence continues at coordinate 188,962 of JADJSY010000003.1, forward strand.
GTAGCGGAGAACTACGTACACCGCGTGGGCCGTACCGGCAGGGGCACCAAAAAGGGCCTCGCCGTTTCCTTTTGCAGCGCTGAAGAACGGCCCATTCTTGACGAAATCGAGTCTTTCCTGCAACAACCTATTCAAAAACAAACCATCCACAAGGACGAATATTCCGATACGGTGGTCTTGCACGACGAACGCAGCGACAAAATGAAAGCGCTGATGGCGGAAATTGAAGAGCAGGAGAAGTGGGAACGGAAAAGCAGGAAGAAGAAAAAAGCATGAGTTGTGAGTAGTGAATTGTGAGTAGTGAGGGGCATTTCGTTAGATGAATGTGCCCAATATTCCCTTAACGAGATGCCACTCATTACTCACTATTCACTACTCACAAAAAAATCCCCGTACCCATCAGGGTAACCCGGCTTCATGTGTCTCAGTTGAAAATACTCAACTTTTAACATGAATGCTATGCAAACAAAACTGTTCTTTTTGCCCTGATCCTTTCTTCTTCTTCCCTTTTTGCCCAGCAACAGGACGAAACCCTGTTCAAAAACAGCAAAATTCGCGGCGGTTTCGGCGGCCCCATTTTTTCCTGGAGCAACACCAACAACAAAACCGGATATGGCGCAGGCGGCGGCGGCGGCGTGGTGTTGGACCGCTTTTTCGTCGGGCTTTTCGGCATGGGTGAAACCTTCGACCGGATCAGCATCGGCGGCAATAAACAACTCGCGCTCGGCTATGGCGGATTGTGGGTGGGTTATACCATTCCCTCGCACAAACTGCTGCACCTGTACACTTCCGTCAAAGTAGCCGGCGGCGGTGTGGGCGTTACCAATTTTCAGGACGACTGGGAATTTGAAGATGACTTTAACGACGCTACTTTTGTCGTAATACCCGAAGCGGGCCTGGAACTCAATGTCGCCCGCTGGTTTCGCCTCGGCGGCACAGTGGGCTACCGCTTTGTCGACGGTTTTGAAGGCTGGAGCAATTACGGCAAAAAAGACCTGAATGCGCCGGTGTATGCGCTGACGCTGCGCTTCGGTTGGTTTAGGTAGTCCGAAGTGCGAAGTCGTTAGTCCGAAGTCCGTAGAGTACACCGTTGCAAGTGCGCAGTCCTCGCTGGAAGTCCAAAGTACACCTTTCATTTTTGGACCCAAGTATGAAACGGCGTACTCTAAGGACTTCGCACTAACGACTTCGCACTTCGCACTTGCTATACGGCTCCCATCTTAATTTCCTCCACCACTTCCGGGTTCAGCAGCGTAGAAATATCACCCAGGTTGGACGTGTCGCCTTCTGCTATTTTTCGGAAAATGCGGCGCATAATTTTACCGGAACGCGTTTTCGGGAGGCCGGGTACGATCTGAATTTTATCCGGTTTGGCAATCGGCCCGATTTCTTTAGCGACGATATCCAGCACCTGTTTTTTGAAAGCGGCATGGTCTGTAATCTGCTCTGTAACAATCACATAGGCATAAATGCCCTGTCCTTTGATATCGTGTGGGAAGCCGACTACGGCGCTTTCTACGATGTCTTCGTGTTTGTTGATGGCATCTTCCACCTCTGCCGTGCCGATGCGGTGGCCGCTGACATTGATTACGTCATCCACGCGGCCGATGATGCGGTAGTAACCGTCGTGGTCGCGGCGCACGCCATCGCCGGTGAAATACATGTTTTTGAACGTGGCAAAGTAATTCTGCCGGCAACGTTCGTGGTCGCCGTAAGTGGTTCGGATGATACTCGGCCAGGGATATTTGATGCAGAGCATACCTTCCACATCGTTGCCGATTATTTCCGTACCGTTGGCATCCACCAGCACAGGCTGAACGCCGGGAAGCGGCAAAGTAGCAAAACAGGGTTTGGTTGGCGTAATACCTGCAATGGGCGTAATCATGATCCCGCCGGTTTCTGTTTGCCACCAGGTATCGACAATCGGGCAGCGTTTTTTGCCGATTTTTTCATGGTACCAGTACCAGGCTTCCTCGTTGATCGGTTCGCCCACGGTGCCCAGCACCCGCAGCGAAGGCATCCGGCGGTTTTTCACCCATTCATCTCCCGCTGCCATGAGGGCGCGGATGGCCGTGGGAGCCGTGTAAAAAATATTCACTTTATGGCGCTTGATGACGTCCCAGAAACGACCCGGATCGGGATAGGTCGGCACTCCTTCAAAAATCAGGGAAGTAGCGCCGGCCAGCAAGGGGCCGTAAATGATGTAGGAGTGGCCCGTGATCCAGCCGATGTCGGCGGTACACCAGAAAATCTCTTTATCCTGGTATTGGAATACGTTGCGGAAGGTGTACTCTGTGTACACCATGTAGCCGCCGTGGGTATGCACCACGCCTTTGGGCTTGCCGGTGGAGCCGGAAGTGTACAGAATAAACAATGGGTCTTCAGAATCCATTTGTTGCGCCTTGCAACTTTTGCGTTTGCCGGCGATGATCTCGTGCCACCAATAGTCGCCCACCGTGCATCCGGCATCTTTGATACGATCTGCTACGGAATTGGCTGAAAAACCTGCAAAAACAACCGAGTGAATCGCGCCGATACGGGCGCAGGCCAGCACGGCAACTGCCAGTTCGGGCGTCATGGGCATGTAAATACAAACGCGGTCGCCTTTTTTTACGCCCTGCGCTTTCAGTGCATTGGCAAACTGGCAAACCTGCTGATACAGTTGTTTGTAGGTAATTTTTCCGGGTTTTGTGTTGGGGTCGTTGGGTTCCCAGATAATAGCGGTTTGTTTGCTCCGGGCGGCGAGGTGCCGGTCGAGTACGTTTTCGGTGATATTGAGTTTTCCACCCAGGAACCATTTGATGTCCGGCTCCTTAAAATTCCATTTCAGCACCGATTTCCAGGGTTTTTTCCATTGGAAAGTAGCGGCCTGTTCCGCCCAGAAACCTTCGGGATCAGCCACGGACCGCGCGTATTCAGTTTTGTATTCTTCAAACGAATTGATTTGTGATGTCATTGGTATTGTAATGTTTTCTTCAAAAAGTGGCAAAATATGGATGTCCTGGTTTCTATCGAAAAAAGTCAACAAAAATCAAGACGAAGCACTATGTAATTTTTCTTTTATTTCATCCAGTACGCCGGAATCTTCGATGGTGGATGGGGGCTGAAAAGTTTTCCCGTCAGCGATGTTGCGCATCACGCGACGCAATATTTTGCCGGAACGTGTTTTAGGTAAACGTTTGACAATCAACGCATTTTTAAAACATGCAACCGCGCCAAGCCGTTCGCGTACCATTTTCACCAGCTCTGCCTCCAGGGCCGTTTCCGTGATTTCAACACCTGCTTTCAGTACCACAAAACCCATGGGAACCTGGCCTTTCAAATCATTGGCCACCCCGATCACCGTACATTCTGCAACAGCCGGATGCGACGCCACAATCTCTTCCATATCGGCCGTACTGAGCCGGTGACCCGCTACATTGATCACGTCGTCGATGCGACCGGTAATATAGAAATAGTCATCTTGATCTCGGTAGCCTCCGTCGCCTGTAAAGTAATATCCCGGGTATGCCTTGAGGTAACTATCCTTAAACTGGTCTGGCGCATTCCATAAGGAAGGCAGGCAACCGGGAGGCAACGGCAAGCGAATTCCCACGGCGCCCTCTTCACCAGGACCCATTATATTAGATTCACTATCAATAATTTGCACATCAAAACCAGGTACAGGTTTGCCAACCGAACCCGGTGGAACGGGCAATAATTCCACACCGGCCAGGTTGGCCAGCATGGGCCATCCGCTTTCCGTTTGCCACCAGTGATCGATGACGGGAATACCGAGCAATTGTTGCGCCCATTCCAGTGTAGCCACATCACAACGCTCACCGGCCAGGAAAAGATACCGGAGTGAATCAATCGCGTAATCCTGTTTCAGCACACCATTGGGGTCTTCTTTTTTCACTGCCCGGAAACCGGTCGGCGCCGTAAACATCACTTTCACTTTATAATCTGAAATGACCCGCCAGTAAGCGCCTGCATCCGGGGTGCGGACGGGTTTACCTTCGTATAAAATGGTGGTACAACCGGTGATCAGGGGCGCATAAACGATGTAGGAATGGCCTACCACCCAGCCGACATCGCTTGCAGCCCAGTACACATCGCCGGGCAGCGCATTGTAAATATGCTGCATGGAAAACCGCAACGCTACGGCGTGACCGCCATTGTCCCGGACAATGCCCTTGGGTTTGCCTGTAGTGCCACTCGTATACAGGATATAAAGCGGATCGGTGGCTGCCACAGGCGTACAACCAACCGCTGTTGCCGATCGTTCCAGCAATTCCCAGTCGAGGTAGCGCGTATCCCCAGGTTCTGATTTCCTGAACCAGCGCTGAAAAAGCACCACATGGTCTACCTGGTGCCGGGCTTCCTTCAAAGCCGTTTCAAGAATGGGTTCGTAAGGAATGATCTTATCAAACTCTACCCCGGCGCTGGCCGTCAGAATAACCCTGGGTTGTGCATCGTCGATCCGCAACGCCAGTTCATGCGGCGCAAAACCGCCAAAAACAACTGAATGGATGGCGCCCAGGCGGGCACAGGCCAACATCCCGACCACTACCTGCGGAATCATGGGCATATAAATGATCACCCGATCGCCCTTCCCTACCCCGAGTTGCTGCAAAGCACCGGCAAAACGGGCCGTTGCATCCAGTAACTCGCGATATGTAAATTGTTGAAACGTCTGCGTAACCGGAGAATCATAAATAAGCGCCACCTGATCGGCCCTGCCATGGGCAACATGATAATCGAGCGCCAGGTGACAGGTGTTCAGCATCCCCCCATCATACCACCGGAAAAGGTCGTTTTCATCTTTTGAAAGTATGTTTTTGGGGAATTCAAACCAATCGATGGCACGTGCCTGCTCCTCCCAAAACCCTTCGGGATCGGCAATACTGCGCTGATAAAGTGTTTCGTATGTCGTCATGTCAAATCAGAATGATATTTTGATTATAATACAAATCAACGGAATGATGTTGCGGTGTTTAGTGCATTTTGCAAGGCGAAGTTAATGAAAACACATATAGTTATGTATATATTTTAAATTATTTTTTAAAAACTTGAATCATTCAGGGTGCGGCGAAGCAAAAAAATCCCGAATTTTTCAAAGAAGAAAAATTCGGGATGTCTTAAAATATTAGTAATACGCATAATGGGTAAATACGAATCCAAAACGCATTAACCGTATACCATAATTTCATTTACAGTACTCACAAACACTTCATTTTCAAAAGGTTTGATCATGTAATACTCGGCGCCGCTGGCATAACCGCTTTCTTTATCCCGTTGGGTACCCTTGGCGGTGAGGAAAATGATTTTAGCGAGTTCCAGCGCAGGCATTTGCCGGATACGCCGCGCTACTTCGAAACCATCCATGCCGGGCATCGTTACATCCAGCACGATCACATCGGGAACCAGCGAAACAAGCATATCGAGTGCGTCCTGGCCATTATATGCTTTAAATACTTCATAACCTTCCCGTTGAAGCAAGTATTCAAGTGCGACAATGATATTAGGCTCATCGTCCACTACCAGGATTTTAGCAGCACTATCGGAAATATGCACGGTAATTTGATTCGTTTTTATTTTGAATTCGGTATAAAAGTAGGGCATCTTAAACAAACCAAAAATATAATGCCTGTTTTTTTTAGGAAACGTAAATTATTGTTTAAAAAGTGGCAGTTTCACTTCAAATAGCGAGCCTTCACCGGGCTCGCTATCCACCCGAATTGTGCCGCCGTGTTGTTCTACAATTTTCCGGGTAATGAATAGTCCCAGTCCGGTGCCCTGCGGTTTTCCCTGGTCATGGCTGTGCAACTGGGTAAACTGCTCAAAAATCATGTCGCGCGCATGGATAGGAATACCCGCCCCGTTGTCGCGTACACCTAATAATACGTATTGATCTTTATGTTGCAGATCAATTTTGATGTTACCGGAAACGTGGTCACAAAATTTGAGTGCATTGGACAGCAGGTTTACCACTACCTGAATCAGTTTATCCCGGTCTCCCTGCACTTGCAGCAACTCGCCGGGGGGTGGCAGGGAACAGGTGACGTGGCGTTCGGCAAACAGTTGTTGCATCCCGGCAGCTGTAGTCAGCACGATTTCGCGCAAATCGACGGAATCCACTTGTTGCAGTTGTTGTTCCGAACGCATTTTTTCAATATCGAGCACCTGGTTAATCAGTCGGCTGATCCGGTCGCTTTCATTGACGATAATTTCCAGGTATGCTTTGCGGCGCCCGGCATCGAGCTGATCGTAATCGTCGAGGAGAATTCTGGAGAGCGCTTTAATGCTGGTGACCGGCGTGCGTAGTTCGTGGGTGACGGTTGTAATAAAATCGGCTTTAAGCCGGTCGAGCTGTTTCAGTTGTTCATTGGCGGTGGTGAGTTGGAGGGTGAGCACTTTCAATTGCTCGTTTTTGGTTTCCATAATACGGCTGTGCTGTACAGCTTCGCGGGTTTGTTCGAGGATGCGCATCACTTCATCCAGTGTAATCTGCTCCTCTTTTGCCACACTGTCGATCACCAAACGGGCAGAGGCCGCACCGATGGCGCCGGCGAGGTTTGTTTCCACAAAACTGATGAGATCGGCCTGTGCAATCTTTTGATTATCAAGCAAAACATTATTCGCCGTCTGGTACTCATTAAAAAGAGTCAATGCGCGGGCTTCCCCCAAAAAACGATGAAGTATGGCTTTTAAATCTCCGATTTTGGCTTCGCGTTTTAAAATATCATACTCATGTCCGCTGATGTATTTGTGAATATTTACGAATAAATCAGCCTGGGTTAGACTCAGCATGGAAGGCTGTGTGTTCACGGAAACGATAGCATAAGCCCATGCGTTCAGAAACAAACTCCAGAAGGCCGCATGGGTGATGGGATCCAGTCCGGTCATACCGAACAAGGCATAAGGTTTCAGAAAAGAGATACCGAACAATCCTTCTGAAACGAATGTATTGGAAATAATACCCGCTTGTGCCATGCTGGGCAGTGGCAGGCAAAATGCCCATATAAAAAATCCGACTATCAACCCCGTCACGGCGCCCTGGTGGGTTGCCCGTTTCCAGTATAAACCGCCAATCATCGCAGGAGCCAACTGTGCCGCCGCTGTAAAGGAAATGAGTCCGACCGAAACCAGATCGTAGGTATTCCCCAGCGATTTCTGGTACCAGTAGGCAAGAAACAACATAAGCAGGATGCTTATTCTGCGAATATCGAGCAGTCGTGCGGCGCCGTTGACCAGATCGTTGCCCCCGATGCTTCGGGTTTTTATCAGTAACGGCACCACTATATGGTTGCTGAACATGATACTCAGGGCTGTCGCTTCCACCACTACCATGCTGGTGGCTGCCGAAAACCCACCAATAAAGGCTGCAAGCGCCAGCCAGGCAGCACCTTTTGCCAGCGGCAGACTCAGTACATAGGTATCGGGATGAACACCCGCTTCAAACATCATTTTACCGGCCAGGGCGATGGGCAGTACAAAAATATTGATGAGCAACAAATACAGCGGAAATACCCACATCGCCTTCGGAATATGCCGCGGAGAGGTGTTCTCCACGACCGAAATATGAAACTGCCTCGGCAACAGGATAATGGCAAACAAGGACAACATCATCAAAACATTCCAGGAAAACGTTGTCACTCCGGAAGATTCAAAAGTCAGCATCCGGGCCGTGTCTTCCCGGAAAGCGGCCTGCGTAAACAGGTCATTAAAACCGTTGTAAATACCGAATGTCACAAAAAGCCCGACCGCCGTGAAGGTGACGAGTTTTATTATACTTTCAAATGCGACTGCCGCAACCAAACCTTCATGCCGCTCGTTGGGATCGAGTTTCCGGGTACCGAATATGGCTGTAAACACCGCCATTGCCACCGTTACCCAAAAACCTGCATCCAGTAAAATGGAAGCAGGCAACGGAGCAGGCCCACTACCGTAGTGCGTCAGTGTATTGATGCCGAATGTGACGGCCTTCAGTTGAATAGAAATATAAGGCACAATACCCAGCACGGCAATCACCGTGACCAATACCCCCAGAAGTGTACTTTTCCCATAACGGGCCGAAATAAAGTCGGCAATACTGGTAATGCGCTGATGTTTGGAGATCAGGATCATTTTACGCAACAGAACATACCATAATGGCGCCAGCAAGGTTGGGCCAAGGTATACTCCCAGGAAACTCAGTCCTCCCGTTGTTGCGCGGCCTACTGAACCGAAAAAAGTCCAGGCCGTACAATAGACAGCTAGAGAAAGCGCATAAATATACGGGTTATTGACTACGCTGACACCGCGCTCGGCGCGTTTGTCGACCCACCATGCAATCAAAAACAACAGTGTAATATAGGCCAGAGAACAGCCGATGACAAGGCTTAATCCCATAAGGTAGTAAGTTGCACTACTTTCATTTTATCTTTTTTTTCCGAACAACCAAACCTACAACGACTATTAATGTCAGCCAAACAAAGAAGAAATAAAAATACAGCGCAGGCATCCCGAACCACAATTCTTTACGGTCAAAAATCTGCAAAACAGGGTGATTCAACAGTACCACAAATACCAGAACCAGAATGATTAATTGGGAACTGCGATCATCTGCCATAAAAAAGAAGTGAAAAACGCAACTGAATCATGGGAGGATGGTGATGCTCATTTATCCCCGCACAAAACAGTTGCGTCATGATGGAACCAATCATTCAGAAATATAATTGCTTGATTTACAGGAAAATATGTGTCTGAAGAATTAACTCACCCTTGTATCCGGTACGTTCGATGGCATTGTTGTTTGCAGCATTTACCTTATAAACCGGACGGGTCTGGTATTCCAGCGTCAGTTTGGCATTGTGGCCGGTCACGAAATAGTTGATGCCCAGTCCGTACTGCGTGGAAGGGTCCGCCAGGCGTTCAAAATCTTTTTGTGTTACTGTTACATAAGGCATGAAAGCGGTGCCGTTTTTCAGTTTTGGCATCTGGTAGCCCGCCTGCAGATAAATGACACTACCGGTACCGATGGTGGGTTGTGCATTCCCGGCGCCCGCCCAGCTATTAGTAGTAGGCGCCGACGGGTGCAGGTTTAATATACCCAGGTTGCGGATGTAGTTGGTGCCATAATCAAAACTGTAATAAGTTGCCAATACGCTGAGCGCCGTGCCTTTTGTTTTATTCAAGGGCATATCAAGGTATACATCTGCTCCAATGGCCACTTGATTCTGGAAAATGGAATCGCGTCCGTCTCCTGTTTTGTAAAGAGACGATTTGGGGTGATTGTAGAATCCGACGCCGACGTTCAATACTTTTTTTGCGCCTAAATAGGAGCCGACATAAAACGGCAGTTTATTGCTCTCTTTATCCCAGAACATCCAGTTGACATAACCGGCGGTAGCCCAGTTTTCGTTGATAACATTGGCGGCAACCCCGTTTTTGGCGACTGCGGCAGGGGCCGCACCATTGGCAAAGGGTTTGTTCAGTGCCAGGCGATAATCCAGCCTGCCCAACTGCCCTTTGGCATATATCCCGAGTTGACGTGCAAACTGGTCAGTAGCTTCGATATTGTGCCAGTTAAAAATAGGCGCATCCAGGGTCATAAAATTCAGGGTGGAATGGCTGCTCAAACGCGATACGCCGTTGAAATAATGCAATCCGGCGCCGACATAGAGTTTGTTTTTCAACAGCTCGTATTCTGTCCAGGCATCATGAATAAAAAGTTGTGGTTTTTTGCCCTGGTTACCCGGCGTTGTTGTCGGGTTGGGACCATTCGGAGCAGTGGCGCCGTTGATAAAACTCTGGTTATTGATCCCCCAATGGGTCAGAATCAAACAGCGCGGCGAGATTTGTGCATAGGCGAGAAAACGGGAGCGCCGAAGCGCCAGGTCAGTGCTCCAGGCCCTGTTTGCGCCGGATGAACCGTCTACCAGGTTGCCCTGCGCATCACGGGTATCCGGGTTGTTCTGGGTAGCGGTCGCCCAGAACTGGTGCCACATAATGAATCGGACATACTTGCTTCCGTCATCATTTAATTTGAGGGTCAATGGCTTATAAGAATGGTCGGCTTTAGGTGCAGGCGTAATGGTTGCCGGCGCCGGTGTCGTGGCAGGCTGTGCATATAGTTTACAACTGAGCATAGCAATGGCCAATACGGACAGGAAGGATGTCGTACGCATGATCAAAAAATCAATTTGAAATAAGAAAAATGGGTTCGTTATTCCGCCTTAAAACAGGCATACCAATGGCTGTCCCAAAAAGCCCTTGGCAAGGCGGGAGCGTTGTTTGAAGCGTTTAGCAGAAATTAAGGGACGGACTGTTTCAGGATTTGAGGATTTAATAGGGGTTGTGTCAAGTCAGATGTTTGAAAACCTGGCTAGAATACCAAAAAAGTTTTAGCCGGGCGCTAAATTTGCAACTTTAAAAGTTGTCAAATTTTCACATTGCATTTGGCAACCATAATTTGGCGCGAAAAACTTTTTTGCTTTAGACTTTTCACACTACCCCCATTAAGTCCTCCAATCCGTAACATTCAACAAGGTTAAACCAGGTGTTCCGAATCGCGGGCAATCTGGTCGTATTCACCTTTCCAGGCATACCAGCCGAACAAACACAATCCGAGCATGATAGGCGTAAAAATAGGAATGATGATATACCAGAACATTTTGGTATCGAGCACCCCTTTGTTGGCTTTTGCAGCAGCGGCAATTTCGATACCGGCTTGTTGTGCCATCAGGTATATAGCGCCGACTCCCAGGAGTATCCATAAGAAGCCGGAAAGACGTTTAAGAGAATTCATGATTGTATATGAGTGGTTGAGTGGTTGAAAATGTGGAGACTTCGCACTGTTGACTTCGCACTGTCGACTTCGCACTTCGCACTGTGTCGACTTCGCACTTCGCACTGTTGACTTCGCACTATCTCCTAATCCATCACGTTTTCGTCGTTTTTGGAAGGCAGGAATAACATACCTAACACAAAACAGACAGAAGCAATCAGTATGGGATACCAAAGACCGACATACGGGTCGCCACCAGGGTTATCCGTCGTTTTACTCGCATCCACCAAACGTGTCGCAATAAATGGCGTCAGACCACCGAAAATACCGTTACCGATATGGTAGGGAAGCGACATGGAGGTGTAACGGATACGGGTAGGAAACAACTCAACAAGAAAAGCCGCTATCGGACCGTACACCATCGTCACATACAGAATCTGGATAAAGACAAAAAGTGTCATCATCCAAAAACCAAAGGAGGACAACCAGAACGTTTTGGTTGTTTCGGCTTTTGGAACAGGTTTGGATTTGTCTGCCAGGACTGTTTCCTTTTTCACCGTTTTCATGGAACTGCCATCGGTGAATGCTTTCACAGTTGTTGTAGTAATCGTGGAATCGCCACTGGCAGCCACGGCTACGGCTTTTGACACCGAACTGTTTTCGGCAATTTCCGTTTTGGCCTTCGGGTCGGCCAGGTTGTACATCGCCTTGTAGATAGGCCGATAAGTCAGTATGGCCAGGAGTAAACCGCCCATCATAATCGTTTTGCGGCCAATTTTATCGGACCAGGCGCCAAAAACCAGGAAGAAAGGAGTGACAGCCAGAATAGCGATACACAGCAGATAACGCACCTGCTCAAATTCAACTGATAGTGTACGTTCTATAAATGTCTGTGCATAAAACTGGCCTGTATACCATACCACACCCTGCCCCATGACCGCAGCAAAAAGCGCCAGCAATACCATTTTCAGATTGGTTTTATGTGCAAATGACTCTTTAAGCGGGTTCGTGGATATTTTCCCCTCTTTTTTAATTTTGGCAAACAAAGGCGATTCAGCCATGCGCAGGCGGATGTAAACGGAAATCGCGATCAGGAAAATGGATACGATAAACGGAAGACGCCAGCCCCAGTCGTTAAATGCCTCTACCCCCAACACTTTCCGGGTAGTCAGAATTACACCCAAGGAAAGGAAGAAGCCCAGGGTGGCTGTCGTCTGAATGTAGGCCGTATAATAACCTCGCCTGCTGGCGGGCGAGTGCTCTGCCACATACGTTGCAGCACCCCCGTATTCACCTCCCAGAGCAAGACCCTGAACAAAGCGCAGCAACAGGATCAAAACAGGCGCCCACATACCAATGGTGGCGTATCCGGGTATCAAACCGATGGCAAACGTAGAGCCGCCCATCAATAACAGGGTAAGCAAAAAAGTGTATTTACGGCCGATCAGGTCGCCGATGCGGCCAAAAACCAGCGCGCCGAACGGACGAACGACAAAACCTGCAGCAAAGGTTGCCAAAGCGGCCAAAAACGCGGCTGTAGGATTATCCTGTGGGAAAAACTGCTTGGCAATGGTCGTCGCCATCGCTCCGTAAATGTAAAAATCGTACCACTCGATCAGGGTACCTACCGAAGAAGCCATGATTACTTTCATCAGCCCCTGCGTACCGGCAGCATCTTGTGTAGAGGTGTTGCTCATAAAGTTAGTAGACGTTTAATTTTGTATGTGAACAAAGGTGTGCTTTTTTATTCGGTATTTTTAACAACGAACAAATGTATATACACATTTATATACGTTGTTTATTTCATGTTGAATTTTTTTTCGGATTTTGAAATATTATTCTTTCCGGCAGGTTTTTTCACACTTTAATTTATTAAATTTTGAATTTAGGCCAAATGATATTCATTATTGGAATATCGTTTGGCTAAATTTTCAAGGGGAATAAAAAACGGGGTAAAAATCTGGACATCAGATTTTTACCCCGCAGGCAACAACTTATAATACTGCAATACAAAAAAATTCAAAACATATACTTGCTTCTACCTTAAATCACGCGATGTAGCACCTCCAAAATTTGAAAAAAGGCATCATTGGTCAGTGCATAGTTGCTGTTTTTTCCATCCCTGCGCACCAGTACAACTCCCCGGTCTTTAAGAATCCGGAGGTGATGACTGGCAACGGCCTGTTCTATACCAAGGCGTTCATAAATCTCCGTGACATTCATCGATTTACCATGATACAACATCTCCACAATGAGCAACCTGTGCGGATGTGCAATTGCGCGTAAGGTCTCTGTTGCTGTCTCAAGAAACGCAAAATCATATGGCAGTTCTGCTGGCATAAAGTTTTCGTTGGTGATGCGCAAATGTAGACAGGTTTTGCAGTATTTAATGATTTTTAGATAATAGACTTAGTCTGCAATTGTAACATCCCCTTTCATCAGAATACGCTGCCCGTCCGCCAGTTCTACTTCAGCCCACCAGACAAACACTGCTGGATTGAGGGCTTTTCCACGGAAACGACCATCCCATCCCAGGGTTTCATCATTGGGCAGAATGTCGTCCCGACGGAAGACCATTGTTCCCCAGCGGTCGTATACTTGTAACGAGTTGATTTTATTCACCGTCCGCTCTGCTGCAAAAATCAGGAAAAAATCGCTTTTACCATCCTGGCGATGGGGACTGAAAATATTGGGCGCCCATATTTGCGGATCATTCACCCGAACCAGGACTCTGGCAACAGATTCACAACCGTCTATATTGATTATCCGAACCGTGTATTCCGTGTCCTTGAATGGCCGGGCAATCACCTCGTTGATTTTACCGGTAGGCGTCAGGGTTTCCATCGGCTCCCAAATGATCGTATCTACCTGATTCAATGGAATATTGATGGTTGCCGTCAGTTTGGCATCCTGTCCGAAGATCAATTTGATTTCGGGTGTTAAGGACACCTGCGGCTCCACCGGAACCGGGAATATGAGGTTTTGCTGGTGTTCACAACCATTGATATCTTGTACGACGATCGTATATGTGCCCGGCGCAAGTTCGGCAAATGCATTGGCCGTCACAAAATTATTGCCGCCATCGATGGAATAAAGGTATGGCCCTACCCCACCGTTCACGGCCTCCACCACGACTTCACCCGCTTTCCGCCACAAGCGGGAAGTACCCTGCTCAAACTCACGGAAGCCGGATAATTGGTGTTTTCCGTGACCAAAACGCTGGCGGTGTTGGTACACCCCGTTTGCGCGTTGATAACGGTCAAAGCATACAAACCCGGTTCGTTGACGATGGGCGTGGGGCTGTTACCGCCGGAAACGATATGACCGTTGGCAGTGCTCCAAACATAATTGATGCCATTACCAGTTGTGGAACCGATGTTATTCAATGCTCCTTGGGTTACGGAACAGGTCAGCTCAAAAGCGCCGCCGGCTTGTGCCACCGGAGCTTGTATATCTTGTGCAACTGTGGTAGCCAGACTCGAAACGCATCCATTGGAAGTATTGGTAATCAACAAATTATAGGCTCCAGGTTGATTCACTGCGGGCGTGAGGGTATTTGCGCCAGATACAATACCGGGGCCTGTCCAGGTATAGATGAATTGTCCGCCTGTGCTGCTGCCCGCGCCACTCAGGTTGGTCTGCGTAACGTAACAATTGAGTTGAGCCGGCGTTGCAATCGAAACAAGGGGCGGGGCTATATCATTACTGACAAGCACAGCATCTGAAGCCGTACAACCGTTGTACAGGTCGGTGGCTGTCAGCGTATACTGACCAATCAAGTTTACACCCGGAGTCGGCGTATTGCCTCCACTGAAGATACCCGGCCCGGCCCAGGCGTACGAAACGCCCTGCGCGCCGCCTGTTACATTGCCTTGCAACTGAATTTGAGTAACCGTACAGGTCAATAAATTACTAACTGTCGCATTCACTACCGGGGGCGTAATGTTTTGCTGGACCGCAACAGCAGAAGTGCCGGTACAACCATTTATTGTATTGGTTACCAAAAGATTATATATACCCGGCTCGTTCACAACCGGATTTGAATCTGTCGATCCGGAAATGATGTTACCATCCGTGCTCGTCCATAGATAAGCATATTGTGTGCCGGTGCTGCTACCAGCATTACTGAGCGGCAGGGTTTGTACCGCGCAAGTCAGTTCACCGCTTACGGCAGAAGCCGAGGCTGGAAATTCCACATCTTCCGGCACCAACACGGTGGTCGTATTGGTGCAGCCCGTTGCCAGGTTCAGCACCTGTAACTGATAGGTACCCGGCTCGCTAACAGATGGAGCGGGCGTATCGCCGCCGTTCAGAATTTGTCCGTCCTGGGTAGACCATTGGTAACTGAATCCGGTACCGGTACTGCTGCCGGTTACGTTCAGGTTGGTTGTTAATACGGTACAAGTAAGGGTAGAGTCGTATCCCGCTACGGCCAACGGCGGCACAACATCCTGATTTACAAATACTTCCGAATTGGACGTACAACCGTTATCCACATTCGTAACCAGCAGGGTATAGGTTCCCGGCGCGCTAATAGCGGGCGTCAGGGTAGTATCTCCGTCCATAATTTGTCCATCCTGCGTACTCCACTGATAGGAGAACTGGGCGCCGAGACTGCTGTTGTTACCGTCCAGCAACAAATTGGTTACCGCACAGGTAAGTGTCGGGGAAGCGCCCGCATCTGCTTCCGGCGTATTCTGATCCAGCAGGATTTGCACAGTGCTTTCGGCTGTACAGCCATTGCTCTGGTCTGTTACAATAATCGTATAAAATCCACTTTGATCCACCTGCGGCTGCAGGCTGGTATCGCCCAGCAAAATATTGCCGTTCTGGGTATTCCACTGATACAGGTACTGGCTGCCGCTGCTGCTGGCCGAACCATCGAGGGTTATGACCGGATTGGCGCAAGAGAGTACAGCCGGACTACTGGCCTGGGCTACCGGAGTAGTCAGATTTTCATTGATGATGACAGTTGAAAGCGATACGCAACTATTGGCGGTATTGAACACTTCCAGGGTATACTGCCCCGGTTCGTCCACAACTGGCGTCAGCGTAGTGTCGCCTGAAACAATATGGCCGTTGCTTGTTTCCCAACTGTACACGATGGTGGCGCCTTGTGAAGAGTTCAGGCCGTTCAATTGCAAGTATCCCGTCACGCAGTTCAGTTCGCCTGTTACTTCCGCAACGGCATCGGGCACGTTGGCATCCCTGAAAATGAGCACTTCATCCGCAGCCGTACATCCGTTGTAGGTATTAGTCACCACAACAAGATAGGTCCCGGGCGCATCCACCACCGGATTCAAGGTGCTGTCTCCACCGGCAATATTGCCATCCGCCGTAATCCAGTTATAGGCAAACAAGGAGTCCATACTCCCCTGCCCTGTTAATGTTATGGATGGGATGACGCAGGTAAGTGTCGAAGACGGCCCTGCTTCCACAACCGGCAGGGCGATATCCCGGGAAATGATCACACTGTCGGAGGCGCTACAGTTGTTAAATGTATTGGTAATCAATAAATAATAGGTACCCGGCGCATCGATAGTGGGGGAAGGGGTATCAGCGCCGGACAGAATCTGTCCGCCATTGGAAGCAACCCACATATACTGGAAAAGTGCACCTGTGCTGGATGCGCTGCCATCGAGCGCAATCGATGTTTTTGTACAGGTCAGTTCATCTACAGACCCGGCTTCTGCAACCGGCAACGACACATCCTGCACGATTACAACAGCGGAAATCGCCGAACAACCATTGGACGTATTGGTGACTGTCAGGAAATATTCGCCGGGTTCTGCTACAAGAGGCTGCAAACCGGTAACACTGGCGATATCGCCCGGCCCGGCCCACGCATATGAATATTGCGATCCCTGGCTGGAAGCGCTCGCATTGATCACAACACTGTTAACGGTACAAGTCAGGGTATCCGGCGCCCCTGCATTGGCTATCGGCAACCCTGCATCCGCCTGAACTGTCGTACTGGCGGTACTGGTGCACCCGTTAATGGTATCGGTAACAACCAGCGTATAAGCGCCCACTGCATTGATAACAGGTTGCAGGGTATTCATGCCGGAGACAATGTTTCCATTTTGTGTCAGCCAGTTATATGTAAAAGGATTTCCGGCGCTGCTACCTGCTCCATTCAGGGAAATTGAAGCAACTGAACAACTCAATATCCCGCCGGGCGCAACCATTACTTCAGGTGTAGTATAGTTGGTACCCACCACAACCGAAGCAGTCGCCGTGCAGCCGTTGCTCTGGTTGATAATATTTAAATTATAGGCGCCCGGGGCATTTACGGCAGGTTGAAGCGTAGCGCCTCCTGAAACGATATTCCCATCAGGCGTGTCCCAGATGTAAACAAAGTCACTACCTACGCTGGATCCAATTGCATTTAAAGAAAGTTGTACGACATCGCAGGTCAGCGTTTGTGGCGGCCCGGCATAGGCCACCGGGAATTCCTGGCTGCTTTGCACCACAACAGATGCTGTATTGGTACAACCGTTTGCAGTGCTTGATACGGTCAGCGTATATGTGCCTTCGAGATTAACCGATGGATTCAAGGTTTGTTCTCCTGAAATGATATAACCATCTGTCGTACTCCACTGATATTGAAAAGGACTACCAGTGGACGAACCCTGGCCGTCCAGTTGTACCTGCGCATTCTGACAGGTAAGCAGGTCGTTTGCTGTAGCTATGGCATCCGGCAGTTCAACATCCTGGCCGACAGTCACTTGTGTAGTGGCAGAACAAGCGTTGGCGCTATTGGTAATAGTCAGTTGATAAATACCCGGCGCATTTATCTGTGGGGTGGCAGTATTATTACCGCTTACAATAAAACCGTTGGCGGTTGTCCAATTATAAACCGGGCTACCGGTCATCGTACTGCCGCTTGCATCCAGCCCGATCATCGGCGTATTACAGGTTAATTGTATGGGGGGTAAAATGACGGGCACCGGATTGACAATATTATTGGTTACAAGCACCATATCCGTATCCGTACAACCCGTATTCACATTTGTTACATAAAGGGTGTACACCCCGGCCTGGCTCACAACCGGATTGCGGGTGTTCGCGCCGGATAGAATAGTACCGGGATTGGCGGTCCACTGGTATTGCATACCCAGTCCGGCGCTCGATTGACTTCCATCGAGCGTCAGTGTAGTCATGGTACAGGTGCGTGTACGGTCAGGTCCGGCAATAGCCGAGGGCAGGTTTTGATCGGTCGTAATCGTAACGACATCCAGCGAAGAACAACCATTAGCCGTATTGGTCACAACAATTGTATACGTTCCTGGCATATTCACTACAGGATGAAGTGTAGTCGCCCCCATTTCTATATTCCCGTCATAGGTTGACCACTCGTAAGAGTAGTTAGGGCCGAAGGAACTGCCTGCCCCGCTCAGGGTCACTGTCGGGTTTTGGCAGGTAAAACTGCCTGAAGGCCCGGCCTCTGCAAACGGCGGGGTGATATTCTGGGATACGGACACTTGTGCCTGCGCCGTGCAGCCGCTTTCCAGATTCGTAACAAGCAACCTGTACGTACCTGTCGAACCCGCCGTTATCGTCGGATCGCTGTTGATTCCAATAATCTGCCCGCCGGCAATAGCGGTCCAGTTGTATGTAATCAAGGAGCCGGATGTAGAGTTGCTGCCATCTAATTCAAGGGTTGGTAATGCGCAGGTGATCATGCCCGGCGCTATAATTTGAGCAACAGGCTGACTGAAATTGGATGTAATGACCACTACATCCGAGCTGGTACAACCTGTATTGGTGTTTGTAACCAGCAAGGTGTAAGTGCCGGGTTGATTAACAACAGGACTCAGGGTATTCTGCCCGGATACAAAGGCGCCCGGACTGGCAGACCAGGCAAATGTATACCCCAGCCCTGTGGTGCCCGAGCCGGTCAGTTGAACACTTTGAGTCAGGCAATTCAGAAGGCGATCGGAACCTGCATTTGCCTGCGGCACACTTTGATCCTGCGTTACATTGACGGACACCTGCTTCGTACAGCCGTTTGTATTATTGGTAACAATCAAAACATACGTACCACCTTGATTTACAATAGGATTGAGGGTGTTATTGCCTGAAAGAATATTACCGTTAGCGGTCGTCCACTGATATGAAAATGCCGAGCCGGTACTGGAACCTGCGCCGTTGATGGTCACCGTTGCATTTTGGCAGTTGATACTATTGGGTGCGTTTGCCACAGCATTGGGCTGGGCCAAACTGGCCATAACGCTAACCGTAGCACTGGCCGTACAATTATTGGTTGGATTGGTGACAACCAACGTATAGTTACCTCCAGCAGACACATTCGGTGTAAGCGTGTTGCTCCCACCGACGAGTGCGCCACCCGTCCAGTTATAGGTAAATCCGGGAGGCCCCTGCGAGCTGCCATTTCCATTTAACTGAATAACAGGGTTGAAACAATCCACGATACCAGGCGCCGCAACAACAGCAGTAGGCGCCTGGGTATTACCGGAGATGGTTACACTTTCTTCCGCCGTACAGCCCGTGTTATTATTGGTAACCAGCAAAGTATAGGTACCCGCCTGGTTGACAACGGGATTTAGCGATGTTGCGCCACTTTGTATGTTGCCATTGGTCGTTGTCCATTGATAGGTAATAGCTGCGCCGGTAGCCGATCCGGCGCCGCTCAACGCAACAGTCGGATGGTTGCAGGCTATATTAAAAGGCGCCGAAGCATTGACATTAGGTGGGTTGTTATTATTTTGAATATTGACTGTGGCTACTTTGGTACAGCCGTTCAGGGTATTGGTTACGGTGAGGGTATAAAGGCCTCCCTGGTTGATCTGCGGCATAAGCGTATTGCTGCAACAGGTTATACCCGGACCCGACCATTGATATTGAAAACCGGGGCCTTGTGAGGAGCCGCCTGCATTTAGGGTAAGCGTAGTAGTATTACAATTGAGTTGCGCGGGCGCTGCGATGGCGGCGGTCGGCTGTGCCACATTTGCCGCGACAGACACGGTTGCCGTAGTTGTACAATTTCTGGCATCCCGAACCGTGACGGTATAGTTCCCTCCCGTTGTTACGGTCGGATCCTGTGCCGTTGATCCATTGCTCCAGGTATAATTGTAATTCGGCGTTCCGCCATTTACAGTCAGGTCTATCGAATTATTTGGAGTAAAACAATTGATGAGGCCGGAAGTATTTGCAGCGGCGGTTAATTGCGGCGGCTCTGTCAAGGTCACACTCGCTACCTCCGTACATCCCTGGCTGCTGGTGACGGTTGCCGTATACGTGCCGGGGGCTAAATTATTGGGATTGGCGCCCGAACCGCTGGGAGACCAGGCATACGTGTACGGCCCGGAGCCTCCGCTGGGAGCAGCAATGATCGCCCCGTTATTGGAACCGAAACACGTCGGAGCCGTTGGCGTCAGGTTGAGGTTTACATTTACCTGTTGAACATTCACAGTACCGCTCACCGTTCCGGTACACCCATTTTGTGAAACCACACTGACCAATGAGTAGGTTCCCGGTTGATTAGCGACTATTACGACAGGGCTGCTACTGAACGTTTCTGTATTGGAAAGGCCATTTGCCAGCCAGGTCACTGTCCAGTCTCCTGGCCCTCCCAATGTCAGGGTAAGATCGACGGGATTGCCGGAACCTACACAAAACGCACCCGAACCCGACAAAGTGGCGGTTGGCGCGGGCGCCAGGGTAACCGTTGCGTTATCCGTACTGGTTCTTCCGCAGGCATCTGTTACGGTTACAGTATAGGTATTCGTTCCCGGAGTGAAAACGCTGATAGAAGAAGAAGTGCCGCCGGTGCTCCAGACATACGTCAATGGCGCCTGTCCTCCCGTTATAAACGGCGTAAGAATCGCATTGGTGCTTCCACAACCATTCACATCATTTAAAGAAACCTGCATGGGCGGTACATCCTGAATATTAAAGGTTACCTGGGTCTGGGTGCAGGAACAGGGATTGTCCAATAAGAGCACAATTGTTTCAGTTCCCTCGGCAATCAGATCGGAGAATACATTGACCGGTATCAAATGCTGGACTGGCCTGCCGGGATGGTATACGAACCCGCTAAGGGCGTATAGTCTACTCCAGGTGTTGCAGAACCGCTCAGTGTAAAATTCACATTGACGGGCTGACTCAAATCTGTGCCTCCACGCTGAAACCGGATAAAGCCCTGTCCACAGCCTTCCAGTACAAATTGACTGGCAGACGGATAGACAGGTTGTACATTTACGATACCGCCTGCAGCAAATGAGTTGGCCCCCAAAAAAACTGCGGAAGCATAGTCATCATCGCCTACGTCTGCAATTGCCAGTTTGATATGATACGTCTGGCAGGGAATAACATTTGCAGTCGCTGTAAATACGGCAGTCCAGCCATCTAACTGACATTCCGCAGCATTGGCAGGGGGAGTGCCGCAGGTCGAGCTATTCCCAATAAAAAAACCCGTATTCGTTACATCACTTACGTTGTCAATAGAAACGGGCGTAGTGCTACTGGGTATGAGTGCGATATTCTTATTCCCGCTTATGCCCGGACCACTGATAAAAAAGCCGAAAACATCGTTAAACCCGGCATCTACAAACTCACAGTACTCTTCCGAGCCGAAAACAAATTCAAAAGATACCACCGGGGAAGTCGGCCTGAAATCAAATTCAATTTTGCTCAGGTCATGCTGAGTGCCGTTGGTCAGCGTATCCAGGTCGGGATCGTTGGTAGTTGCCATGCTGTAGCCTCCGTAGGCAGAGCCCGAATTATTGGGTCCGGGCAATATATTTACATTGCCCGTACAAAGCACCATGCCGTTATTAATGCCAATACTCGATCCTCCGTTCGCAAAAGTTCCACGAGACGAAGCATTCCCGGCGGTTGTTACATTGCTGACATCAAAACAGTTGCCACCAATTAACACATTGGAAACCAAGGTATTAGCAGATACATTTCCGGTAGTGGACAAGTTTGCAAATTCTGCCTGGTTCGAAATTTCCTCCGGTATTTCCAGGGGTTTTGTGTCGTCTATCCGGCGGATGGAAATATAAACCGGCACTGTACCAGATATTTCATCAGCAACCATGTCCAAGGTCAATACCATACAAGCGGAATCGGCGGTGATGAAAACACGTTGTGGCAGCTGCACATCCTGTTGATATAAAACTGCCTGGTTCAAGCGCCATGTAAAGCCGGCTTGCTGATTTTTATCGGCAGGATTTGCATTGACAGAGTATGCGCCCCCTGGTGTAAGCCCGCATACATGAATATCTGTTGTACCGGGACTGATGTTCAACAGATGTCGTCTGTTTTGTGGAGACCACTGTATTTCAGAAGTTTGCTGTGCCGTAAGTACATTGTTATTGATCAAAAAGCAATAAAGTATAAGCGGTAAGGTGTACCAAATACGCATAAGCAGGATAGATTGAGAAAGTTCGGAATATCGGTAGGGATGATTGCCAACAAAGGATTCCAGGGGAGTTGACAAATAGTATTCCGGGTAAGTAAAAGGGCAAAATTGCAAAAAGCAATGTAAATCAATGATTTACAAAATATCTAGTGTTAACTAATTTTGCACACCTAACTTATGAGCGCACAAAATATCTTTAATTCGGCAGTACCAACAACAACTGACCTGCTTTTTTTGCCGAATTCATATCTTTTGCATCTCCATGACATCTCCATTAATCTTTTAAATCCAAAGTAAAGAAAGTTGCACCTACCTTTGCTGCCCGATTCATATGAAAAACTATATCAACCAAACCCTTTTGCTGCTCCTGTTGCTGATACTATTCCTTACCGGACTAGCCTGGGTACCCGAAAACCTCGCCATCGGCGAGTTCCGGTTGCGGAAAATGGACATTTTTGCAGACATCCGTCGCGCTTCCGATGTGATGCCGTTTGTAAAAGATAGCACCCAGCCCGATACGGCCGGCTGGTATGCTGCCGATACTATTCTGCCGGCGGTTTTGCCGGATTCCGTCGGACCTTTACCGCCAGTGGACTCCTCTTTGTTTGGTAAAATTCTGGAAGACTATACACCCGACCAACAGGGCTTGGCCCGCTTTTTTACAGCGGTCGATTCTATCAGACACGGCCAGACCGTCCGTGTTGCCTGGTATGGCGATTCATTTGTGGAAGGTGATATTTTAGTGGGCGATTTGCGCGATACGCTGCAAACGCTTTGGGGCGGACAAGGCGTTGGTTTTGTGCCCGTTACTTCGGAAGTAGCGCAATTTAAACGCACCTTGAAACACCAGTTTCAGGGCTGGACAACCTATTCTGTTGTCAAAAAACTCGAAAACCGTCCTGTATATGGCATCAATGGATATGCCTATCAGCCGGAACCGGAGGCTAAAATACACTATGAGGGCGCTTCCTACTTTCGCCATACGGCTCAATGGACTCAATTCCGTTTTTTTTACAGCGCGGAACAAAGCCTTTCATTCGTCTGGCAACAACAGGATGGAATGCCTCAAAACGACACTTTGTCCGCCGCTCCCGGGCGTATCCGGGCCTGGAAATGGACGGCAAATTATCCGGGTACCACCGCTTTTGCCGTGCGATTTCCACAAACAGAAGGTTTGATGCTGTACGGCGCCAGCCTGGAAAACGGGCCGGGCTTTTATCTGGACAATTTCTCCATCCGGGGAAATAGCGGCGGCCCGCTCAAACTGCTCCGTCCGGATATAATGCGCCAGTTCGACCGTTTTCAACACTACAATCTCATCGTTTTGCAGGTTGGCCTGAATGCGGTCACCAATTCACTGAATAATATCAAGTGGTACCAGGCCGAACTCGACCGCACTTTTGCACATTTACGTGCCTGTTTTCCCGATAAACCCATCCTGATCGTCAGCGTGGGAGACCGGGCAAACAAAAACGGCACAGAACTGGCTACCATGCGCGGCGTGCCCGCTATTGTAGCCATGCAGCGCGATTTGTCGCGCAAACACGGATTCCTTTTTTATGATCTTTTTCATGGAATGGGCGGGCCGGGATCGATGGTTCAACTGGCGCACCACAAGCCCCGTTATGCCAACCTCGATTATACGCACCTTACCCATGAAGGCGGCAAGGTCATGGGCGCCTTGTTCGCGCAACTGTTTTTAGAAGAAAAGGCTAAAAGAAGTCCGAAGTCCGAAGTCGTCAGTCCGAAGTCGTAAGTGCGAAGTCCGTTGCAAGTCGTCAGTCCGAAGTCGTAAGTGCGAAGTCCGTTGCAAGTCTGAAGTACGAAGTCTGAAGTGCGAAGTCCGTTGCTAGCCCGAAGTCCGAAGTCGTAAGTGCGAAGTCGGTTGCTTTTGGTTATTACCCAACCTGGAATGTCCGCATACTGATACCCCCGAACGTAACTTCCTCGTAGGTCTGCCGGATGTCTTCTTTTTCGTCTGCCAGCCCCAGGGTGTACAGCAGCGGCACATAGTGGTCTACAGTCGGTACGGATAATTTTCCGGCTGTTCCGGCCTTTTCATAGTCCGTCAGACTTTGAAAGTCGCGGTTTTTTATTTTTTCATGCACCCAGTTGTCGAATTCAACAGCCCAGTCAAAGGGGCTGGTATCCTGATTTTGCAGTTTCGACATGCTCATGCGCAGGTTGTGCACAATATTTCCGCTGCCGATGACCAATACGCCGCGTTCCCGCAAAGCGCGAATTTCCTTTGCCAGATTAAGGTGGTACGACATGGGCTGATAGTAGTCGATGCTTAACTGGAACACCGGAATATCGGCCTTGGGAAACAGGTGCATCAGAATCGTCCAGGCGCCGTGGTCGATTCCCCAATCGTCTGCTTCATGGATCAATGCACTTAATTTCGCGGTTTCTTTGGCTATTTCCGGCGCCCCGGGAGCCGGATACTGCGCATCAAACAAAGCCTGCGGAAACCCACCGAAATCATGGATGGTTTCCGGCTTTGGAATGACATTTACAAAGCTTCCCCTTGTCAGCCAGTGTGCCGATACCACCAGGATCGCGGCAGGTTTTTGCCTGTTTTGCATGGTTTCACCCATTTCACGGAGGCTGCGGGTGAAAGGGTTGTCTTCCAGCGCATTCATAGGACTGCCGTGCCCGACAAACCAGACGGGCATCTTTTCGGACAAGGGAAGCGCGCCCGTTATTTTCGGGAAATCCTGAAGTTTCATATTGCAGGTCGCAAGCGGCCACAAGGCCATAGTTTGGAGAAAACGAAGACGATCCAAGACGCAAACAATTTAAGTGTTATAATCTTTAATGACAAAAGGGGGCCCGGAACCGCCGCCCCACACCATTGCTGGTAAGTAAGCACTCTCATAGCAAGCAGTCATTCCAAAGGGAGTGGCTGCTTTTTTGTTTATGCTACCGCGAATAATTCAGCAAGCGAAGCAATTCTTCCAGGTTGGACTCGCCTACCGGAATTTCACAGTCGCCGATTTTGATCTCCCGGTTGCGGATAGACTGAATTTTATCGAGGTTGACTATAAAGGATTTATGTACCCGCAGGAAGCCCTGGGCGGGCAGTTTTGCTTCAATGCCTTTCAGGGTGGATTTGGTGAGTACCGGTTTTTTACTCGTTTCCAGGAAAATTTTTACATAATCTTTCATGCCCTCAATGTGGGTAATGTCCTTCACCGGGATTTTCACGAGGGAATATTCCACATTGACGAAGAAGAAATCGGGGTTTTCCGGGCTTTTTTCAACAGTTTGGGCAGAAAGCGCGATTTTTTTCTGGTGCATATCCAACGCTTTGTACGCGGCTTTGGTAAAACGTTCCAGACTGACCGGTTTCATCAGGTAGTCGACCACTTCCAACTCATAACTCTCTACTGCATAATTGGAATAAGCCGTGACAAAAATGACCATGGGTTTGACCGGCAGGCTCTGAAGCAATTGGGTACCCAGCATGCCTGGCATCTGTATATCCAGAAAAATCAGATCAACGGGCGTTTCAGCCAGCACCTGCATGGCCTCGAAGGCATTTTTACAGATGCCGGCCAATTCCAGAAAAGGCACTTGCCGGATATTTTCTTCCATGAGTTTGCGGGCAAGGCTCTCGTCGTCTACGATCAGGCATTTTAAAGTCTGCATTTTTTTGTGTGTATGGTGTATGGTGTTTAGTGTTTAGGGCACTCCGCCTTTGGCCGTGGTTGGAGTATGGTATATGGTGTTTCGTGTATAGTGTTTAGGGTAGTTCTCTTTTGGCGACTATGAGTGGATTAGGCAATGTCCCCATTTTGGTCAAATTTTCGGGAATGCCAAAAGCGAAGCGCCCCAAACACTAAACACCATACACTATACACCTACACCCTTTCTCCGAATTCCAGCCAAAGTTCAGCCTTGAACCACTCCTCTGTTCTGGTCAATTCCAGGCGGTGCGACTCCGGGTACAATAATTCCAGGCGGCGTTGCACGTTTTTCAGTCCGATACCCGAACTGTTGTCTTTTACTTCGGCGCTTCCAGGCGCTATTTTATTGCGGACCCTAAAGTGCAGGTTTTTATCGCTGATCTTCAAATAAATTTCAATAGTTGGGTCAGCAACCAATCCGACGCCGTGTTTGAACGCATTTTCCACAAAAGGAATCATCAGCATCGGTTCAATGATCTGCCCGCCTACAGTGCCTTCTATATCCATACGAACCAACACATCCTCTTCAAAGCGGATTTTCTGTAGTTCCACGTAGTTTTTCAGATAACCCAGTTCTTTTTCCAAAGGAATGAGGGCATCGGCAGACTCATACAGCATATATCGCATCAATTCGGATAATTTGATCGTAACAGGTTCTGCCAAATCGGAGCGGGAACGGATGAGATAAACGATGCTGTTGAGAATATTGAAAATAAAATGCGGGCTGATCTGGGAGCGTAAAAACGACAGTTCCGATTGCAGGCGTTCCTGGCGTTCCATCTGCCGGGATTGCTCTTCGCGCACCAAGTGCGTCATCAGGCCGTAGCCCGTGCTGATTGCCGTGATAAACAGGACATAAAACAAACTTTTGCCAACATGTGTGGTAAAATTGATGTTGTAGCAGGAAAGCAGGGAATTTTTCATCAAACTCTCAATTACTACGAATAAAAGGATAAGCCCCAGTAGCGAAATCAGGTAGGGGCCGATTCCACGTTTGCGCAAAATCTTCGGAATGAGCAATTCGGTGTTCAGAAAAAACAGCGGAATATTCATCAACGTCACCGGGAAGATTTTCCACATAAACTGCCGATGCCGCTCATCATCGTCCTGCGACAAAAAGGGCATGCCCAACCAAACGCCCCAGAAAACAGTCAGGATTAACCAGCGCAACAGCCGGTCAGAAGAAATTTGTGTACCCCAGATTTTCATAATTTCAGAATGATGCACAAATGTACACACACAACATTACGCGTTTATCCCATGGCGACCAACTCCGATATTCCGACGATATACCCTTCTATTGTGTATGTGGCAAGAGGGTGTTTCAAAAGGTTGATAAGGTTTATAAGGGTTGATGAGGTTGATATACATCTACTCGAAAAAAGTAAAATCGCTTCATTTTCGAGCGGATGTATATCAACCTCATCAACCTTTATCAACCTCATCAACTTTGAAACACCTACTATGCAGCAAGCCTTCCTTCATCCGTGTCTAATGTCTTCTAATCCCTGTTCCATCTCCATTCTCACTCCAATTTTCTGATTTTCGCCATCTGAATTCCCGGTTTCATCTACTCTAACATTTCAAGCCGCCAGAGCTCGTTTACTTTGCGGAGATTTTTATACACTAAAATGAATTGATATAAGTAGGTGTGTAAAATTAGTTTTGCTTAAACTTTTACAAATGCTTGATTCTCAACACAGTTAACCGATAACTAATAACCGATAACTACTTAATGAGATTTATCCGTACCACCCTCCTGCCGGTTTTATTCCTCCTGCCCGTTTTGCTTTCCGCTCAAATTGAAGAGAGTAACGGCAATCCCATACCCGAAAAACGCCTCCTGAAAGGTATCCTGGCGGATGCCGCTACCAAAACGCCGCTGGCATTTGCGACGGTTACACTTTTTGCCTTGCCCGATAGCAGCGTGGTAACAGGCAGCATTACAGATGAATTGGGCGGGTTTTCGCTGTTGGCCAAACCCGGCGCGTACTTTCTGCGCGGGCAGTTTTTATCCTATAAAACCGGCTTTCAGGGCAATATACAGCTCTCTGCATCCGGTACGACCCTCGATCTGGGAATAATTTTACTTGAACCCAATACTAATATTTTAGATGAGGTCATCATCAGCGCCGAAAAAAGCCAGGTGCAATTCGGCCTGGACAAACAGGTGTTCAATGTGGGTAAAGACCTCGCTAACAAGGGCGGTTCGGCTGCCGACATTCTCGACAATGTGCCTTCCGTAACTGTGGATGTAGAAGGCAATGTAAGCCTCCGCGGCAGCGAAAACGTTCGGATTCTGATCGACGGCAAACCTTCGGGTTTGGTCAGTTTCGGCTCCAATGGATTGAGCCAGTTACCCGCCAATATGATTGACCGGGTAGAAGTCATCACCAACCCTTCGGCGCGTTACGAAGCGGAAGGTATGGCCGGTGTGATTAATATTGTGTTGAAAAAAGAACAAAAACGCGGGATCAACGGATCTTTCGACCTCACCGTCGGGCAGCCCGACAACTACGGCGCCGCGTTCAATATCAATATGCGCCGCGAAAAGTTCAATTTTTTCAGCAACTACGGTGTGCGGTATCGCAAAGGCCCCGGCGAAGGCGCCCAATACCAGGAATACAACGACGGCAGCCAATTGCTAATCACAGACCTGGTCAGCGACCGGCTGCGCGGCGGACTGTCCAATAACTTTCGCTTTGGAGCAGATTATTACCTGACGCCAAAAGATGTGCTCACAACGGCGCTTTCCTGGCGTTATTCCTTAGACAATAACAGCAATACGATCCTGTACCGCGATTTTATAGGCAGTCTGGACAACCCCGACGGCAGTTCCCGCCGCACAGACGAGCAGACGGAGAAAGAGCCGAACATGGAATATTCGCTGAATTATAAAAAGACTTTTCAACGCGAAGGACATACCCTCAGCGCCGACGTCCAGTATCAGGACAATACCGAAAATTCTTCTTCCGATCTGCGCGAACAATTCCTGACTTCAGACGGCAATCCATCCGGCCAGGCCGATCTGCTGCAACGCTCCGACAACAGGGAGAGCGAACGCAATCTGGTCACGCAATTGGACTACGTACATCCCTTCGGCCAAGAGGGAAAGTTTGAACTGGGCTACCGCGGCGGGTTCCGCGATATTCGCAACGATTATCTGGTCGAAACTTTTTTGGATAACAACTGGTCGACCCTCGCCGGATTGAGCAATAATATGGTGTACACGGAAAATATCTACGCTGCGTATGCCATTTTGGGCAATAAAGTCAGCAAATTTTCCTGGCAAGCAGGTCTGCGCACCGAATTAGCCGATGTCAAAACGGAACTGCTGCAAACCAACGAAATCAACGACCGGCCTTTGTACGCCAACCTGTTCCCCAGTGCGCACGTCGGCTACGAATTGCCCAAAGAAAACAGCATGCAGGTCAGTTACAGCCGCCGCATCCGCCGTCCGAATTTCTGGGATCTGAATCCGTTTTTCACCTATTCAGATTCGCGCAACTTCTGGAGCGGGAACCCCAACCTGCAACCGGAATACACCGATGCGTACGAAATCGGCCACCTCAAGCGCTGGGAAAAAGCCTCTTTGAACTCTGCTATCTTTTTCCGGCACACCACGGATGTGGTTGAACGCATCCGCACACAGGTATCAGACACCAGCGCTTTTACACGCCCGGTCAACCTCGCTACCCGCAATGATTACGGCATGTCCTTCACAGGCAGTTATGAGCCTTTTTCCAACTGGCAACTGAACGGTAACCTCAACTTTTTCCGGTCGATCACGGAAGGCGCTTACGAAGGCCAGGATTTTAATGCGGATACCTACACCTGGTTCGGTCGTATTTCATCCCGCGTGGATTTGTGGAAAAAAGTGAATGTTCAGACCACTTTCAACTACCGCGCCCCGCGCTTGAACCCGCAGGGTAAGGAAAAAGCCATGTACCACGCCGATCTCGGCATCTCCACAGATATATTGCGCAACAACGGTACACTCACCTTCAGCGTCAACGACGTATTCAACACACGCCGCCGCCGCTACATCACCGAGGGCGCCGACTTTTATACCGAAGGTTCCTTCCAGTGGCGCGCCCGGCAGGCAACCCTTACTTTCAGCTATCGCCTCAACCGGCAAAAAGAAAAAGAACAGTCGCGCGAACGCGATGGAGACGGCGGCGGGGACTTCTAATGAAATGGCAAAGGGCAATTAAACAAATGGCAAGTACAAGTACTGAAATACCCCTTGTTATCGCCACAATCCGGGTGTTGATCTACTCCCTTTCCAAGGTCCGGACTACAGGTGTTTCCTTTGCAAGTAGTTATCAGTTATTAGTTATTGGTTATCCGTGTTGATAATCAAGCATTTACAAAACACATAAACACACATTTTCAACTTTCAACATTCTATTATCAACATGAAAAACATCCAAGCCGCATTCGCAGCATTTTTAGTTTTCGGTAGCCTGATCGGCCTTTCTTTCGTCAGCAACGTGGCTGACAACTACAAAGTAGATACCAGCGCCAGTATCGTGAACTGGAAAGCCTACAAAGTAACCGGCCAGCACAACGGCAGCGTCAACCTGAAATCCGGAGCGTTCCAGTTTACCGACGGCAAACTCACCGGCGGTTCTTTCGAAATTGACGTGACTACTATTAAAGTACTGGATATGCAAGGCGATATGGCCGGCAAATTAGAAGGTCACCTGAAATCCGACGACTTCTTCAGCGCAGCAAAAAATCCGACTTCTACTTTTGTCATCACCAAAGTGGCTTCCCGCGGTACGCCGGGCAATTACCGCGTTACCGGTAACCTGACGATCAAAGGCATTACCAAAGAAGTAAAATTTGACGCTACCCTTAATGTTGTCGACGGCAAAGCCACGGGCGAAGCGTTCATGAAAATCGACCGCACGGATTTTAACATCCAATACCGCTCCGGCAATTTCTTTGAAAACCTGGGCGACAAAACGATCTACGACGAGTTTGATCTGAATGTGGTGATTTCTGCTGCTAAAGCATAAAGTAGTTATTAGTTATTCCCCCACCTTCGCCCAAAAACAAAAAGTCTTTCTCGATGCCGATACCGGCAATGAAATGGACGACCTCTACGCTATCGTGCGATTGGTAAAAGATACATCTGTCGACTTGGTGGGCCTGAGTTCGGCGCATTTCAACAATGCCGACCTGCTGGTGTTTGAAAAATGGAATGCCTACGATACCAAAACGCTTAAACCGGTCGTGGAAAGCCAACGGCTCAACGAGGAAATTTTGCAAATCCTCAACCGGCTTGACATCCCCCACCCCATCGGTGCAGACCGGCAGATCGGCTGGGCTTGGGGTGGTTTGAAGGCGAATGATTCACCCGCTGCACAGGCCATTATTACAGCGGCTCAAAAGTTGCCGCCGGGCGAGCAGTTGCACGTTTTGACACTGGGACCCTTGTCCAATATTGCTTCGGCTGTTATCCTTGCGCCGGATATTTTGCCCAACATTAAAGTGTATGCCTTGGGGGCGCGATACAACCCCAAAACCAAAGTGTGGGACAAGAGCGAGTTCAACATCCGCAACGACCTCAATGCCTTCGACTACCTGCTCAACCTCGAAGGGTTTGATTTCACCGTGATGCCTTTGGACGCTGCCCGTCCCTTGCAATTTAAGCGGGAAGAAACCTATAATATGCTGGATGAAAACAAAGCCATCGAGCGACTACTCGAATACCGCTGGCGCGAGCAAAATCCACAGGACGCGACGCGTATCATGTGGGATTTAGCGTTGGTAGGGCTTACCTCAAGCCGGAATTGGCCAAAATAAAAACCGTAAAAACCCCGCCTGAAAACAAGCGCCGCAAAATCAGGGCGTATGTAAAAATTGATGAAAAGGCATTGGCGGCAGATTTTTGGGAGGTGCTCAAAAGACGCTGAAGTGTTTTTTTTCTTTTGAAAACAGCAATCAACCTGACGGGTGACAAAGGTCATTTTATTTCCACGACCGACATACGGACTTTTGAGTACGAAATGATGAACTCAAAAATCAAAGAAATATGTCAGCGAAACTGGATTACAACAAACTTATTTCGCTCGGTGCATTGGTAGCTTTGGTTGGCTATATCATGTCAGGCCCGGTTGCATTTGTCATCGTTCGTCTGATCAAACCGCAACCGCCCTGGGTTTCTGCGGCTGTATTTGTAGAAAATTACGGTACCATCCAGGACTTACCTTTTTACTTTGGGTTTCTGTTGATCGGCGGCATGCTGATGCTGGCTGCGGGGCATTACCTGAATTTTAAAGACAACGACGATGAAAAGAAATTTCACCTGTTGATCGCGCTCGGGTGGACCATCGTATTCTGTGCGCTTATTTCATTTAACTACATCTGCCAGACAACTTTTGTACACAATCTGGCATTACACTACAAGCCGGAATACGATGGCGGCCATTTCCATGTTCTCCATGTCGAATCCGTTGTCGTTTTGCTGGGCGAATGAACTGTGGGGATACGCACTCCTGGGAGTCGCTACCTGGCTGATGGCCGGATATTATCAACACACAAGCAATTTTATCCGTTGGCTGCTGATTTCCAACGGCGTCGTGAGCATAGGCAGTGCGCTGTGGACTATTATAGATGTGGACTGGGTAATGAAACCAGTGGGGCTTGTTGCCTATTTTGTATGGAATGTGCTGATGATCGTGATGATGATTTCAATTTACCTGTTCTCAAAAAAACAATATGATTAAAGTGATAAAGCAAGATTAGTTTAGTTGTATTTTGTTATAAATACTTGATTATCAACACTAATAACCAATAACTAATAACTACTTATGAAAACGATACTGATAATCCTGATTGTCCTACACGGACTGATTCACCTGCTGGGCTTTACCAAGGCATTTAACCTGGCTGCTGTGGAACAATTGACGCTGCCCATTTCAAAAACCGGCGGCGTGTTGTGGCTGTTTGCCACCTTGTTGTTTCTGGCCGCTGCCCTGACTTTTTTTCTGGACAAAAATATTTGGTGGGTGCCTGCCGTCCTTGCAGTCGTGCTGTCCCAATACCTGATTTTCAGCAGTTGGCAGGATGCAAAATTCGGAACGATTGCCAATGCGCTCATCCTGCTGGCAGCCATCGTTGGTTACGGAACCTGGCATTTCAGCGGCAAATACGAAAAAGATGCACGGGCAGGTATTATACAAACCGCCGCGATGCCCGAATCGCTGTTGACCGAAGCAGACATACGAGCCTTGCCAGAGCCTGTCAAAAAATATATGCGTTACACCGGCGCCCTGAATCAACCCAAAGTAAATAATTTCAAGGTGGTGTTTGAAGGACGAATCAGGAAAAACGAACAATCCGAATGGATGCCCTTCACTTCGGAGCAATACAATTTTCTGGATGCTTCCACGCGCCTGTTTTTTATGAAAGCGACCATGAAAGGCCTGCCTGTTGCCGGATATCACTGTTTTAAAAATGGAGATGCTTTTATGGATATTCGTCTTTTTTCTTTGTTCCGGGTGCAATACCAGACCGGCAAGGAAATGGGCATCGCCGAAACAGTGACCTTTTTCAACGACATGTGCTGCATGGCCTCGGCTACTTTGATCGATAAACGAATTCAGTGGCTGGAAGTGGATGGGAACAAGGTGAAAGCGGCGTTTACCAACAATAATATCACGATTACTGCCGATTTGTACTTTAATGATACCGGCGAATTGGTCAATTTTATTTCAAATGACCGCTATGCTACCGGTGATAACAATACGGTACAACAATTGCCCTGGGCCACGCCCCTGAAAGATTACAAAGAACTGAACGGACGTCGTTTAACGGGTTATGCTGAAACAATTTACACGTACCCGGAAGGTGATTTATGTTACGGGCAATTTCGCCTGACCGATGTGGAATATAATTGCAAATAATTTAAACCGAACTAATAATGGAAAACACAAACAATGAATCGTTCACAGCCCACGGTGAAAACCTGCTGAAAAAAGTGAAAGAACTGATTGAAGAAGGCAACGTCCGGAAAATCAGCATCCACGACACAGATGGAAAAGAGATTATGTCATTTCCATTGACTTTTGGCGTGGTGGGCGCTGTTTTTGCGCCAGTACTTGCCGCTATCGGCGCGCTGGCCGCTTTAATTGGTGATTGCACCATTACGGTGGAAAGAGAGCCGGCGGAAGAATGAATGTAACAGGGATTTACCCTCGTAGGAATAATAGCAACACGGATTAGACGGATAACGCGGATTAACGCGGATTTTTCCGCTTTAGAGTTGACACGGATCAAATAATGTTCACAATTAGGAAAAAATCAGGTCAACTCTAAAGCGGAAAAATCCGCGTTAATCAGCGTTATCCGTCTAATCCGTGTTGCTATTATTCCTACGACGGGTAAAATTCGTTTTAACCCGGCAAAATCCGTTTCATCCGTGTGCCATCACCCTACGAGGAAAAAAATCCGCTTTTTCGCAAAAAAATCATAACAACCCCTGCCAGAAAAATCGTCGTAAAAATGGTCTTGTTGTGCTTAGCCAGCCAGTTGGGCAGGAAAATGTCAAAGTTATCTTTGTCAGAGTCGGAGTATTTCCTGGCCATAACCGTGAGCGGGCAGGCCCATTTGAAAAGCAGCAAGACAAGCCCTTCCCCTACGATCATGGCAATAGCGATCCAGGTGTAGGTAGTGATGCGGTTAAACAGGCCCGAATAGAAAATATATAACGTCGCACCGGCTAAAATAACCCAGATAATGGTGTGAATCAATTTAATGGCGAATAAAGGCTGTTTCATACCGCAAATTTATTTGAAAAGTGTTTGATGGAATTATCTTTGGTCAAATTATCTAAATCCATCCGCTCATGCTCGATCAAAAGATCATCAACCTCTACGACGAATATACCCACAAACCCCTGACCCGCAAGGATTTTATGGTTCGGCTGGTTCAATTGGCCGGCAGTACCACTGCGGCTTTGTCCATGCTGTCCATGCTGGAATCGGGCTGTAGCACCGCCGCCAAAACACCTACCGATGAATTGATGACGGAAAATGTGACCTATCCCGGCGCTAAAGGCGACATGATGGCATACGTAGCGCGACCAAAAGCCAATAAAAAATACGCGGCGGTAGTTGTGATCCACGAAAACCGCGGCCTGAACGCCCATATCGAGGATGTGACCCGGCGGGTAGCCCGGGCCGGTTATTTAGCCATTGCGCCCAATGCCTTGTCGCCGCTGGGCGGCACGCCGGCCAATGAAGACGAAGCCAGGAAGTTGTTTACCCAGCTCAATGCGGAAGACAGTTTGCAGAATTTTATCAAAGCCTTCGATTACCTCGGCGCGCGAAAAGATTGCAACGACCACTTCGGCTGCGTCGGTTTTTGCTGGGGAGGCGCCATGTCTAACAAACTGGCGGTCAATGTGCCTTCCCTCAAAGCCGCAGTCGTTTTTTACGGTACGCAGCCCGCAGTAGAAGACGTTCCGAAAATCAAAGCGGCTGTACAGATACACTATGCCAGTCTGGACGAGCGCGTCAATGCTCGAATGGCCGAATATGAAAATGCGTTGAAGGCCGCAAATATCGAATACGAACAATACCTGTACGAAGGTATCAACCACGCGTTTCACAACGACACTTCCACAGCCCGCTACAACGAAGCGGCGGCGAAATTAGCCTGGCAACGGACGATTGCTTTTTTTGATCGTAAATTGTGAATTGTGAGTGGTGAGTTGTGAGTGAGTGGCATATCGATAGAAGAATGAACTCAATATTCTTCTAACGCGATGCCACTCACGACTCACAACTCACGATTCCAGGCCTGAAAAGCCCACGCCAAAATCATAAGAATAGCCAAAAGGGATGTCTCTCACTTCTCACCTCTCACCCTCTCACTTCTTTTTGTATTTGTATAGTAAAATCCCAGTTGCTGCCTTAAATCAGCGGGCAGATCAGGCAGTTCGGAACGAGGAATCAGCAGCGTGCTGATATTGTGTAAATCGCTGAAAATGTGGTGTTTCACGGCGGTAGCATGCAGGTAATCGTGGCCCGAAGAACCGCCGGTGCCAATCTTACGGCCCAGCATCCGAAGCACCATTTGCGCGTGGCGGTAACGCCAGGTCGTGAATAACTCGTCGATGTCGATCAGGCTGCGCAACAAGTTGAAAGGCAGGTGCAGAATCGGTTCGTCGCGGTACAGGTTGATAAACAACGCGGCCACGGTAGCCTGGTACGACAACCTGAGTTTGCCTTCCTGCTGCAATTGCCGGTGTACCGCCGGGTCGAGTACCGACTGGAAATAGGTGTCCGTGCTGCCCAGCATCCGCAGGCGCATTTCTTTTTCCTGTTCGTCTAAATATCCCGTTGCGCGGATGGCTTGTTGCTCCCTGCCCAGCATATTGTCGACGGCGGTGCGGTAATGCGCGAGGAATTCAAACTTGCCGAACTGCAAAAACGGCGTGCGTTCCAGCCATTCTTCCACGACGCCGAACAGGGTGTCGCCGCCGCTCAGATGCGCCAGTTCTTCCTGTTGCGTTTCGGCAAAATCGGAAGCGTAGTGCTTATTGTTGTAGGTAATGCGTTCGTTTTCAGGCAATCCCAGCATAGCCTCTACTTTGCGAAACTGGAAGCTCTGGAAACCCGAGGCAGGGAACAGGTAATTGCGGAAATCAAGAAAATCCAGGGCGGTCATGGTTTCCATCACCTGGATTTGCTGGATCAACAGTTTTTCGATCTCCACCACCCGGCTGAGCCTGCCCACCGCCGTGCCGATGCTGCGCTCATCGACGTTGTCGCCTTTGAACATGCCGATGACCGACTGGACTTCGTGGGATATTTGTTTGAACCACAATTCGTACACCTGGTGCACGATGATGAACAACATTTCTTCATGTGCCGGCGATTTTTCCAACCCGGCACTGCGCAATTGCTGCGCGCCCAGGATTTTGTCTAATTGCAGGTACGTGTGGTAATGGATGGTGGCATACTTTTGGTCGGACTTAGGCATGTTGTCGTTTTTAGGCGACAAAGTAAACCAATTACAAAAAGCAAAGGGCAAAGGGCAAAGACAAAGGGCAACGTGGCAAAAGCCAATTTTGCACCTTACTTTTGCTTTTGCCTCTTGCCTTTTGCCCTTTGCCTTTTATTTATTCGGTACCATATTCGGGTTCAACAGGTCGTAGAACTGGTCGATCTTCGGCAAAATAATAATCCGGGTACGGCGATTCATAGAACGGCCCGCCTCGGTATCGTTGCTTGCCAATACGTTGTATTCCCCGCGTCCGGCAGCAATCAGGCGATTGGGATTGATTTTGAACGAAGTCTGCAAAGCCCGTACCACGGAGGTTGCGCGTTTCACACTCAAATCCCAGTTATCGTCCATACAGCCATTTTTAATCGGGAGATTGTCGGTGTATCCTTCCACCATTACTTCCAGATCGGGGCGGGATTCGATAATTTTTGCAATATTTCCCAGCACTGTATTGGCTTTTGGCGTGAGGTTGGCGCTGCCGCTTTGGTACAGCATTTTATCGGATAAATTGATAAATACCACCGTTTTATCCACTTTCACGTCCACATCTTTGTCTTCGATCCCGTCTTTCAAAACGCCTTTCAGATTGACAGAGAGGGCCAGGTTGATGGAGTCCGCTTTGGTTTTGGCGGCTTGCAGCAGGTGGATATATTTATCCTTTTTTTCCAATTGTGAGAGGGTTTCCTTGATGTTGTCGCTGGCAGACTGGGACAAAACTGTCAGGTCGCCCACTTGTGTCAACTGTTTATCCCGTTGTGCTTTGATGTCGGCGATTTGCGCCCTCAAATCGGCAATTTGTTCTTCGCGCAGGCGCAGGGTGGTTACGTTGCCATTGATGTCGCCCCGAAGCCGGTCCCGGTCTTTTTCACAGGCCGAAAGTTTTTCCATCGTGGCATTCAGGTTTACGCCACATGCGCCGAGGTCTTTATTGGCAGCCTCCAGTTCGGCTTTCAGAGATACAAATTTCTTTTTGGTGACGCAGGAGCTCATAACCAAACCAAGGCATAGAAAAAGGATGATTTTTGTTGCTGTAATTCGCATAGACTTGATGATTGAAAAGATTTAAAATAAATTCATCGGATTTTAGATGGATGTTTGGGAGTGCCTGCGGAACGACCGGTTTTACGTTTTTATTTTGGAGGTGTTGTTTTTTCAGGGGTGAATAATCGTTTTTAATGTTGATTAATAGTCCGGCAGCTAAAGCAGCCCGTACAGCAGCCGTTACAGCAAATCAACGCTGGTATAAGGTTTTGATCGGCACGTCGATGCCAAATGCAAGGAAAGTTCGGGAAGAACGAAAACTGATTTCCTTGTCATCGACAACGCGGAATTGAGCGCCTGTCTGCCAGCCCACGCCGAGGTAGAACGGAGATCGTTGTATATTCCAATGCAGCTGCAATCCCGGTTTGAATACGTTTTTATAGGTCAGTTTATACGCGCCGAATTCGCCTTCCGATTCCAACCGGTAGGTCATCATGGCGCCGAGATCGAGCAGGGAAACGTGCAGGCTGAACGATTGCGGGTGTTTTTTACTGGAAGCGCCCAGTAATCCGCTGACGGTAAATCCGACCGGCATCGTCGGCGCCAGCACCGTGAAATTGGATTGCATGTTTTGATTCTGCGGCGAGCGTTCCCAAAATTCCCGGCCTGCCGAAGCCCCTACATAAGCATTGATGCCTACTGTGATGGCATGGGTGCGTTTGGTGCGGGAACTACCCGGCGGATCGGCCAGGCTTTTGAGCAGGTATTCTACCTGATCTTTGGTTCTGGCATCCACCAGACCTGCAATAAAATCGCCGTTTTCTTCAAAAAACCGGAGTAGTTGAGAGCGTTCGGCGGTGGGTTTGCGCTGACCAATCTGATGGCTGAGCGTGGTCATCAAACGCAACAGCGAACTGATCGCCGAGCGGTTTTCTCCCGTTTCTAAGTAATACAAAAAATTCATGCAGCGCTCCGAAATATCGGGCAGCCACTTCAAAGTAGTATCGCGTACAACCAGCGGCGTATAAGACAGCGGTTTGTCTGGATTGGCAAATAAAGGCAGTTCCAAAACCCGGTTGAGCGACTGCAGGGCGACCGTTATGGTGTGGAACAGGCGCATCGAATCCGGTTTTGCATCCGTATTGATGGTATCTTTCTGCGTTTGCAGGCGCAACAAATCCTCCAGGGTGAGCCGGGTCAACTGGGCAATCCCGTCCGGCGACACCAGGCCTACGTCTTGGATCCGGCTCATGCGCTGCTGAACCAGTCCCATAGAGATTTGCCGGAGTTGGGGTTCGTACAATACGCTGTCCAAGGTCTTCAAACTCATCAGGCCCTGCGGCGTTTGTACGACATAGAGCAAGTGCGACATAATTTCAGTCAACTGTAGCATGGGCCGGGTATTTTTCCAGGCATTTTGCTCCCGTTCGGCTTGCAGTTTGTCGAGTTGATCCAGGTCTTTTTGCAGCGTTTGTAACTGCTCGTTCAGGCGATTTACTTTTCCAAGTATTTGATCGCTGGGGCGAATATCCTGATCGCGGAGCAGGTATTTTTGGAGCGGGCTACCGATGGCTTGCAAGGGTTGTTCTATCGCCAAACGCTGCTCCAACAGTTTTAAACGTTTTTCTGTTTCAAACAACTTTTCGCGGCGCAGGCGCAGTTCCTGTACTTTTGTGTAACCGCCAAAATCAATTTCTGTAAAATCGGCGGCGATAGACTCCAGAACCACCAAAGGTTGCAGATTCCGTGCATCTACTTTCCCCAACCAATGTTTGCGCGTATCAATAATCAGTTGCTGCAAAGTCTGTCGTTGCACATCCGTAGCCAGAATCTGCTGCTCCACACTCAAGGTATCAAAACTCGTTTGCCACGCGTCCACAGCCCGTTCATAAGCGGCCAGATCGGATTGCCAGCGCTGTAAAATAGCCGTAATGCCGAGGTTGTTGTACAAATTTCCGCCCAGGTTTCGGGTCAGTTCCAGGCCTGCAATACGCCAGTTCAGGGCCGTACGCGGCGGATCGAAAAACCGGTCATACGATTCAAAGGTGTTGTAAGCAGACAAGGCAGCCGAGTCGAGCGACCCGACGAGCAACTGCGGCAACAGGTTCAGGTCGAAACCGGAACTTGTGTCGGCATTGCCGATCAGCACCTGGTAAGAATACAGCGGATTGGCCAAATAACGCGTTCTGTCCGGTGGAAGCGGGGCGTCGGAATGCGACTGCTGAAGCGCCGAAATACGGTTTTCAAGTTCCGTTTCCGCATCATCGAGATCGGTGTAGATAAGATTCAACTGCCGGATAAATTCCGACGTGGAAGACACCACCTGTTTATAAGCCGCAGTCGAATCTGCGGTATTGGCCAGTTCAAAATTCAGGTTGCGGCCCGCCGTCTGGTAGCGTTGGTACAAATCGCGGTGTACGACGGGGAAAACTTCTGACAAGGGCGCTTCATGCGCAAGTCCGAAAATCGTGTACGCCGTCAGCAGGTTATAAAAAACAGGATCTTGTTGCAAATCGCCGAAGTACTCGTCTTTGAGCAACAATTCGGGAATCGTGATGCTCAGTCCTTTCAAATCCAGGTAAAACGCCTCCCGCAATCCCTCCAGAAACGACTGAGAATACGTGATATTGGGGTTGTTGTATTGTGATCTTACATTGGGAAACAGAAAACCGACCTTCGGAACTTTTTTGTCGAGCAGGTTTTCAAAAAAAGAGATGGCCACTTCCTGTTGCGCTCTTTCCAAGATAAATTCAAACAATCCGCGCAAAACCGCTTCCGTATTCAGGGCGTTCAAAGAAGGGGGCGTTTGCACCCTGTCGGCAGCGTTCCGCATAGCCGTCGGGTTTTGCAGCGGCGGTAAGGGGCTTTTTCGCATCGATTGTTGCACAGACAAAAACTCGACGGGCGAAACGGCCGCCCCGCTGTACATCAGCGAACTGATGCGTATTCTTTCTGGCGTTTGTATTTGTGTCCAAACAGCCGATTTTGTGGCGTCCACCGGGGCGAGGGCGCGCATTGCGCTGTCCTGACCGGGCGTAACGATACCTTCCAGCAGGGGATTGCTTTTGATCCGGTCGAGCAACCAGCCGGCGTCCACGTGTTCGGGGGCTGTTATTTGAGTCGGTTCGTCGTACAGGAATAAAATCAGCAAAGCCTGCCGGGCCGCAGCATCGCGTTGCTCATTGGAGGCCGAATCATCCTGAACGGTACGCAAAGCGCTTAGAAGATTCCGGCTGTCATCGAGCAGGTTTTGCGCAGGCAGAACAGCAGACAAGCCAGAAAAAAGTATAAAAACAAATAATCGAATCATTGGCATGAATAAGCAGTTGAGGGGCATGATGACTGGAAAACCTTGAAAATCAGAGCAAAACGAATGGCTATGGCTGTGGGAATTTCGTTTGAATAAAATCGCTTAGCTTACTATAATTCGTTTTGAACGCATCTGTTGTTTCCGTTGCAGAAATTAAATCGCCCAATCGTTTGATAATAATCACATCGGTCTGTTTGCTAACAATCAGATCCGCTTTGAGTTTTTCGCGATAGGTAACTACCAAAGGGTCTTGCCGGGCCTGCAGGGTCTGAAATTCGGTATCCTGCATTAAATCCAAGCCTGCCTGTGCAAAACTCCGCAGGCGTATTCCGATTTGCTGGCGGGTCAGCCGCAGGGCGTCAAGCACTTGCAGATTCATACCGGAAGTAGCGGGGTCGGCGTCCACGGATTCCAGTCCGGGGTTCAAAATATTCGTTTCCAGCAGCCGGAGCATTTTTTGAATTTTCCCAACTACGCCATCCAAATGGCTGCTATCCACACTGCCCAACTCTATAATCTGCTCTACGATCGGTTCGCTGTCGGCATCCACGGTATTTGTCCAGAAATCCGGCTTGTTCAGGGCCGTAAAAATGCGGTCCATCTCTTTTTTGAGCGCAATGATGTCCGCATTATTTGACCCAAGCGCTGTTTTTGCCAGGTTAAATTTTTCGGTACAGATGGTTTGGGTGTCCTTGACAAGAGATTGCAAAAAGGCGTTTGAATTTGCCATGATTCATGTTTAGTTTTAATAATGCCCGAAAAGTAGGCGGAATATTGTTAAAATCGTTTAAAAATCGTCCTTTTTTTTAACGAAAGTAAAACAAGAGCCGCCGTAACCCCGCCCAACGGCATATCGTCTGGCAGATACATTACTTCACTACAAACCGATTTTATCCGTGACCGATCAACAAGTTTTGCAGCCGCCCCAACCCAACCCGACGGAGCATACCTATGCCGTTGCTTTAAGCCACCTGCGCTTGCGAATACAGGAAATTTCCCCGCTCGACGACCATGACTGGGCTTTGTTGGCAGACAAAATCAGCTGGGAAACCCAACCCAAAGGCGCACTGTTACTCAGCCCGGGTCAGGTCTGCGACCAGGTCCGTTTTCTGCACAGCGGCGCCGTGATTTACTACGAAGGTATCGATGAAGAAATGCAACTCGAACAAGTGGGCTGGATCGCTCAACCCACCGAAATGGTGATTGAAATCAACAGTTTTTTCCAGCGTTTACCTACTCATCAGCACCTGAAATGTACTGTCCCCTGCGAATTTCTGACCATCCGGTACGAGGACTTACAGGCGTTGTACGCCGAAAGTCCTGCCTGGAACACCGCCGGCCGCCGCCTGACGGAAGCCTATATGTTATTGATTGCCGAAAGAACCTACTTCCACCTGTTAAACTCCGCCCGGGAGAAATACCGCTACTTCCGCGATCGTTTTCCCCAAGCGCTTCAATTGGTTTCACAAAAGCATATCGCGGCTTTTTTGCGCATCCGGCCGGAAACGCTCAGCCGATTAAGGCAGTCCGAAGTCCGAAGTGCGAAGTAGTCAGTCTGTAGTGCGAAGTCCGGTGCGAAGTCGAGTCCGTAGAGTGCGCCGTTCCACACTCGGGATTTCAAAACATGAAACGGCGCACTCTATGGACTGCCGACTTCGCACTTCGCACTTCGGACTATTTTCTTGACATGCGTCAATTGCCCATTCAACCCCACCCACACCACCTTTGCAATAGTTTTTCACAACTCACGATTCACAACTCACAATTCACAATCCGATTATGAAAAAGCAAAATTTTGCATCCTTACTGTTGATTGCAGCCTTCATCCTCACCACCGCCAACGCCTGTAAAAAAGACAACACCGACACGACCGATCCGGCAGTGGCAACCGCTGTTCAGGCGCTTCGGAGCCAGCAATTGATCAATTCTTCCTTCGGGATCGCCCTGCACGGCGCTGAAAAAGCAAACGGCTTGGTGAATCAAAGCGTTGAAGATCGTTGTAGCGCTGTAACGGTTTTCCCGGCCGACTTAACAACTTTCCCTAAAACGATCACCGTCGATTTCGGCAACGGCTGTACTGATAGCGACGGCAAATTCAAAACAGGTAAAGTAGTGGTCACTGTAGGTAAAATCTGGGAAGCCGATACGGAAGTGTCCATCCTCTATGACAACTACACCGAAGACGGCGCGCAATTATCCGGCAGGTTTACGCTGAAAAACCAGAGCAACGCCAACGCAGGCGTTTTCTCCATCGTCGCCGAAGATATCAAAGCGGCTGATACACAAGGTTTTACGCTGGATTATAATGCTGTGCAGACGTTTACACAGATAGCAGGACACCCGACCTGGTGGGACTGGAACGACGACGTGTATGAAATCACAGGTACCATTCAATCGGTGCTGACCAATGGCGAAACGGTAGACTGGACGATCCAGAATCCGCTGACCAAAGCCAACAATTGCGCCTGGGTGAGCGAAGGCATCGGCCTGCTCAATATCAACGGCCTGGATGTCGGCGTCAATTACGGCAACGGTTCCTGCGACAACAAAGGAACGCTGACGATCAATGGTCAGACGTATGAGGTGACGCTGTAAGAAAAAGCAAAAGGCAAGTGGCAAAGGGCAAAAACGTAACCCTTGGCCTCTTGTCATTTTGGCTGAAAGCAGGATTGTTGTTTACTTACAAGAATACGTGTTTAGGTGAACCCAACTCATTTATATTAGAGTCGTATAACATACGTCCTGATACCAAATGTCCGCTTTCGCCTTTTGTAGTCAAGCCCCGTTTGTCTTCTCTCCGGAAGATAAACGGGGGCTTGTTTATTTGAAATGCTGAATCTCAACCACTCAACTTTCTCAACCGCTTGCTGCCGATGGGCTGGCGCGATGCCGATTTTTTTAAAAACCAGGGAGCGGTCATCACAGTTCATCTGCGTTGCAATTAACCCTACGAGAGAAAAATCCGTGTCTAATCCCTTTAAATCCGTGTGCCATCACTCTACGTGGGGAAAATCCGTATTTTTTCTTTGTCATTGTCCCAAAAACAAGGAAATTTGCCCTCCTTTTTGCGCTAACCACCCGCACGTAAAATGTTTTCGCCGGAAAAGCGTTCCGGTGCAAGTCTAAATTTAAGCTTCGATGAAAGAATTAAAACCGTACCTGGAAGCCAACAAGCAGCGCTTCCTCGATGAGTTACTTGAACTGTTACGCATTCCGTCGGTAAGCGCCGACCCAAAATATGCCGGCGATGTGCACCGCATGGCCCTGGCTACTGCCGAGCACCTGCGCGCAGTGGGCGTCGATACCGTGGAAATTCACGAGACTGCCGGACATCCGATTGTGTACGGAGAAAAAATGGTAGACCCCAAAGCGCCGACCGTGCTGGTGTACGGCCACTACGACGTACAACCTGCCGACCCGCTTAATCTTTGGGACAGTCCTCCATTTGAACCGGTAGTCAAAAAAACCAAATTGCACCCACAGGGCGCCATTTTTGCCCGCGGTTCCTGCGACGACAAAGGCCAGATGTTTATGCACGTCAAGGCATTTGAAATGATGGTGCGCAATCGCCTGCTCCCTTGCAATGTGAAGTTTATGATCGAGGGTGAAGAAGAAGTCGGCTCTGTCAACCTGGAAAAATTTTGCAAGGAGCACAAGAAAAAACTATCCTGCGATGTGGTGCTGATT
The DNA here is from genome assembly GCA_016711435.1 of Lewinellaceae bacterium. GTDB lineage: Bacteria > Bacteroidota > Bacteroidia > Chitinophagales > Saprospiraceae > M3007. Next base: position 233,790 of record JADJSY010000003.1, read on the forward strand.
TCCGATACCAGTGTGATTGCCAACGATACCCCGAGCCTGACCGTGGGTTTGCGCGGATTGTGTTACATGGAAGTAGAAGTGACCGGCCCAAACCGCGACCTGCATTCCGGCGTGTACGGCGGCGCAGTGGCCAATCCGGTCAATGTGCTCTGCCAGATGATCGCTTCGCTGCACGATCCCAAAGGCCGTATCACCGTGGAAGGTTTTTATGATGGCGTTTTGAAAGTAAGCGCTAAAGAGCGCAAACTGATGAATGAAGCGCCGTTTAATGAGAAGGAATACATGAAAGACCTTCAGGTAAACGAGTTGAAAGGCGAAAAGGGCTACACCACCATCGAGCGCACCGGCATTCGCCCGACGCTGGATGTCAACGGTATCTGGGGCGGTTATATCGGCGAAGGCGCCAAAACGGTGTTGCCCTCCAAAGCATTTGCCAAAATTTCGATGCGCCTCGTACCCGGACAGGATCCAAAGAAAATTGAAAAGTTGTTTCAGAAACACTTTGAAAAAATTGCCCCCAAATCGGTCAAAGTAAAGGTGATGCCGCACCACGGCGGTTATCCGGTGGTGGTTCCGACCAACTCCATTGAATACAAGGCATCTGAAAAAGCGATGGAAAAAGCGTTTGGCAAAAAACCGCTCCCGCAACGCGGCGGTGGCAGCATTCCGATTGTTGCCATGTTCGACCAGGTTTTGGGCGTAAAATCAGTGCTCATGGGTTTTGGTCTCGACTCCGACAACATCCACTCGCCCAACGAGCATTACGGCTTGTTCAATTATTACAAAGGCATTGAAACCATCCCGTATTTCTTCCAGTACTATACGGAGATGAAAAAGAAAAAATAACGGGAGTGTTCAGTAAAGTGTGGCACACCTCACATAATTGATTGATAATCAAGATTCAGATGAAGGTGTGCCACACATTTTTGAACATTCCAAAAATTACATTCAACTTTTTAACAACAACAAATAAACATGAGAAAAGGACTTTTGCTACTGGCTTTTGCAGCCGTTTCGGCAAATATTTTTGCCCAAAAAACCGTAGAATTGAAAACTGCCGTCGATAGCGCGAACTACGCCAATGGCATCGTGATGGCTACCAATGTAAAACGCCAGATGGGCGCCGATTTTAAAATGGAGGTTTTCTTAGCCGCTTTTAATGCCAGTCTGAAAGGAGAAACTACGCAGATAACTACGGAAAATGCGAACAAGGTATTTGGCGATTACAACCGCAGCGCACAGCAACGCGCCATCGAAAAGAATAAAAAAGAAGGTCAGATGTTCCTCGATGAGAACAAAAAACGCGCAGGTGTGATGACGACTTCTACCGGTCTGCAATATGAAGTAATGAAAAAAGGCACAGGTACGGTATCGCCCAAAGCGACCGATAAAGTAGAAGTGCACTACCACGGCACCCTGATCGACGGAACCGTGTTCGACAGCAGCGTGGATCGCGGCGCACCGACTGCTTTCGGCCTCAACCAGGTCATTCCGGGTTGGACGGAAGGCGTACAACTCATGCACGAAGGGGATAAATTCAAGTTTTTCCTGCCTGCCAACCTCGCTTATGGCGACCGCTCGGCAGGCGCGAAAATCAAACCGGGGTCTACCCTGGTTTTTGAAGTGGAACTGCTGCGGATAAATCCGAATTAAGTTATCGGTTATCGGTTATTGGTTATTAGTGTGGTAGGGGACCATATGCTCATATGTTTAGGCCACCCGACAAGGAAAGCCAAACGTATCAATAGATGGCCCATTACCACCCTGATAACTAATAACTGATAACAAATAACCAAATCATGAAAAATAATACCATCTTCACCTGGGCAGCCGGCGCAGCGCTGCTTGTGCTGGCTGTGTTGTTCTTCTGCAACGACCTCGGCAAATTCCCGATCCTGCAATGGGATGAAGCGCGGTACGTGAATAACAGCGTGGAGATTTTGATGAACGGGCACTGGCTGGATTTTCGCATGGACGGCCAGATCGATACCTGGAATTTTAAACCGCCGCTGGTTTTGTGGCTTCAGGTTTGGAGCATGAAACTCTGGGGCGCAACCGAATGGGGCGTCCGATTCCCCACTGTTCTGGCCGGTATCGGTATCGTTTTTTTACTCTTCTGGTTTTCCGTCAGGGTACTTCAGTCGCCCCGAATCGGCCTGCTTACCGGTTTGTTTTTCCTGGCTTCCAGCGGTTTTATCGGCCCGCACATGGGCAGAACCGCCGACCTGGATGCGGTACAAACCTTTTTCACCACACTCTATTCCCTGCTGTTTATCCGGTATTTGTTAGATGGCCGCAACCCGCTAACGACCTTCGCCATATTGGGATTGCTGGTGGTGCTATCCTTCCTATGCAAGGGCATGCCGGGGCTTTTATTGCTGCCTTATCTATTCATTATCAGTCTGTTACACGGAAATTACAAAAAAGTACTTTTTAATAAATACGTTTATTTGTTCGCGGCGGTAGCCATTGTGTTATGTGCCGGTTACTATGTTGTGCGGGATTTGCAATACCCGGGCTACTGGGAATTGGTCAAAAAAATCAGAGTTCAACCGCTTTTCCGGTAAAGGGGTGGAATGGCACAAGCAGCCCACTTTGTTTTACCTCGAAAACTTCGTCACCTCCAAGCGCTACTACCCGCTGATTTACCTGTTGCCGCTGACGCTGGTTGCTTTTTTCTTTATTCGCACGGAGCGACTGCGCCGGGTGTTTACTTATATCTGGGTGATTGTAGCAGGTTACCTCGTATTTATTTCCATTCCGCCTGTCAAATTAGAGTGGTACGACGCGCCGTTATACCCGTTTTTTGCTTTGCTGTTCGGCATTGCTGTTTCGGAAGGCGCATCGCGATTGACCGGACGTTTAAAAATAACCGCCGCGTCGACAGTCATAGCGCTGGCGGTTACGCTGGCCTGTTGCTACCTCCCCTACCGGCATATCTGGCAAAAAGTGCAGTACGCGCCGGAGAAAATGTCCGATTTCGAGTGGGAAGGCGTTTTTATCCGCCAATTGCAGGAAGCCCATCCCGATTGGCTGGATTACGTCATTTTGAAACAGGTGAAACACCCGGAACACCTCGATCAGGTGAAATTTTACCAAAAAACGTTTCAATACCGTTTTGCAGCGCCTATTTCCGTGGAAAGTGATTGGCAACAAATTCGTCCGGGACAGCGGGTACTGGTGTCGCAACCCGTGGTGTCCGATTCCATTGTCGGTCGTTTCCCGGCTTCAACAATACTGTTTCAAACGGATTTTGGGAAGTTGTGGGAAATAAAGTGAATGTGGTTTATACGACACCATCATTCAAACTCCTGCGCCATTGAAGCAAGCTCTCTGTTTCGCCATCGTTTACAAATTTATTTTTCACCAGCACAGCGGAGGATGCCGGGTTGTTTTTTTCAGTTGAAGCGATAATCGCCCGAACCCCCGGTTGCTGTTTTGCCCATTCAATCATAGCGCCCACCGCTTCGGTCATCAAACCTTTTTTCCTGTATTTTTCATACGTGCCGTAGCCGATTTCAATTTCACCAGCTTCATTGGGTTCGCCGACGAAACAAAGGTCGCCAACCATCGTATTTTCCGATTTCAAAATAATAGTCCAAAGGGTATTGAATACGTAGTTGTTGCGCGGATCAGCAACGTTGGGCAAAATCGTTTGTTCCAGCGCTTCCTGAAGATCCGCTGAAATCGTCCTTTCCGATGGATTGATTTGCAATGCCGCCTCCAGGGAACCGTCATTTTTGGTGTATTGCAATAGTTGGGCGTGGGTCAGCGGCTGTAGCAGCAGGCGTTCTGTGGTTATTTTGTTCATATTAGTTTTCTTTTACTATTTGCACACCTCATGTACCCAGTTCAATAGTAGCATTTTGTAAAACCGGAGTATTGGAAAGCAATATTTTTAAAAAATTTATCCTGACTTTTACCGCTTCTCATCCATTTCGAGTCCTTAACCTATAAATGCATGAATCATTTTAAAATCGCACTTGGCGTTTTGCTTGTAAGTATCGCGGCAATACCTGTCTTTGCTCAATATTCCCCCGCGCAAATACATACGCTGGATTCTACCCTAACCATCCTCCATCAGCAATCCATGTTTAACGGCGCCGTACTGATAGCCGATCATGGCAAAGTAAAGTATAAAAAAGCATTCGGCAAAGTCCATATCTCCACAAACGAACCCTTAAAAACCAGTTCTGCTTTTAACCTGGCCTCGGTATCCAAACAATTCATCGCCATGATGGTCATGCTGCTGGAAGAAAAAGGCAAACTCGACTATGACGATCCAGTAATAAAACACCTGCCCGCTTTTCCCTATGAAACAGTGACCATCCGGCATCTGCTGACCCATACTTCCGGACTCCCGGAGTACTTCGACCTGGCACTGGCACACCAAAACACACTCGATACGCTCACCAACGATGAACTATTGCAACTGCTGGCCGATTTTCAGCCCAAACCCGGCTTCGAACCCGGCGAGCGCTGGGGATATTGCAATACAGGGTATGTCCTGCTGGCCTCCGTCATCGAAAAAGCGGCAAAAATGCCCATTGAAACCTTTTTCCAGCAACAAATCACGGGGCCCCTGGGCTTAAAGGATACCTATATTTATACCCTTGGCATGAAACAATCGCCTGCGAACAGGGTGTTTGGTTTCCGGCGCGAAAACGGTTTGGAAATACCGAATGATCTGATCCGGTTTGACGGTGTAGTTGGCGATGGAAATATTTATTCATCTGTAGACGACCTGCTGAAATGGGATCAGTCGCTGTACACCGAAAAACTGGTCTCCGCCAAAACCCTGAAGGAAGCCTTTACGCCGGTCAGATTGAATAACGGTACAACATTCCCGTATGGATTCGCCTGGTCGATGGATTCAAGCGGCCAGGTATTGTCCCATACCGGAAGTTGGGTCGGTTTTCTGAATGAAATCACGCGGGATACGAAAAACCGGCAAACGGTAATCATACTAAGTAGCGGCTCCGACGGCATTGCCCGCAAGTGCCTGAAGGAAATTCTGGCCGGAAAACAACCCGAACTTCCCCGTCTGGAACTGATTACCAATGTTCAACTGATCGACGGAACGGGTACGCCCCCGCGCTGGTGCGCTGTCCGTTTGCGGGACAACAAAATATGGGAAACAGGAAACTTGTCTGCTTTTCCCGGAGAAACTGTTACCAATGGCAGCGGACAAGTCCTTGCTCCGGGTTTTATCGACAGCCACAGCCATCATTTTGGCGGTTTGCAGGATAGCCCCGGCGGGCTGGCGCTGGTCAGTCAGGGCGTCACCAGCATCGTCATCGGACAGGACGGCAACAGTTATCCGATCGACACCATCCGGCAGATCATGAAAAAAAGACCGGTCGCCATCAATATCGCCTCCTACACCGGGCATACTACCCTGCGGGAAATGGTGATGGGCGAAAACGATGTGCTCCGGGTTGCCAGACCAGACGAAGTCGCGCAAATGCAGACACTCATGAAAACGGAAATGGAAAAAGGCTCATTGGGGCTGGCGACCGGGCTGGAATACGAAAGAGCCTTTTATTCCAACCGCAGCGAAGTGCTCGACCTGGCCAAAACAACAGCAGCATTGGGCGGGCGTTACATCAGTCATATCCGCAGCGAAGATGTTAGTCTCGACGAAGCGATCGACGAAATCATCCAGATTGGCCGGGAGGCAAAATTACCCGTACAGATTTCCCATATCAAAATCGCCAAAAGAGACCGTTGGGGTTACGCACCCACGCTGCTGGCCCAACTCGAAAGTGCGCGCGCTTCCGGGGTCGATATCACTGCCGACTGCTACCCCTATGATTTCTGGAGATCTACCCTGCGTGTGTTGTTTCCCAACCGCGACTATACGAATCCGGTTAGCGCAGAATTTGCTGTAAATCAATTATTTGACCCGGCACTATCTCCCCTGCTCAGTTACGCGCCCAACCCGGAATATTCGGGGAAAAGCATTGTAGAAGTAGCAGCCTTGCGCAAAGAAACCCCGGCGCAAACCCTGATGTACCTGATTGCGGCTGCCGCTGAATTTGATCGAAAAAACCCTGATTTTTCGGATAATACGGAAGGTATTATGGGCAAATCTATGGGCGAACCGGACCTGGAATGCTTCCTTGCCTGGCCGCATACCAATATTTGCTCAGATGGTTCCTGGGGTGGGCACCCGCGTGGATACGGCGCTTTTACCCGCGTATTGGGCCGGTATGTGCGGGAGCGGAAAATCATGTCGCTCGAAACCGCTGTGTACAAAATGACCGGACTGGCTGCCGAACACCTGGGTATTACGGACCGCGGAATCGTTGCGCCGGGCTATTTTGCCGACCTGGTACTGTTCAACCCGGCCACGGTACAGGACCGCGCGACCGTACAACAACCAGATGCCCTTTCTTCGGGTATTGAAAAAGTATGGGTCAACGGACAATTGGTATACGCGGCACAAAAGCCGACGGGGCAATTTCCGGGTGTTTTTATTCAACGAAAATAACCATCACCTTGAATAACGCAATTATTCTGACCAACGGCCTGCTGACCACCAGCGATGCCAAAACCGCCCATGGCCTCATCAGAGGCAGCGAACGTTTTAATATTCTTGGTGTAATCGACCCGCCTGCAGCCGGGCAGGATGCTGGAATACTACTGGACGGCCTGCACCGGAATATTCCCGTATTTGACAGCCTGGAAACCGCCCTCGCCCAGATTGGGCAACTCGATTCGCTGATCATCGGTGTGGCTACCGTCGGAGGTGTTTTACCGGTTGAAATGCTGGACATCATTCGGAGTGCCATCCGCTGTGGTTTATCTGTCGTCAATGGTCTGCATGATTATTTGACGGAAAAACCTGAACTGCTCGCGCTGGCGCAAACCTATCAGGTGCAACTGACCGATATCCGGAAACCCAAACCACGCCAGAACCTTCACTTCTGGACTGGCGCCATTTACGACGTGCCCTGCCCGATCATCGCCGTTATCGGAACGGATTGTGCCGTGGGTAAGCGTACCACCGCCCGTATGTTGCGCCAATGCTGCGCTGCGGCAGGCATCCATGCACAAATGATTTACACGGGGCAAACAGGCTGGCTGCAAGGCGGGCAATACGGTTTTATTTTTGATTCCACCCTGAATGATTTTGTTTCCGGGGAACTGGAACACGCTATCCTGTCGTGCTGGAAAGAGATGCAACCCGACCTCATTCTGCTCGAAGGGCAGTCCGCGCTGCGCAACCCCAGCGGCCCCTGCGGCCCGGAACTGCTGATTTCCGGCCATGCCAAACAGGTCATCCTCGTTCATGCACCCAAACGAAAATACTTCGACAACGAAGTGCACTGGGGCGAAATACCGCCGGTGGAAAGTGAAATCGCCCTCATCCGGCAATATGGATCGGCCGTGTTGGCGCTGGCGCTGAACACAGAAGGCTGTACGACAGCGGAAGCCCTGGCCTATCAGGAACATTATTCGTCTTTACTGGGGATTCCGGTATTGCTGCCCCTTGAACAAGGACTGGAATCGCTGCTACCTGCGATCAAAGCGCTCTTTCCATGAAAATTAAATCTGTTCGGGCCTGGCTCCAAAACCTGGCCCTTCGCAAGCCGTACACCATTGCGCACCTTGTTTGTTCGGAGGTCGAAAATGTGTTTCTGGAAATAGAACTGGAGAACGGGATCATTGGTATCGGCGCGGCCAATCCTGCTCCGGAGGTGGTGGGTGAAACACCCGAACAATGTCTGAAAAATTGCCAGTCGGAGGCTTTTCAAAGACTAACGGGATGCGATATCCACAACTTCAGGCGTTTGATTGCCGAAATACACCAACAATTTCCCCATGCGCCAGGCACTTTGGCGGCCCTCGATATTGCCTTGCACGATGCCTGCGCGCAGTTGATGGGCATTCCGCTCGTTGCGCTGTACGGACAAAAAATAACATCTTTACCAACCTCTGTTACCATCGGTATCATGGATGTCGCTGATACGATAGCGGAAGCAACGGATTTTTTCCAGCAGGGTTTTCGTATCCTGAAAGTCAAAACAGGGATGCAGGTGGATGAAGATATCGAACGGGTTTTGAAATTGCACGAGCGATTCGGCCGGCAAGTCCGTCTGCGAATAGATGCCAACCAGGGCTACGATCCGGCAAGTCTGCACACTTTTTTATCGGCAACGCAACACCTGAACCTCGAACTTATCGAACAACCTTTGCCCGTCGGACAAGAAAACGCACTACTGGCATTCGATCCCGAAATCAGGAAAATACTGGTCGCTGACGAATCGCTGAAATCAGCTGATTCCGCGCGGAAGCTGGCTGCAGCCCCGCAACCCTTCGGTATTTTCAACATAAAACTGATGAAATGCGGGGGAATCGCCGGCGCAATGCACATCGCCGACATCGCAAAACAGACCGGCATCCAGCTCTTCTGGGGCTGCAACGATGAAAGCATTATCAGTATCACAGCGGCGCTGCACGCTGCGTTCGCCTGCCCCCATACGCGCTATCTCGACCTTGACGGTAGTTTCGACCTCGCCGAAGATCTCGTTTCCGGCGGATTTCATCTGGATAAAGGGTATTTAAGTTTGGCGGGAGGAAAGGGGTTGGGGTGCAACGCGCGGAAAAAGTAAAGTGGGCCCCCCTTTCTGCCCCCCCCCAGGGGGTTTTGGGGGGGGGGGGGGGGGGTTTGTATTATACAAATTTCCAAACTTAGGGCCCCGGGGCCCCCTCCTTTACCCCCCCCCCCCCCAAAAAATTTCCAAAACAAAAAAAAAACCCCTTCCCCCCGGGGGGGGGGGGGGGCGCGCGCCCCCCCCCCCCCCCCGCAAAGGGGGGGGGGAAAAAAAAAAAAAAAAGGAGGAAGGGGCAAAAAGGGGGGCAAAGGGGGGGGCCCGGGGGGAGGGGGGGGGGGGGGGGGGGGGGGGGGCGGGGGGGGGGGGGGGAAAAAAAAAAAGGGGGGGGGGGGCCAAAGGGGGGGCCCCCCCCCCCGCGGGGGGGGGGGGGGGGGAAAAAAAAAGGGGGGGGGGAAGGGAAGGGGAAAAGGGGCCGCCGCCCCCCCCCGGGGGGGGGGGGGGGGGAAGGGGGGGGGGGAAACAAAAAAAATGTGTAAACTCCGTTTGGCGCCACGACAAGCACCCTGAGCCTTTACATTACTAAAACAACTGCCGGTGTAACCATCAACAAGGATGTGAATGTAACCACTGCTGATGTGGATGCTTCCAACGGTGTTGTACATGGTGGAAAAGGATTGCGCTGCCAACCGTGTAAACCACGCGTTGAACAATCCAAATTTCAGCACGCTGGTAGCCGCACTGACCCGCGCCGATCTGGGTGTTGATTATGTGACGCTGTTGTCTGGCACAGGTCCTTTCACCGTATTTGCTCCAACAAATGATGCTTTTACAGCGTTGCTGACTGAGTTAGGCGCTGCCAATCTCGCCGCTATCGACGCTGCTACGCTGAACAAAGTGCTTCAATACCACGTAGTGAGTGGCGCCAATGTACTGGCCGGCTCCCTGACGGAAGGCCAGCAGCCTACCACTTATCAAGGTGGAAAGTTTACGATCGGTTTGAGTGGTGGTGCAAAGATCACGGATTTGAATAACCGCGTTTCCAAGATTATCATCACTGATGTACAGGGCACAAACGGTGTTGTTCACGCTATCGACAAAGTGCTGCTGCCTACGCTCTAATTAAAAGTAAGTAGTCATGTATAATCAGGTTTGAGTGGTTTGAAAGGGTTTGATGGTTTGAAGTCTTCGCTTTCAGGCACTTTCACCGGTCTTTCGTTCAAAACCACTTTACGTTGACTATAAGTAGTACCCGTCCCGAATTTTTTCCCTGTGAAAAAGTTCGGGATTTTTTTAGCCGTTCCGTTGCTATCATGCATCCAGTTTCTTTTTACTGATCATTTCTGAAAAACTTCTGGCTGCCTGGGTGAAGTCGGACGGCACCAGCACAATAGTTGTCGTGTTGTTGTCGATACCGATTTCCGATAACATTTGCATGCGCCTGAGTTCCAGGGCAATCGGGCTGCCTTCCATTTCCTTGGCGCCCTGGGTCAATTTGATAGAGGCTTCCAGTTCAGCTTCGGCTTTTACGATTCTGGCTCTTTTTTCCCGGATGGCTTCTGCTTCCCGCGCCATGGCCCGTTGCATGCCTTCGGGTATTTCCACATCTTTCATTTCAACCATTTCTATTTTTATACCCCAGGGTTCAGTAGCCGTATCCACAATTTTTTGCAGGGTTCCATTGATCTGTTCCCTTTCTCTCAATACTTCGTCGAGCGAATGCTGGCCGATGATATTTCTCAGGGCTGTAACCGAAAACTGATAGACCGCTTTATTATAGTCGGCGACTTTTATAATGGCGTGTTCAGGGTCTGTTATTCTAAACCAAAGTACTGCGTTCACTTTGATCGTAACGCTATCCTTCGTAATGGTTTCCTGTCGTTCCAGGTCAACTGTTTTGGTTCTGATATCAACCTTTTGCTGCCGTTCGATAAGGGGTATGATCCAATAAAGCCCCGGACCTTTGATCGATTGGAAACGTCCGAGTCTGAAAACAACGGATCTTTGATATTCCTGTGCAATACGGAAGCCCGACAGCAGGATGAGGAGGAGAATCCCGACAATGGAAATCAGTGACATATTGTTTGTTTTGAGTATTCGGCAAAAACTGGCCGTATGCGCAAAATTAACCCTTTTATTCAGGAATGAGGAATGAAGAATGAGGAATGAGGAATGAGGGATGAGGAATGACCGAGCGTGATGTCCGACATCACGCTCGGTCATTCCTCATCCCTCATTCCTCATCCCTATTTCTTAATGACCGGCTGCGTCACGCTCCACTCCCTGGCAATCATTTCAACCCAGTAAAAACCTGCATCCAGGGCGCTTAAATCCAGGGTGTTCGCGGCGTTTAATTGACTGAGTACCAATTTTCCGGCGACATCTCTGACACGGAGCGATTCAAACTGCAAACCTGCGGGCAGGAATGAAAGTCGGCCAGCGGTAGGATTTGGAAAAAACCGGACAGCGTTCCGAACGAGATCATTTTCTGTGGAACTCATACATGCACTTTCAACGGCTTCGACGGACTGGCACCCGTTACTATTGTTGGAAATTGCGACAAAAGAGGCCGGAGTCACCAGGTACTCACAAATCGCCTGCACCGCGCAATCAGCCAGCAAAGGATTGCCGGTTATTACCAAAGGGCCGTTTAAATCCACTGCATGGTTGAGCGCAGTAAGATCGTGCAGCAATCCGTTGTTTTCGATACGCAGATCGTTTCCAACATACTCCAGCCCGTCTAAACCATCCAATACTGCAAGCGAAGCATTATTAAAAACGGCCAGCGTGTTGCCCACCCATCTTAATTGTTCGAGGCCGTGCAGGGATGTGATAGAATCGTGCCCAAACACTTGAAAAATACCCGCAACGCTATCTAAGCGCTCCAGACCTTCTATATTGCGCAACTGCTGGTTGTTTCCGATGTATAAGAAGTCGCCTTCCACGGCGGTCAGTTCTTCGAGACCGTCTAAACTTTCCAGCATGGGGTTGTTTTGCACCCGCATCGCCAGGCCTACCGACTGCAGATTTGACAGCCCCCGTATATGCTCCAGGCTGTCGTTTCCTGTGATGTAAAGTTCGCCGGAAATCCGTTCCAGATGAATCAGGCTGTCCAGATTTTTGATGCTTGCGCCCTGGATATATACCGTGCCGCCAACTACCCTGCAACCCGGGTAATTCATTGTAAATGCGTCAATTTGCGACTGTGCGGTAAATGTAATACCTGCCGGGAGGCAGGTTTGACCGGTCAGGGCCACTTGAAAAAAGGCAATGAACAGGATTGTACAATGGGTTTTCATAATCGTTGATTTTGAGTAAAAAGATAGTTTCCATGTCCGAGACTTCCCCGAACACGGCAGTATGATGAATAAAAAAATGCTAAATTTTGCCGAAAAATCCGGCCTGGCCTAAATTTGGGCTTAACACCCTGAAAGCAAAGGTTCCACACTATCAAAACTTCCCAAACCTTTCAAACCTGACTATAATAGAAGGATAACAATACAAATGTCGTTAACAGTTTGTACATTTTCAAATTTCCGGCTTAAGTAGTTGAAATCTATATTTACCTTTATTGGTGGTACATTGACAGGGTGACTTGAAGTCTAATGTCGTCAACTTACGAGAACGACAATTTGAAATACACCCGTGCAAAATCAGTTTAGACTAAATTCTTTGCAAATGCTTGATTATCAACACTGATAACCAATAACTAATAACGGATAACTACTTATGAATGAAGCAGAAATAAAAAATCAAATACGGCAATTAATTGCATCCGATAAGTTAGATGAAGCCATACAATTATTGTTAGCCCATACCAGCGAGCGAGAAAAACTGGATGAGATTATCATCCAACTTGCCAGGTTTAATAAAATAAAAAAGGAAGAATCGAATGGAACAATGCCTAATTCGGAAATAAACAACGAACTAAACTTGTTGAGAAACAACCTGTTGTCCTTTACCCGTATCGAAAACTTTATTGTAAAACCGCCGCCGAACAACCTTGAATACCGTGTAGAGGACTTCGTGGAAAGTTTCGCATTATCTGTTACAAGGGTAAAAGTTGCGGAAGTATTTTTATCTAATCTTCAAACGGATAAAGGAATCACCATTACAGCAATAATGGAACAATCTAAACTGGATAGTAGAAAATTGATCGTAGACTTTATCAACGAATTAAATAGTCACGGCTTGATCGAAAAGGATAAGCATGAGGAAAAAACGCTATGGAGGATAAACGAGAAAGGAAAAAGGATTCTCGAAAAGCGAATAAAAATGGAATAAAAGAGCCGTTTTCAAATAAGTATGGCACACCTCACACGATTGATGGATGATCAATATTCGGGTGAAGATGTGCCACACTTATTTGAAAAATGCCAATAAAGGCTGTACTGTTACTGCCTTTTAACGTCTTGAGATAGACGATTTACAGCACAAGACCATCGAGCTCATTTGGAAAAAAATGAAGGGTGTTGACTCAAAAACTCCATACCGGTTGGGTGGCAGTTTTTCGGGATGCCATCACTTACCCAAGGGATACAAAGCTGATCAATAAACACTGACGGTCTCATAACTACAAAAGTTAAAAGGTGAACAATAAAGACCAGAGGTCTTTTTTCTGAGCATCAGAACGTAGTTTAAGTGTAATTAAGTCTGGGATTGTTAACTGTCTTACCTGCATTTAACCTAACATTAACGATAATCGCCATGTATACTTTTCGGGATGGCCGGCTAGAGGAATTTTTTCCATAAAGATTTCACCTTTCCTATCCCGATAAAATGATGATATTCGCCACATCTAAATCCGTTTGAAACGGCCGATGTCATGCGTACATTCATTCTTTCATTCATAACGTTCGCAGGTGTACTTACTTGTTGGTATGCCTGCCACAGTACTGCCGGCGGCGGCGAAATTCCCAATGCCGTCAGTTACAATTTCCACATCCGGCCCATTCTCTCCGATAAATGTTTCAAGTGCCACGGCCCTGATAAAAACCAGTTGAAAGCGGGTTTGCGACTGGATATTGCCGAAAGCGCGTACGCGCCATTGCAGGAAACAAAAGGCGCATTTGCCATCGTGCCGGGCCAACCGGAAGCATCGGAACTGATGAAACGGATCACTTCAAAAGACCCGGACTACCAAATGCCGACGCCGGAATCGCACCTCGGGACTTTGACAGACCGCGAGATCCGTATGCTGGAAAAATGGATTGCCCAGGGCGCCGTGTATGAAAAGCACTGGGCCTTGTTGCCGCCGGTCAAAACCGGACTGCCGCAGGTGTCCGATCAAAACTGGGTCAGGAATGAAATCGACTATTTCACCCTGGCCAAAATGACCGGGCAAAACCTGTCGCCCAACCCTGAAGCCGGAGCCGAGCATTTGCTCAAACGCGCTGCGATGGATCTGACCGGCCTGTTGCCTACCGAAGCGGAAATGGATACTTTTTTGTCCGACAACGCTGCCGACGCCTACGAAAAAGCCGTGGACCGGCTGCTCGCCACGCCGCAATACGGCGAAAAAATGGCCCTGCACTGGTTGGATATTGCCCGTTTCTCCGACAGTTACGGCTACCAGGACGATAACATTCGCAGCCAATGGCCGTACCGGGACTGGGTGATCCACGCTTTTAACAGCAATATGCCTTATGACCAGTTTGTTACCTGGCAACTCGCCGGCGATTTGCTGCCCGAGGCCGGAAAAGAACAGATTTTGGCGACGGCTTTCCTCCGCAACCACAAATACACCGAAGAAGGCGGAGTGATCCCGGAAGAATACCGGGTGGAATACGCGCTCGACAAGGTAAAAACCTACACCCGGGGCATATTAGCCCTGACCGTGGAATGCGCGCAATGCCACGACCACAAGTACGACCCCGTTTCGCAAAAGGACTATTACCAGTTGTTCGGCTTTTTCAACACGTCTAAAGAAGCCGGTTTTGAAGGAGATGTGAGTGTCTCCAAACCCGCCAAAAAGCCTGTCCTGACGCTGACGGATGCAGAAGTCAAAAATATCCTGACCTTTATCAACAAGCGCGATACCGCTGCCGTGACGGTATCCGTCATGGGCGAATTAGACACGCCCCGGACTACCTACATCCTGAACCGCGGCGCATACGACAAACACGGAGAGGTGGTGCAACCAGCCGCATTGGCGGCGGTAATGCCTTTTGACACACTCGTTTACCCGCGCAACCGCCTCGGTCTGGCGCAATGGACCGTCACCAAAGACAATCCACTGACGGCCCGGGTGTTTGTCAACCAGGTCTGGCAGGAGTTTTTTGGAACGGGGCTGGTCAAAACCACCGGCGATTTTGGCATGCAGGGCCATTTGCCTACGCACCCGGAATTGCTCGATTGGCTGGCGGTCGATTTTATGGAGCACCAATGGGATGTCAAACGTTTGGTCAAACAGATTCTGATGTCTGCCACCTATCGCCAATCGTCGCAGGTCACAGCGCAGCACTTAGCCATCGATCCTGACAACCAGCTCCTTGCCCGGTCGCCCCGCCTGCGTTTCAAAGCGGAAATGATCCGGGATATGGTGCTGTCAACCAGCAACTTATTGGTAAAGGAAATCGGCGGCCCCAGCGTGAAACCTTACCAACCCAAAGGTTTGTGGGAGAATACCACTTCCGGCCGGGGCGTATTGAGAATATACGAACAGGACAGCGGCCCCGATTTGTACCGCCGGGGAATGTACACCTTCATCAAACTTACGTTGCCGCCGCCTGTCATGGCCGTGTTTGATGCCAGCAACCGCGACCAATGCGAGGTAACCCGCGTACGTACGAATACGCCCTTACAGGCTTTTGTGATGATGAACGACCCGACGGTGCTGGAGGCTTCCCGCGTATTAGCGCAGCGTTTGCTGGCCAATGATCAGGCCATCGATGGGAAAATCGCCGCCGCTTTCCGCACGATTATTTGCCGGAAAGCATCACAGAAAGAAATGAGCATTTTGCAGACGTATTACAACGAACAATTGCAATTGTTCCGGGACAAAAAATTAGACGCGCTGAAAACCCTGGCCATCGGCGATTCGCCGGTGGATAAAACCCTGGACCCCGACCAATCCGCTGCCCTGATGAAAGTAGTGAATACGATTTATAATTTGGAAGAAGCAATCACGAGGGGGTGAGGTTGTTGAGAGTTGAGAATGTTGAGAGGTTGAGGGTGGTAACCCAGGGCTTTAGTTACCACCCTCAACCTCTCAACATTCTCAACAACTCAACAATCACCAACGAATAATGCTAAATATCATGGAAAAACACATCCTCGAGCACGGTTTGAATATGAACCGCCGGAAGTTTTTGTCGCGGCTCAGCCTCGGCCTGGGCAGCATTGCCTTAGGCTCGTTGTTGGTTCCCGACTTGTTTTCCGGCAGCGAGGAAGAGATGATCATGGCAGGATTGCCGCATTTTGCCCCCAAGGCAAAGCGCGTTATTTATCTGTTCCAAAACGGAGCGCCTTCGCAACTGGACTTGTTTGATTACAAACCGAAATTGCGGCAAATGCAGGGCCTGGAACTGCCCGATTCCGTCCGAAAAGGGCAGCGCCTCACGGGCATGACCTCCAACCAGAAGTCGTTTCCGCTGGCGGGTTCCAAATTTGCTTTCCAGCAATACGGACAACACGGCGCCTGGCTCAGCGAACTGCTACCCTACACTTCCAAAGTGGTTGATGATCTGTGTTTTATCAAAACCATGTACACCGAAGCAATCAACCACGACCCGGCGCTGACCTTTTTTCAAACCGGCGCACAGGTGGGCAACCGCCCGAGTATGGGCGCCTGGCTGAGTTACGGCCTGGGCAGTGAAAACAAAAACCTGCCGGCTTTTTGCGTGCTGCTGTCAAAGGGGAAAGGCAACAGCCAGGGGGTTTATTCCAAATTATGGACCAACGGTTTTCTGGATTCCGTACACCAGGGCGTACAATTCAGCAACGGTGAAAACCCGGTGTTGTACCTCAACAACCCGGATGCCATTGACAAAACGGACCGGCGGCGGATGCTGGACCGCGTCGCCAGTCTGAATGAGGAAAACTTTAAAACATTTGCCGATCCCGAAATCAAAACCAAAATACAGCAATACGAAATGGCCTACCGGATGCAAACAGCCATTCCTGAAGTGACCGACGTCAGTGGCGAACCGGAAAGCATCGTCAAACTCTACGGCCCGGAATGCCTGGTACCAGGCACTTATGCCGCCAACTGCCTGCTGGCCCGAAAACTTTCGGAAAGCGGGGTGCGCTTCGTGCAATTGTACCACCAGGGCTGGGATGCGCACGACAACCTGCCGGCACAAATTGTGGGTCAATGCAAGGACACCGACCAGGCATCGGCAGCGCTGATTACCGACTTAAAACAACGCGGCTTATTGGATGAAACCCTGGTCATCTGGGGCGGCGAATTCGGGCGCACCAACTACTGCCAGGGCGCTCTGACGCCCGACAATTACGGACGCGATCACCACCCGCGCTGTTTTACCATCTGGATGGCGGGCGGCGGCATACAACCCGGCGTGTACGGCGAAACGGATGATTTCGGTTACAATATCGCATCCGATCCGGTTCATGTTCACGATTTTCAAGCCACCGCGCTGCACTTGCTCGGATTAGACCATGAAAAATTAGTGTACAAACACCTCGGACGGCGGTATCGCCTGACGGATGTGGAAGGAAAGGTGGTACGAGGCGTGATTGCGTAGTGAAGAGGTGACGTCTGCGAGGCACGAGCAGGTGTTATCTCGAAACGAAAGGATTGAAAGACGGAGAAACAATACCGTTTCGAGATGTCACCTGCTCGTGCCTCGCAGATGACACCTCTTCACTGGCCACCTGGTTACGCTCAACCCTCAACAATCTCAACTACTCAACATTCAAGAACGATATGCACAGAAGAGATTTCCTACTCAACACCTCACTCGGCCTCGCAGGCGCCCTGTACGTACCCAAACTATTGACCCAAAACGATATGATATTAGGACACAACCAAAAACGCTACCGCATCAATACAAAATGGAGCCAGGCCGATGTCAGCCGAAACCCTGTGAATGACTGCCATGAAATGGTGCAGGATCAAAAAGGGCGCATCCTGTTGCTCACCAACGAAACGCGCAACAACATCCTGATTTATGACAAAAACGGCCAACTGCTGGACGCCTGGGGAACGGAATACCCCGGTGCGCACGGCCTCACGCTGTTCAATGAAAACGGCGTCGATGTGCTGTTCATCTGCGACAACACCCGCCACCAGGTCATAAAAACGACCATCGACGGGAAGGTTTTGATGACGCTCGATTATCCGAAAGAAACGGGCATGTACGAAAAACCGGAGGAGTATATCCCGACCGAAACGGCCATCGCACCCAATGGCGACATCTACGTGGCCGATGGATACGGAAAGGATTTTATTATCCAATATGATGCCCAGGGGCGTTATATCCGCCATTTTGGTGGGCGCGGCGAAGGTTCGGAGCATTTGCTGAATGCGCACGGCGTTTGTGTGGATGCACGGGACAAGGCCAATCCGTGCCTGATCGTCTGTTCGCGCCAGCAAAATGCGTTTAAACGGTATGATTTTGAAGGTAAGTACCTGGATACCATTGCGTTACCGGGCGCCTGGGTGTGCCGCCCCGTCATTCGGGGAGATTACCTGTATGCCGCCGTACTGCAATCCAACAGCCAACAGTGGAAACAGTCGGGGTTTGTCACCATACTGGACAGCCGGAACAAGGTTGTCTCCAATCTTGCCGGCACAGAACCTACATATACCGATGGACTGCTGCATGAAATGAGCCAAACCATCAAGGCTTTCGAGTACCCGCACGACGTTTGTATCGACGATGAGGAAAACCTGTACGTAGCCCAATGGAATTCCGGGAAAACCTATCCCTACAAATTAGAACCCGTGATTTGAAAAAGATATACCGGAACACCGTTCTTTATAATTTTTGCCTTGCCGGCAACAGTTTGCTGCTGTTTCTGACCATCATGGGCGCGCACATGCAACTACCTGCCTGGCTACAGGTGGCCGGGCGCATGCACCCATTATTGCTGCATTTTCCCATCGTGTTGCTGACGTTGTCGGTCGTGTGGGAAACGACGGTGCAGGCGAAGGGAAACCCGCTGTACTACCGCACTGGGAATGCGTTACTTCTGGCGACTGCCGTCAGCGCGGCTGCGGTGGCTGTAATGGGCCTGTTTTTATCCAACGAAGGCGGCTACGACGAAATAAACCTGTTCCGGCACAAATGGAGCGGCATAACAACTTCCCTCCTTGCATTCGGCTGGTATGCCTTCCGGGAACGAATACGGCAGTCGAAAATAAGCGGGATATTGGTGGCTGTAGGGAGCCTGGCAAGTGTCACCCTGGCCGGACACTTTGGCGCAACCCTCACACACGGCGAGAATTACCTGTTGGCGCCTATTGCTTCCGAAAAACAAAAACCGCTGGTACCTTTAGAAGACGCGCTGGTATTTCAGGACCTGGTGCGGCCGATTTTGCAGGAAAAATGTATGTCCTGCCACAACGCAGCCAAATCGAAAGGGGACTTAAACATGGAAACAGAAGCCTCCCTTTTGAAAGGTGGTAAAAACGGTGTGTTGTGGGACAGCACGGCCGCGCAGTTCGGTCGGATGATGCAACGGATTCATTTGCCCATATCTGAAAAAGAACACATGCCGCCCAAAGGGAAACCACAACTAACTGAAAAAGAGGTCAGTATACTTTTTCACTGGATCAAAAGCGGGGCAAATTTCCATCAAAAAATAGTGGATATGCCCGATACGGATACTTTGCGAATGCTGGCAACGGAGCACTTCAAACCGCAGGAAGAAGATCAATATTCCTTCTCAGCAGCCGATGAATCCACAATCCAGCAACTAAATAACGACTACCGGGTGGTACATCCCCTGGCTTTACACTCCCCTGCTCTGGCGGTCGACTTTTATGGCGTAGCGGCGTTCAAAAGTGAATACCTGCAAGAATTAAAAGGCATTAAAGAACAAGTTGTCCACCTGAATCTGAACAAAATGCCTGTGCAGGATGCGGATGCAAAGACGATTGCCATGTTCACCAATCTCCGAAAACTCAACCTGTCAGGTACACAAATAACCGGCGCCACGCTGGGCGAATTGAAGCAGTTGCAGGCCTTGCGCCAGCTATCCCTCTCCGGCACCTCTGTGAAAGCCGCCAATCTGGAAGCGCTGGGCGAATTACCCAATTTATCCGGCCTATACCTATGGAATACCGGCGTGTCAGAGCAAGAATTTGCCGACTTGCAGGCGCGCCTGCCGGGTGTCCGCCTCGAATCCGGTTTTTACGGCAAAGACGTTGTGGCCAAACTCAATGCGCCCATCATCGAAGGAGACGAGCAGGTTTTTAGCAGCAGTACAAAAGTAAGGTTGAAGAATTACATAAAGGGCGCCGTGGTTCGTTACACCTTAGACGGTACGACGCCGGACAGCCTGCACTCGCCTGTCAGCAGCGGCGACAGCATCACGATCGACAAAACCTGCCTGTTGACCGCCAAAACCTTTTTACCCGGCTGGATCAGCAGCGATGTGGCCACCAGGGATTTTTACAAAACTGGCTTCCTGCCCGACTCCATCTGGCTCAAGTTTCCACCCAACCCGCAGTACAAGGGGAGGGGGCCAAAACGCTGGTAAATCAAAAATAGGCGATACCGATTTCAAGAGGAACAAATGGCTGGGCTTTAAAGAAACAGACCTGGAATGCTCCCTGTTTTTCAGACAACCGACCGCCCTTTCATCCGTTTCTCTGAGCACACTGGTGAATATCGGCAGTTATCTCATGCCAGCCTGCAAGAATACAGGTCTGGGGTGGTAGCCATAAAAACAAAATGGTTTTGCTCAGGAGGATACAACCCGAGCAGCCTGCCAAAATGGGAACGCCGGAGTACCGCATCGGATATACCTGCACTTTTTCCCCACGCACCATCAATGTCCTGAAAATAATAGTAAAACCGGTAGCAAAACTTCCAAAGTGGCACCCTGGCAAGGGAGAGCGGGCATGGGTGTTTGTGGACGAAGTATTTTTAAACTAAGCAACCAATGCTGGTAAAAGTTTGTTGAAATGGGATTTTCGAACTCTTTTTTATGCTATTATTTCTTACTTCTGAACACTATTTCGCACCGCGCTCTTTTTTTCAAAACAAACACAATCAAACATGCGCAAACTTATCCTTTCTCTCCTTGTAGGCGTGGCCGGCTGTCTCCCTTCCTTATCTGCCCAATGCGATCTCGAACTTTCCATGACTGTTTCGAACAGCACTCCGGCCATCTACAAAAATGTAGATTACCTGCTCACCCTGCACAACAATGGTCCCGAAGCCGCTACCAACATTACAGTCAGGCTGCCGCAAATTCAGGCTCAGCGTGCGAATGGCCTGGTCTATACCAGCAGCAACGCGACGGCTGGCAGTTATGACTTCATCACTTACAACTGGAATATCCGGCTTTGGCAGCCGGCGGCACTGCCACGCTGACACTCACACTGTTTACCATGCAAACGGGCCTGCCGCCGGTATATGCGCAAGTCAGCGGCGCTACTCCCGGCGATGTGGACTCGCAGCCCAACAACGGCATATCGCCGGTGGTGGCCGAAGACGACGAAGCGCTGGTCGATGTAACCAGCACACAGCCTTGCGACATCAGTCTTTCATTTGTCGATGTGGCGTGCGTACCGGCTTCGCCTAACGGCCCGCCGGAAGACTATTTCCAGTACAGGGTGTTGGCCACGAGCACCGACCCGACGGTAGAATTCATTGAAATTGCGCAAGACGCCAACTTTATTGGCAAATATATTGTCCAACCTGGCGTTCCTTTTGCGCCACCATTCTCAACGTTTTTTTTTACCCAGGCTTCCAGCCGCACCCCGTACTGGGCACGACCGGTCAATCATCCGGGTTGCGTGGTTAAGGATACAGCCTCCGCGCCGCCAGGTTGCGGCATGTTTATTCCCTCAAACAACTGCAACCTCTATTTTTACTTCAACGATGTTTTTTGCCATAGTGGCGGCTATGGATTTTCAATCACGGCTCAAAATTTCGGAGAACCGCAATATGGCAGTTATACCATTTATATCAACGATGTATTGCAGGGGTCTTACTATAACTATGGCGAGTCTTATAATTTTGGATTGTTAGGGCCATTGACTTTGCCAACTCCGGGTGTGGGCGATATGGTGCGGGTGGTATCCAATCTCGACCCCACATGCAGCAGCGAAAGCCTCGTTTATCCCGAAAACTATTGTAATCTACCGTCCAGTCCGTTTTGCAACCAAAGGTCGGTGTTCCCCTGGCATGAATGGATCAGTAGGGTACAGTTTGGTGACATCGATCAAGTGAGCGGCAAATCCAAATCTTCCGATTTCCGGTTGAATGGCTACACACCAGGAGGCGGACCAGGCTATGCGACCGTTTATGCGGGAGAGTCTGTACCACTTTCCTTGACAGTCAGTTATAGTTACATAGCCTATCCTGAAAGTGTGCGGATTTGGTTAGATAAAAACCACGATAACACTTTCGACGATCAGACCGAGATCATCTTTGAAGGCCAAATGCCAACTGCAACGAGTGGGCCTAACGCATCTGCCACCTTACAAACCAATGTGCTGATTCCGGCAGATGCATTTTCAGGCACCGCTTCCATGAAGATATCCATGCAGCGGGGCAGCCCTCCCTCATCCTGCGATGCTATCCCGTTTGGTGAAGTAGAGTATTATTCTGTGAAAATTCTCGACGGGCAGCCATCGAGCAATCCTTGCGACGCAGCGACGGTAACCATTCTTGGAGTGGATTGCTCTGATCCCGGCACGCCAGATGGCAGTGGCGACGACTTCTATTACGTCCGTTACCGCGTCGATCTGGCTGGCTCTGAAGGCCTTACTGTCCAATCATCGGGCAGCTGGATTGATGCGCAGGGTAATTATCTATTCCCGCAGCAAAACAGTCAGCCTTTCTATTCCTTTGGCGTTGTGGGGCAAGACGCGGTTTATGGCCCGATTTCGATCAGCCAATTCCCGCAACTGACCTTTAGATCCTCCATTTATGATCCATTTGGGTCATATTCCTGCTATAACCTCGGTCCGGCGTTGATCAATGCACCCAATCCTTGCTCCAATGGTATTTTGCCAACGCCAACGCTCAACTGCGGTGCATCGTCGAGTTTCCCCTGGGAAGACTGGATTTCAAAGGTTAAGATCGGTTCGTACGAAAAGACCAGCGGAAAAAGTTATTTCTCTGATTTCACCGCCGAAACAGTGCCTCTCGTGCAAGGGATCAGCACGCCTGTTATGCTTACTGCCAGTTTCAGTTATTATACTTACCATGAGTATTGGCGCCTCTGGATTGACTACAACCATGATGGTATTTTTGATACGCCCGGCGAATTGGCCTACGAAGGTATTTCAGAACGGCCTCAAGACGGTACGCCATTCAACGTGCTCAACGGCAACATTACGGTGCCTGCTTCCGCACTTAATGGTCCTGCGCATGCCCGGGTCATTATGCGCCGCAATGCTTTTGGACAACCCTGCGGCACACAACCCAATGGCGAGGTGGAAGATTATACCGTAAACATCACACAAAACCTGCAGGCTGAGCCCATTGTACGCAATACCGCCGTTACGTCTGCCGATTTTGCGGATTATACACTGTTCCCAAACCCGGCAAATGGGTCGGTTTTTATAAAAATGCCTGTTTCGCCCGCTCCGGTTTCTGTTCTCCTTTTTAACCAAATCGGTTTGCTGGAAAAGGAATATGCACCTGTTGTTGGCATGGCTCCAGATAACTCCGACAATGACATCAAGATCATAGAACTTGATCTTTCCAATGTAAAAAACGGGGTTTATTTCCTGAAAATAGAAACTCCGGGCAGCCTGCCTGTGACGAAAAAATTAGTAGTAAACAAGGTATAAGTAGTTATTAGTTATTGCTTATTCTGAACCTTACCTGCACAGCAGTGGGAAAAAATTGCTTTATCTTATTGATTAACAAGGGGTAATGCGTGCAACCCGTAATTTGAGCGCTTGAGCATATTGATAGTTGAGCGGCTTAGGTTGCCACCTACAACCATCAAACCTTTACCCGCCGAAGCCTTTTTAACCGCCATAGCCTATAGGCGAAGGAGTAAGGCGAAGGAGGGTCAAACCATCAAACCCGACCACAACATGGATAAAACCAAAATGGCAATTGACGTATTCGATAAACGTGCAAACGAATATCAGACTAAATTTATGGATGTGGGTTTGTACCACGATACGTTCGATCTTTTTTGCACCAGCATTAAAAAGAAAATGCCGAAATTTTAGAGCTCGCCTGCGGACCGGGCAACATCACCCGGTATTTATTGAACAAACGTCCCGACTTCAAAATTCTAGGAATTGACCTGGCGCCCAATATGATCGAACTTGCCAAAAGGAATAATCCCACCGCTTCGTTTCAATGTATGGATTGCAGGGATATTCGTCTGCTCGGCAAAAAATATGACGCGGTTATGTGCGGATTTTGTTTGCCGTATTTATCAAAAGAAGAATCTGTACAGTTAATAAGCGATGTGTATAACTTACTGGAATCCAATGGTTTACTTTACATAAGCACCATGGAAGACGATTACGCTAAATCAGGACTGGAAAGTTCAAGTTCCGGCGATCAGATGTTTATTCATTACCACGAGGCAGACTATTTGACGCAAGCGCTACTGGAAAATGGTTTTAAAATAATAGCATGTACAACGCATAGAATACCCGAAGCAAGACGGTTCAAAAACAACGGATTTGGTGATTATTGCCGGCAAATAAGTATAGGGTAAAATTTTGCTATTAGTTATTTAGTGGTGTTAGGGGACCATCGGCACAAATGTCCGGCATTCCTGATTATGTAGCCAGATGTTTGTGCCGATGGTCCCTTACCACCACTAATAACTGATAACGAATAACCAATAACGACCTATGTACAGAGCGCCAAATGCGCCGCCCGGACCGGCTTCCCCATAAAAATCGCCGCCTTGGCATCAAAATCGGCCGCAGATTCTGTGGTAAAATACTGCACCCGGCTGTTTTTGCTGCAGCGGGTTTCTATTTCAGGGTGCCTGTGCAGGTAATCGGCCAGGCTTTCAGCCACAATTTCTCCCTGTGATAAAACCTGCACAGATTCGGGCAAATATTGTCGTATCTTATTGATTAACAAGGGGTAATGCGTACAACCCAACACAATAGTATCGATATTTGGCGATTGCGCAAGGAGTTCATTCAGGTATTTTTCAACAAAATAATCGGCGCCGGGGCCGTTGTGTTCGTTGTTTTCCACCAAAGGCACCCACATCGGGCAGGCCTGCTGGTACACTTTTATGGCGGGGGTATGATTTGGCAATCTCCATCACATAAGATTCGGACAATACCGTTCCTCTTGTAGCCAATACGCCCACCTCGCCACTTTTGGTGTAGTTGCCCACGACTTCAGCAGTGGGGCGAATCACGCCGAGCACCCGCCTACCTGCAGGCATCAAAGGCAAATCCTGCTGCTGGATACTGCGGAGCGCTTTTGCTGACGCTGTATTGCAGGCCAGGATAATCAGGTGACAACCCATATCGAACAAGTGCTGCACACATTCGAGTGTGTAGTGGTATATCGTCTCGAAATCGCGCGGCCCATACGGCGCCCGGGCGTTGTCGCCGAGATAGATGTAATCATACTGCGGCAGGCGGCGCTCGATGTCGCGAAACACCGTGAGACCACCGTAGCCGGAATCAAAAATACCTATATTCATGTGTTTGGTGTGTGGTATTTCGTGTTTAGGGCTAAGGCGTTGGTGTTTGGTTTTTGTTGGTACTCCGCCTTTGGCAGTAGTTGATTATTGGTCAAATTTTCACAAATGCCAAAGGCGGAGCGCCCGAAACACCAAACACGAAACACCACACACGCTCAAGGTTGTTTGGCCAGTACATATTCATTATACCCTTTCACAAGGGATTGATACAACAATTTGCCCTGCACGGCATAGCCTGCTTTAGAGTAATGCACCGAATCGGATGAAAGCAAACCGGTATTTTTCCAATTGACGGCTGAATTTCTTCCACCGGTAAAATTGTACAAATCCCACATAGCATAACCCTTATCACGGGCGAATTTTCGGATGACCGCGCTCATATCTGTCATATTAGGATTAAAACTTTTTCCCCGCAGGTATGAATCGGCAGGCGTGGTCAGCATGATGAGCGCGTCGGGCGATTCTTTCAACAGGTTTTCCGTCAGATCTCGCATGGTGCGGTACATAAAACCCGGGTCGGTTCGGCCCTGCGCTTCATTGGTTCCCATGGAAAGGATGATCAGATCGGGTTGTAATTTAGCCACCTGCAGGGCAAAATATTTGGCGCGCACATAATCCTGAAACTTGGCGCCGTTGACGCCGACTGCGTGAAATATCACCCCGGAAAGTTCGTTTTCCAGTGCAATACCGTCCAGGGTCAGCAGTTTTTGCTGGCTGTTGCTGCGTTTGGCGGCGATGGTTACCTGGGCAACCGGGCGATCAAAATAATACGAACGGGAATACTCGTCCTGGACATAAATCTGGGCAGTCTGGTTGCTGATGTCATCGCGCACGACCACATCAAATTGCAAGGGCGTTTTGTGTTGAAAAATCGTCACTTTGGTAAAAAAGCGTGTTTCAGAGGTGGCTGTATCGCGCATTCGGATGGTCAGTTCTCCTTTGGGACTACTTGTTTCGAGGGTAAAACCGGATACGCCAAAAGGCGTGCGGGCGCTGAGATTCCGTTGGCAACTGGCGCCATTCCAGCGGGCGTTGGTTTCCACGAGGTAGTCGCGCGGACCATTTGAACCGGCTAATTTGTATGGAAAAATCAGCCCGCGACCGGCATCGCCAAATGCGCGTTGCAGGCGTTCGCGCACTTCACGGGTGAGGTAATTTCCTAAAATATGTGAGTCTCCGATGTGAACAATATTGATTTTTTGTCCACCTTGCACCCGTTGCAGGTATAGTTTTTTGAACAGGGGTTCGAGATAGGATGCATTTTCTATCAGGTTTTCCTCCTGTTGCAAAAAGTTATAACCTACCGTATCCGATTCCATAATTTCAACCTCGGGCGGGCGGAATTGCGACTGGCACTGGCTGATGCACAGCACCAAAAAAACCAGCATTGCGGTAACGCGCAGTCGTAGCGTTGAGACAGGTTGTTCGGAGGAAGGGAGTAAAAAGTTGAGCATGATTATACTGAAAGTTGAGAGGTTGAGAACGTTGATCGTTGAGATAGCATTGGTAATCAGTGGATTATTACACTTTCTCCTTCAAAACCCTTTGTGTTGACTATCTGTTGTATTTTATCACAAAAGTAGCACAGGCAAATTCAAACCTGTGCTTATCAGACACAAAATACGATGGCATCCATATTCGGTCATATCGCTGCATCCGCCGCATTCGGTTATACCTGTTTCCCGAAGGAAGTACGGGCCACTACCCTGTTATTGGCCGGGGGCCTTGCTTTTGCGCCTGATCTGGATGTGCTGGCGTTTCATTTCGGTATCCCTTACGGCAGTCAGTGGGGGCACCGGGGCTGGACGCATTCTTTGGTGTTTACCATACTGCTTGGCTTACTTACAGGCTTGATTTTCAATTATTTGCAAAAAAACAAGTCCCGGCATCATCCATCGAAAATCATCCTCTGGTTCATCCTCAGCGCCGTGTCGCATCCCTTACTCGATATGCTCACCAACGGCGGCCGGGGTTGTGCTTTATGGTGGCCTTTCGACGCTACGCGTATTTTTTTTCCCTGGAATCCAATAGCGGTTTCACCGCTTGGCGCCGCAGCGTTTTTTAGCGAATGGGGCCTCAAAGTGCTGCTCAGCGAATTTTTCTGGATCGGTTTGCCGGCTTTGGGATTGGTAATGCTGGGCAAGTTGTTTCGCAGGGCATGACATTGGGTGTTTGGTGTATAGTGTTTAGTGTTGCTTTTGGCCGCCCCGACCCCTGAAGGAGAATGCATCTCAAATAAATGAAAATTTATAACTTAAAGTGCAGATTGTCAATCTATTGCGATGTACTCCCCTTCAGGGGTCGGGGCGGCCAAAAGCGAAGCACCTAAACACTAAACACCCAAACACCAAACACTCACATGATTTTCAACACAATTTTCCCAAACTGCTCCCCCTTTTCCATTCTTTCGAGGGCTTCATTCCCGTCGGCTAATGCAAAAACGGAATCCACGACCGGAATAATGGCATTTTGAGCCACAAAACGCAGCATTTTGCCAAACTCCTGTGGACTGCCCATTGTGGAGCCGAGCAGGCTGATTTGTTTCCAGAAAACAGGCTGCATACTGAGGTTATTGATTTTCCCGAGGGTGCCGCCGTAAATACCGATCCGGGCGCCCGGATTGGCGAGTCCGATCAGGGCCGGAAAGCCGTCTCCGGCAGCGGAATCGATGATCACATCAAAACCACCGGCTTCTTGTTTCAGGCGTTTATCCCAGGCTTCTTCGCGGTAATTGGCGGTGATTGTTGCGCCCAACCGACGCGCTTTTTCCAGTTTTTCCGGCGAACCGGAAGTGACGGCTACTTTCGCTCCAGCTGCTATTGCAAATTGTAAAGCCAACAAGGCTACGCCGCCGCCGATGCCGGTGATAAGTACTTTTTCACCTTTCTTCAACCTGCAACGGCTGAACAACGTACGCCAGGCCGTGAGTCCGGCCAACGGCAGGGCCGCAGCTTGCTCCCAGTCCAGGTGCTCCGGCATTTCAAAAATATTACCGCGCGGTATTCGTATTTGTTCCGCAAATGTACCGTTATCGGGCATCCCCAGCACCCTGAAATTATTGCCCTGGTGTGCGGGTAGTGGTCCCCATTCCAGGGCAGGGTAAATCAGCACCCGTCGTCCCCGATACTCCCCTGCCCCATCCGATCCAAGGATGACCGGGGGCTTTATATTTGCATACAAGCCCTTGGTAATGAATACGTCACGATGGTTGATCGCCGCAGCAAACAGGCGTACCACGGCCGCTCCTTTTTCAGGAACCGGCACATCCCATTGAACATATTTCAGGGGCTGGTGGAGTTGTTGCAAAAGCAATACGTTCATGAACAGCTAATTTACTTATAAATATTACAGGGGGAAAAACCCTTACAAATGACTGATGTTCAGCGATTAAGCAATAGACGTTACAAAAAATATATATCGTCCGATCAAAAAAAACATATTTCAGGGCTGTTTTTTTACAAAAAAAATGATCTTTGTCCGAACCCATCACCAAGATTTGCGTTTACTTTTCGGTTTTCAAACACAGTATGAGAAAAATATTCCTTCATATATTTACTGTTTTCGCGCTTGCCAGTATGGTGGCCGAAGATTTGTATTGTTACATCGACCTGCAGGAAGGGATCGAGGTACTTTCCAGTGAAGTAGAAGAGAATGAGACTCAAAAAGAAAAGAAAACGGAAGATGATGCACAGGGTAAGACCTTCAAAATAAAAGCAAACGATCTTTTTCTCAGCCTAACCGCTATTATTGCCATTCACCACGTTGGCATTCCTGAGTCTTGCTCAAAAATGTTCCATCCCAGCGCCACGCTGACTATTTTTTCCCCTCCTCCTAATTTAGGTTGATTCCACCGCTGTTGTAGGTCATTTACAATGCGCTCTTTCACTGCTTTGGTGATTAGTGCTTGTTTATTTGTCTATTTCTGCACCGCGCTATCCAGCAAAATTCCTGTTTCAATTACGATATCCCGGCAGTTCAGGTGGTGTTTCTTCGTGCGTTTGTGCCTTACACAGATGGTGCATGGTGAGCTGTAAAAAAACAGGTTGATGATATTTGATTTGCAGGGCATAACCTGTTTCATAAAATTAGCAAGAAGGTTTTTAGAAGGATGTCTGGGCCCGTATGCTGTAAAGTATCGCGGGCCTATTTTTTTATACAAAGGCAATAGGAAATAAAAAAGAGGCCCTTTTTCCGAAGAGAAAGGGCCTACTATTTCTTGCGAGGCAAGGGATGATTAAAAACTTCGCTCATAAGATTATATGCCGACGGGCGCCGGCAAGGATGTTTATTAAAGTGAAAACATCGTGCCAAATTTAGTTAAAAATGCATTTGGCACGATGTTTTTTTGAGCCGGTTTCAAATAATCTAACAATCAAATTTCAAGGCGCCTTGCGTCAAAATGCATTTGACACGGAATCGAACAATATATTAACGAATGAGCCGGACATTTTTTGCAACAGGTTCTCCGCGTTCATTTTTGCCCAGGATAAACTCCACGGCGTCGCCTTCTCTCAAATCGTTGAAATCGGTATCCAGCAGGAAGGAAAAGTGGAAAAACAGGTTATTGGTCTGTGGAAAACTGATAAATCCATAGCCATCCTTCAGGCTAAAAATGGTACTCGTTCTGAGTTCGCCGTCTTCTTCAATCACGACCGTTTCGGTTGGAACCAGGGGATCGCCGGTGGTGGTGTAATTGCGTTTGCGTTCCACAAACAGGCGACTGATGGGAAATACATCGTCGTGCTCCTCTGCCCGGTCGATAATGGTATGCATGGCAAGCGGATACGTCGCCTCATCGAGCAGGTATTGCGATGTAACCGTACTGCGGCGGCGGCCTTCCTCGTCGTAGAACTCGTAATCCCAGGTCAAGACCATAACCCGGACGCCAAGGGTATGTAATTTACGCACCAGCGGTACAAAATCACTATCAGAAGCGATCAGCACCACCACATCAAATTGCTTGTGGAGCGCCAGTTCAAACGCCTCCAGCGCCATCCACACATCTATGCCGCGCTCCTGGCGATATCCTTGTACGGTACGAACGGGAAGATAATGTGTTGTCACACCTTCCATCATCAGAATATCGTCGAACAAGCGGTCGTAATATAAACGGTTGCCTTCATTACTTGCTTCCTGTGCGCTCAATCGGCCACGGAAATAATGGGCATCCACAATCTGACAAAGGGGGAAATCTTTTTCTTCTTCATCGGCAATATGCTGCCTGACAAATTCATGCAAACCTGCAATGCTAACCCGGCTCCGGCGTTCGTGGTGATAAGCGTAATAATTACTGACGTGAAGGAAATAGTTGCCGTCGTAGAAAACTCCAATGCGAGTCAGTTTTTGTTTGTTCGTAGACATTTAATAAATATTTAATTCGTAATTTACTAAATAATAAGCGTGTGGCGTCGTCTTTGGTCGTTTACAATTGAATAAAGAACATTTGGCGTTTAGAAGATTCTTACAACAAGCGGGTGGTATGCAGGTCATTTGCATGCCTGCTACCTGATTAATTTTCTGTATAAATTTCCGGAGCGCAAAGGACACTTCTTTTTGCGAATATTTATATTTTTTTAAGGAAAAATTTCGCCCCCCCGGCCCCTCTCCAAGGGGCTTTGGGGGGGGGGGGCAGAGAGGGGGTGGGGCCTCACATTGGCATCACAGCCGCTAAAAATCCTTAAACAAGGAATACCGCACCGTTTCCGCTTTTGCTCTGTACGTCTTCCAGGGCGTGTCGAATAGGGTATTAACCTGTTCAATCAGCGCTTCCGCCTCGCGTTTGGCTTCCGTAACGGCAATTTGAGCCGTTGCATTCGGTACGCCTTGTCCGCCATAGATATAACCGATCGCTTTTCTAAAACGCGCAGTTAATACATCCGGGTTGCGTTGAATTCCTTTCACTTCTTTGTGCTGGAAGAATTTTTCTTTCAGGTTGTTGATCGAATCGCGCAAAGTTACGCCCAGTTTAATCACCTCTTTTTGGTGCTATCCGGTACGTTCACAAACTGCTCTTCTATCATTTTAATGGTCTTTTCGGCTTCTTTCAACCGGTCGTAAGCCTTCGTGGAGCGCTCTACGGTCTGGTACAAATCCCGTACTGCCGCATTGCGGGCATTGCGTTCGGCAGCGGTAATATTCAGGCGCGGATCGTCCAGCACCTTCACCTTGACAGAGTCTGTATAATCCATGTATTTCACCTTCACCCAGTACTCACCCGGCAGTACCTGCGGGCCGGAACCCGGTTCGAGTTGGTCGGCCGGCGGTTCGTTTTTGGACGGATAACGCACACCTTTTGTGTCCATATCCCAGGAAATGCGGGAAAATGCGGTATCCAGTTCCGTTTTATACCGCCGGAGCGTGTCGCCGCTCATAGACAATACGATAACGGTAGCCTTCTCTTTTTTCTTAACATCCGCAGGTTTTCCTTTCGTTTCTTCTTTCCCGGTTTCGTCCTTTTTCTTTTCTGCGTTTTTCTCCTTTTTCGCAATACCAGGTTTCACCCAGACCGGAATCTGCACCGAAGTGCCTTTGTTTTCACCTTCATACGTGGCATCTACGGCAAAACGCGGCCCGTCGAAGGAGCGGTATTCCGCCAGAATACCCGGTTGTGCAGCAAACAATTTCAAGGGCTGATCGAACATGGAGGCTCCCGAACGCGCCAATGCGCGCAAAGGCTCGAGGTTGTCCACTATCCAGATGGCGCGGCCAAAAGTGCCGAGCACGAGGTCGCCGTCGCGCTGCTGAATTTTCATATCAAAAACGGGTACCGCAGGAAAAGATTCGGCAGGCCAGTGTACCCAGTTCTGGCCGTAGTTGACGGACACATACAAACCTTGTTCGGTTCCCAGAAAAAGCAAGTCGGGTTCAGTAGGGTCCTGCACGACCGACAAACAATAGTTGCCTTCAGCGCTGGGATATTCCGGGTGTGCCAGGTTTTTTGGTGAAACGATCCTTTTCCAGTTTTTACCAAAATCAGTCGTGTGGTACAGATAAGGCGCCCAGTCATTCTGGCGGTAATTATTCAACACCACAAAGGCTTCTCCCGCATTTACAGGAGAGGCTTCAATGGCAGGAATCCAACCGTTTTTGGGTGCATCGGGTAGTTTTGAACCGAAATTTTCCCAGGTTTTTCCGCCATCGCGGGTCAGTTGCAGTTGGCCGTCGTCGGTGCCTGCCCAGACGACGCCCTGCTGCACCGGCGAAGGCGCAATGGCAATAATGGTACAATGGTTCTCCGCATTGGTCGCATCAAAAGTGAGTCCGCCGGAGATATCCTGGTGCATTTTGGAGGTATCGTTGGTCGTCAGGTCGGGGCTGATAATCTGCCAGTTTTGGCCCAGATCGCTGGAATAATGTACAAACTGGGAACCAAAATAAATACCGTGCGGACGGAACGGATCCTGTGCCAGCGCAGTATTCCAGTTGAAGCGCAGGTAGGTTTTACCATCCGGGTGCAGCGGTTTGATGTAGCGGCTGTCGCCTGTTTTGCGATCGACAAGGCCCATTTCTCCGCCCTGCGACATGGCAAAAACATAACGCGGGTCGTCTTTGCGCGGCATGGTTTCAAACCCGTCGCCAAAATAAACCTCCTGCCAGTCGGAATTGCGGATGCCGCCCGATTTCCAGACCGCCGACGGCCCTACCCAGGAACCGTTGTCCTGCAAACCGCCGTACACATTGTAGGGCCATTCATTGTCCGTTTCGACGTGGTAAAACTGCCCGACCGGGATATTTTCCGCATAACGCCAGGTTTTGCCACCGTCGAGGGTGATATTCAGTCCGCCGTCGTTGCCGTTGATAATATATTTTGGGTTGTCCGGCGAAATCCAGAACGCATGGTGGTCGGGGTGTATCGTCCAGCCCGCCCAGGTATCGAAGGTTTTTCCGCCGTCTTCACTTTTAGAAATGTAGGTAAAAATAGAGTACACGCGGTTTTCATTACCCGGATCCACATAAATTTCCGAATAATAAAAAGGGCGGTCTCCCATGCCTTTATCCGCCATTTTGCGCCAGTTGCGCCCGCCGTCGATACTTTTGTACAGGGCATTTTCCTTGGCTTCCACCAGTGCGTACACCACATCCGGGTTGCTGTGCGCCACTGCCAGGCCGATGCGGCCCAGTTCGCCTTCCGGCAGGCCGTCTTTATCGGTGCGGCGCTCCCAGGTTTCGCCGGCGTCGTAACTGACGTAAAGGCCGGAGCCTTTGCCGCCGCTTTTAAAAAACCAGGGCCAGCGCCGGTATTCCCACATGGCGGCAAAAAGTTTGTTCGGATTTTGCGGGTCGGCTACTAATTCGGCGCAACCTGTCAGGTCATTTACGTAGAGGGATTTTTTCCATGTTTTACCACCGTCTGTGCTTTTAAAAACACCGCGCTCTTCACTGGGACCGTACGCGGAACCCAGCGATGCCGCGAAGATGACATCGGGTTTATCGCGGTGCAGCAACACCCGGTGGATGGTGCGGGTTTTTTCCAAACCCATACAGGCCCAATCCTTACCACCATTCATGGTTTTAAAAAGGCCTGTGCCGAAATTTTGCGAATTACGGGGATTTCCCTCTCCGGTGCCCACCCAGATTTCGTCGGGATTACGGGGGCTAATAGCCACAGAACCAATACCTTGTGCAGGCGCTTTGTCAAAAATCGGCTCCCACGCAGTGCCGCCGCTGCTGCTGCGCCACAAGCCGCCGGATGCTGCGCCGGCATAGATGACTTCCGGGCGCACAGGGTCGACCGCAATCGCCGTGATCCGGCCCGACATCGCGCCCGGCCCGATGTTTCGGATATGCATCGTTTTCAGGTGCTCCGAATTAAATGCAGGTTTGTTTTGCGCCAGTACACCACCCGCCTGGCCGATCAGAATCATCAGGACAAACATGGCCCTGAATAGATGCAATGAAGCAATTGCAATACGATTGGAAATAGGAAAATGCATGTTGGATTGTTTCATGTAATAGAACTTGAAGTGTGCGGGGTCGTAAGACCGCGCGGCGAAAGTTGATAAAGGTTTATAAAGGTTGATGAAGGTTGATATACATCCGCGCGAAAATGAAGAAATTTTACTTTTTCCGAGCGGATGTATATCAACCTTCATCAACCCTTATAAACCCTCATCAACTTTTAGAGTGGCTAATATCAACTTTTATCATCCCTCAAAAATCCATCCCTTCCATTTCAATCCGGGTATTTTTCCGTCGGAACAGGGATACATCAAATTTACCAAAGCGGTATGAAAAGTTGAGGCGGATAAACTGCGGGTCGCGGCGGCGCCAGGTATCTTGTACGAGAAACGCCGACTCGGTGAAGGAGCCAGACAGGCGCGTACGAAAAATATCCTGCATACTAAGGGTAATGCTGGCTGTACGTTTCCAGAGGTCTTTGCGCACCGAAAAGTCGACGAACCAGACCGGAATAGAATAACCTTGCGCCGTATTGGTAGGGCCGCCCATATAGCCGCCGCCACCGCCACCACGACCGCCGCCGCTGCCGCCTACGGCAAAAGCCGTTCGACTCTGGTAGGAGCCGTTGACCTGAACCGTGAAGTTCTCCGGCAATTTGATACTCAGGTTTTCTTTGATAAAGTAGGTAAATTGCTCGTTTTTCAGATCCGTTTCAATATTGCTGGCATCCACGATGGAGTTATAAAAATTGAGGTTGGAGGTCAGTTCTATCTTTTTCCAGAAGGTATTTTTCAACGTAAATTCCATCCCGTAAGCAGTACTGGAATTGGAGTTCTGGTAGGTGGAGACAATTGTTTCCCTGCCCAAAAAATCGTTGAATTCGGAAAACTGATACCGCGTAATCAAATCCGTCGCACGCTTGTAATAAATGGAAACGAGCATGTTGTGGTTTTTGTCAAATATATTCTGGTACGATATTTCTGCGGAATTGGTAAATTCCGGACGAAGTCCCGGGTTGCCGCGCGACAGCAATAGCGAATCTGAAAAATCGGGGAACGGAATCAACTGAAAGAAATTCGGGCGATTCACCCGGCGGCTGACGTTCAGTTGCAAGTTGTCTTCCGCATTCAGTTTATAGGTCAGAAAAGCGCTGGGGAACAATTGCAAGGGGTAGTCGATGCCGAAAGTAGAGTCCGAATCCAGCAACGTGCCGTTGTAAAACGAACTTTCCGTGCGCAGACCGACCTGGTATCCCCATTCCTTGAACGACTGGCTGAAGGTGCCATAAGCGGCATACACCTGGTCGGTATACTGATACCTGTCCGCAAAACCCTGCGTTCTGACAAACGCATTGTCGGCGTAATCATACTGAAAACTGGCGTTGTTGTTGCGGAAATCGCGGATGGCCGCCCGGGCGCCCGTCTCGAATTTCAAACCATTTTTCAAAGGCGCTACAAAGTCGGTTTGGGCCGTAAAAAACTCATTGCCGCCGTCGCCGGTTTGTTTTTGGCGAGTGTCCGGCGCACCATTACTGTACAGGGTATTGAACACACCTTCATTGTCGGAGCGCACCCGGTTAAAATTGACGTCGGCAGTCAGTTCCTTGCCTTCTTTGGGAACAAGTGTTTGAACAGCAACTGTGAACCCAGGTTCTGGAAATTGCGTGTATTATCGGAATTCCGGAACGAACTGCCGCGCGTCACCGGGTTCAGCAAGGTGTCCGTCAAAATGTTCAGGTCGTCATCCGACTGGAACTGTCCCCGGTTGTAGGAGGCCGTAAAAGTGAGCGTATTTCGGTTGGAAATAAACCAGTCGAGCCCACCGCGTCCCATGGCGAAGAAGCCGTTGTTGGCGGCGTCGCTCACCTGAAAAACGTTGGTCAGCGGGATACCGAACAGGTTCCGGCGATCCGTTTCTCCGCTGCTCAGGGAACGGCGCTGATTGAAATTACCGCTCAAAAACGAGTTGATTTTGCCATCCCGCACATTGATATCGGCGCCCAGGTTGACGCGGCCGCGCATGTCGACGCCCGTGCGGACACTGCCGTTGTAACCCACGCGCCGGTTCTTTTTCAGCACAATATTGACGATCCCGGCTGTACCGCCCGAAGCATCGTATTTAGCGGAAGGATTGGTGATAACTTCCACACTTTCGATGGCATCAGCCGGTATCTGATCCAGTGAGAGCGGCGTCGGGCGGCCGTCCACAAACAATTGTGGCGCAGCATTGCGGAGCGTCAGGTTGCCATCCAGGTCGACATTGAGCGAAGGCACATTTTTCAGCGCATCTTCCGCAGACCCGCCTGCGGCCACATTGTCTTTGTCTACACGGTATACTTTTTTATCCAATGCCAGGGTCACCTGCGAGGCTTCGCCCTGTATGGTTACTTCTTTCAACAATTGGGAAGAAGCGGCCAGGCGGATGTTGCCGAGGTCTTTATCGACTTGCCCGGCCATTGCGCTGATGCCGCTGCCATTAGCAGCGGGCGGGCGATTGCCGCCGGCGCCCATCATTCCCTTGATATTGAAGGAGACTTTCTGCTCGATGGTTGCGTAACCTAAATAATTGATTTTCAAAGTAAATTCACCAAAATAGGGAGATTTTCCAGGCTGAATTCGCCGTTATCCTGTGTCAGTTGCCCGGCGAGCATCGCCGGTTGCATGGAGCGGGAAACGGAGTCAAAACGCATCCCGATGAGTTGAACGGAAGCGTAACCGATGCCTTTTCCGGTGGCATCATCCACTACTTTGCCGTAAAAACGACCGATATTGGTCTGCGCGGCGTTCATTTGACCGGCGCCGGGAAACTGCGCCAGCAAGAAATGGGGAAATAAAAGGCCGAAAAGGAAAACAAACAGCCAGTTCGGAGCTGACTGAAAACGTAAAAGTTGATTTTTCATCACAGAAAGTAGTAAGATTAGGTCAATGCCAGGTTTGGAAAACCAAAAGGCACGCAAAGAACAATCAATCATGGATTGAGTTGCGCAAACTTCGACGAAGCCGCGCAAACAAAGCGTTAATGATTTATTTGATGAGGAATGAGGCATGAGGACTGAGGGATGAGCGGCACAATATTTTTTGCCTTTTTTGCATTAAAATATTGATTTACATTAGTTTTCCTCATTCCTCATTCCTCATTCCTCATTCCTCATTCCTCATTAAATCTACTCCAGGTCGGCAAAAAACTTGCGCACTTCCGTCGCATCTTTGGGTTTGATACGCCCGGACAGGATCAGGCGCAGTTCCCGGCGACGGGCCGCGCCTTCAAACAGGTGTTGTTCTTCGCTGGATAGCGGAATGACAGGCGGCACGGAGATCGGATTTTTACGCTTGTCGTCTAATGCGACAAATGTAAAATAGGCGTGGTTGCAGCGCCGGGGCTGTTGCCCTTTCATGTTGCTCGCAAATACTTCCACATACACTTCAACCGAGGTGTTAAAAGCGCGGGTCACACTGGCTTCCAGCGTGATGACATCTCCCAGAGAAATCGGGTTCTGAAAAGAAATATAATCCACCGCAGCCGTGACCACATGGGCTTCACAGTGTTTGCCGGCACATATCGCACATACAATATCCATCCAGCGCATCAGGTAGCCGCCCATCAGGTTGCCCATCGGGTTGGTATCGTTGGGCATAATCAGTTCGGTCATTACCGTTCGGCTATCTGCTACTTTTTTGGGCGAGAGGGTTTGTTTGGCCATTTACGTGAGTGGTGAATCGTGAGTGGTGAGTGGTGAATCGTGAGTGGTGAGTAAGTGGGGTTTATGAGTTTATGGGTTTATATCAGCCACTCAACGCTGATTGATAAACCCATAAACTTAAGTAGGTGTACAGAATAGTTTAGACCAAACTATTTGTAAATGCTTGATTATCAACACGGATAACCAATAACTAATAACGGATAACTACTTATAAACTTGCAGCCTTTCCCGCCAACTGCCGCTTCATCATCCACTCATAAGCGCCGAACATAACGCCTGAAAAGAACAAATCGCCGAGCACCGTATTTCTCAAAAATGGCAAACCTGCCGCAAAGCAGGCCGTCAGGCCGGCAGGTGTACGAGGGTACATGCCGCTACCCAACCAGGTGCTGAAATTTGTAACAATGAAGAACAATAAGGAAGCTGTCAGGCTGGCAAACAGCAAGCGCGCCGGCGTCACTTTCTGACTCAACAAAGCCCAGCCGGTCAGCATAACGAGGGCAAAAGCAAGGTAAATCCACCAGGAAGTGATGAAGGTAAAACCTGTGTAATACTGGCTGTAAATGACGTTGTTCAACACAAGGTCGCTCACAAACAGCGCCAGAAAAGGCACCACCAGCATTCGGGCCTGGTGACTGAAATAAGCCGCTCCAAACAGCGCCATAGCGCCGATGGGTGTGAAATTATCCGGGTGCGGCAGCAGACGTGTAATGGCCGCGAGGCAGGTGAGGGCAAGTGCGAGGCGAAATTTCATCTGTATGTTGATTTAGTTCTTGTTGTGGTGGCGTACGGGTTGTGCCAAAAGTCAAATGTTTGAAAACCTGGTTAAAAAATACCAAATAAAGTTTTGGTCGGGTGCTAAATTTGACAACTTTTGAAAGTTGTCAAATTTTCACATTGCATTTGGCGCCTAGTAATTTGGAGCGAAAAAACATTTTTTTCCGCTTTAGGCTTTTTACACACTCCCAACAAAGCGCCGCCGAACAGGGTTCGGCGGTACAATGCCGCAAAGATAGGACGAACAATCCCCGACCCGCAACGTTTCTCTAAAAAAAGCCTGTACTTGTGTGCTTTTCCCTAAAATTGCAGCTTAGTTATCCGTTATCCGTTATTAGTTATCAGGGGACCTGGCGTTGTAGTAACCCTTGGCTTTGAGGAAGGACGGGGGCCGGGGCCGGAAAGGCAGAACAAAAAAAAACAAATTAACCACTAACTGACTATAACTCGGCCAAAAGTCACCACACGAATAACCAATAACCAATAACCAATAACTAAATCACCACCAACTCTTTCGATACATGAAAAATCTTGTTTTCCTGCTGTTCCTCAGCGCCACTACCCTATCCGCCCAGCCCGACCGGTGGCAACAGCGCATCAATTACGAAATGAATATTGATATGGATGCGGCCCGGCACCAATACCGCGGCGACATGCGTATGACCTATACGAATAACAGCCCCGACACCCTGGAAAAGGTGTTTTACCACCTGTATTTCAATGCTTTCCAGCCGAACAGCATGATGGATGTGCGTTCCAGAACCATCGAAGACGCTGACGGACGTGTGGCCGACCGCATTTCCAAACTGAAACCCGACGAACTGGGTTACATCAAAGTGAATACCCTGCGGCACAACGGGAAAGCCGTGAAGTTTTTGACCAATGAGACTATCCTCGAAGTGACACTAAATGAACCCATTCTGCCCGGCAGCAGCACCGTTTTCCAGATGGAATGGGATGCCCAGGTACCGCTTCAAATCCGCCGTTCTGGCCGCGACAACCGCGAAGGTGTGGAATTTTCCATGGCACAGTGGTACCCGAAGCTCTGCGAATATGACTACCAGGGCTGGCACGCCAATCCGTATGTCGCCCGTGAATTTTACGGGGTTTGGGGCGATTTCGATGTCAAAATTTCGATGGATAAAAACTACGTCATCGCTGCGGGCGGGTACCTCCAGAATCCGCAGGAAATCGGATATGGATATGAAGACCCCGCGCAGCCCCTTCGCCGACCGACCGGTGACAAACTGCTCTGGCATTTCAAAACACCCAATGTGCACGACTTCTGCTGGGCCGCCGACCCCGAATATACCCAAATCTCGATCAAAGCCCAGGACGGCAGCACCATGCGGTTTTTCTGGCAAAAAGGCAAGGGATACGACGAGCAATGGCAAAAACTGCCGGCTATCATGGATCGCGCCAGAACGCACATGAATACGCATTTCGGCAAATATCCTTACCGGGAATACAGTTTTATCCAGGGCGGCGACGGCGGCATGGAATACCCGCTGGCAACCCTCATTACCGGCAACCGATCGCTCAATTCTTTGGTAGGTGTATCCGTACATGAGCAATTGCACTCCTGGTATCAGATGGTACTCGGCACCAATGAAAGCCTGTACGCCTGGATGGACGAAGGATTTACCTCTTATGCAGAATCAGTGGTCGAAAACGAACTCGCCCGCGAGGGCCTGTTGCCCGGCAGAACAGCCAGTGCAAACCCGCACGCCGGTACCTATGCCAATTACAACCGCCTGGCTACCAGTGGAAAAGAAGAACCGCTTACCACCCATGCAGATCATTTCAACTCCAACTTTGCTTATTCATTAGCCGCTTATGTCAAGGGAGAAGTGTTCCTCAACCAAATGGATTATATCATTGGAAAAGAGGCTTTTTCTCAAGGATTGCTGCGCTACTTCGAAACCTGGAAATTTAAACACCCCAATGCAAACGACGTGATCCGCATTTTTGAAAATCAAAGCGGTCTGGAACTCGACTGGTACAAGGAAGATTTTGTATTTTCAACCAGAACCATTGATTATGCCATCGATTCCGTGGCTGAGCAGGACGATAAAGACACCCGTGTTGACATTAAACGCATCGGGCTCAGGGCAATGCCGCTCGATATTGTCGTGACGTACAGCAACGGCGACCAGGAAGTTTTTTACGCTCCGCTGGAAAGTATGCGCGGTGAAAAACCCCGGGAAAATACAATGAAAAGAACACTTTTACCCGACCACCGCTGGGTGGACCCCACCTACACGTTCGTCATTCCGGAACGATTGAAAAAAATAGTAAAAATCGAAATCGATCCTACTCAACGTATGGCTGATCAGGACTGGGAAAACAACGTGTGGGAGATCGAGGTGAAAAAGTAAAGGGCGACTTGGCATTTATCCGGAGTGTTCAAAGAAGTGCGGGTGTCTCAAAAGTAAAGTGTGGGAATTGCCAAGAAAATTTGCCAAGTTAGTAAGTTTGGGCAGGTACTAAAATTGACAACTTTTAAAAAGTTGTCAATTTTTCACATTGCGTTTGGCGACAATAATTTGGCACGATAAAAGGATTCTTTTCTCCAACGTGTTTATGCTTATTTTTGCGCAAAATTTTTCAACGTTGTTGTGTCAAACGGGGGGGGGGGAAGGGGGCCGCAAAATTTTACAATTTTTTGGAGGAACCTCCCGAACGTTAAAACTTTCGGGGGGGGGGGAGGGGGTAAAAAAAAAATTTAAACTGAACCTTAAACAATAAAAAAAAATACCTTTGACACATACCCTAAAAAAAGCGCCTTATGCAATACGAAAATTTACAAATATCCCTGGAAGGCGGCATCGCCATAGTCACCATCAGCCGGGAAAAAGCGTTGAATGCGCTGAACAGCCGCACCATAGAGGAATTGCAGCACTATTTTGGTGAAGCGGCGCACGAAGTGGAAGGACTGAAAGGTATAATCCTGACCGGAGCCGGCGAAAAGGCGTTTGTCGCCGGGGCAGATATTACCGAATTCAGCGGCCTGAGCGCTGCCGACGGCATGAAATTGGCCAAACGAGGTCAGGACGTGTTTTTCCTGATCGAACGTTTTCCTAAACCCGTAGTCGCTGCCGTCAACGGGTTTGCATTGGGCGGCGGTTGCGAACTGGCCATGGCCTGCCACCTGCGAATCGCCGGTGAAAAAGCAAAATTCGGACAACCGGAGGTCAACCTGGGACTTATTCCAGGTTATGGCGGCACCCAGCGTCTGATCCAGTACATCGGAAAAACAAAAGCTATGGAACTGCTGATGACCGCAGAAATCATCGGCGCCGATGACGCGCGTCAACTGGGCCTGGTCAACTACGTCGTACCTTCGGGCGCTGAAATTGACAAGGCCAAAGAACTGATTGAAAAGATCGCTACCAAAGCGCCGTTTGCCATTTCACAGGTGATTGAATGCGTCAATGCCTACTATGAAGAAGGTGTTGACGGTTTTTGGAAAGAAGTGGATGCCTTCGGCGAATGCAGCGGAACGGAAGATTTTCGGGAAGGCGCCGCGGCGTTTGTGGAAAAAAGGAAGGCGGTTTTTAGCGGAAGATAAGAGTGTTTGGTGTTTGGTTTTTAGTGTTTAGTGGTGCTTCGCCTTTGGCCATTCCCCCGACCCCTAAAGGGGAGTACATCGCAATAGATTAATAATTTTAACTTAAAGTGCAGATTGTCAATCTATTGTGATGTGCTCCCCTTTAGGGGTCGGGGGAATGGCCAAAGGCGAAGCACCACTAAACACTAAAAACCAAACACTAAACACCCAAAAAAACATAACATGCATAAGAAAATAGAAACAGATATCATCATCATAGGAGCAGGCCCTGTCGGCCTGTTTGCCGTTTTTGAAGCAGGTTTGCTCAAAATGCGCTGCCACCTTATCGATGCATTGCCGCAACCTGGCGGGCAACTGACGGAAATTTACCCGAAAAAACCCATATACGATATCCCGGGATACCCTTCCGTATTGGCCGGGGATCTGGTGCAAAATCTCATGCAACAAATCGCTCCATTCAACCCTGGTTTTACCCTGGGCGAACGCGCCGAAAACATCGAAAAACAGGAAGACGGGCGCTGGTGCGTGACGACTACCCGCGGTACGCAACACCTGGCGCCGGCAATTTTTATCGCGGGTGGACTGGGCAGTTTCGAGCCGCGCAAACCGCCGATAGACAACATTGAAAAATTTGAAGACCACGGCGTAGAATACTTTGTGCGCAACCCGGAGGATTACAAAAATTCCCGCGTCGTCATTGCCGGCGGCGGCGATTCAGCGCTGGACTGGACGATCTACCTCGCCGAACTGGCCGATCAAATCACCCTGATCCACCGCCGCACGGAGTTTCGCGGCGCGCCTGATTCGGTTGAAAAGGTGATGGAACTGGCTGAATCCGGCAAAATAAAACTGATTACCAATGCACAGGTTGTTGGTTTGCAAGGAAATGGAAAACTGAACGGCGTGGTCATTCAGCACGATACCGACGGCGAATTTGAAGTGGCCGCCGATCATTTTGTACCCTTGTTCGGTCTCACACCCAAACTCGGCCCTATCGCAGATTGGGGTCTGACGATTGATAAAAGCGCTATCGAGGTCAATACGACAGATTATGCCACCAACGTGCCCGGCATTTACGCCATTGGCGACATCAATACTTATCCGGGCAAATTAAAACTGATCCTCTGTGGTTTCCATGAGGCGACCCTGGCCTGCCAGTCGGCATTCAAAGTGGTATTTCCCGATAAAAAACTCTCCTTTAAATATACTACTGTGACGGGGATCGAAGGGATGCCGGGTAGGTTGTTTAGGTGTTGAGGGTGAGGTATGAGGGATGGCCGATTGGTGTTGAGGCCCTTCGCTTTTGGCAATCATAACGCTCGGGCGAAATACCACACTGATGCCAAAAGCGAAGGCACTAAACACCAAACACCAAATACGGCCAAGAGCGGAGCACCCTAAACACTAAACACCATACACTAAACACTTACTATGGTAGATACCATCCAAATCAACATCATCGATCGCGCGGGCGAGCGGCATCAACTTGACGCGCCGACTGATATGGGCATGAATATCATGGAGTTATGCAAAGCCTACGAACTCCCGGTAGAAGGCACCTGCGGAGGAATGGCCTTGTGCGCCTCCTGCCATGTGTATGTATTGAGCGAACAGAAATTGCCCGAACCCACCGACGATGAACTGGCCATGCTGGATGCCGCTTTTTTTGTACAAGCGAACAGCAGGCTGGGCTGTCAACTAAAATTAAAGGAGGAATTGAATGGGCTGACACTGGAACTGGCTCCGCTAGTGTGTGGTGGTGAGTCGTGAATCGTGAGTGGCATTCCGTTAGAAAAATATTGAGTTCTTCTTACAACGGAATGCCACTCACGATTCACGACTCACCAACACTAAATTTCAATCAACCTTCAGCACTTCGATCTCCGCAATCTTCCACTGCACCGCCTTCTGCAAATCGTAGTTTTGCAGGCGATTATGGTAGAAATAGAGCACCCTGAAATTGGTGGAGGCAATATGGCCTTCTTTCGTGAGAATCAGCGGTTTATCTGTATGAAAAATACCAAGATTTTTGACGCCGTCGCGGACGACATCTTCTGCCGTGCGGTGTATTTCCGGCGCGAGTCTGATTTTCCCTTGTTCTTCCCATTGAAACAAGCGCGCCTGCATTTGTTCCACTACTTCCGTGACGGCATGAAACGGGAACAGGTAATCATCCGGCGGAAGCCGCAGGATACCAAATAAATCGAGTTTAGGATTTTCATGCAGCAGCATTTCAAAAACGGCGAATGCAATCAGGTGGCTGCTCAAGACGACATTTTCGATATGGTACCGATCGATAATGCGCTCGGCCAGCAGTTTCGTATATTCTTCTTCCCGTTGCCGGTCTTCATTCACTTCGTTGCGGGCGATAAAATATTCCTGGACATCCAGTTCATTGCCAAAGCGGTCGAAACTGCGGCCCTCGGCATTCACCATATTGCCGAGCACGTCCATGGGTTTGCCGATACTCAGGGTAATATCGCTGGTTGTGGAAAAGAAACGCCAGATAAAACGCAGCCATCCGCGAACACTTTTACCTTCATCCCGGAGCCGGATATAATTTTCCTTACCGGTGCTGCGCAGGTGTTGTTCGATCAAGAAAGGGGCTTCCAAAACAGAATTATAACATAGTACCAGCGGAACGATAAATACTTTTTCTTTCATATGTTGCTGACACATA
Source organism: Lewinellaceae bacterium (assembly GCA_016711435.1). Classification (GTDB taxonomy): domain Bacteria; phylum Bacteroidota; class Bacteroidia; order Chitinophagales; family Saprospiraceae; genus M3007. The sequence goes on from JADJSY010000003.1 coordinate 278,762, forward strand.
GCACGTTGTGCTTCTACAGCAGTGCCGAGCAAGCCCATTTTCAAGTCCCTTTCCAGTTCACCCGATCGCGAGCGGGTACCGCCCGGGAAAAAGAGGGTATTTACGCCCCGCTGAATGCTCAGGTTGCTCATCACTTTCAGGGTTTCCAGGTAAATGGGGTTTTTTTTGCGGCGGTCAACCCGGTATGCGCCGAGGCGGTTCATAAAATAGGCCGCAGGACCAAAATTGTACAGGTTCAGTCCGGCGCCGTAACTAAACGAAGGCATACCCAGAATCTGGTCGAGCGCATAACCCACCAGGATGGAATCCAGGTTGCTACTATGCGTCGGCACGACGATGACCGTACCGTGCTGAAAAAGTTGGCGCACCGTCTCCACGTCGCCCATCACATTCAGGCGCTCGTACAGGTGTCGCCGCCCGCGCCAGATAGAGCGCAGGCTTTTGCCGACGGCCGCATTAAAAATACGGTTGAAAAAAGCCGTCAGGAAACGCTGCGCAAAACGGAAAGTAGGAATCTGGAAAGTACCGACAATTTCTTCAGAGTAGCGGTGAATGATCTTATGCAGAATATCTTCCGCCACCGCTTTTGCCTGCGGGTCGTCGCGGTCGAGCGACTTTTTGATGAGTTTTTTGCTGATCCGGTTCCAAAACTGGCGCTCATTCGGCGGATCCACTTTCCAGGGGTCTTCCTTGATACGGATGCGCTCGTGGTACATGGTTTTCACGATCACATCCGACAGGTCTTTGCGGTGCCTGCTCACCAGACGTTTGAACGTAAACTCATCTATTTCCCGGATAAACTCCGCGCGATCCTTGCTCAACCGGTAGATGGGCCAGTCTTCGATGCGCTCGATGATGCGGGGATATATGGTAACTTCTTTTTTCATATAATACTTGGCTGAAAATCAACCGGATAAGTAAAAGGGCAAAAATAGAAAAGGGCAAAAAGCAATGTTAGTCAATGCGTTACAGAAGATTAACCATCAATTAATTTTGCACACCTACTTACTCTTTTTTACCTGGTTTCGACCATTTGGCGATGTATTCCAGCAATTCGGTTCTGCCGATTCTTTTTTCTGCGGAACTGATAAAATACGTAGGAAGCGTTTCCCAGGTTTTGGACAACTCCGCCATAAACAAGTCTATATTTTTCTGGATAGTATCCTTGCCGATGCGGTCCGTTTTTGTAAAAACAATGACAAATGGAACTTCGAGCTCGCCGAAATTATTGATAAAATCCAGGTCGATTTTGGTTGGTGGAATCGTCGAATCGATCAACACAAATGCGGAAATCAGTTCTTCCCGTTCGCGGAAGTAACTGGTAATCATGCCCTGCAGGTTTCTCTGCTGGGATTTAGATACCCGGGCATAACCGTAACCGGGCAAATCGACCAGGTACCAGGAGTGGTTGATCAGAAAAAAATTGAGGAGTCGCGTTTTGCCCGGAGTGCCTGAAACCTTGGCTAAACCCTTGTGGGTCAGCATATTAATCAGGGAGGACTTGCCCACGTTGGAGCGCCCGATAAATGCGAATTCAGGGCGGCCATCTTTGGGACAGGCGCCGACTTTCGGATAACTGGCGATAAATTCTGCACTTTGAACTTCCATATCAGGGAGGCGAAGGTAGTGCATTGCAGCGAAACGCGCTTATGGTTCGCTGCTCTCTTCCCTTTCTTCCTCCCAATCCGTGCGCGACAACACGATCAACAATACCCCGGCGATGGTCATGATAATTTTAAGAACGAACGCCAGAAGCGTTCCGCCCATTTCCAGCCAGCCCAAAAATACCCAGCGTACGCCCACCAGGGTCATAATGATCGAAGTGATCCCCAGGACGAACAGCAAAAAACCTAGTGTGAGTAAAAGACCTTTATTTTTCATAATGTGTGTTTTTGTGTTTTGGTGTTTATGTGTTTTTGAGGTGCTTCGCTTTGGGCATTTCAGTATTCCAAGAGTTGGCGGCCCAAAACACGAAAACACCAAAACCCTAAAACACATAAACGCCTTAACTTTGGCCAATCAAATTTGTTCTGTCATAACACCAAAAGTATTTCAAATTGCCATCCCGAATCGAACAACAACCTGTACCGTCCAGAGCAACCAAACTGATCGAATGCCCGCGTGATGCGATGCAGGGTATTGACCGTTTTATCGAAACGGATACCAAAGCAGCTTATATCAATCAACTCTTGCGCGTCGGATTCGATTCGATCGACTTTGGCTCTTTCGTCAGCCCAAAAGCAATTCCACAAATGCGCGACACGGCGGAAGTGCTCGCAAAATTAGACCTTTCCGGCACTACCACGAAACTTTTAGCCATCGTTGCGAATGAACGCGGCGCATTCGACGCCTGCCGGCACCCGGAAATTCAATATCTGGGTTATCCTTTCAGCATCAGTGAGACTTTCCAATTGCGGAATACCAATGCCACCATCGCAGAAAGTGTGGAGCGCACCAAGTCGATCCAGGAACTTTGTGAAAAATACGGCAAACAACTCGTGCTATACATCTCTATGGGCTTCGGAAACCCCTATGGCGACCCCTGGAACGTGGAAATTGTACAGCGCTGGGTGGATGTACTGGCTCCTTATGGTATCCGTATTTTTTCCTTGTCCGACACCATCGGCTGCTCCAATCCGCAGAATATTTCCTACCTGTTCGGCAACCTCATTGCTGCCTACCCGGACATCGAGTTCGGAGCGCACCTGCACACACAGCCCCACAACTGGCGGGAAAAAATAGAGGCCGCCTGGCGCAACGGCTGCCGCCGCTACGACGGCGCCCTCCGTGGCTTTGGCGGCTGCCCGATGGCCAAAGACGAACTCACCGGCAATATGGCAACCGAAAACTTAGTATTCTTTTTCGACGATGTGCAGGCCGACCTGCATCTGGACCGCTCGGCATTCGGAAAAGGTATGGCGATGGTAGACGGGGTGTTTCCCCATTAAGAGGAATGAGGAATGAGGAATGAGGAATGAGGAATGAGGAATGAGGAATGAGGAATGAGGAATGAGGAATGAGGAATGAGGAATGAGGAATGAGGAATGAGGAATGAGGAATGAGGAATGAGGAATGAGGAAAAAAATACTAATTTATTGTAAATCAATATTTTAGTACAAAAAATGCCAAAAAAGATTGTGCCGCTCATCCCTCATCCCTTCCCTCATTCCCCATCCCTACCTTACAAGCGTCACATCTCCATGAACCGTTTTGGCCGATTCGTTGGGTTTTTTATAGTTGACCACATAGACATAGACATCGACCGGGCAATTATCTCCATTGTATCTTCCATCCCATTTTTCAGAAGGGTTGCTGGTCTGATAGACCAATTCACCCCAACGATTGTAGACCGACAACTCCATTTGTTCCAGGTTACAAAATGCAACAGGGCCGAACACATCATTAATATCGTCTCCATTGGGCGAAAAGGCATTCGGGATATAAACGTTACAGTTACATTGTCCGATCGAAACGCTTCTGCAAACAGTTGAAACGGCAGCGCCCGGCTCCTGAAAGGATACACATACTTCATAAATACCCGGACTTGAAAAGGAGTGTATGGGAAATGCCGAAGGACTTGTACCTGTAATGGTAATGGTATCATTTACTCCGCTGGCGGGATCGCCAAAATTCCAGAAAAAATAAGGCGAACTGCTTGTACCCAATGCCTGAAAAGCAATATCAGATATGTTGCAGGTGTCTCCATTGATTTTGATCCCAGTTATACTATCGGTGCTACAATCGCTAACATAAATCCATTGCGGCAATCCATATCCGGTAGTCCCGTTCAGCCCAGCAAGGACATTTCGCTGAAAACCACTGGAAGCGCCGGACTGATTGGGGAACTGAATGGCATCCAAAGAGGCTGCTGCGATATAAATTTTGTTGTCGGGCCCCAACTGCAAAGTAGCGGGCTGGTAACCCACGCCGGCATTTTGAGAGATATTAAAGGCTGATGCTTCAATAGCGGCAGCCCCTGTTTGGCTGATGTCATATTGAATGATTCTTTCTATGTTGGAAACATATAGTTTAGTGCCATCGGGCGAAAACTCAACGCCATAAATCAGGCCGTTTGGGAAATTGTAATCCCAAATAAGCGGATTAGATACCACACCCGTTGCATTATTGAAATCGAACAACTCCACTGTAGAGTCAAACAGATTCCCCATAGCCAGTTTATTGAACTGCCTGTTGATCTTGAAATGCCCTGCGCCATTGCCTTGCGCCCCACCGACGCTGCTCAGAACAGGGGTCGTTTCAATGCCATTTTGTGTAATTTTAAATGCTGCAAAGGTGTTGCCCGGGTTGTCATGGGTGAGCAGCCAATACCCGCAACTATCGGCAGTGGGTACAACATGTAGTTTTTCAGAAGTTGTATTGAATAACAGTACATTTTTTTGAGCGGGCAGAATATCGCCCAGTCCGCCGTTCAGCGACATGTCTACCACGCTGTACCGAACGCCATTCCCAGACGACTGCTCGTCTATCGTTGCGATATAGTATATGTTTGGTGATAAAGGTTTGGGAATAATGACTGCCGCCGAGGTGGAAGATAATAACAAACTGGTACCTCCAAGCAGGCCCGTTCCATTCGGCATAGGCTGGTTGTTCGCATTCCAGACGGTAATTCCATCGGTATAAAAAAGCAGTTCGCCCGTCGATCTGTCTGCTATAGATGCGCTGCCTTCGGGTGTTTGCAATGCACATCCGGCGGGGCTGGTGGGAGGTGTTGTGTTAAAATCTACCGCACCATTCAGTCCAAACCGCCACTGGTTATTCTGGTTTTGTGAAAACAGGCTGAAAGAAGCCCATATGAGAAAAAAGGAAATAGAAATCACTGTCTTTTGTGGCAGCATTTGCATAAAAAGGGCGTTTAAAATACAGGTTGTGAGATGTTTGCAGCAATACAAAAACAATCAATTTGATTGCTCCGCGACCAGAAGAACAAGCACGATCGTATTGTTGTTTCTGTGAAAATGGCTGAATAAATCCTTTTGCCAGAATAGGCAAAAAAAGCACCGATGAGTCTGCGCTCGCCCCTGCACAGACCCCTCCAGTGGTGGCCACAGGCTTTACTAAAAGAGCAGCCAAACGCTACCACCCTGATAACAGATAACCAATAACTGATAACTAAAAAATCAGTGCGGTGAAGATCCCTCATAACCCGTTTCTTCTGCAATCCGTCTGGCGCGTTCTCGGTACATTTCCGGGTCGTCCGGCGCAAAAGTGCCCAGCCCGTCTACATAGCGGTTGAACATACAGAATGCTGCTGCAATCAGCACGGTATCATGTATTTCGAGGTCGGATGCACCCAAATGCCGCGCATGTTCTACCTGTTCAGGGGTGACGAACTTTCCGCCCGATTGTACACTTTCCGCCACGGCCAGCAGCGCTTTCATTTTTTCGGTAATCGGTGCGGTCAGGTAGTTTTCCTGCACCTGCCGGACGAGTGTTTGTTCTTCCGAAAAATAATACTGAGCCACTGCGCCGTGTATATTTTGGCAAAAGAAGCAATCGTTGCGCGAGGAAACAAAAGTAGCGATCAACTCGCGTTCGCCTTTCGTTAATCCTTCGTCAGAGCGCAAAAGCGCTTCTGCCAAAGCGTTCAGGGGCGCGGCAGTTTCAGGCCGGAAAGCCATGAGTCCCCGGATGCCGGGAAGTTGTTCGGTTAAATGAATATGAGCCATAAATTTTGGATAAAAGGCACACGGATTGGATGGATTGGACACGGATGTGAAAGAAAAAATCCGTGTCCAATCCATCCAATCCGTGTGCCCTGAGTCACATCTTTTTTTCGGTTTCAGGACTGTAAAACGCCGCTACCATCGCTACCACAAATGCCAGTGCAAAAGTCAGGAGCGCATTGCCGAAGCCGCCGAGTACGTTCACCAGCGCGCCGACAAAAAACACTGCCGTTGCAGTGAAAAACCGGCAAATATTGAAACAAAAACCTGTTGCGGTCGCCCGGATATTGGCCGGGAACAAGGCCGGAATATAACCCGATAAGGCCCCCTGACTAATCCCGAAAAACATAGCCAGCACGGCCATTTCGGCATAAATGATCGGAGTAAACCGGGAATTGGTCAAAAAAAGCAGGCCGCAGGCAGCGATCAACCCTGCAAAAGTGAACAGCAGCGTCTTGCGCGAGCCCAATTGTCGCATCAGAAAACCCGAAAAACTGCCGCCCACAATACCGCCCATTCCGAGCAGCATCATCGTCAAACCGCGTTCCGATTGTCCGTCCGAAATACCTTCCAGCAATCCCTGCACCCACGTCGGCAACCAGGAGAACAGTCCCCACAAACCCACCAGGACGGCGCCGTAAATGATGGCGCCCAGCACCAGGTTGCGCCGGTGTTCGGGAGCAAACAGGAGCGACCACAAAGGCCGCTCCTGCTGATTTTGTTGTTTTGTCTTTTGCCACGCCGCCGATTCGGGCAGGTAAAACCAGGCTATGGCAGCCAGCAACAATGGAATGGCGCCGAGTGAGAACGTCTGTTGCCAATGCGAAAAACCAGCCGTCATGGCCCCGCTCAAGACGATACCTACGGGAAAAGTGACGGCCAGAAGTCCTAAAACAACAGCCCGGGTTTCTGCCTTCCAGATTTCAGAGAGGTATACCGTACTAACCAATAATACGCCGCCCACGCCAAAACCCGCCATAAAACGGTAAAAAAGCAGCATGTGCCAGTCCTGCACCCAAACCACCAGACAAGTAAACAAACCATAAAGTCCCGTCGAAAAGGCCAGTGTTTTCACCCGCCCGATTTTATCGCTGACTACCCCCAGCGCCAGGCCTCCAAGCATCCAGCCATATAAAAAACCTGCGCTCAGATACGCACCGATATCGGCCAACTCAGATTCCGACACAGCTCCGCCTTGTAGTTCCGAGACGACCACCGGCAAATTGGCAGAAAGCAGCATGGATACGGTGCCGCCAAAAAGGTAGCACAGCGCACAAATGGCAAAAGATAAATTTTGTTTCATTGTTTATAGTCCGGTATAGGTTATGTAAAGCCTGGTTTATGAACAGTACGGGCAAACCGATGACAGGAACAAACCCGTCTGGCTTGCCCGTTTTATTCAAACTAACTAAACTACATTATTTGGTGGTGATAGACTGAGGTGGTGGGGCCTGTACCGGCTGCTTTAGCTGCCGATTTCGCATCCGGCAGCTAAAGCAGCCGGTACGAACCCACCCTGTTATTCGCGATCCATTTTTTTGTGAAACAATTTCCCGATACGGTAGGAATAAGTGAAATTGATCGAGTAATCCGCAAATGCTGCATCGCCTTGTACATGCACATTTTTGGAAGGATCTGCTGCATTCTGCAAATCCTGGCTCGCGAGATCGGCAGCGCTTTGTATGCGGTTCCGGATAAAATTGAACGGTACCAGCAAGCCGAAACTGTGTTTGCCGGCACGTACTGACACGCCGGGTTCAATGGCTACCACGTAACCGGGGCGGCGATAAGCAACCTGGCCGCCAAAAGCATCAAAAGCCGGGATACCTTCCCACCTTCCTGCCAGAGAAAAACCCAGGTTTTGGGCTTTCCCGACCGATGCCATCAATCCGCCGCGAACAAAATACTGATCCGGGCAGGCATACAGTTCGTAACCTTCCAGACCCGCCTTGGCAGCAGACTTGAAACTGCCGTTGTGTTCTTTCGGGTTGAACAGATAGTAACCGTTGACAAAGCCGTACAGGTTTTTGTACACTTGTTTGAAGCCCTGCAACTCTACGGAAATGCCGATACCACCGTCGCCGGGCTGGATAGCCTGGTCCATCATCACATTTTTTATGGTACCGTCGGCTTGCGGCGCATCGTCCGTTTCTGTAAAACTTCCGGTATTCAGTTTCACGCCCAGACCCAGCATCAGATTGCCTTTGTGGGATGTATTTGGGTCAAAAAGCCAGTAATTGGCGCTCAAACGGACATCGCCCAGACCTTTGCATATACGCTGTACCGGAATGTATCCCTGGGTGTCGTCGTCGTCCGCAATACCTGCGAGCGTTCGTTGCTTACCCATGGAATAGCAGCATTCAGCTGGATGCGGTCGGTCAGGCCGTAAGAAAAATTGAGGTCAACGGCATGTGAGTAAATATTCACCGCATTGCCGCGCTCTTTCCCGTCAGGGCCGATACCGCCGCCGGTCGTCTGGCGCTCGTGTTGTTCTTCCGTGCCTACAAAGTGGCGCCAGGAATGGAAATAGCGATAGGTGGTACCTACCTGGAAATCCTGTTTGGCGAGGTTGTAAGACATGCCCATATTGGTGGAACACATGGCGCCGTTACCGCCCATTTGACGGACAGCCACGCATCCTTGTGCATGCGCCGATGCGGAAGCGGCAATCAAAAAGAGAACAAGCAAGAGAGATTGTAAAAATTTCATGTTGAATATGTTTTTAGAGCGCTGTTTTCATTGCTGAAAACCCGCTGCGTTTATGTAATAATAATGGTGAAAAACTGAACCACGAAGGATAGACAAATCCTGCAAGAGTAGTCGACGCTACGCTTGGTGCACTTTGTGAAATCCCATTATGGCCCTGGTGGTCAAATAAAACCACGAAGCACACAAATGCTGCACAAAGCCTGCAAGAGTGGTCAACGCTACGCGTAGTGAACTTTATACACACTTATGGCCCTGCTGGTCAATGAAACCAAGCCACAGCAAAGCACAGAGGTGTACGTTCAGAAATATTGGAGGTAAGATAGATTTACGCGCAATCAGGCGGGGGCACTACGACCGACAAGAAGCCTGCCGGAAGCAAGAGGCTGTAATGCCAAACAGGTGTTTTCAGTTCCTTTTCCCAATATCTGTCCTGCCACACTAAAGCAGGAGCAGTCGAGGGTGAAAACACCGTCATAAAATCCTTCGAAGAAGGTGCGTGGTGGCTGAGTGGTTGCTTATTCGATTGCTCTTCCGATGAAAGGTTGTTCAAAATCGAACTCAAAGCATCAAATTTGTCGCGGGCGCTGATGTTGCGCTGGAGCGTGAAGTAAAGTGTATCGTTTTCGTATCGCCGCTCCACGACATTATAAAATTCATCCCCGAGTTTGAAACATTTCTGAACCGGGTCGGTCTCTTCAAAGTTGCCGGTATAAGGCAGTGAGGCGTGTACTTTGATTTCTATTTGTTCATCATTCGCTGTTGCTTTGGCAAAGGCGTTTCCAGTGCCCTGGCATAATGCAGGGACATGACCAACGGCTCCGATATTTTGTAGAGCAGTACGGCGAGCAACGATATGGTGAATAGTATTCTCAAAAAACAGTTATCTGTTATTAATTATTGGTTATTTATGTTCATAATCAAGCACTTACACAGAATTTAATCTAAATAATTTTGCTTGATTTAGTTACAAAATATTGCGCTTTGTGCGGCAAAGAAAACAAAGTTTCATTTAATTAATGCAATTTTTCCAATAAAATAATGGGGATGCGATCATCTGCCTGCCATTCACTGGCCCAATAGGCAAAATTGTCTGGAAAGGTATTGACATCTATTAAATCTACAAAATCAGCAATGTGACTTTCGGCCTCTGATTTCCAAAATGAATAACATCGACTTGCCTCCATCCATTTTAGTCTTAAGCCTACATCAGCAACCACAAACTCGACGGGAGTCTCTTTCAGTATCTGCCGGATCTGCTCTTTTGACAGATAATGCTTCCGGGTAGCTTGTATCTCTGACGAATCGGTCCAAATGACGGTCAGTGGTAAAGTTGTTACGATTCGATGTTTAAGTTCCATGGTTTTTCTACTTTCATTCTACAATGATTTTATATTTATGCAGCAGCCCGGCAACGTTTTGCATGGAAAACTTCGCCCTGTAAATTTGATTCATCTCCGGATCGATAGAAAAATGTAATGCCGATCTTAAATCCGCGCCATCCAGTATGGTATTATCAAACACAGCCTCTTGGAGGTCGCAATTCCGGAAAAGCGCATTCGTCAGGTCCGCTTCTACCAATTCCACCTGCTCCATTTTACAGTCTTCAAAACGGGTGTTTTTTATTTTCAACCGGTAAAAAGATGAAAAGTTAAGCATACAGGATTCAAAGTCGAAAGAGAGCAGAAACGGGTTGCAGTCGTTGAAATGCAGCCCCAGGAGTTTACAGTTTTTAAATTTGACATCCCTGAATGCCGTGTCTTTTAATGTGGCCATACTCAGGTCGCAGTCAGTGAAAACACAATCTGAAAAATCCACTTCCGATAAATCCGTATTGGCAAAAATGCAGTTGGAAAACGTGCAGTTATCATATTCTCCTGTCTCAAAACCTCTTTCGGAGTAATTTTCATCTTTAAATTGCTTGCCTTCGATATATACTTTGTCCATTTTGTTGTTTTTTCAAGATCAAGAAAGACGCACAAAACTACGGCGGATTTTGGCCTGGAAGTATCGAATTTCTATATACTTGTCGGGGTCGCTCGATGCTTATTGACGGGGTGACTTGGAGTCACCCCGTCAATATACCGCAATGCCAATTTGAAATGCACCTGGCCAATTCCCACATTTTTACCGACCTTTACATCTTCTCCGTTCAAGCGGCTTCAACAACGCAACACCATGATTATTGTACAGGATATACTCGTCAGCGACGATGTCGTCGAACAACAGTTCATCTGCAACCTGAGTGCCTGCAAGGGCGCCTGCTGCTGGGAAGGCGACTACGGAGCGCCCTTAGACGATGAAGAATTGCCGATTTTGGACGCGATTTATGAAAAAGTAAAACCCTTTCTACTGCCGGAAGGCATCGCCGCCATAGAAGCGCAAGGCACTTCTGCCTTTTACAAGGGCATGGGAAACGGCACGACCTTAGTGGACGGCGGCCCCTGCGCCTACATGACCCGCGATGTTCTGGGCATCGCCAAATGCGGCATCGAACAGGCCTGGAAAGCAGGCGTCATCGATTTTCAAAAACCCATTTCCTGCCACCTCTACCCTATCCGGGTCGAAAAATTTGAACATTTCGGCTCCGAAGCGCTCAATTACGACAAATGGGAAATCTGCTCCGCCGCCTGCGAACTCGGCGAAAAAGAACAGGTTCCGGTGTATCAATTCCTCAAAACGGCTATTATCCGAAAATACGGCGAAGCGTTTTATGAAGAATTAGACGGCGCAGCGGAATTCATAAAGGAAAACAAATAAGTTATTCGTTATCAGTTATTGGTTATCCGTGTTGATAATTAAGCATTTACATAGACTTAGAAAAGTGTGATGTACCAATGTCCGCTTTCAAGTAGTTGAATTCATTTAAAGTTACCAAACGGGATGTTCCTCACAGTACTCGGCAACGGCGCAGGCGGCCCTTTCCACGGGCGGCATTACACGGCGCAGGTGTTGCAGGTGGATAACCAATTCTTCCTGATCGACTGTGGGGAAGGTACGCAGATGCAGATTTTCAAATACCGGGTGAAAGCCGACCGATTCCGGCATATTTTTATCAGCCACCTGCACGGCGACCACGTTTGCGGCCTGATCGGGCTGCTCACCAGCTGGTGCCTGAAAAAACGCAGCGAAACACTCCACATTTATGCCCCGACCGGTGTGCAGGAATTGGTCGCTACGACGGCCCGTATTTGTGGCATCAAATTCCCCTACACCATTGAATTTGTGGAAGTCGACGCCGCCGTGCATCAAAAGATTTTTGAAAACAGCAAAGTAGAGGTCTGGACGATTCCCCTGAATCACCGCGCACCCACTTCGGGCTGGTTGTTCCGGGAAAAACAACGCCAGCCAAATATCCTGAAATCCAAAATCGACCAATACGATATTCATTACCGGTACATCCCCGGCATCAAAGCCGGAGATGACTTTGTGTTACCCAACGGCGATGTCATTCCCAATGCCGAACTGACTTCGCCGGCCCTGCCGCCGCGCAGCTACGCTTTTTGCAGCGATACAGCCCCTTCCGATGCGGTCGTGGAAGCTGTCAGGGGTGTGGATCTGTTGTACCACGAAGCGACTTTTACGGAAGATCACACAGAGGAGGCGACGATTTCCTTTCATTCCACGGCGGCTCAGGCAGCGGGCATTGCCCGCCGGGCCGGTGTGGGCCACTTGCTGATCGGACACCCGCGTCAGGATTGGAGAACGGATGAAACGGATTTAATTTGATTGGAACGGATTGATCCATCCCTGGCTACTTAAATATCCGTTCTGATCCATTTTTATCCGTTTCATCCGTTCTCCAATCCTGTCAAGTTGGGTAGATCAGAACTTGGTGAAAGTCCTTACTTTTGCGCCGCTTTATGAAAATGCTCTTGTACAAAATCTGGGCTGCCTACGCAGTCATCCTGTTCCTGCTGCTGATGCTTGTGAGCCTGCCGGTCGTGGCCTTCACCATGATTCTCACACCCGGGCCGCGGGCGCTGCGGAATAATATCTGGTACCTGCACCATGTGTTTACGCCTACTTTCCTCGCATTGGTAGGCATCCGGGTCAGGGTAGAAGGACAACACCACCTCGATCCGAAACAATCCTATGTGATTGTCGGCAACCACCGTTCCTCGCTTGATTTTATCGTAAATGCCCACGCATTCCCCGGCATTTTCAGGTTTTTAGCCAAGCAGGAGCTGCAAAAAATCCCCATTTTCGGATTTGTGGTGCGCAAAATGTGCCTCATCGTCGATCGCAGGAGCGCTATCAGCCGCGCGCGCAGCGTGGTGGTGATGAAACAAAACCTGGCGGAAGGATACAGTATTTTTATTTACCCGGAAGGCAGCCGCAACAAAAGCGACGAACCGCTGGCTACCTTTTACGACGGCGCGTTCCGAATTGCCATACAAACAAAGGCCCCGCTGGCCGTTCAAACGCTGGTCAATATCCACAACATCACGGCCAATGGCGCAGGGCTGCGACCCGGCACGGTACGGGTGGTCTGGGAAGAGCCGATTCAGACGAAGGACATGGGATCGGATGATATCCAGGGTTTGAAAACGCTGGTGGAGGAGAAGATGCGAATGCGGCTGAAATCGTGAGTCGTGAGTGGCATCTCGTTTGAAGTAAATTGAGTTCGTTCTTCTAACGAAATGCCACTCACAACTCACGATTCACCACTCACGATTCAATTCGCAAAAACCATTTTCCGCGCATCCACTGCCTTCCCATCTATCAACAGCACATACTGAAAAGCGCCGCGTACGCCGTATCCATGCGTGTACATCACTTCATTCATGCCCTGTTTTAGTACGACCGGCAATTCCTGGATCACTTTCCCACCCATATCGATGACCTGGATCGTGGCCTGCCGGTATGAGGGGACTTCATTCACCCAGAAACTGATCCAGGTCGATTCGTCGAATGGGTTGGGGCGATTCTGGAACAAACGGATCGGTTTTTCAGCAGCCTCCTCACCCGCTTCCTCCGTTGCAGAAATCAGGATGATTTTTTCAATCGAAAAAAGGCTTTCAATGTTTGTGCTGTCTACCCGCGCTACACTGACGTAAAGGGCGCCCGTCGGATTGCAGGGGAAAACGCCTGCCGTGCTGCCTGTCAGGGTATAAACAGTGTCCCAGTCATTGGTGGTCGTGCGCAACGCAACACGGTAGACACCCAGGGTATCCGGGTCGTCGATTTCCAGCAGAAGCGAACTACCCGAACGGATGCCCGTAAAGTCTGCCGGCGTGCGAACGCCCCGGGCAATCATAGCCAGGGCATTACCATTGATGACTGCGTTGCGGGCCAGGTAGTTGAACTGCACAAAAAAGGAATCCACTTCGCCATCGTTATCGGTGTCGACGCCCAGCACATCGCGGGTGGAATGCTGGCGGTCTTCGTAGTTCGCGTCGATGCCCGCGTCGCCGTGTTCATTGGCTGCTGTGAAACGCATGGCAGGATAACCGCGGCTCCTGAACGGAATATGATCGCCGCCGCGGCCGGTGCGGTCTTCGGGCGACATGATGCGGACGTTCATCGGGACAGCCGCCGTGGCCAGGAGATTTTCCTGGTATTGCAGTTTGATATAGCGCGCCAGTTGTTTGTGTGGTGAATTGAAAGCGCCGGATGAAAAAAAGGCGTACGCTCGTGGAATCAATACTGTTGTAGCCCGAACAAGAAGGCGGCGATGATGTTTCTCCACAAAACACGCCGCCGATTACGTCATTATTCAGTACCGCCCGCAGCGGTATATTGTTGTTCTGGCAATATATGGCAAATGCCTCGGCGCCGTAAAGCCCCTGCTCTTCGCCAATCACAGCCATAAAAACAATCGTATTTTTGAAAGAATACTTAGACAAAATACGCGCCAGTTCCATCACCAGCACCGTACCGCTGGCATTATCTTCCACCCCTTCGGCCAGGCAGGCTGTGTCGCAGAGCGCCTCGCAACGGCTGTCGATATGCCCTTCCACGATGATGACCCCGTTTGGATCGGGATCCGTGCCGGGCAACACCGCCATGATGTTCCGGTGCCGGCCTACGCTGCAAATGGGTCGGTCAAACTGGAAATACCCGGTCAGCAAACGATCCTCATTTTCAGCGCTGAAAGCCTGAAATTGCGACAGCACCCAGCGCCGCGCTGCACCGATGCCCCAGGATGAAGACACGGTGTCGCTGCCCGTATTGCGGTTGCCGAAAGAACTAAGCGCCGCGATGTACGATTTCAGGCTGTCAGGCGATATTCGGGCATTGATTTCTGTGGCTATCAGCGCCGGATCGTCTATGACTGCGCCGGCCGCGTAATCCGCCGGGGTGTAATTACCTTTTAAAACCTGCTCCGCTAATGTGTTGGTTACCAGAAAGTTGGTTTGAGCGGACAAAGGAAAAGCGAGCAGAACAATGAACAGCGAGTGGGTAAATTTTAACATTTGTCGTCTTTTATAAGCCCGAATTTATACAATTAAGGGCCAGACGAACAAATCGCCCGCTTTCCGGTCGGTAATTGGGGAAGGAAGGGGGGGGGGGGGGGGGGGGGGGGTTTTTGGTCCCTTTGGGGCCGTTTTTTTTTGGGCGGGGCTTTAATCCTCCTCCCCCGGCCAGGAGGGGGCGGGGGAAAGGGGGGGGGGGGGGGGGGGGGGGGGGGGGGGGGGCGGGGGGGGGGGCGGGTTTCGGGGGGCGGGGGGCCTTCTACCCCCCCCCCCCCCCCTCCCCCGTTCCATTCGTGTTCCATTTGCCAGATTACTCCCCTTTCCGCTTTTTCCAGTTCAATCTGAAAACCAGATTCCCCGCATCCCCGCAATTGATTTCCATCGTTTCGCCGGTAATGACGTAACTCCGGCTTTTTTCAAAGCGCTGTAAAAACATGCTTTCCCACCTGGAACCGGGATCGCAGAACATTTTGGTACTGAAAAGCCCCGTCACACTCAGGTTGCTGCCATCTTGTGTGTAGGCGCCGCCGACGTGGTTGCAGCCGCCGTGGCCGTCGATTTTGCCTGCTTCGAATTTCATGGAAATGGTCACGCTGTCCGGCACTTGCTGCGGCGTGGCGCCTCCTGCAAAGTGGGTCAGTTGCCAGACCGTACCTTCCAGTCCAATGGCGGGTTTGCACTCGCCTTTCGTGTACTTGCTGATGCCCGCGCATTCTGCCGCGCAGGCGTTGCCGTAGGTTTTGTTGTTACAGCCGCAGACAGGATCGTATTGCAGGGTGCAGACACAGTCGGGCTTGGGGTTTTCCACGCATTTTTGCGAGGGATGACAGGCCAGGGCTGCGGTAATGACGAGCAGGGAAAGGAGTGCGTTTTTCATGTTTTGGTTAATGCATTAGGACACGAATGGGAAGGATGAGACCCGGATTTTAGGGAATGTTCAAAAATGTGTGGCACACCTTCATCTGGACCTTGATTATCAATCAATTACGTGAGGTGTGCCACACGTTTTTGAACACTCCCGGATTTTATTGGTTCACCAGATAGTCTTAAACGCAGCTTCTTCTATAAATCGCTCAAATACTTTCCGATTTCTTCAAAAGAAGCGGTGTCTTTGATCACATAGTGAACAGCGCCGGAAGCAATAGTGCGCAAGGCCACCCCGTAGTGTTCCTGGGCGGAAAGCATGATTACTTTCATGTCCGGATCGGCTTTGTGGATTTTTTGCAGGATTTCCAGACCATTTTGAGCGCCGGCAACGGTGCTATCGAGATAATAATCGAGAATGATCGCATCGGGTTTATCGGTCAGGCGGACCAGACAATCTTCGCCTGTGCCGAAAGTGGTTACCTGGAAATGGCCCAGGTCATCCAGATAGTCGGCCAATAAAGTGGCAAACATGGGATCATCGTCCACGACGAAGATATTTTTTTTCATCAGATGCTGTTTTTGGGGCCAAGATAAGATGCCAGCATCGGGATCGGCAAGTTTTTTTTTGCAGTGTTAAATATCCAGCATCTGTCCGATATCCGCAACAGATTGCCGGAGTTCGGCGAGCAAGCGGGCAGCCTGAACGGGCACACTACTCCAGTCCGCGCCTTCGAGGATATGTGTTTCCAGTTCCTGTGCCAGGGCTGCCGTTCCATCGAGTCCTACGAGTTTCAACTGCGGTTTCAGGGTATGCACCAGGCGGTGCAGGGCATCGCGTTCGCCGGCTTCCAGCGCTGTTTCGATTTTGGGAATTGCCGTCCCGACCGCATCGAGGTACATCCGCAGGTATTTGCGCAGGCGATCGGGGTTGCTGCCGGCGAGCCGGTTCAACACCTCCGGATTGGGACGCGCAGATGTCCGGCTTTGCACAGGCGCCACGGCGCTCAGGGCGCCGATCAGTTCGGCATCCTGGAATGGTTTAGGTATGTATCCGTTCATTCCTGCGGCCATGCAGCTGTTGATTTCATTTTTAGTGACCGAGGCTGTAAAAGCGATTACCGGCAGGGCGCCGAGCGGGAGGGGCATGGCGCGTATGGCGCGGGTGGCTTCCAGCCCGTCCATCACCGGCATCGATACGTCCATCAGCACGATGTCGAAGGGTTCGCTACGCACAGCCTCCAGGGCTTCCACGCCGTTTTCAGCATTCACAACATATACTTCCGGGATGAGCATTTCGAGCGTTTCCACAGCCACCAGGCGATTAAAAGCGTTGTCTTCCACTACGAGTATGCGCAGACCGCGCAGGGCTTCTGCGGCGTTGGAATCGAGGACGTTGGTGGTCGTTGTTTCATCCTCCGCAATATCGAGTGCCAGGTGTACGTGAAAAACGGAACCTGCGCCCGGGCTGCTTTCCACCTCGATACGGCCGCCGAACAGTTCCGTCAATTGTTTGGAAATAGACAATCCCAGCCCGGTGCCGCCGTATTTTCGCGTTGTTTCGCCGGAAGCCTGTCGGAAACTTTCGAACACCACGGCCAATTGTTCGGGACTCATGCCGATGCCGGTGTCGCGCACTCCAAAATGCAGCCCACAACGCCGGCTGTCCTGGTTTGTTACCCGTGCAATCAGGTCAACCCGGCCTTTTTCGGTGAATTTTACCGCATTCCCGGCCAGGTTGAGCAGGATTTGCTGAAGCCTAACGGGGTCCCCCCTCAAAGCCGGCGGGATGTCCGGATCGAGTTCGATATACAGTCCCAGGCTTTTTTCTTCCGCCCTGAACTGGAGGGTCGCGCGCACATTGTCCAGAATGTCGGCTACGTGCAGCGTGGTCCATTCGAGTTCCATCCGCCCGGCCTGGACTTTTGAAAGGTCGAGGATATCATTCAGTATCACCAGCAGAGCCTCCGACGACTGCCGGATGCCATGCAGGTAACGCAATTGGTTTTCGCGCGGATTTTTTTGCAACAACAATTTGGTCATACCGATCACCGCATTCATCGGCGTACGGATTTCATGGCTCATATTCGCCAGAAACTGCTGCTCGGAGCGTTCGCTCTGTTCCGCCCGCCGGCGCTGAAACTCGGCCTCGCGCGTTTCCGCTTCCGCTTTGGCGCGCAACGCTTCGGCGGTTTCTTTCTGGAGCATTAGTTCCGCTGTGCGTTCATCTACCAAACGGGTCAGTTCCGCTTCCTTCTGCCGCAATTCTTCTACGGCTTGTTCGGTCTGGAAACGCAGCCGTCGGGAGAGCAGGCCCACAATTTTTTGCAGCAGTTCGGGGGTATGGCCTACGGCATCAAAAAAAACATTGCGCTGGATGCGCAACAAGGTAGTGGGAACGGTGGCGGTTACGGACATAGAGCGCGGACCCGCATCGAGCAGGGCCAGTTCGCCGAAACAAGCGCCCGCCGGCATTTCTGCCACGGTGTAGTCGTCGTCGTGCACTTTTGCCGCACCGGACAAGATCAGGTACAGGGATTTCGCAGGCTGGTTTTTGTGAAAGATTACCTGGCCGGCAGCAGCATGAACGATGGTGCTTTTTTGCGCCAATTCCTGCAAAACAGGTTCCGGCAGCTCATTAAACACCTCCATACTGCGAAGTTGTCCGGCAAGGGTTGCGGTATCAATTGTCATAGGCAATGCGGATTGCCGGTAAATGTATACAAAAGTTCGTGGTCTGCCACTACACCCGGTCTTCCAGTACAAACATCAGGTTTTTACTTTCTCCCGTAGCCACGTCGATCAGTTCTGCGTGTTTGGTGGAGGTAAAAGAACCCATGTCGCTGTCGCCGTTAATCAGGATGGCGCCGGTCAGAATGATATACCGGCATTTGAATTTTGTTTGTGCCAGTAATTCCCTGATTCGTTTGTCGATGGCCTCATAAATGACCTCGGTGGCTTCTTTCAGCGGTATCGGAGCGTCCAGAATCCGGTCTCCCTGTTGCAGCAGTATTTGTTCCAGGGTATTCATCTGATAATCCAGATCATTCACATGGCCATCAATAATGGCATGGTTGGTCAACTTCTGTAATCCTGCCATGGCGGCGCCGCAGCAATCTGAACTTTTATATTGCCCGATGCGGTGAATTTTGCCCAAGTTTCCGTCTTTGGAAATACCGATGTGTGGGCCGTAGTATATAAAAACGGCCCCATCGTCGGGGACATGGCTGGAAAATGCCTTCATGCCGGTTAACCCGACAAACGGGAATCCGTCCAGGCCGCCTAATTTGAAAGGGCCTAAAAACTCGGTTGCCCGCGCGGGGTATTGTATGCTGTTCACGTCGTCGCAGCACAGGCTGTCAGCCAGCATGACCTGCCCCGGTTCCAGGTCTAAAACGTCTTCGACAAATAAAATTGTTTTGTTTACCGCATCGATGGTGGAAACGGCATTGGGATAATGTTGCCGTACAATGGCTAATTTTTCTCTTTTTTTCATGCAGGAGGGAATGTAAGAAGTTATC
>JADJSY010000004.1 GCA_016711435.1 Lewinellaceae bacterium
TTTTGCTTATAGCCAAAACCGTATAATGAAGAACTTAAAGGTATCAGGAAACTATGCTTTAATATCGGGCAGGCAAGGTCAGGCAGTAGGGCAAATGCAATGGAATTTATCGTTTATCACAGACACAATATCAGATCAAAATATATATTACAGGGGGCGGCACCGTTTCCCTCTCTACTTCTACCGGATAACATGCCAAACGACCTTAAATAAATTCGATCAAATCCCCTAACCTAAACGCCCACGATTATCAACAGATAGCGCAAAAAAATCGGGCTGAAATTTACCACCGAAAAAGAGCAAGACCGCGCCACCTTCGCCCCGATTGACATACTCGATTACATCTACGCCGTTTTGCATTCTCCCACCTACCGGGAAACCTACAAAGAATTTTTGAAGATTGATTTTCCGCGTGTGCCGTATCCAAAAGACGCGGCTACTTTTTGGGCATTGGTCGCGTTGGGTAGTCAGTTGCGCCAAACGCATTTGCTGGAAAATGCAGCCGTTGAAAAGAACCTGATCCAATACCCGGAAGACGACAACAGTGGTAAGGAAAGTAAAATACGAGGCCGGAAACGTTTACATCAATGAAACGCAGCACTTCGCCAACGTGCCGCCCGTTGCCTGGGAATTTTACATCGGCGGCTACCAGCCCGCGCAAAAATGGCTGAAAGACCGGAAGAATAGAACCCTGGATTTTGAAGACGTAGCGCATTACCGGCGCATCATTGCCGCCCTGATCGAAACGGATAGGCTTATGGGTGAGGTGGATAAAATCGGGGTTGTGTAGGTTGGTGATTTTGCACCCGTTCAAGCATTGTGGTGCTTGTAACCAGATGCTTTGAAAAAGAAATTAATGAAATTTTATATCTATAAAAAAATATAGGATGAAAGAAAGTTCACAACTGACCAAAAAAAATGGGAATACTGCCGACTTGCGGATTGGGGTTCATCGTTTCTTATAGACGATGGAAAGGAAAAGTTTGGTGAACTTGTAAAGAATAATTTTCTTTCTAATTCCGATGGTAACGATGGTTTTAAAAGCATTGCCGAAGCATTAAACGTTTTAGGCGCTGCTGGATGGGAGTGTTTTGCTACTTGGTATGTTGACCGCCGATACTTTCTGTTTAAAAGACGATTATAAATAGGCGATTGGAACTGCAAATACCCGAACGTTCTTAGTGAATGGAAAAGGTTTAGATTGTTTACCTTTATCCTTTGACCGTGTCGCCTACTCTGTTATCGTCAACTTTTTGCAGCGGCGGCACGGTTGCTTTTTGCAATACTTCCATCAACGCCGAATGCAAACCTATGGGAGCAGATTTACAGCAACCGCAATTTCAACCGCCTGAACCTAAAAAGAAAAGCCTGCTGCCGTTTATCATTGGCGGCGTTGCAATCCTGATCGTGTGCGCACTTCAATGGAGTGACGTAATAGAATACATCGAAGGGAACCGCAACTAATAGCGAAACATCAAAATCAGTTACAAAAGAAACTGAATGACCTGGAAGTAGCGGAACAATACGCCCTGGTTGCAATGGCGGAAGGTTGGTACCCGTGCCTGCATAGTGGCCGGGCGTTGTATTACCTGCATACCGGCGAAGTCTGGAAATACGGGATTACGACCAAAGGCGAACGGGGGCGCTACACAAGCCGTTTTTTGCAGGACAACGGGGTTTTGTATGTCATTCAGTTTAAAGGCACCGTAACGGAATGTTTGCAGGAAGAGCAACGAAAACTTTTTGCCTACCCGCTGCTACCCGAAAACCTGGCAAGGTTGGAACTCGACCGCCTGTTGCGGCCGCCGTACAACCCGGTTTTGAAGTAACATTTGCAATATTTGAATCCTGATACTAACTTTGACGAAAATTTTCAGACCATGATCGTCGTAAAAATTGTCGAACAAGAAATTGCCGATAAAGTAGATACGCAATATGTCGCCGCACAATTTCCGCACCTGCCGAACGTAGGTATCACATTCCTGTGTACGGAAGACGAAACCGATCAGGAAGAAGATGAATGGGTAGACGAAAAAGGACGGCACCAATTCATCATTCGTTTGCCTTACGATCTGGTAAAACGCTCTGCCGACGTTCGCGATTTCATGGTAGCGATTGTAAAAGAGCGGTTAGCCAATGCGGCGTAAAAACGGGCAAAATTGCTATTTTATGCACCACTTTTTACACCACCACTTCAAGACAAAGATACAATCTATTGATAATCAATAGATTAAAAAATTAGATTCTACTCCCGCCAGCTCCACTTTACCCGCCATAGCACCGCCATTTAGGCGGTGCGACGGCGGGTTGACCAGAAAGTTTCCAAAGCCGATTGTCTGATTATCAGGCAGTTGGCTTTTTTGCTTTGGGGATTTTGCGCTTGTGCGCCGTTTTCCACCGTAGGGTTAATGGGACGTAGATTGGACGGAGGAGGCGGATGGACACGGATTTTTCCCGCTTTGGAGTTGACGTTGCGCTGATGAAGTGAAAGCATCCCGCCATTTTTTTGTCACCTCTAAGCAATGCATGGGCAACGCATTGCTAATATATTGAAATAGAAGAAGTTAGATAAAATGCAGTTGTTAAGTAATACTTTACAACTGCCGCCGACGGCAAATAATATTCCAAGCATATGGCAAGTTTCCAGTGGCCTCAAGTTGTGACAACCCTGCATAGGCAAAGTCCATAAAATCACCCCACCCTATTTACAAATTACCCAAAAACTTTATCTTTGACCGGCTTGTGTCGCCTGTCTGTTATCGTCCACTTTTTCCAGCGACGGCACAGGGCATTTCATTTTTAATCCTTTTCGCTAAATTTATCAACATGGGAGCAGATGCACCGCAACCACCTACCCTTTCGCCTGAAAAAAGGCCAACGAGGTGGGTACAGTTCCCAATCCTGACCAATTAAATATGCACACCATTCACACCAACCACTTCTGGTTATTACTTGACGACGCTGTCAAAGTCGCCAACGGGAATGATCTTGTGAAAGAAATATTCCTCAGCGCCGTACTCGAAAAACACTCGTTGGAGGAAATCAAAAATTTCGAGATCGTTTTTCGCCAATGTGTATTCGATGCCGATGATTATAAAGTAATGGCGGCGCAAAAAATCATCACAAACTACGTTTCCGATGACTCGTATTTGTATTTCCGTTGCTGGTTAATCGGACAAGGCCAAGAAGTGTATGCGGAAACTTTAAAAAATCCGGACTATTTGGCGAACATTGTCCATAAGGGAGATATGTGCAGTTGGGAAGGACTGATGTATGTTGCGACAGACGCGTATTCCAGTAAAACCGGCAAAGAAGAAGATGAAACTTTTCCAAGAAACATTGCCTCTAAAATGGGTCTTGACTACGATCTGGGACCGCCGCCAACCAAAGGCACTGACTGGACGCAAGAGCAGCTTCCTGCGCTGCTTCCAAAACTCTGGATGAAATTTAATTAAACTTTGGTATTAATACCATCCTCTCACCTAAATACAGTGTCGCTGTAATGTTTCCGACATCAGTATCTTGATAATTGGTCTGTGCATCATTGGCACACCTTTTTTAGCATTCACTAAAAAAAGATCAACCATGAACGAGCATCAGGATATTACTCCGGAACAAAAAGAAGGTATTCAACAGAACTTCAGCGAAACGGTGTCGTTTGACAGCGTAGAAACGGCCCGGCAATTCTTCCGGGTTGCGCGCGAGCGCATGCTGGACGTCAATAACTGGCAAAATATCTGTGATGGATTGAGCAGTACGTTTCGACTGCGCAATGCCCAGGGCGAGCCGGTGGGGTATAGATTGCCCGAAGTGGGCGATTATATGCAGATTGATATTCCCGGTCCCGGACCGCAGGCCGGAGACGGACAAGACTGGGTACGGGTGGAAGCCGTGGAAGACAGCAAAAACACTTCCGCCGACGAAATGACCCTGATGCGGGTGCGGCCTGCTCCAAGTCCTTTAAACGACCAGGGCGATGTCGCGCATTTTCTGGATGACAAAGCGGCCAGTACTTTCGCGGTGTTTCGCCTGGGCGACCGTGTTACTGCGGAGGTATTTGGCAGCAAAGAGACCGTGAATACGGAATCCCATGGCCTGTTGGATACGGTACGGAATGTGGCGACTGCGGTAGCTTCCTGGCTTGGATTTTCGGATGTACAATGGAAGAGTCTGGTCAAGGCTATTGTAGCGCAATAAGCGATGTTATAGTCAGGTTTGATTGAAAGGGCTGGAAGGCGTGATTGAGAAAGTTTATGCATATTTGCAGGGCATCAAAACTAAAAAAATAACCACATGGCCAAAGTCTCGTCCAGCATCAAAAACGAGTTGTACAAAGTTGAAATCACCTCGCCTTCCGGCAATGTTCTCATAGCCGACGAGCCGGTAGATGTGGGTGGAAAAAATGCAGGTTTTTCACCCAACGAGTTACTGGCTTCCGCTTTGGCGGCCTGCACCAGCGCAACACTCAGGATGTACGCCGACCGGAAAGGCTGGGACCTGCAGGAAGTACAGATCGATATCGACCTGGAATTTATCCCGGAAGAAAGCAAAACGATCATCCGGCGAACCTTAAAATTCAGCGGCGATCTCGATGCGGATCAGAAAACAAGGCTGCTGGCAATTGCCAATGCCTGCCCGGTGCATAAGATATTGAGTAACCCGATTGAGATAAAAACGGGTTTTTGAGAAGTCCCCCGAGGAATGTTCAAGCTTGAATGTCCAAGAAGAACATAACTGACGCTGACTTCAAGTCACTTCGTAAACACGAAACGACAAAAACTAAACACCCTTCCCCCTACCCTTTCCACCTTACAAACGCCTCCATTGCCTCGTACTCCGCCAGTCCAAGTGCCCGGTAAGTACTGGCTGTGCCCTGGTTGCGGTCTTCGGCGCGTTGCCAGAACTCGCGGTTGTCATCGCCCGGGAAAGGCGCGCTGTCTTTCTGGCTTTGGTGCATAAAGATGGCCTGGCGTTTTTTGCGCAGTTGTTGCGGACTCATCGGCACCGCCATTTCAATTTCATGTACGGCCCATTCGTGCCAGGCGCCGCGGTACATCCAGAGCCAGCAATCCTTCATCCAGGTTTCATTTTCCAGGCGGCGGAAGGATTCAAAAATAGCGTCTAAACAAACGCGGTGCGTGCCATGCGGATCGGCGAGGTCGCCTGCGGCATACACCTGGTGGGGCTTCACTTGCAGCATCAGATCGACAATAATCTGGATATCGCCTTCGCTGAGCGGCATTTTACGCGTTTTGCCGGTTTCATAAAAAGGCATGTCCAGAAAATGGATCTGCTTGTCCTGCAACCCGGTGAAGCGCGCGCCACCACGCGCCTCGCCTCTCCGGATCAGGCCCTTGATGCTGCGCACCTCGGGAATATCCGGCGTACCGGAATCTTTTGTATTCAGAAAGTGAATAATTTTTTCGTAGCGTTTTGCGTCTTTTTCATCCAGCGTGCCTTGTTGCGCATTGAACTCCCGCATAAATTCCGCGTAGCGCAGCGCATCAAAATCGTGGACGGCGATATTGCCGGAAGTCTGATAAGCGACATGCACTTCATGTCCCTGGTCAACTAAGCGCTGGAACGTACCGCCCATCGAAATCACATCGTCGTCGGGGTGCGGACTAAAGAGAATTACCCGTTTTTTGGCGGGTTTGGCGCGTTCGGGCCGGTTGGAATCGTCGGCATTGGGTTTGCCGCCCGGCCAGCCGGTGATGGTCCGTTGCAGGCGGTTGAATATCTGGATATTGAGTTAGTAGGAGTTTGCCTGTTCGATAATCAGGTCGCTGAGACCGTGCTCGTTGTAATCTTCGTCGGTGAGTTTGAGGATCGGTTTGCCCGTTTTTTGGGAGAGCCAGACCACCGCCTTGCAGATGAGGTCGTCCGTCCAGTTGCAGATACCGGCCAGCCAGGGCGACTTCATTTTGGTCAGTTCTTCGGCGGCGCTTTTGTCGAGCACTACTTTTACATTGGGGTGTTTTTGCAGGAAGGAAGCCGGTACGGAGGTGGTTATTTCACCTTCTATGGCCTGCTGAATAATCCGGGCCTTGTGTTGTCCCCAGGCCATCAGGTAAACGGTTCTGGCCTTAAAAATACTACCTACACCCATTGTGATGGCCCGATAAGGCACATCGTCTCCGCTCTGGAAGTCTTTGGAAGCGTCGTGGCGGGTCAGGTGGTCGAGGCGCACCATGCGGGTGGGAGATGTTTCCCAGGCGCCCGGTTCGTTAAAACCGATGTGGCCGGTGCGGCCGATACCAAGCAATTGAATATCGATACCGCCGGCGAGGTCTATTAATTTTTCATACTCCTCGCAGTAGTCGGCTATCTTTTCCATGGGCAGGGTGCCGTCGGGAATGTGGATATTTTCCGGCAATATGTCTACATGATCGAATAAGTACTCGTGCATGAAGCGCCAGTAACTCTGCTGGGCTTCTTTAGGCATCGGGTAATATTCATCGAGATTAAAACTGATGACATTCTGAAAACTCAAGCCTTCCTCTTTGTGCAAACGTACCAGTTCCTCGTACACTTTTATCGGCGTGCTACCGGTAGCAAGGCCGAGTACGATGTGTTCTCCATCCTGCTGGCGCTGCCGGATCGCCAGTGCCACGGAACGGGCAACATGGCGGGAGGCTTCCACAGAATCTTCCCAGATTTTGACGGGTAATTTCTCGAAATTTTTGAGTTCGTACTTGAGATAACCGGTGGAGGCTTTTTCCTTTATTTTCATAATGTCTGTTTGTAGATGGAGCAAAAGTAAAACAGAATATCAATACCGTGTGCGCACACGGGAGATTTTTTTTCAATTGTGTGCGTACACGGTATTGATATTGTACTGATCTTTGTTTCTGAAAAACACGATCATGCAGCAACGCATCAGAATCAAAGACATCGCAGCGCAGACGGGCGTTTCCATCGGAACAGTGGACCGTGTGCTGCATAACCGGGGGCATGTGGCGCCCGAAGTGCGTATCCGAGTGCTTCGAGTCATGGAAGAGATGGGATATCAGCCCAATATGGTCGCCAGGTCTTTGGCGAACAACAAAAAACATTCCGAATTGCAGTTATTTTACCTGATTTCCGTTTCGACCCCTATTGGGAACAACCCAAGGAAGGTGTAGAGCGGGCCGCCGAATCGGTCGGGCATTACGGCGTTCAGGTGGAATATCATTTTTTTCCCTTGTTCGAGCCTAAAACCTACCTGCAAATCCTCCGGCAGGTAGTGGAAACGCAGCCCGATGCGGTGCTTTTTGCGCCCTTGTTTCATGATGAATCTGCCTGGCTGATTGCAGAAACTACGAAACTCGGCATACCGAAAGTCATGATCAATACCCAGATAGAAGGTACGGATGCGCTGAGTTATATTGGACAGGATTCGTACCAAAGCGGGGTGTTGGCCGGGCGTTTGCTCAATTTCGGACTGAACGACGGTGATCATGCCATGGTACTCAACCTGGATAAAGAAGTGCCCGGCGCCAGGCACTTATTGGCCAAGCAACAGGGTTTTAAGGATTTTTTTAACCGCCCGGGTGGGAAAAACATCGAAATCCATACGGCAGTTTTTGAAGCCTTCGACAACCCCGCAGAGATGAAAACATGGGCTATGCACCTGCTCGAACAGAACCCGAAACTGAAGGGGTTCTTTATCACAAACTCCAGGGCATACAAGTTCGTGGAAGTGCTGGATCATCAAACGATGGAAGGTATCAAAGTGGTCGGTTTTGACCTGATAGCGCCCAACCTGCGCCTGCTGGAAGAGAATAAAATCCGTTTTCTGATCAACCAGAATGCCTGGCGACAAGGTTATCAGGGTATCCATACGCTGGTGAATCACCTGGTTTTACGCAAGGAAATTCCGGTACAGCAGTACCTGCCCTTAGACATTATTGTCAGGGAAAATGCATCGTATTATTTGGAAAGGCCGGTGGAGTTGCCGTTGGCGATGTTGTAGGGGTTGAGTTGTTAAGGTTGTTGAGATTTTGATGGTGGGGTTGATGGTTTGAGGTGGTAACTCAAGGCTTTAGGTTACCACCTCAAACCATCAAACTTTCAAACTTTCAAACTTTTCAAAAACCATCAAACTTTTCAATAAAAAAGCGGGAAAGGGGCATCCCCTTTCCCGCCTGAAAAAATTGTAGTATGTCTGTTAATCTTCTTGGTCCGATACCCCCCGAAGGCGATATTTTGTTTTTTCTACAGGTTTTAATTTTTTCTTTTTGTGGTCTTGTTGTTGATAGGACAATTCATCCGTGCGGCGGAGATCTTTTTTACCCTTCTCCCAATGTTTCATGGCAAAAGTTATGTTTTAGGTTATCGCTTCCGGGTATAGAATGAAATTTTTGCGGAAGCCAAAATGAAAAAATATGGTTAATTAATGTTCCGTCAAATGGCAAGTATAAAGGATAAAACCTTTGTCTTCGACCAGTTAACGAGTACAAAAATAAACTGCTTTTTCAATTTGTCAAGGATAATGATTGTTAAATTTTTATCAACAACCTGATTACCGGCGCAATGGATTATTCACCGGACCCGCCCGGGTCGATGTTTTTATTTTTCTGAAAAAGGGAAAACAGGATGCCGCCCAGCAGAAAAAGGCCGATTATTCCCAATGAAATGCCGATCGGCATGTGTATTTTGAGCGGGATGAGGATCATTTTGATCCCGATAAAAAACAAAATAGCGATCAGGCTGTACCGCAGATACTCGAAACGGTCCAGGATATCTGCCAGAACAAAATACATAGACCGAAGCCCGAGAATGGCAAAAATATTGGAAGAAAAGACCAGAAAAGGATCTGTTGTAATGGAAAAAACAGCCGGCACGGAATCAAATGCAAAAACGATATCCGTTGTTTCAATCACCAACAGGGCCACAAACATGGGTGTTGCGGCTTTTTTTCCGTTTTCTATGGTAAAAAAGTTCCCACTGTCGTAACTGTTACTCACCGGATAAAAACGCCTGATGAAGCGCACTACCTTGTGCTTGCCCATGTCTTCTTCCAGGTTTTCTTCATGTTTCAACATTTTTATGGCTGAATACAAGAGCAATGCGCCGAAGAAGTAAAATAACCAGGTAAAGTAGTGTACCAGCCAGATACCCACACCGATAAGCATGCCCCGAAAAACCAAAACACCCAGTATCCCCCAAAAAAGGATGCGATGCTGGTATTTTTTGGGTACCCGAAAACGCGCAAACACCAAAGCCATCACAAAAAGATTGTCAATGCTGAGCGATTCTTCCAGCAAAAACCCGTCAGGTATTTCAGGGCGGCTTCGCGGCCTCCCATGGGTTCATGGATATAGGTGCCTAGTCCTAACCACTGGTTTTCGTAGGCGAAATAAATAAATACATTAAAGCCGAGTGCAAGTATGATCCATCCCAGGGTACTGTAGAGGGCCTCTTTATAAGTCTGAATGTGGGCTTTCTTATTAAAAACACCCAGGTCAATCGCCATGAGCAACATAACCAGCACAATAAAACCAATCCAGACGATAGGTGCAATCATATTTTTTATTCTTTTGCGACCTGCTCTTTTCGGGAGACGGTCGTTTTGCTTTTTTCTGACAGTTTGTGCGCAATCATCTTTCCCGGAAAGCGAGTTTCTTTGAGCGCGATTAGAACAAACCAATTTGCAGCCCTTTGGTTGCCGCTTATTACTATTTTACCGACCAATCATACTTTCTTACAGATCAAACCTTTCTGCGTGTATGTTCAAGTTCATTTCAATTCCCGGCCTGCTCATCCTTTCATTTTTCGGGATGCAATTGTACGGACAATCTTCATTTTCCGTCCGATTTAGTTTCGGACTGGAGGCTTTTCCGGACAACTACGATACCGCCCGAAAAATTATTCCTGCACAAGAGGAGATCACAAACGGGAGTTATGTGCGGTACATACGATCGGAGCGTTTGTTGAGCAACCGGGAACGCTATACGTTGAACGAAGCCGGCGTGTCAGTTCTGGCGTACATTCAATTTGGCGTTTACCTGGTTTCAATTCCGGCCGATTATGACTTGGGGCAATTGGAAAAGTTACAGGTAAAAAGTATCCTGCCTGTTAAACCGGTCTGGAAACTGGCTCGAAACCTGCGGGAACCTCCCTTTGGAGACTGGGCTGTATCTGGCGATCGCCTGGCGGTAAATATCCGTTTATACCCACATGCAGATATGGATGAAGTGGTCGTTTTTTGCCGTCAAAACGGTTTGGAAATCAGGAAAACCGGCACAAATGCACATTTTGTTCAGGTATTGATTCCGCAGGATCGACTGGAAAGTATCGCCGCTTTGCCTTTTGTGCAATATATGGAACTCCTGCCTCCGCCTGCCGAACCGGAAGATACGCGCGGCCGCTCCCTGCATCGATCCAACCTGATGGACAGCGATGCGCCAACGGGCAAAAAATACAACGGCGAAGGCGTCGGCGTTTTGGTGCGCGATGACGGACAATTGGGGCCGCATATTGATTTTCAGGGCCGTCTGACCAATCTTACACTTGATCCGCCTGAAGCAGGTACACATGGCGACGGCGTAGCAGGTATCCTGACCGGTGCAGGTAATCTGGATCCTACCAAAAAAGGTATGGCTGCGGGCGCAAAACTTTTTGCCGTAGATTATACAGGCGATTTCCAGGATGAGACCATTAACCTGTTTTTAAATGAAAATGTAACGATCACCAATTCTTCCTATTTAGACGGTTGCAACAGCGGGTATACCCTTGCTTCGCAAATTGTAGACGAACAATTGTATGCTTACCCTACCTTGATGCATGTTTTTTCTGCGGGAAATCAAAATGGCATCGGCTGTGGCGACAACGATTACGGCGCCGGCAACCAATGGGGAAACATCACCGGGGGGCATAAACAGGGAAAAAACAGTATAGCAGCGGCAAATTTATTGGCTGATGCAACGCTCGCTAACTCTTCGAGCCGCGGCCCCGCTTATGACGGACGTATCAAACCCGACATTTCTGCCAACGGCAACGGTCAAGAATCCACCGCGCCGTTCAACGACTACCAGGTATTCTCAGGCACATCCGGCGCTGCACCGGGTATTGCCGGATGCCTGGCGCAGCTGACCCATGCCTTCAAATCCATTCACAACGGCCAGGAACCGGCGTCGGCCTTGCTGAAAACCCTGATCCTGAACAGCGCCAACGACCTCGGAAACCCAGGCCCCGATTTTAAATTCGGCTGGGGACACGTCAATTCCGGAAGCGCCTTGCGCTATATAGAAGAAGCGCGCTGGAGTGAAAACAGTGTGGACAACGGCGCAACAGCGACACAAACCCTGGAAATTCCAGCCGGCGTACGGCAAGCCAAAGTCATGTTGTACTGGCCGGAAGCGCCCGCATTTGAAATGGCAGCCAAAGCGCTCATCAATGACCTCGATTTAACACTGACAGCATCGGACGGTACCGTTTATCAGCCCTGGAAACTCGATCCGACACCCGATCCTGTTTTGCTCAATACGCCCGCTGGAAAAGGCCGCGACTCCCTAAATAATGTGGAGCAGGTAGCTATTGACAATCCCACGGCAGGTTCATACACCATTACGGTCAACGGTACGGAAGTGCCGTTTGGCCCGCAGTCTTTTTTCCTGGCATGGGAGTTCCTGACCGATAGCATCACCCTGACTTATCCAAACGGTGGAGAAGGTTTTGTGCCCGCTGAAACGGAACGGATACATTGGGATGCTTACGGTACAGTGGGAAATTTCGTCCTGCGCTATTCCACAGACGACGGCGCCAACTGGCAATTGATAACTGCCGTGAATAGTACGGCTCGTATGTATGACTGGAACGTACCCAACGCGACAAGCGGAAAGGTTCGTATTCAGATACAACGGGAAAATCAAACTGACACCAACGACGCCGCTTTTAGCATTGCACCGGTACCGCAGAATATTGAATTTACAAAAGTATGCCCCGATTCCATGCGTATCAGCTGGACGGATGTACACGACACGCTTTCGTATGAGGTATACTTGTTAGGCAACAAGTATATGGAAGTGGTTGGCTCGTCTGAAACAAACAGCGCTCTTTTTCCAATTCAGGACGCCCAACTGGAAAAATGGGTATCTGTACGCAGTAAAACAGGCGCCGGGCTGGCCGGACGCCGGGCAATTGCCGTACAATGGCCTGGGGGACTCAAAAACTGTCCGCAACCCGATGATATAGCGCTCGGTGAAGCCCTCTCTTTAGTTGGAGATACGATTATCAGTTGTACTGCCATAAACCGCGCTTTGAGTGTTCGGTTAGAAAACCGGGGGGTGAACGCCATTACGGGCGCTGTAATACATTATCAGCTTGACAATCACGCGGTTGTATCCGAATCATTGCCAGATATAGCAGCAGGCGCCACACTGGATTATACTTTTCAAAACGACCTGGAATTATCCGGCAACCAATCTGCCACGCTTCATATCTGGACGAGTTACCCATCTGACGATTACATATATAACGATACCATCTCTGTTCCGGTCTTGTATGTTACGCAATCTATTGGAACGTATTTTTCAGAAAGTTTCGAGGCTTTGCCATCATTTCCCAACGGTTGGCTCGTCGAAAATCCGGACGTGCTTGAAGAAGGCATAACCTGGACTTTAAGAACAACCGGTGTTACAGGCGCAAACGGCGCCCCAAGCCGGGCACTTTTCCTGGATTGTTTCAGTTACAATAACCGCGGTTCAGAAGACTATCTCTACCTGGTTCCACTTGATCTGAGCAATATACCCGATCCGGGACTTACTTTTGATCTGGCACACGCTGCATACAATTCATCCTACATCGAAAAATTGCGTGTAGAGGTATTTCCAGGCTGCGACCCACTGGAAACGCCCGTAGTTGTTTGGCAAAAAAGCGACCCGGCGTTGGCAACCACAACCAGTAGCACCTCAGCATTTACCCCTGATGACGCGCAGGACTGGCGCACGGAATATGTTGATTTACACCAGTTTGCCGGACAGTCGATCTATGTGCGTTTCGCGGCGGTCAACGATTATGGCAACAGTATTTTTTTAGATAATATCAACCTGATTGAATACAATTTTGAAACACCGGATGCTGCGTTTTCTATTACAGCCGACAGCATCTGTCGAAATGATACTTTGTATTTTGAAGCAGTTTCGCCGTTATCCGGGGTGAATTATGCCTGGAATTTCGGGTCCGGCGCCGCGCCCATCACCGCTACCGGCGCCGGACCTCATACGGTGCGCTACCTGCTTTCCGGCAACAAAACGCCACGGCTGATTGCCGGAAATCTCCTGGGCGCAGATACT
Source organism: Lewinellaceae bacterium (assembly GCA_016711435.1). Lineage (GTDB taxonomy): Bacteria > Bacteroidota > Bacteroidia > Chitinophagales > Saprospiraceae > M3007. The sequence continues at coordinate 13,278 of JADJSY010000004.1, forward strand.
GCCTTTTCTTAGGTGTATGTCAAACCGCTTCCGACTGCAAATTTCACCTTCCAGCCCAATGACCTGAATGTCATTTTCAGCAATACCAGTCAAAATGCCACTACTTATCTTTGGGATTTTGGAGACGGCCAAACCAGCACCGAAGCAAACCCTACCCATGCCTATGCAGCGCCCGGCAACTATGTTGTGAAACTCTCTTCCACGAATGACTGCAGAACAATAGACCGGACCATTACCATCGTACTTACCACTGGATTATCTGATTTGACCGAAAAAATAGCCGTACGCATCCTCCCCAATCCAACTCCGGGCGATTTTCGGGTGGAATTGGATAGCCGGATCAGCGGGCCGGTTCAATTGTCACTCCTCGACGCACGGGGCAGGCTGGCAAAAACAATACAAACTGTTGTTAAACAATCCGTTACAGTGGTTTTATTTGAAAACAATTCCCTTGCTAAAGGTGTTTATCAATTGAATATCCTAACCGATGGCGGCTTCCAGACGTTTAGTGTGGTGGTGCAATAAGAATAGGGATGAGGAATGAGGGATGAGGGATGCCGAGCGGGACTTCAGGGATGAGGAATGAGGATGAGATGGCTTCAGGGATGGGAATGAGGAATGAGGATGCAGCGGATGTCGGACATCACGCTCGGCATCCCTAATTCCAGCCTGAAACTCCCAATAACTCATCATCCTCATTCCTCATCCCTATAAAATCACCTCCTCCAATGACCTGCGTCATTTATAAAACTTCAATTTGAGGGTTCATTTGTGTCATAAATTAATCCATTTATGAAAATCGAACTTGCATCGAATAAAACCATAGGCGAAATACAGGCAGCATTCTCCGGTTATTTCCCTAATTTAAAACTGGCTTTTTTTTCCAAATCGCACAAGGCATACAAAAGCAGTGCAGCCAAGTTTTTAATTCAGGAAAAAGATATGCCACTTTCCAAACTTTCCTCCTTGTTGCAGGAACCTAAAAGCCTCTTGCTGGAACAAAACATGCCTGTTTGGCAATTGGAGCGCTTGTTCGAAGAAGAATACGGGTTGCACGTGCAGGTTTTCCGCCGTTCAGGTAAAATTTGGCTCGAAACATCCAAAACTGATGATCTCACGCTGGAGCAACAGGAAGCCAAAGCGTTGTCCAGCGACAATATTCACACGGAATTCGGAGACCCGATAGATTACCGGGAACAGGATTAGGTTACTGGGATATTGAGATATTCCTTTGTATATCAATAATTTGCGTGTAATAACCCAATATCTCAATAACCTAATATCCCAATATATCAATATCAATTTAAACGCGACAATAGCATGAAAACCATTTTAGTTCCAACCGACTTTTCCAAATGCGCCAACAACGCCATGATGTATGCGCTGGAAGTTGCCCAACGCACCCAGGCAAAGATTGTCGCTCTTTATGTCGTTTATCCGAACGAAGGGGTGGACAACAATGTGTATGATGCTTTCTGGATAGATGACTATATCAAACAACGCCGCCAGAGCATGCAAACCTGGGCTAAAAGGTTTGCTAAAAGTGAACACCTGCGCACGGTAAAAATCGAAACAGAATGCCGTGTAGGTTTCCCTGCTGCAACAATTGTGCACGCAGCCGAAGATATCAAGGCTGATATGATCGTAATGGGTACTACAGGCGCCAGTGGGCTGCGCGGCGTATTGCTGGGTAGCGTTGCCGCCAATGTCCTGTCTGGAAGTAAAATTCCAGTGTTGATCGTACCGAAAAAGGCCTCCTTCCGGAATCATGCCCGGTTTGTATTTGCAACAGATTTCCGCATGCACCTGAATCAGCACACTTTAAACATTCTGAAAACAGCCCTCAATATTCAGCACACCGGGCTGGATGTGGTGCATGTTTTTCAAAAAGCAGGCGCAGAACCTAAAAAAGCGGCGGAAGAGAGCCTGGGTAAAAAACTGGGCAGTATCCCGCATGCTTTTCACTACCTGCATAATACAAATGTTGCACAGGCTGTGAGTGATTTTGTGGAATCTACCAACGCAAACGGCGTTGTAGCCGTTTCACACGAACATTCGCTGCTGCATAAATTATTTTCGGAAAGTGTCTCTCGCTCTTTGGCGCACCGTACCACGGTTCCTTTGCTGGTGCTGCATGATGCGGAATAGTATTATGGTGTATGGTGTTTGGTGTTTAGTGTTTGGGGCGCTTCGCCCTTGGCATTTGTGGAAATTTGGCCCAAAAGTCAACTACTGGTGATTTGGCCAAATTTCCACAAATGCCAAGGGAGAAGCGCCCCAAACACCAAACACCAAACACCATACACTACACAAGATATCGCTTAGTCAGCCCATCGTAACAATCAATCCGGCGATCCCTGAAAAAGGGCCAGATGCGCCGCACTGCTTCCGTCCGGTTTTTATCTATTTCAACGATAATATTTTCTTCCTTGTCAGGGCTTGCAAGGTGTAATACTTCGCCTTGCGGCCCTGCTACGAAACTCTGGCCCCAGAACTGAATACCGCCGGTAACCCCAGTCCAGTCCGGCTCGTGCCCTACCCTGTTTACCGTAATAACAGGCAAACCATTCGCTACCGCATGACCGCGCTGAATGGTAAACCAGGCATCGTGCTGCCTGATTTTCTCGGCTTGTTCGTCAGTGCTTTCCCAGCCGATTGCAGTCGGATAAATCAACACATCGGCGCCGGCCAACGCCATCAGGCGCGCTGCTTCGGGGTACCATTGATCCCAGCAAACGAGTACGCCGAGTTTGCCAACGGAAGTTTGTATCGGTTGGAAACCAAGATCGCCGGGTGTGAAATAAAATTTTTCATAATAAGCCGGGTCGTCGGGTATGTGCATTTTCCGGTATTTGCCCGCAATACTGCCGTCTTTTTCAAAAACCACAGCGGTATTGTGATAAAGGCCGGGCGCTCGTTTTTCAAAAAGCGAACTCACCAGAACAACTCCATACTTGCGCGCAGCTGCGGCAAAAACTTCCGTATCAGGCCCCGGTATCGGTTCGGCCATATCGAACAGTGCCGTGTCTTCTGCCTGGCAGAAATAAATGCCGCAGTGCAGTTCCTGCAAGACAACCAGCTGTGCGCCCCGGGCGGCACAGTCGGCAATGCCACGCAGTGATTTTTCAATATTAGCCTTTTTATCGCCTGAACAGGCTTGTTGTACGAGGCCGACTTTTATTTGAGACATGGGCAAAGTTTGGGTTTGATGGTTTGAGAGGGTTTGAGAGTTTGATGGTTTGAACCCTTGGCCTAAGTTACCACATCAAACCATCAAACTCTTAAACCATCAAACCTTCTCAATAATTTCTTCGTTGTATCCAGTTCAATCAAAGGAGGCTTGAGCATCAGCACTTCAGCCTTTTTGTCTTCGCCGGCGTTCAGGCCGATTTCTATCAATTGCAACATCTTTTCTGCTGCCAAACGGCCCACTTCATACCCGTCGTGGTGCAAAAAAGTAACTTTGGGATACAGGCAGTACGGAAGAAAACCATCGCTGATGCAGATGATAGAGCATTCTTCCGGGATTTGTTTACCTGATCTGACAATCGCGGGCAGTGAACCAATGATAATTTCATCGGTCATTGCAAAAATACCATCGGGTGGAAGGGGTTTTTCCATCAAAGCGCGGGCGTCTTTCTCCGCCTGATACGAACTGTCGGAAAAGCAGACATAAGATTCATTGTATTCCAGTCCGGCGTCCGTTATCGCCTGCCGAAAACCGTCGAGTCGCAGCTGTGTGATGCGCAAATCGGGATTGCCAAAAATACCTGCAATTCTGGTACAACCGGTACGAATCAGGTGATTGACCGCTTCATATGCAGACTGAAAATCCTCCAGCACCACAGCGTCATACGGCAGGCCTTCAATAATTTTATCAAACATGACCACCGGGGCGCCGATATCTTCCAGTGCCGAAAGGTGTTCGGTAGTATGCCGGTAACGCGAGAAAGCGAGCATGATACCGGCAACATCATTTTCAGAACAGATTTGAATATTCTCAATTTCCCGCTCCAGGGATTCGTTGGAAGGCAACATGATGAGGTTGTATCCGGCATCATGCAGTACATTCTGGATTCCTTTGATCACGGATGGATAAAAAAACATGGTCACCTCGGGAATAATCAGCCCGATAAGCCGGCTACTGCGTTGCCGCAAATACACAGCCATGTGGTTGGGGCGATAATGCAACTGATGCGCCAGTTTTTTGATCTCCGTGCGCAAAGCCAAACCAATATCAGGGTGGTCTTTTAACGCGCGCGACACCGTAGATGGGTTAATGCCCAACTGTTGTGCGATGTCCTTGATGGTTGTCCTTTTCATCTGTTCCGTTGCTACTTATCAATATTACTGCTTTTTACCCAAACGCCATATTTATAGTAGCAGATCGGGTCTATAGCAAATTCTTATTCTATTTTCTAAAAACAAACTTATCAACATTTCTGGCAAAGTTACCAACAACAACCGTTTGCGCAACTGATTGCGGATATTACATGGCTTGCGTCCTGTCACAGCATAGAAGCGCTCGAAATACCTTTATTGCGATAAAAACCTGTTCATTGAAATATTGCGTCTGATAATTTCAGATCAATCGGGTATTGCATCGTAACACAATGCAAAGAACCATGTTGCAAAATTAATGGATTGCAGTCAATACCGATGATTTCGCGCTCGGGGAATATTGTTTGCAGTATTTCCAAAGCGGCCTTATCATGGGGCACATTATAAGTAGGCGCCCATACGGCGCCAGGGATAATCAAAAAGTTAGCGTATGTGGCAGGCAAGCGATTGCCATCTTCATCGAAACAGGCATCAGGCATCGGCAAGGGCGCCAGCCGGTAAGGTTGACCTTCCACGGTACGAAATGCCAGGAGCTCCGCCTCCATTTTTTGCAGGGCATCAAAATGCTCGTCGGTGGGATCGCTGCACTTTACATAGGCAATGGTATTTGCATCACAAAAGCGGGCAAGCGTATCAATATGCGAGTCGGTGTCGTCGCCTGCAAGATAACCGTTGTTCAGCCATAAAACACGTTGCAATCCGAACAGGTCTTTCAGGCAGGCTTCAATATCCGATTGTGTAAGATGGGGATTCCGATTGGGAGACAACATGCATTCGGTAGTACTGAGCAGTGTGCCTTTTCCATCACTTTCGATACCGCCGCCTTCCAGCACCAATCCGCCATGCCGGATGGCAGCGTCCCAGATTCCTGTTTGAAACAAACGGCCTGTGATAAGATTGTCTTTGTCTGCCGGGAATTTTAAACCCCAGCCATTGAAGACGAAATCAAGTATCACGGGGCGACCGTCTTCTATGATTGTGACGCCTCCATGATCGCGCGCCCAGGTATCGTTACTCGGAATTTCGATCAATATGATACGTTCCCGATGGCCGTACAGACGGCCGCGCAAAGCGGACGCATCCTGACAAATAATCAGAACCGGCTGGAATCGGCTGATCGAAGCGGCAATCTCTAAAAACAGGGTAAAACGGACTCTAATTGGTCGGCCCAGTCTGTGTTTCCGTGCGGGAAGGTGAGTTGAACAATACTTTGCGGCTCCCATTCAGCGGGTAAACGGCGGTTCATTTCAGTTATTGACATGATGACAATTGTAATGAACGGCAAACGTACACCAAATGCAAGTAGGAGCAAAGCAGGATTTAAAATGAAGCACCCTTTTATTTTCACATTCATTTTCCTGTTGCATTTGCGACAAACTATATTCGGAAAACGCATAATACATTCATACTGTTGAGTTTAGTATCACAAGTTCTATTTTCATAATAATATTCTGAAAATAGCAAACATTGAAAAATTTGAAAAAAGACTTTGGTGTTTATACCGGCAAATCATACCTTCGCATCGCAACAGGTGGTCACCACACGCCTGACCGAACTGCCCTATTCGCCTTGCCTGTTCGGAATAAAATCTTGCATACCCCCCTTGTTCTTTGAGGGGTGATCAGATTGAGAATGTTTCAAACCATAATCCATTTACCGATTAATGACTTTCACGCTGTGAGGATAATTTTTTTCACTTAAACTAAACTATTATCGTATGAAGTTTCTAAACACCGTTACCAAAGGCGGAGCTCTGATAGCATTACTACTGCTACTCAGCAACTTCGCATTGGCACAGCGCACCGTAAAAGGTAAGGTCTCCGACGCCGAGTCTGGCGAGGGCCTTATTGGTGCTACTGTATCGGTAGTAGGCACCACCCGTGGCGCTTCTACTGACATTGACGGCAACTTTTCGGTCGAAGTACCGGATGGCGCCACTCAATTGCGCTTTGCTTACACGGGCTATGCCGAACAAGTGGTGGCATTGAGCGCTTCCAACACTGTTGACGTCGCACTGAAACCCGGCACCATGCTGGATGAGGTAGTCGTTATCGGTTATGGTTCTGTGCGCAAAACAGACGCAACCGGAGCTGTAGGCTCTGTTACGGAGAAGAATTTTAACAAAGGTGTGATCGTGGCGCCCGAGCAACTCCTGCAAGGTCGTGTCGCGGGTGTTCAGATCACGAACTCCAACGGCGAACCCGGCGGCGGTATCAATGTCCGTATCCGCGGTACATCTTCCGTGCGCAGTGGCAACAATCCGCTGTTTGTGGTGGATGGTGTTCCACTTTCAGGTGGCGACACCGGCTCCGGTGGTGCTGATGCCGGTTTCGGCTCCAGTTCAGCCCGCAACCCGCTGAACTTCCTGAACCCTGCCGACATTGCCAGCATCGACGTATTAAAAGATGCATCGGCTACGGCTATTTATGGTTCGCGCGGCGCCAATGGCGTAGTGATCATCACTACTAAAAAAGGTGCAACCGGAAAAGGTTCTTTGTCTTATGACTACTCCCTGGGTATCAGTACGATCTCTAAAAAGTACGATCTGCTGGATGGCCCTACTTTTGTGAGCGAATGGAGTAAAATTAATCCGGGTTTGCCTACTACAAATATCGATGGTAAAGCCAACACAGACTGGCAGGATCAAATTTTCCAGACAGCGCTCACGAATTCACATAACATCAGTTATGGTGGAAGCGCAGGCGGAGGCGACTATCGTTTTTCTTTCGGTTACCAGAACCAGGAAGGTATCGTTCGGGAAAGTGGTCTGACCAAGTACACAGCCCGTTTCAACGGCAGTAAAAAATTCATCAACGATCGCCTGAACATCGGCACCCAAATCACGGTTGCCAACAACCATGATGACAATGCGCCGATTTCCAACAACTCCGGTTTCCAGGGCGACTTGATCGGTATGGCGTTGAAAGCAAACCCTTCGGATTCGATTTACAGTGCGAATGGAAAACTGAAACAGAAAGGTGTTGACAATGCAAATCCAGTAGCATTGCTTCAACTCTCGAAAGACTTCACCAAAACGCTTCGGGCATTAGGTAATCTTTCTGCGGAATACAGCATTACCAATAACCTGTCGTTCAAAACAGTCGTGGGTTTCGACCAGTCGCTTTCAAGGCGTAAAGCAGCGTATTCCAGGGATTTGGTTGTACAGACCATCAGTGGTTTAGGCCGCTTGTTCCTGAATGATATTGAAACGGACAACCGTTTGTGGGAAAACTATTTTACCTATAACAAATCGTTCAGCAGAGCTAACCTGTCTGCTGTATTGGGATACTCCTACCAGAGCTTTGAATACGCATCCCGCGGTATTGAGATGACCAATTTCCGGGTATCAGACCTGGATAATATGATCAATAACTTTGCATCTTCCAACCAGGATTTAGGCACAAGTATTATTGGTCGTAATTCCGGCAATACTTTCGATGAATTGCAGTCTTACTTCGGTCGTGTGAACCTCGGTATTGCAGACAAATACCTGTTTACCGCTACCTTGCGCGCAGACGGATCTACCCGTTTTGGTGGAGACAACAAATACGGCTACTTCCCTGCATTAGCGTTCAAATGGAGACTGATTGACGAAAGTTTCGTTCCGGATGTATTCTCCGATCTGGGCCTTCGTTTGGGATATGGCGTTACCGGTAACCAGGAAATTCCGTACAACCTGTACCAAAACCGCCAGCGCTACAATGACTGGAATATCAGTGATAATGGTACCGATATAGACGGTGGCGGTATTGGCGACGTTACGTTTAACAACCCCGGCCTTAAGTGGGAGTCCACTACACAACTTGGCTTAGGCATTGACTTCGGTTTTGCAGATGGCAGGCTTTCAGGTTCTTTGGATGTTTACAAAAAGAATACGTCTGACCTGCTCATTCTTGTAACCAGCGCACAGCCGGCGCCACAGCCGTTCTTCTACACCAATTTGGATGCCGACGTACAGAATTCAGGTGTGGAATTGTCCTTAAATCTCGTTGCTGTTGACAAATCCAACTTCCGCTGGAATGTTTTGTTGAATGGTGCGTACAACAAAAATGAAGTGAAGAAGTATGGTGGTTTGCTCAATACAGGTGAAATTAACGGTCAGGGTTTGTCCGGTGCTTTTGCACAACGTATTGCACAAGGTCAACCTTTGTTCGCCTTTTTTGTTCGTGATTTTGCAGGGTATGACAGCGAAGGAATTTCCATCTACAACGACGGCGACTTCCAGCAGTTTATCGGCAGCCCGCTGCCTACGGTTACGGCCGGTTTGACCAATCAGTTTAACATTGGAAACTTTGATGCCAGTATTTTCCTGAATAGCCAGTTTGGCAACAAGATTTACAACAACACAGCGAATGCCTACTTCACAGCAGGTGCTTTGGCCGGTGGTCGTAACGTAAGATCTGATGTGCCCGGCAATGGCGAATCGCGTTTGAATGCACCGGAGGTTTCTACCCGTTTCCTTGAGAACGGCGCATTTGTACGTATTCAGGATATAACTTTGGGTTACCGTGTCAATCTGAAAAGCACTGCGGTATCGTCGCTGCGTTTCTTTGTAACCGGTCAAAACCTGGCAGTGTTTACAGATTACAGCGGTCAGGATCCTGAAGTAAATATCAATAAGGCCATTGATGGCGTACCATCTTTCGGTATCGATTACACCTCTTACCCGCGTGCCAGAACGATCCTTCTGGGAGCAAGTGTATCATTTTAAATTTAAAAAATTCGAACGATGAATTACAAAACTCTTAAGTTCTCGATGTACGCTTTGCTGGGATTCTTTGCAATCTCTGCGTGTACAGATCTGGAACCAACCATCCGGGATTCCCAGTTGCGGGAAGGCGTCGGTGGCGTATTTGTCCCCGGCGATCCTGGCGAAGCACTCTCTTCTTCATATAAAGACCTGAGTACTCTTATCAGCCAGGATGGTACTTACTGCCTGTACGAACACACTTCCGATGAAATGATTCCGCCTACCCGCGGAACGGACTGGGGTGATAATGGTATCTGGCGTTCACTACATGCGCACACCTGGGACGCTACACACCGTTATGTGCGTGACTCCTGGAACAACCTGAACCAGCGTGTATTCAAATGCAATCAGGTGCTGGCTTCCAACCCAAATGCACAGCAGGCTGCCGAAGCAAAATTCCTGCGCGCATTTTATATGTTTCACGTCATGGACTTGTTTGGTCAGGTTCCTTTCCGGAACGTCGATGAAGGTGTGGAAGTGAACCCGAAAGTATTCACCCGCGCGGAAGCATTTGACTTGATCACCCGTGATCTGGAAGAAGCGTTGCCGAACCTGCCAAATACAGGCCCAACCGCTACCAATTCCAAAGCTACCAGTGCTGCTGCCAATGCAATGCTTGCACGCTTGTACCTGAACAAAGCGGTCTATAAAGCGGCCAACCCTGCCGGCCCGTACACTTTTGATCCAGCCGATATGAACAAGGTGATCGGTTACTGCGATGCAGTAACTGCTGCCGGTTACGCTTTGGAGTCTAACTACTTCACCAACTTCAGCACAAGCGCCGCTACAGAAATTATCCTTACCAGCGCAGAAGGTACTCCAGAGTCCCGTTGGGCAATGACTTTACACTATGATAATAACCCGAGTGGTTGGAACGGTTTTACAACCCTGGCAGATTTTTATGACAAATTCGAAACAGGCGACCAGCGCAAAGGCATTGCGGCTACACCAAACGGCTCTCAGTACTCAGGCCTGGGTCGTGGCTTTCTGTTAGGCCCTCAGTTCAAAGACAACGGCGATCCTGTCGCAAACATGCGGAGCGGTGGTATACCATTGGTATTCACCCGCGAAGTCAAACTATCGGGTGCAGATAATTTTGAAGGTATCCGCGTTATCAAGTACCACCCATCCAACAGAGGCCAGTACATCCTGCTGCGGTATGCCGATGTGTACCTGATGAAAGCCGAAGCCATTATGCGCGGCGGTACGGCAGGTGTTACAGCGCTCAGTTTGGTCAACGACCTGCGTCAACTTCGAGGTGCTACTCCACTGGGCGCTTTGAACGATGCGTCTATGCTGGATGAACGCGGCCGCGAACTGTATTGGGAAGGTATTCGCCGTATAGACCAGGTTCGTTTCGGTACCTGGGATGATACCTGGGGATCTAAAACAGTTACCGAATCTTTCCGTGTATTGTACCCGATTCCGCAACAGGCGCTGGATTCCAATCCAAACCTGGTACAAAATGAAGGTTACAAATAGTTTTCCGGTTAACTGGAACAACATATTCGATAGGCTGCCTGAAAAGGCGGCCTATCGTTTTTTTGACCAGGATATCTGACCTTGATTTTAGAGGATGAGGAGATGAACTTGATTATTATCACCCGCAAAACACTCTGATTTAACCATCTTTGCATTTCAATACAGGATATTTCAAGAGCCGACCATCGATACAACCCATCATCGCAACCATGCATATTCGTCCAAATACAGCGCTTTTTTGCTTCTGTTTTCCTGTTTTTTACCGGGTGTAAGAACAAGCAAAACGCCAACGCGCTTTTTGAACAAGTATCACCGAAAGAGTCCGGCGTTCAGTTTTTCAACAAAGTGGAAAACACCGAAGACTTCAATATTTTCAGTTATCGCAATTTTTATAACGGCGGCGGTGCTGCTATCGGCGACGTGAACAACGACGGACTGAGCGATATTTATCTCACGTCCAATATGGGCGACAATAAACTGTTCTTCAATAAAGGCAATTTCCAGTTTGAAGATGTCACAGTTCAGGCAGGCGTGGCAGGTACGGGTTTCTGGAGCACGGGTGTTGTAATGGTAGACATCAACGCGGATGGTTTGCTCGATATTTATGTGTGTAATGCCGGCTATGATAAGGATAAAAAGCCTGAAAATGAATTATTTATAAACCAGGGCATACAAAACGGCATACCTGTTTTTGTAGAAAAAGCCGCTGAATACGGCTTGAATGAAGATGGCTACACCACCCATGCCGCATTTTTTGATTACGACCTCGACGGCGACCTGGACTGTTATATTTTGAACAACAGTTTTATGCCGGTCAATACCCTGAATTACAGCAATAACCGGGAAATGTATGCCGAAGACTGGCCTGTTCGGGACTTTCTTAAAGGTGGTGGCGACAAACTTTTGCGCAATGACAATGGCAAATTTACTAATGTAACCCGAACAGCAGGTATTTATGGCAGCCTCATCGGATTCGGGTTGGGAATCACCGTCGGCGATATGAACGGCGATCTCTGGCCCGATTTATACGTTTCCAACGACTTTTTCGAGCGCGACTACCTGTATATCAACCAGAAAGACGGCACTTTTAAAGAAGAAATCGAACAATGGATATCTCATATGAGCCACGCCTCCATGGGCGCCGACATGGCCGACATCAACAACGACGGATACCCCGAAATTTTCACTACCGAAATGCTGCCAGGCGATGAAACGCGCCTCAAAACCACCACGCTTTTTGAAAATTACAATATTTATCAACTCAAACAGGAGCGCGGTTTTTACCACCAGTACATGCAGAACTGCCTGCAACTCAACAACAAAGACAAAACATTCAGCGAAATCGCATTTTATTCAGGCGTGGCGGCTACCGACTGGAGCTGGGGCGCCCTGATGTTCGATATGGACAACGACGGCTACCGCGATATTTATGTCTGCAACGGTATTTATAAAGACGTAACCGACCAGGATTTTATTGATTTTTTCGCAGACGAGGTTGTCCAGAAAATGGCTTTGACAGGCCAGAAAGAACAAATAAACGAGGTGCTCAACAAAATGCCCTCCAATCCTTTGCTCAACAAAGTATTCCGCAACAAGGGCGACCTCACTTTTGAAGACGCCGGAGAACAATGGGGATTTACAACGCCTTCATTCTCTAACGGCGCCGCCTATGGCGACCTGGACAATGACGGCGACCTGGACATTGTGATCAACAATGTGAATCAGGACGCATTTTTGTATAAAAATCATTCCAAAGAACAAAACAAAAACCACCACCTGAGCGTACAACTGAAAGGAAAAGGTCAAAATACCTTTGCTATCGGCGCACAGGTATCTGTCTATCAGGGCGCCGAACACAAACAATTCCAGCTCATTCCCTCCCGCGGTTTCCAATCTTCCGTAGATTATAAAATGGTGTTTGGCCTGGGGCAAAATACCCGCGTCGATTCTTTGGTAGTGATCTGGCCCGATCGGACCAAAACCGTACAAATCAATCCCGCTATCGATACCACGATGTTGATTTCCTGGGAAAACGCTTCACAGGTACAGGTCAATGATTTATTTGATCTGCGTACGGAAGCATCGTTTGTCCGCGAAATACCCGCTGTTTTTGAAAGGCACCGGGAAAACAATTTCATCGATTTCTACCAGGAAAACCTCATTTTTCGAATGCTTTCTAAGGAAGGCCCCAAAGCGGCAGTGGCCGATGTCAACGGCGACCGGCGCGACGATGTGTTTATCGGGGGCGCAACCGGGCAAGGCGGACAATTGTACCTGCAAACGCCCGGCGGTAGTTTTACCAGAAGCGACCGAAGTACGTTTGACCCCGATTCCCTGTATGAAGACACGGCTTCGCTGTTTTTTGATGCAGACGGAGACGGCGATCAGGATTTGTTTGTCGGCTCCGGCGGCAATGAGCAACCGTCCAATTCGCGGTATATGATTAACCGGATTTATTTCAACGACGGAAAAGGGCATTTTACCCTCAATGAAAGGGCGCTGCCTCTGAACGGTTTTAACACCGCCGTTGCCGTGGCTTATGACTTCAATGGGGATGGTCACCAGGATCTGTTTGTCGGAAGCCGCAGCGTTCCAGGACAATACGGTATCCCGCCCAGGCATTTTCTGTATCAAAACGATGGAAAGGGCAATTTTAAAGATGTCTCCAAAAGTGTGACGCCTGATTTGCAACGGCTGGGCATGGTCACAGATGCCATCATGGCCAATGTGGCCGGCGATGCCACGCCCGAACTGATTATTGTAGGAGAATGGCGCAATCCCATCATTTTTGACATAAAAAACGGACAGTTTACTTCGCTTACATCCAACCTCAACGACTATTCCGGCTGGTGGAATACCGTTAAAGCCGACGATGTGGACGGCGACGGCGACCTGGATCTCATCATGGGCAACCGGGGCGAGAATTTTTATTTTACCGGTTCCCAGGAGCAACCATCCAAACTCTGGATCAGCGACTTCGACCAAAACGGAACGGTGGAAAAAATCATCACCCGGCGCATCGATGGCAAAGATTTGCCCATTGCCATGAAAAAAGAACTGACCGGACAAATACCCAGTCTGAAAAAGCAGAACCTGAAACACGTGGATTACGCCCAAAAATCAATTCAGGAATTGTTTACACCGGAAGTAATGAAAAAAGCAATTGCCATGCCCGGCAATTATTTTCATTCTGCTGTCGCACTCAATGACGGGAACGGGCAGTTCAGGATGATTCCCCTGCCCAAAGAAGTGCAATTCTCCTGTGTGTGCGATATATGGTGTGGCGACCTCAATGGCGACGGCAAAAACGATCTCATCATGGCCGGTAACGACGCCGGGTTTATGCCGCAGTTTTCAAAATTAGATGCCAGTTTCGGTCATGTCCTGCTGAATCGTGGCGACGGCACCTACGAGCGCATCGAAAACCGCAATTCCGGCTTTTCCATCCGGGGTGACGTCAAATCACTCGAAGCGATTCAGATCAAAGGCAAAAAACATATTTTGGGGACGGTGAATGGGCAGGCGCCGAGGGTGTTTGAAACGCTTAAATAGTGTTTAGTGTGTGGTGTTTGGTGTTTCGGGTGCTTTGCTTTTGGCAACTGTGTGAGTTTTGGCCGAACTACCCACATTTGCCGAGAGCAAAGTGCCCCAAACACCAACACACACTAAACACTAAACACTACTTCAGCGTTTGTTCGAACAACTTGAAAATCCGCTTGTACTCGTCCATCCACGAAGTCGGCTCCACGAAGCCGTGGTCTTCCATCGGATAGGCAGCCAATTCCCAGTTTTCTTTTTTGAGTTCAATGAGCCGTTGACTCAGCCGCACGACGTCCTGGAAATGCACATTGACATCCACCATGCCGTGGCAAATCAGCAGATGCCCTTTCAGGCCTTCTGCGTGGTAAATGGGCGAGCTACGCCGGTATGCGATCGAGTCGGTCTGAGGTTCGTTCAGAATATTCGCCGTATATCCGTGGTTGTAAGCCGCCCAATCGGTGACAGGCCGCAAGGCAGCGCCCGATTGAAAGACATCCGGCGTGGTGAACATGGCCATCAGCGTGATAAAACCGCCATAGGATCCGCCGTACAAGCCTATTCGTTTGGGATCGACACCCTGGTTTTGTACCAACCACTTCGCCCCGTCCACATGATCGTCTAAGTCTTTGCCGCCCATGAACCGGTAAATGCCCGTACGCCAGTCGCGCCCATAACCCGCCGATCCGCGGTAATCCATATCGAGCACCGTGTAACCATTGTCTACCAGGAAGTTATGAAACATATATTCCCTGAAATAAGAACTCCACCAGCGGTGCGCATTTTGTAAATACCCGGCGCCGTGTACAAAAACGACTGCCGGTTTTTTGCCGTTTTTTCCTTTTCCTTCGTATAAACGGGCATACACTTCCGCACCGTCGCGTGCCTTTATAGTGACAATTTTGGGTTCGCGCCAGGCGTAGGACTGGAACTGTTTGCTCAGTGAATGGGTGATTTGTTCAGGTTTTGCCAAAGGATCATTGTCCTTCACAAATAGCTCCCAGGGTCGGGTGGCAGTAGAATACAGATAAGCCAATTTCTTTTCATCCGGAGAAAGTACAGCCTGATAAGCGCCACTTTTTTGGGTCAGCCGGACGCGTTCTCCACCTTGCACAGACATACGGTAATAGTGTTGTTCTCCGGGATGCACTTCATTGGTGGTAAGGTAAAAAAACTGTTTATCCCCGGAAAGCCGCACATTTTGTACCTCAAAACTACCTTTTGTCAGTTGCGTTTTTCGGCCTGTTGCAAGGTCAATGGTGTACAAATGCGCGTATCCGTCCGCTTCCGACTGATAATAAAACGTTTGGTCGTCTCCCAGAAACCCCATCGTGTTGAATGCAAAATTTACCCAGGCCTCATCGCGGAGGCGGTCCAGCGTTTTAAAAGTGGCGGTAGCCGGATCCAATTGTAGAATCCAGCGGTCTTTATTGTCCGAGCTGCGTGCAGTCAGTACGCCATATCGTCCGTTGCCGGACCAGATCAGGTTGCCGAAGTTGAGTTTGCGCGATTCCTTTTTCTTTGTTTTTGTGCTGTCAACAGTTGTCTGGTAATCTTTCAGGTAGGCCGGCTGCTCCGCAATGCCTTCCAGTTGCGACACATTTACCTGGATCGCCGTGTCGCGTTGCAGATCGTACACCCAGTATTCCTGATTCGGCTGTACGCTGCCAACCTTGGTGCGCGCCGGAATATCTTCAGTGAAGCCGGATTCGGTCACGTAACTCGGTACAATCGTTCTTTTTTCATTTTTGGGGGATACATTCAGGCGGTACGTGACAAATTGGCCATCCGGGCTGAGTTGAATATCGTCGATGCGTTTTTCGTCGAGGTATATTTCCTTCGGGCGTTTGGGCTGTTCCGTTTTAGCGTTTTTATCGGCTTCCTTTTTTTTATCAGCCCGTTCTTTCAGCACATCGAACATGGCCAACTGGTCTTTTTTCAACCACTTTTCCTGTTCATTTGCTTTGGGTTCCGGTTTGGCGCTGCCCGGCTGGAAGTTTGTCCACTGCGTCAGCATCCCACTGAAAAGATGCAAACTATAAAGATTGTTACTTCTGGTAAACAAGATTTGCGTTTCGTCTGCACTGAAGGATGCGTTGCTTTCAGATTCCACGGTATTGGTCAGGGTGCGCACCTGCATCGTGTTGCAATCCAGCAGGAAAAGGTCGCCGTTTTTGGTATACAGTTTCCGGTTCCGAAGTCGGTTATACACGCCAAAGTTGGAAGGCAGGGCGCGCCGCTGTTCCGGCGAAAGTTGGTAGGCTTTGCCATCGGTAATATTTACGGCGTACAGCGAATCGGCAGTTTTACGCTCCGGATTCCAGTTGAAATAAATCGTTTTGCTGTCTTCCGACCAATAAGGGCTGGAGGGAAGCGCCCCAACGGACACTTTGGGGTCGTCCATGATTTTTTCAATGGTCAGTTGGGCCTGCAAGTGAAACAGGAATGGGATTAAAAGGGCGGTAAATATGATTTTTTTCATGCGTAAGTAGTTATTGGTTATCGGTTATTAGTTATTAGTGGTGAAGTGGGCCATCTGTAGAAAAGTCAGGCATTCCTTATTGTGGCCTGGCATTTGTACAGACATGTTGATGATGATTAAAGATCGTCTCGTTTCCGTAAAATTTTCAGGGATGAGGGATGAGGAATGACCGAGCGTGATGTCCGACATAACGCTCGGTCATTCCTCATCCCTCATTCCTCATCCCTGAAAATAATCCCGCAAGTGTACGAAAATATCATAATGCGCCCCTGCAAATGCACAAAACATTGGCTGCCGGAAAACAGAAACATCTATCTTTGCTTGTATGATGAAGGATAATAACATGCCCGTTTTTTACGGTAATACAAAAATGCTTGCTTCGACAAAAACGCTACACTACCGCCTGTTTGCTGTTCTGTTCTCTGGCGTTGATGTGCTGTCAGGGAAATGAAAAAAAAGCCGGCATTATTCAACTCCTTGCGAAAAGAAACCACCGGCCTCAATTTTGAAAATGAACTCCGCCAAACCGCCGAGTTCAATGTATTCAATTACATGTACTTCTTCAACGGCGGTGGCGTGGGCGCGGGCGATTTCAACAACGACGGACGAACTGACCTGTATTTTACCAGCAATATGGGCCCGAATAAAATGTTCCTGAATGAGGGCAATCTAACATTCAAAGACATCACCGAACAAGCAGGTGTAGCGGGAATGGACGGCTGGACATCCGGGGTGAGCGTTGCGGATGTCAACAACGACGGACTGCTCGATTTGTATGTGGGTCAGATCGGCGAATACCAGAGCATCAAAGGGCGCAATCAACTTTTTATCTGTAAAGGCATCGAAAACGGCGTACCCCGGTACGAAGACGAGGCCATTTATTACGGACTGGATTTGAAAGGGTTTTCTACGCAGGCAGTTTTTTTCGACTACGACCTGGACGGTGACCTCGATATGTTCCAACTCAACCATTCTTTGCATCAAAATGGCACTTTCGGCCCCAAAAAAGCATTTGAAGGTAAAATACATCCCCTGTCAGGCGATAAATTATTGCGCAATGACAAAGGCAAATTTGTCGATGTGACAGCCCAGGCAGGTATTATCAGCACCGTGATCGGTTACGGACTGGGCATTGTAACCGGCGATGTCAACAACGATGGTTACCCGGACATATACATCGGCAACGACTTCCACGAAAACGATTACCTGTACCTCAACCAGGGCGACGGCACTTTTAAAGAAGCCATAACCGAAGCCATGATGCACACCAGCCAGTTTTCCATGGGCGTCGATATGGCCGACATCAACAATGACGGCTGGAGCGACATCATTTCGCTGGATATGCTGCCGGAAGACCCGTTTATCCTGAAAAGTTCGCTGGGTGAAGACAATTACGGCCTGTACCAATACAAACTGGGGCACGGCTATCACAACCAATACACCCGCAACAACCTGCAACTCAATAACGGCGACGGGACTTTTAGCGAAATCGGCCTGTTTGCCGGCATTGCCGCCACGGACTGGTCGTGGTCGCCCTTATGGATAGATTTTGACAGCGACGGATACAAAGACCTGTTTGTCAGCAATGGTATTCCGCGCCGCATGAACGACATCGACTTTGTAAAATTCCAGGAAGACAGGGGCTTGCAACTCAAGGAAAATTCTACCCGAAGCGTGGAGGAAAAAGAACTGGAAGTGGTGGAGAAAATGCCGCAGGTCAAATTACCCAACAAACTTTTTCGCAACGGCGGCAGCCTGCATTTCGACGATTTGACAGATCAAATCGGGTCTTCTGCCACCTCCTTTTCCAATGGCGCGGTGTATGCGGATTTTGACAACGACGGCGATCTGGACATGGTGGTAAATAACCTGGAAGACGAGCCTTTTATTTACAAAAACCTGCTCCGGGAAAACAATCCTGCTACTGCATCTTTTCTTTCTTTTAAGTTCAAAGGTCAGCCGGAAAACATCCACGGTATTGGGGCTAAAATATTGATTTTCAAGAAAAACGGAAGTTTGCAAACCGAAGAATTTTACCCGGTTCGGGGTTATCAGTCGAGTTCCCACACCCCGCTTTTTGTGGGCGTCGGAGATGCCGCAGGTATTGATTCTGTCTTATGTATCTGGCCGGACCGGAGTTGCCAACGGGTTTCAAATCTTCCATTCAACACAACCCAAACCCTTACATGGCAGGCTGATCTTCCTTTGGCTGATTTTGCAAAAATATACCCCCGGAAAGCGGCGAAATTCGCCTTTTCGGACGAAACAGCCGGCTCCGGTTTGACTTTTCAGCACGAAGAAAACCCGTTTATCGAATTCAACCGCGAAACCCTGATCCCCAATATGGTTTCGACGGAAGGCCCGGCGCTGGCGGTTGGCGATGTGAACGGCGACGGACTGGAAGATGTATTCTTCGGCTCTTCCAAAAGGGAGCGCAGCGCCCTGTACCTGCAAACACCTAATGGCCATTTCACGCTTCAAACACCCGCCGCCATTATTCAGGATAGTATTTTTGAAGATGTGGATGCTGTTTTCGCCGACCTGGAAAACGACGGCGACCTCGACCTGATCATCGCAGCCGGCGGCAATGAATTCCGGGGAAAAGATGAACCCATGAAACAACGCGCCTACCTGAATGACGGAAAAGGCAACTTCAGCAGAACTGACCCCTTCCCCACCCTTTTGATGACCGCATCCTGTGTTTTGCCCTGCGATTTTAACGGCGACGGCCTGGTCGACTTCTTTTTCGGGGGCCGGGCTGTTCCCTGGAGTTACGGCATCACGCCCAACTCCTTCCTGATGCAAAACATGGGGAATGGACGGTTTGAAGAGATGAGCCAAAAAATTGCGCCCGGTTTGACGGACGTCGGATTGGTCAAAAACGGTTCCTGGAGTGATCTGGACGGCGATGGAGACCAGGATTTACTACTTGCGCTGGAATGGGATGTGCTGACGGTTTTTATTAATAACAACGGAAAACTGGAGAAAAAGCCGCTGGATAGCGGAAAAGGCTGGTGGAATTTTGTGCTGCCGTACGACTTTGACGGCGATGGCGACGTGGATATTCTGGCGGGGAATACCGGCAAAAACAGCCGGTTCAAACCGACCTTGCAGGAACCTGTGCGGATGTACACCTATGATTTTGACGCAAACGGACAAGTCGAACAAATTTTGACTTATTACCTCAAAGGCCGGGAAATACCTTTTGCCAACCATGAAGAGATGATGAAGGCACTTCCGGTTTTAAAGAAAAAATACCTGCTATCAAAAGATTTTGCCAAGGCCTCTATTGCCGAACTATTTGGCAAGGAAAAGTTGAATAAAGCAGTGTTGCGGCAAGCCGATACTTTTGAAAGTATGTATTTTGAAAACACAGGCCCCGGTTTCACGTACACAGCCCACCCTTTGCCCGACGCGCTTCAATTCAGCACCCTGAATGCCGCCGCGCTACAAGACCTCGACGGCGACGGTAAAAAAGAGGTTATTCTGGGCGGAAATTTTCATGAATGTAATATCGAAATGGGGCGTTATGACGCACTTTACGGGAATGTACTATCCATTGGCGCCCATGGAAAAATGACGGTATCGCCCTTGGGAGACTTGCGCGTTAAAGGCCAGACACGACGTATAGAAGCCCTGAAAGTCGGAGGAAAACCCTGCCTGGTTTTTGCCAGAAATAATGCTACGGCCGTGGTAATCGGGGCCAAAAACTCCGAAAAAAAGAAACTGAACTAGTCCATTGAAGGGTTTGTCGCTGGGGTGTATTGACGGGGTGATAAGTCACCCCGTCATTGAGTGCGATACTGCAAGCGGCAATTTGATTTGTGAAACCACTTGGTGTCCGTTGTGGTAAAAAAAAATACGCTGTGCTTATAAAACAACGACCTGTAACTTTTCTACGAAGCCTTTCGTCTTGTTTTCATATCAGTCTTTGTTCACTCATTTATACGCCAACGCTATGAAAAAAAGATTCCTCCTGTTGTCGGCCCTGTTGCTGACATCTATGTTTTTGCATGCCCAAACGGAAGCCCTCAACTCCTTTGTAGAGCAGCACAAAAACGACCCGGCATTTTCCTTTGCATTTATCAGCAAGGAACTCTTTGATGTTACCATAAAGACAGACGTATCGGAAAAAGACTGGAAAAAAGTAAGGCAGGTTGTCAAAAACATCGGAAGTCTGCGCATCCTGGCGGCAGATAGTATTACAAACGGCGTAGCATTATACAAAGAAGTTTATGAATTGATTCCCACAGATGAATTCAGCGAACTGCTGTCGGTACGCGACGGTAAAACTTCCGTTCGGATTTGGGTGAAAGACGAAGCGGATGCTGTGACCGATCTGATCCTGCTCGTAGGCGCTCCCGAAGATTTTGTGCTCATCAGTTTTTCGGGAAATATTGAACTCGGCGATATTGCATCTTTGGCGGCTATCCTCGATTCCGACGAAGTGGACGACCTGATTCAAACATCCAAAAAAGCCGAAATTGATTTCAAAGTGAGTCCCAACCCCAGCAATGGCGATTTTAATATCCGCTATCAGGAAACCGGGGATGCGCCTGCCACGCTGATGCTGATCGATCAAAATGGTCGCCCTGTTTCTACCCTGCATCTTTCCGGCCAGCCGGAAGAAAAAGTCAGAATGGGTCAATTGCCTGCCGGATTGTATTGGCTGCAATTACAGACGCAAAAAGGGAAGGTGGGTGTAAAACAGGTGCAAATCGTGCAGTAAATTAGATTGGTAGCAGTCTGATTTGGGCCGCGTCGGGACAAAAGGCATTTATGCCTTTTATTGTTTGCATTGCGCGCCCTGAATGGCGCTCATCCCGACAGCCTAAAGGCTGTGCTACCGCCACATGTCCGGGGCGTTTTGGCGCATCCTATCAGGTCGTTCAGGGCAACAAACCATCTTTTCGACCAAAAAAACCTATTTGTCCACTTTTCTTGCCAACTTTCGTCCCTGAACTAACCCGTACAATTTATTGGCAATGAAACATCTACTCTGCCTCGCCCTTTTCTGGGCTGCTTCCCTGAACATTTTACACGCACAAGCCAACTCCCTTACTTTTCCTGCCAGCGGCGGCAATATACCCAGCGGTATTTACCAGCGCCTCGGCGTCACCGACATCGACATACGCTGGGATGCGCCTGGCGTGAAAGGCCGGGAAGGCAAAATCTGGGGCACCACCGTGGCACACTACGGTTTTCAGAATCTTGGATTCGGCACCGCAAAAGAATCGCCCTGGAGAGCGGGCGCCAACGAGAACACAACCATCAAATTCAGCACAGACGTCAGCATTGAAGGCAAAAAACTGGCCGCAGGCAAATACGGTTTTCATATCGCGCTCAATGCAGATTCCTGTACGCTGATTTTTTCAAAAAACAGCAACACCTAAAACAGTTACTTTTACAACCCGGCAGAAGACGTGCTGCGCGTCACCGTGCGCCAGCAAAAAAACCTGCTTGCCAGCCGCGAATGGTTGGCTTATGTATTTTTAGAGCCGACACCGAATTCCGTGATCGTGGCCCTGGAATGGGAGCGCTGGCGTATTCCTTTCAAAGTGGAAGTGGACCTGCCCCGAACGGTGGTAGAAACCGTACGGGCAGAATTGCAGGACAGTCGTGGTTTTTTGTATGAAAACTGGGTGGATGCCGCCGAATTCTGTCTCCAGAACAATTACAACCTTGAAGAAGCCCTGACCTGGTCCAATAATGCCATTACACAGTTTTATGGGGTACAAACATTCCGAACCTTCGCGCTCAAAGCGCAAATTGAAGAAAAACTGGGCAAAACAGCCGATGCGGAAGCATCCATGAAAAAAGCGCTCGAAAAAGCCGCTGTATTTGAAATCCATCAATATGGACGGCAGCTGATTGCCGACAAACAACCGGCCAAAGCCCTGGAGGCATTTCAACTCAATTACAAGAAAAACGGGGACGTCTGGCCCGTACATGCCGGTCTGATGCGCGGTTATTCCGCTACCGGCGACCTTAAAAAAGCGGTAGAACACGCCAAAATCGCACTCGGACAAGCGCCGGATGATCTCAACAAAAAGACACTGGAAGGATTTATCAAAACGTTGTCGGAAGGGAAAGCGATACAACAATGAGGTTGATAAAGGTTTATAAGGGTTGATGAGGTTGATATACATCCACTCGAAAAGTGGGCGATCTTCTTCTTTTTTCGAGTGGATGTATATCAACCTCATCAACCCTTATAAACCTTTATCAACCTCATTAAACCAGCAGCGTCCGATAATCATCCCACCTCGCATCCTCCATTTTCATTTCCAGTAATTCAAACAGTTGGCCATCGTACATGGCTTCCAGTTCGGGCGCCGTGCGGACCGTGCGCAACTCGATCATACCGCGCCGCAATTGTTCCAAACGCCAGGCGTAGGTACGTTCCATTTTTTCAAAAATAGCGGCACAGGCAGCAGCGTGGTCTTCACCCCGGCCCGCCACCACCGCTTCGCGGAAAGCAGCCGAATTGCGGGCGATCATTTTACCCTCTTCGAGAATGAAATACGCCGTGTGCGGCCATTGTTCCGTTGGTGGCAGCAATTTGGCATACAGCACCAATTGCAGGTCTTCCCCATTGATTATCAACTCTTTGCGACGGTTAGCGCCGCTCCATTTCAGATCGACAATGGCCCTTTCCTCCCCGCGTTGCAACACCAGGTCGGCTTTGCCGCGCACGGGCATGTCGCCGAATTGACCGGTCAACGGTAGCTCCGTATCCAATACTTCCCAGTTGTTGTTGCGCAACAGCGAAACCAGATTCCAGGCGGCATTTTTTACTTTATTCAGAAAAGCCTGCCGCTCCGGTTCCCGGCCATACAACAGCAAGGTTGCGCCCTCCTTTTCGAGCAGGGTTTCTGCTTCTTTGTTCACCCATTCCTGGATGGCAGGCCGGTCGAAATCCGCTAATTTTTCTTTCAGGAGTTTTTCAAAAAACGGTGCGACAGGCTTCCCAGCAGGGTATTGTCGCCCGTCACGCTGAGCAGGCTGGAGGGGTACATTTTTAACTGCTGCCGGAAAAACCAGCGGTGCGGAAAATAGAACAGGCTCTCTAAATTGGTGGGCGTTTCGTACTCGCTGTCCAGTATCAGGTCCGGGCGGCGAAGGTGTAGTTGCGGACGCATGCGGTCTGTCGGCCGAACAGGTATCGGTTTGGTTTCCGGCATTTTCAAGATGTCTGAAAAACGGGCGCGATCCTGTTCATCGTCGAGCGAAAAAACAAGGTCGCGGAAAAAAGGAAACGCTGCCTCAATATCCCCCAGCAATAAGTTAGGCACCGCTTCCGAGCCGTCTGCCTGATCCGGTACGATCAGGATCAGTTGCTTTGCAGCCTGCAGTACCGGCTGCATTTGCCGCAGCAGGTTTAATTGCCCTTCCTGCTCGGGCGTATCAAGCACAACGCCTTGTTTTTCAAGAAACTGTCTTTCCGGCGCCTGCCATTTATCAGGAGAAGGCGTGGTGTTTTCAAACAGGCAATTCCACCAAACCAGCGTATCAGCCGGCGCAGCCAAAGCGCCAGGATGGTGAACGTATTCAAAACGTTCCACTTCTGCAGGCGCAAACTGAACGGGCGATGGCTGGTAAATCGTGCGGACGATGCGTTCCAGTTCGAGAAACGAAATGCGTTGCTCGGGCAGCGCTTCCAGCAGTTCGCGGATACGCCGCGCCTGTTCCGCCAATACCAGAAAGGAAGTATTCGTACTGCCATTTTCCTCAAAATAATCGAACGCCCATTCTTGTAAATACGCGTATATACCGATCGCATCGCGTTTGGGAGCCGTGCCGTCAGCCTTGTACCGGCGGCGGTCAAACCAGAAAGCGTACTGTTTGCGAGCCGCTTCGGGCACTTCTCCCTGTTCGAGGTAACCAAACACCGCTGCAAACCAGGTATCGCTCATCAGTCCGGGTTTTTCCGCCATCACCCGGGCTATTTCCAGCGACAGGCCATAATCCAGCGGCTTTACGGCTAAGGTCGCAAATTCCATTATTTTGAACACATCTACGGGTTCCCAGAGGAATGCGGGCGCCAGTTTCAGTACTTGCAGCGATGGACGGGCTAAAGACGCGGAAAGTATACCCATGTTGGGCATTCCCTCCTGCACGATATTTTGTTCGAGCAGCAGGTTCATTTCAGGAATCAGAAAAACGGGTTTCAACCCGATTTCCGTTCGCAGCATCTGCGCCAAAGCCGTTGCGGCATCACTGTCGCGTCGCGCGCGCAGCACGAGCAGGGAATGATCGTTTTCCGCCGCAGATGACTTTACTGGAATATTCATCAGCAACAGGCGTCGCTGTAGTTGTCCCAGGGTGGTATCTGCATCTGCCGAACAACCTGGCGCTTGTTCCACAACGTTTATGTTTCGCCTGCGGAGTATCCTGACAAATCTTTGAATAACAGGCTTTTGCAATGTTTCTGGCTGGTACAAAACCAATTTTTGCAAAGGAAGATGCCCGTTTTCTGCCTGTTCCAGTACCGCTGCAAATCGGTCGGCAAAGCCGAATACCTGCTGCCGGATAGCAGGATCGCTGATTTTATTCCTGTACAATATTTCGATAGCCGCAAAACATCGGAGCCGTTCGGGCATGGTTGCATTTTCCTCAAAATCCCAACCGGCCAGCAGCAGTTCGTCGCGCCAGTTCAACAAAGTGGCAGCGGATGCAAAACGGTCGGCGCCGAATGAAGCAGCGTAAAAAGGCAGCGGTTGCAGCAGTGGTTGCTGTTCGCATTCGGCGAGATACTGCCCCATTGCCTGGCGGTACAGTTCAATACGCAGGTAATCCGTATTGTCCGCATAACCGCTCATGCCCAATTGACGCTCGAGCCATTGCAAGAGTTTACGCGGCCCGATCCAGGTTTCACCTGCCCGTGCCGACGTTAAATGGGTATAAACGATGCCATCGAAATCCGTACCAAAATGCAGTATCATATCATAGCAAAAGTAGGCGCTTCAACCTTTTTCCATTAGTTTTGCGCCTCAATTTCCGCAATATTTTTTTGAACACAACATGGAGAACAACGAAATAGTAAAATCGAGCGATATCACCATCCGCGTTGGACTGAATGCCGAACAGGTGCCGACAAAAATCGAATGGGGCGCCAGCGACCGCAACAACGGCGCTTTGGAAGAATGTAAAGCCATTGCTATTGCATTGTTTGACAAGGACCACCGGGATACGCTGCGCATCGACTTGTGGACCAAAGAAATGCAGGTACTGGAAATGGATCGGTTCATGTACCAGATATTGCGCTCGCTGAGTCAGACCTATTTGAAAGCGACGCAAAACAAGGATTTGGCAGAAGAAATGGCCAAATTCGCCCATTATTTTGGTGAAAAAACGGAAATTGTTCCGAAGTAACACGAAAATCAATGCGTGGTCAGCGCGTGAAAAAGCCAGTTGGCCAATGCCAGGCGGTTGTTTTTGATGACTAAGCGTTGCTGATCCCAGTCATTGCGAATATTAGCGAGTTCAATATAAACGGCCCGCTCGCAGGTGGTTTCTTTCAGCGTAAACAGATAGCGCGGAGAAACCGTGCCATTGTATCCGCGTTGGCCGCGCAGTTTCATATATTTTTCCAGAAAAGTACGGTGAACGTGTTGCGCCAGGTCTTTGCTTTTCTCGCTTTCGGGCCGGTAGTAAAAGAATACATCGGTTTTAGCATCGCGGCTGCGGGAATCTACGTGAATCTCGATGACCGTTTGGTCGCGCTGTCCGGCCCGTAAATGTTTCTCCGTCAATTGATTGATCAAATCAGTGCGCTGTTGCAAGCGCTCCTTCTGTCCCCTCGGAATGGCCAGGTTACCCCAGACGAATTCATCTTTATCACAGGATAAATAGTTTTCATCCCGAATACCGTCATTGCCATCCCGGACGATCATATAGGCCGTGGCGCCGTGACTTATCAATAATCTCAACAGGCGCAACGTCACATCATAAGCGTATTCGTCTTCGCACAACGTATGCCCTGCGCGTTTGCCTTGCGCTCCCGGATCCGGGCCGCCGTGCCCGCTAATCAGGTAATAAACCTTGCCTTTCAAACGGGAACTTGCCAAAGGCGTTTTAGCGTATTTAGGGCCGAAAATCGGGAAGACGCGGTTGCCTTTTGCGCTGGTTTCTCCTGAAATCGCTTCCTGCCCCCCTGTCACAAGTTTGGCAGAAGCGGATTTTGCCGCAACAGAAGCCACGTCCGTATCCTCACATTTTATCTCGTGAAACGGTACCCAGAGTTTTTTGCTTTCTATAAAATTATCGGTTCGGAGGCCTGATTTTCGGGCATTTACATTAAATGTTTCGATCCGTTTGGCCGTTTTCCAGTCGTCTATCTGGAGGGTTGTCCGGATACTTTTACCATTATACGGAATAACCCAAAGCGGCAGTTTGTAGGTCGCTCCGTTTTTTAGCCGGTAATCTTCCTTCAGTTTATTTATTTTAAAAAACTGGGTAATGTTGCAGGAAAAATCGGAAAGCCCGTATCGTTGCAGCAGCAAAGGCACATCTTCACCGGCTCCAGCGACCACCGTCATACAATTTTTGGGTTGGAACAGATCTTGTCCGGTTAAAACCAATGGTTGAAAGGCAAGGCACACCAACACCAACAATAGATTTCGGGTATCATACATAAGTCTATAGTGTTTGGTGTTTGGTGTATAGTGTTTGGGCAACTTTGCCCTTGGCTATGTTTGGTATTTGGTGTATCGTGTTTGGAGTACAAAGTACAAAGGTAAAACAGCAAGGGTAATAGTCCGCTTTCAGGAGTATTCAATCTTGCAAATAAATTTACATAATATTGAAAATCAATTACTTATCAAATGAAATCTTCTATTATTTCCCGTAATAAACGGTACACTAACCTGGTGCAGGCGCTCTTGCAGGAACTTGCTGCGTATGATGATAAACGTCTAAACCAAAAACCTGCCGATGGCGGTTGGTCGGCTATCCAGACCATGCACCACTTGATCCTCAGCGAGGAATATTCGATGTCTTACATTCGGAAAAAAATGGGGTTTACTAACGAGTTTGAAGACAACAACTGGTCGGCGCGTATACGAAGTTTTTTATTGTGGGCCTCTCTCGCATCGCCTTTTAAATTTAAAGCGCCGGTAGCCATCGGCACCGAAAAGTTGCCTGAATATGCTACCCTGACGGATACCCGCGAACGCTGGGAACAGGCGCGCGCAGACTGGGAAGTTTTTTTTGAACAATTGCCCGAAGCGTTATCCAACAAACTTGTGTACAAGCACCCGCGCGCTGGCAAAATCACTTTTATGCAAATGCTCTGGTTTTTGAAACGCATTTTCAAAGACACAAGAAGCAGATTTACAGGTGTGTTTAGTGTATGGTGTTTCGTGTTTGGGGGCGACGGCCCAAGGCGAAGCACCCCCAAACACGAAAAACCATACACTAAACACCAAAAACACGTTTACTTCACCGAAAACCGGTACACCGTTGTCGTCTGGTACTTTTCACCCGGTCGCAGCACCGTGCTTGGAAAATCCGGCTTGTTGGGCGAATCCGGGAAATGTTGTGTTTCGAGGCAAAGACCGGAGCGTTTTTGATACGCAACGCCACCTTTTCCGATCACTTTTCCATCTAAAAAATTGCCTGAATAAAACTGGATGGCGGGTTCTGTGGTTAATACCTCCATCAGGCGGCCCGAAGTGGGTTCGTAAAGGGTAGCAATCAACTGAGCTGTTCCAGAATGCGTTTTATTGAACACCCAGCAATGGTCATAACCCAGTCCGTATTTAATTTGAACATCAGTGGCATTGTCGATCCGCGCACCGATTTTTGTGGGCTGCGTAAAATCGAATACGGTGCCTTTCACCGGGCGCAGTTCACCTGTCGGAATCAACGTACTGTCCACTGGTAAAAATGCATCGGCATTCAACATCAATTCATGGTCAAGAATATTGCCTTTGCCTCCGTTCGCCAGGTTGAAATACGCGTGGTTGGTCAGGTTTACCACCGTCGGTTTGTCTGTAGTTGCTGAATAATGAATACTCAATGCATTTTCTTTTAGCAACGTATATATCACTTCGACAGTCAACTCGCCAGGATAGCCTTCTTCTCCGTCTTTTGACACATACGTGAGCTTCAGCGTTGGTCTTTCGTGCTCGATTACTTTGGCTGACCACAATACTTTATCAAAACCAACAATGCCGCCGTGCAGGTGATTGCCGATATTATTGGTTGCTAACGTATACGTTGCGCTATCCAGTGTGAATTTCCCTTTGGCGATGCGATTGCCATACCTGCCGATCAGCGCTCCGAAAAACGGTGTCCCGCGCAGATAGCCGGCAAGTGAATCACAGCCCAGTGTAATGTCCTCATATTTACCCGTTTTATCCGGGGCCGTCCACGACGTGATGGCGCCTCCGAAATTGGTAATCTGCACGGTCATGCCCTGCTCATTCCGCAAGGTGTACAAATCAGCGGTCCTGCCGTCGGGCAAGGCGCCAAAAGCGATCTTTTCAATCGTGGCCTTGGGCGCCGGAGCGGTATGTTTGCAGCAATACAATGCAAAGGCAGTTCCGAAAAGTACAATACAGAGGTAGAGGTTAATTTTTTTCATGGCTGATGTAGATTTTCAATTTTTATCCTGTGAAACTAACCATAACATATATCACGATTCCAATAACAAGCAGGGAAACCAGGATATCCCAGATATTGTAACTGCTGCGATTGTCTGCTTTTTGCTGCTTGCTGAGCGTTCCGAAAGTAAGTCCTTCTACCTGAGCGGCGGAAGGCGCAGGCGTCAGTAAACTGGCAACCACACAAACCGTAATGGAAAAAAGGAAGAACCAGGCAGCAAAAGTCAGGAAGTTCATGTTGGCAAATGCAAAGAATATGCCGTCTGGATCCAGCGAATGGCGGTTCAACTCCAGGATAAGCCTAAATGCTGCCACCGTCAGACCGGCGATCAGCGTAGCCATGGCTCCCTGGGCGTTGATTCGTTTGGAGAAAATACCCAACAGGAAAACAGCCGTTATCGGCGGCGCGATATAAGACTGCACCGACTGCAGATATTCATACAGTACCCCGGAAATATTTTGCATAATCGGTATCCAGGCAATACCCAATACTACAACAATGGCGGTAGCCACACGTCCGACATTCACCAATTTTTTCTCTGGAGTGTCCGGGTATAGTTTTCTATAAACGTCCACAGTAAACAATGTGGAACAGGAATTAAATACCGAAGCCAAAGAACTCATCAGCGCCGCCAGCAAACCGGCAGCGACCAAACCCCTCAATCCCGAAGGCATTTTCTCCATCAATAAGGTGGCAAAAGCCTGGTCGGGTGTATCCCAACTCAGTTCACCCCTGTTTTTCAAGGCCAAAGCAACCACACCGGGAATGAGAAACAAAAAGACAGGCAACAGTTTGAGTAACGCGCCAAAAATGGTACCGCGCCGACCCTGCGTAATATTTTGCGCTGCCAGGGCGCGCTGTACAATATACTGATCGGTACACCAGTACCAGATACCCACAATGGTACTGGTAATCACCAGGGAGGGCCAGGGGAATTCAGGGTCATCCGCAGGCCGCCACATATTCAGGTATCCTGGTTCCAGCGAGCTTCTCATACCGTCCCAGCCGCCTACCGCATTCAGACCGACAAAGGTCAGGGTTCCGGCGCCGAGTACCAGCACGACGGTTTGTAACGCCTCGGTATAAACGACTGCCCGCATCCCTCCAAGCACCGTATAAGCGCCTGTCAGCACCACTGTGATAAGCGCTCCAAACCAAAAATCAATATGCAAAAGCGACGCAATAACAATGCCGCCTGCATACACCGTCACCGAAACTTTGGTGAGCACATAAGCCAGCAAGGAAAAAACAGTCAGAAACCAGCGCGTTTTGGAATTAAAGCGGCGTTCCAAAAACTCGGGCATGGTAAAAACGCCACTACGCAGATAAAAAGGCAGGAAAATCCAGCCCAAAGCCAGCACCAACCAGGCATGCAGTTCATAAATGAGCATTGGAATTT
The DNA here is from genome assembly GCA_016711435.1 of Lewinellaceae bacterium. Classification (GTDB taxonomy): domain Bacteria; phylum Bacteroidota; class Bacteroidia; order Chitinophagales; family Saprospiraceae; genus M3007. The sequence goes on from JADJSY010000004.1 coordinate 43,878, forward strand.
TGCCGCCCGCGCCCGCGCCGGCCAGCCCTACAACGTGTTCAGAGCCGATGTTGGAAGCAAAAATGGAAGCGCCTACCACAAACCAGCCTATGTTGCGGCCTGCCAGAAAGTAGTCTTCCGTATTGTTTTGTTTTTGCCGGATTACCCAGAGCGCTATTCCCATTAAGAGGAGAAAGTACACGCCGATAACGATCCAGTCGAGTGTGTCAAATCCTTGCATAGTTTGAAGATTGTTGTTGGTTAATGATGTTGTTATCGGTTATCAGTTATCAGTTATCAAGTTTCAGGCTGGAATAGTAAACTTATGCAACATCCATTTCCCTATGCCGAATACTGATAACAGATAACTATAAACTAATATCCTTCTTGTCCGTAATACGCGCCCTGACCGTGTTTTCTGAAATAATGCTTATCAATCAAGGTCTGTTTGATGGAGGGCGTTGCGGGGTTGATTTGCAGGGTCAGATATGCCATTTTTGCCAGTTCTTCTAATACGGTAGCATTGTAAACAGCCTTGTCAGCGTCTTTTCCCCAGGTAAAAGGGCCATGGCATGCCACCAGCACCATTTCCACTTCTTCGGGCGAAAGATTGTGTTTTTTGAACACATTTAATATCTGATTGCCGGTTTCATGCTCATAATCCCCTAAAATCATGTCATCAGACATCACTTCCGTGACCGGAACAGAAGCCACTAAGTGATCGGCATGGGTGGTGCCCAGGTTGGGAATGGCCCGCATAGCCTGCGCCCAGGCCACCGCGTAGGTGGAATGTGTATGGCAAATACCGCCAATTTTTTCAAAATGCCGGTACAGCAGTACATGCGTTTTTGTATCGGAAGAGGGTCGTTTACGGCCTTCCACCACCGTATTATCCAAATCCACCAGCACCATATCATCCGGCTTCAGTTCCGAATACGGCACCCCGCTGGGCTTGATGGCAACGATACCTGCCGCACGATCAATGGCTGACACATTGCCAAAAGTGTAAATGGCTAATTTCTGGTGGAGTATCTCCATGTTGGCTTCGTAGGCTGCTTCTTTTATTGACTTGTATTTGCCCATTGTTTAGTTATCAGTTATTCGTTATCGGTTATCAGTGTTGATACCCGGGCAAGGCTGGGGTTGTGTCAAAAGTCGGATTCTACTTGAGCCATGGTTTTAGTGTGAAATTTAATTTCGCGTTACCTCCAACTTCCCGAAAGTTTAAAACTTTCGGGAAGTTTTCGTACCGAAAAAACCAACTATAATTTGGCATCTTATTTTTCTTCGAGCCTTTTGACACAACCTCTACAACGCCAGCACGACCACCGATACCGGAGGCAAGGTTAATTTCAGCAAATCTCCGCTGATGCTCGCGCCTTTAAATTCAACAGGTTTGATGCGATCCGGCTGATCGAACGTATTGTGATCCTGTACTTTAGGGGAACTCAAAATACGCCCTGATACATTTTTTACAGACACACCCCGCAACGAAATTGACACCTCCTGCGAACGGTTCGGGTCAATATTCACCAATGAAATATGCACTTTTCCTGCCTTGTTGCGGCTGGCAGAGGCTGATACGGCAGGCAGTTTTTCCGTGCCGAATGTGTAATTATTTACCTTGATATCAATCGGCAGAAGCAGCGCATCCTGGTGTACATTGTACATTTCCAGTACGTGATACGTCGGCGTGAGCAACATTTTTTCGCCCTCCGTCAGTGCGACGGCTTGCAGTACATTGACCGTTTGAGCGAGGTTGGCCATGCGTACCCGGTCGCAGTGGTTGTGAAAAATATTCAGCGTTGTGCCGGCAATCATGGCATCGCGCATGGTATTTTGCTGGTACAAAAAGCCCGGATTGGTGCCGGGCTCCACATCGTACCATCCGCCCCATTCATCTACAACGAGGGCAACTTTTTTCTTCGGATCATATTTATCCATAATGGTCGAGTGGCGCGTTACAAATTCCTCCATGTCCAAAGCCGTTTTCATGGTTTTGAAATACAGTTCTTCGGAAAAATTAGTTGCGGAGCCTTTTTTACTCCAGTCAATCACCGAATAATGGTGCAGCGCAACGCCTTCCAGCATCTTATGCGGGATATCGCGCATGAGCACTTCTGTCCAGTTGTAATCATCGTCACTGGCGCCTGAGGCTACCCGGTAAAGCTTGGCGCTGTTTCCCCAGTCGGTCATAAAAGTGGCATATTGCCGGTAGATATTGGCATAGTACTCGGGCTTCATGTTGCCGCCGCAGCCCCAGGCTTCATTGCCTACGCCCCATATTTTGACATTCCAGGGTTTCTCGCGGCCATTTGCTTTGCGGAGCTCGGTCATCGGGCTACCGGAATCCTGGTTGGTGTATTCCACCCAGTCGGACAATTCCTTCACCGTACCGCTGCCCACGTTCCCTGCCAGATAAGGCTCCGCGTCGATGGCTTCGCAGAGGTTCAGGAAGTCGTGCGTGCCGAAACTATTGTCTTCAGTCACTCCACCCCACCAGACATTTTTCATGCTTGGTCGTTTGTCTTTCGGCCCGATGCCGTCTTTCCAGTGGTAAGTATCGGCAAAACAGCCGCCCGGCCAGCGCAGGTTACCTACTTTCATTTTTTTCAGCGCTTCAATCAGGTCTGTACGTACGCCGTCGCGGTGGGGGATCGGCCCAAGTGTTCGGCAAAGTGCCCGTAAATGTGCCTGCTGATGGTATCGCGACCCAGGTCAGCGTTCAGGGTTATCTGGTTTTGGGAGAAAAGCGCCTGAAAAGCGCCTGAAAGGAGGATAAGTAAGATTGTTTTTTTCATGGTTGATGTTTTTTATGAAACACGATTGAAGGGATGTGATGCTTTAATGGAACAAGGATTGGGCGGATGGGACACGGATTTTTATTCATCCACTCTGATTGGGAAAAATCCGTGTCCCATCCCTCAAATCCGTGTTCTATTTAATGAGCGATCTATTTAAAATCATCTTCAACAAAACCACCCAGCGTCAAATACTTTTGATACAATTTTTCATACACCGCTACCCTATCCTGTTGTGGCTGAAATTCCGCATCATAACCGGAAGCCATCGCAGCTTGCGCATCGGCCATAGTCGGGTAAACACCTGCTGCCGTTGCAGCACATATCGCCGCTCCCAGTGCGCAGGCTTGTTCTGATTCTACAATTTTAATAGGCATATTCAGCACATTAGCAAGGGTTTGCATCACAAATGGCGACTTTTTTGAAACACCGCCGATGCCGATAACCTGCTGGATCGGAACACCTTCGGACTGAAAACGTTCGACAATACGTCTGGCGCCGAATGCCGTGGCTTCCACCAGCGCTTTAAATATTTGAGGCGCGTCCGTACCGAGATTCAAGCCTGCTATGGCTGCTTTCAACGTATGATTCGCATCAGGTGTGCGGCGACCGTTGAACCAGTCGAGTGCGACTGCGTCGTGCGCAGTAACCGGTAAAACAGATGCTTTTTCGGACAGGGCCGGGATGATGTTTTGCACCGCTTTTTCGGCCTCTTCTTCGTTTAAAAATTCGCGCAGCGGCCAGGCCAGCAGGTTTTGAAACCAGGCATATACGTCGCCGAAAGCCGATTGACCGGCTTCCATACCCAACATACCGGGCAATATAGAGCCGTCCACTTGTCCGCAAATGCCGCGAATGAGCAAGTTGCCTACCTCTTCGTTGGGCGCAATCAACATATCGCAGGTGGAAGTTCCCATTACCCGAACCAGGGAATACGGCTCGATCCCCGCCCCGACAGCACCCATGTGCGCATCGAAGGCGCCGACACCCACAACCACGTTTTCTGGTAAACCCAAACGTTGCGCCCATTCCTTTGAAATGGTACCCATTGGCATATCCGATGAGTAGGTATGGCGGTAAAGCCGGTCGCGAATTCCTGCCAGCAGCGGATCCAGGTGCGTCAGGAATGCCTCGCTGGGCAGTCCGTTAAACTCTTCATGCCACATGGCTTTGTGACCGGCCGCGCAGCGGGAACGTTTCAGGGTCAATGGATTCGTATCTCCATGCAATACTGCGGACAGCCAGTCGCAATGCTCCACCCACGAAAAAGCAGCGTTTCTAACAGCTTCATCTACCCGCAGGGTTCTCAGAATTTTTGCCCAGAACCATTCGGAAGAGTATATGCCGCCGACATACTTGGTAAAATCGGTATCCCAACGATGTGCCAGTGTGTTAATTCCTTCTGCTTCCCCATTGGCCGTATGGTCTTTCCAGAGAATGAACATACCGTGCGGGTTTTCCGCAAATTCAGGTAGCAAGGCTAAAGGCGTACCATTTTTGTCGACTGCAACGGGCGTGGAGCCTGTTGTGTCGACCGATATGCCGACCACATTGTCAGCCACTTCTTTAGGCGCCTGCGACAAAGCCATTTTCACGGATGCTTCCAAACCTTCCAGGTAATCCAGCGGATGCTGCCGAAACATGGACGCCCCCGGATTACAATATTTCCCGGCTTTCCAGCGTGGATAGTAAAAAACGGCAGAAGATACTTCCCGCCCGTCGGCAGCATCTGCAATCAGGGCGCGAACGGAGTCCGTGCCGTAGTCAAGTCCGATAACGTATTTCATGTGTTTCGTGTGTAGTGTATAGTGTTTGGGGCTTACTATTCTTGGCGTTTGCTGTATTGTGTTTGCGGTATTTCGCTTAAGATTGGCCGAATTACTGAGTTGCCAAAGGCGGAGCGCCCCAAACACTAAACACTAAACACCAAACACCTTCTCACTCCATCTCAACTCATTCTTGAACTGCCGCAACTCCGTTTTTGCATCAATCACCGTCAGTTCGAGGTCGAACATTTCAGCAAAATCCTCAAAGTATTCCGTCGTCAGGTTTTGGCTGAACACGGTGTGGTGCGCGCCGCCCGCATAAATCCATGCTGCACAGGCCGTATTCAAGTCAGGTAATGGTTTCCACAACACGCGTGCAACGGGCAAATTGGGCAGTTTTTCTGTTGGCGCCACGGCTTCCACTTCATTGACGAGGAGGCGGAAACGATTGCCCATATCGATCAGCGATGCGTTCAGCGCCGCGCCGCCTGCCACATCGAATACGAGCCGCACAGGGTCTGCTTTGCCGCCGATACCGAGCGGGTGAATTTCACAGGTTGGTTTGCCGGAAGCGATGGAGGGGCATATTTCGAGCATGTGCGCACCCAGCACTAATCGGTTGTCAGGATCAAAATGATAGGTGTAATCCTCCATAAACGAGTTGCCGCCCAACAAACCGGCAGCCATTACCTTCGCGGCGCGAACCAATGCAGCCGTTTTCCAGTCGCCTTCAGCGCCAAAGCCGTACCCTTCTGCCATAAGGCGCTGCGAGGCAATGCCCGGAAGTTGAACCAAGCCGTGCAGGTCTTCAAAAGTATCTGTAAATCCTTTAAAACTGCCCGCTTCCAGGAAATGGCGCATACCGATTTCAATACGGGCCGCTTCTTTCAGTGCGCCATGCGAGGCGCCGCCTTTGCGCAGGGCGGAGGACATCTGGTAAGTATCATCGTATTCATCGACGAGTTGATGAACTGCGCCATCTGACACTTCACCGATCAACTTTGCCAAATCGCCAACGCCATACCCGTTGACGGAGTAGCCGAATTTGATTTCCGCTTCCACTTTATCGCCTTCCGTCACAGCAACCTGCCGCATATTGTCGCCAAATCGGGCAAATTTTGCTCCCTGCCAATCAAATCGCGCGGCGGCGGCCCGCATCCAGATGTTCAGTCGCTCGTGTACCTGCGGGTCTTGCCAATGTCCGACCACTACCTTTCGCCGCAGCCGCATGCGGGAAACCATAAAACCGAACTCCCGGTCGCCGTGCGCCGACTGGTTCAGGTTCATAAAATCCATATCAATATTGCCCCAGGGAATGTCGCGGTTGAACTGCGTATGCAGGTGGCACATCGGTTTTTGCAGACTTTGCAATCCGCGTATCCACATTTTAGCCGGGGAAAACGTATGCATCCAGGCGACAATTCCAATGCAGCTCGAATCCGTATTAGAAGCCTGACAGAGTTGGTAAATTTCATCAGGTGTCTTCACTACCGGTTTGAACACTACCCGAACCGGGATTTTGGCCGAAGTATCCAGCGCTCGGGCAATCGTTTGCGAATGTTCGGCCACTTGTCGCAGCGTTTCCTCGCCATACAGATGCTGGCTGCCCGTGACAAACCATACCTCCAATTTCTTTAGATCAAACATTTTTCTTCTTGTTGTTGGATGTTTAGGAGCAAATCAACGCAATTTTACCCGAAATACCGAAAATGAATATGGGGCAAGGGAGGAATTCAGTTTTCCGTTTTTCACGGCCACCGTTTGTTCTACCGGACTGATGAGAAAGGGTTGATCCAAAGAGTTTTCCACTTCCAGGTCATTACTCTGCATCAGGGTAAGCCTGGCTATCGCATTCAGTTTTCCAGCGCCGTCCAGCAGGATTTCGCTTGTTTGCGCTTTACCTGCGGCGTTGACGATTTTTACAATCACTTCATTATTAACCTTGTCAAAAGCAGCCGAGGCGTACAGGCTGTCCTGACCTGTTGCGGGTGCATTTTTATATAAAATTGGTACAATTTGATCGCCTCGGTTGGTGGCATACAATTTTTGAACATAATAATTCGGCGTACCGAAGGAACGCAGGTTATCCATCCAGATCATATCCGGTTTCCACTGCCAGCCTTCCACATGCGCCATGAGCGGAGCATAGGAGGCCAGGCGCACGATATCCGCATTTCGTTCGAGTCCGGTCATAAATGCCGCTTCTGACAGCGCACAGCGCCAGGTGTTTTTATTGTCCGGGCTAACTGTCTGTTTGCTTTGTGCAGCATATTCACCCGCAAATATTTTTGGGCCTTTCCGGTCGTATTTGTCATACCGGGTTGCATTGTTCAAAAACCACCCGGGCACCTGGTAGTAATGTTCATCTACAATGTCGGCGTTGAGTTCAGCAAGAGCTTTGGAAAGGTAGTGAAACTGTTCGCTGTCGGGAAATGGGCCTGCACTGGTTATCAGGCTGATATTCGGGTATTTAGATTTAATTGCTTTTTGAAATACCTGAAATCGTTCGATGTATTGCTCTCCCCACTGTTCATTACCAACACCAAAAAATTTAAGTCCGAATGGCGCCGGGTGACCGAGCTCCGCGCGCAGTTTTCCCCAGGGCGTATTGGTATCGCCATTGGCGAATTCGATCAAATCGAGCGCGTCCTGCACATAGGGATCGAGTTGGTCCAGCGGCACCACCTCGGAGGTATTGAACTGGCAGGCCATGCCGCAGTTGAGGATTGGCAGTGGTTCGGCGCCAATGTCTTCACAGAGTTGGAAATATTCGTAAAAACCGAGTCCGAAGGATTGAAAATAATCGGGCGTTGGCCGGTGTGCAAACTCGTAATTCCAGCGGTTAATGAGGGAAGTCCGTTCCTCCACCGGACCGATGGTTTTTTTCCATTGATAACGCTCCGTAAGGTCGTGGCCTTCAACAATACAACCGCCGGGAAAACGCAAAAAACCCGGTTTCATATCGGCTAAAAGTTGCACCAGATCAGCCCGCAGGCCGCCCGGGCGATTTTTCCAGGTATCCGTCGGAAAAAGTGAAATCATATCCATTTCCGCAGCGCCATTACCCATAAACCAGATTCGCAGGCTACCTTTTTGCTCCGTTGCCGAACAATGCAGTCGAACGGTCTGGCGCTGCCATTCCTTATTGGCCTGTAGCAGCAAATCGGCTGTTCCAATCACTTCCGAAGCAGCGTTCAGCAATTCCACGCGCAGCTGCAGGTTGCCGGAAAGCAGTCGCGACCAAAGAGAAAAGTCGTAGGAAACGCCCTTTTTGAAGCCCATACCCCGAAAACCTTCATTTATCAGTCCGAATGTGCCGGCTGAAGCATTGGCAGTCACCTGGATAAAGCGCGGGTTCGCGCTGTTTTTTTCCTGGCGGTTTTGCAGTAATATTTTGCCCGTTCCCCCCTCCTTTTTTGTTTCCTTCCAGCCCATCATGGGTTTAAAAAACTCGAAAGAGCGGTTTTTCACTAATTCGCTGTACAAACCGCCGTCGGCGCCCATATTAATGTCTTCAAAAAAAAGTCCCCACATGCTCGGCGATATGTCGGCGCCCGGATGCGCCACATCCACCTTGAAAACTGCCGGCGATTGTGCTTGCAATCTGGAAAAAAGGCTTGCGACCCAAAAGAAGATTATAATTTGCTTCTTCATATTCAATTAATTAATCTGGTGTAATCAAAATTTAAACTTGTGTCATTTTGACACAATACATTTAAAAAAAAGATGTCAGTGCTTAAACGTCTGACAATCAAGGATTTTTCGCAAATAACTCAAGCATGATTTGGATTAGGATTGGGTATAAAATTCCAGAAAGCGTAGAATTTTTTTTGGTATTTTACTTTATCGAGCCGGTACATAATCGCTTTTTTAGTGGTGGAATGTATGTTTTTCCAGCCTGTATCGATTAAAAGGCCTGTTGAAAGAATTTTCCGGCTAAAATTCCTGCGGTCGAGTTGCATATCATAAATCGCCTCGTACAGTTTCTGCAACTGAGGTATGGTAAATTCTTCGGGGAGCAACTCAAAACCGATTGGGTGCAAGGCTGCGTTGTATCGGAGGTGATCCAAAGCCATCGATACCATTTCGTCGTGATCAAAAATCAACGCGGGTATTTCTTTCAGGCTGAACCATTTGGCGTTGTGCGCTTTTACCGCTTCCTGGTCGTGATCGTAGATGTTGATCAGCGCAAAAAACGCTACCGATAAAGTGCGCTCTACAGGATCGCGATGCACTTTTCCGAATGCGCCCAGCTGTTCCACATAAATATTGCTTAATCCAGTCAGGTCGTTTAAAATTCGTTTGGCTCCAACTTCAAGGTCTTCGTTCTCATGCAGAAAACCTCCCATCAGCGACCACTTGCCTTCCTCGGGTTCAAAATTTCGTTTTATTATCAGCAGCTTCAGTTCTTCTCCGTCAAACCCGAAAATAATGCAATCCGTTGCAACCAGAATGCGCGTATTGTGAGGATAACGAGTCATCATATCTTTAAGATCAAAAAAAGGTCTGAAAACACACTGCTTGTCATCTAAAACCTTATAAAAGCAATGTTCTGAAACAAAGGTAAAAATTAGATTTTGATATGTGTCAATATCACACAATTTTTTTCAAAAAAAAGGAGCCGCCCCGAATCATCGCAGGCGGCTCCTGACATGTGCGGGGTCTTACGACCTACGGTCTGCACACAATTCTAACACTTCATTTACATTGTGTATTTCACACGATTTTTTTACCACAACGGACACAAAGTGGTTTCACAAAGAACACAAGGCGTAGAGTTGACCACATTATTTTAGTCATTTGTGATGATTTTTGCCAGATTCACGGATAATACTAAGCGGAATGCGGTCAACTCTACGCCTTGTGTTCTTTGTGAAACCACTTTGTGTCCGTTGTGGTAAAAAAATCGTGTGAAATACACAATGTAAATGAAGTGTTAGAATTGTGTGCAGACCGTAGGTCGTAAGACCCGCGCACGGCGGTAATGCTTGACTTATCAACAAATGAAAGCCATTGGTTTCGGTATCTGGTGGTGTGAATTTTTACAACTTTACCGATAAAGTTAATACTGCGCTCCGTCCGTCTGAAGGCCAAATGCCAGGCCCCGGATAAAATGCCGGACGTTTGGTAAAATATTGTTCATTCGTGATATTGTTGACGCTCAAACGCAAGGCTATATTGGGATAAAAGCGATAGGAAGCGTTTACATCCAGCAGACCATAAGCGGGAACCAGGCCTACCGCCCCGGTGGCGGAAGGCACTACTGTATTTTGCGGATCAGCAAAAGTTTCTGCTGTATAACTGTACAAGGCAGAGATGCTGAATTTTTTATATTTTAAACTGGCGCCATTGCGGGAAATCACGTCAGGCACACTTTCTACTTTATTGCCTGATACGTCGATGTTTTTATCGCCGGAACGAATGGCTGCATTTTCATATTTTGCATCAAAGAAGGCTGTTGAAGTAAAAATATTGCAGCGAACGGCATCCGAGAGTTGGAAACCATATTCAACGAATGCTTCCAGGCCATGTGTGACCGTATTGCCGATATTGGTGCGCAGGATATAAAAGGTATTGCCTTCCTGTAACGACACGCTTCCGAGGCGGTTATTGTACTGCAAACGGAACACGCTCAAATCCCATTTGAAACCACCGGCAGCGCCGCGCCAGCCTAATTCCGCATTATAGCCGAAGGCATCTTTCAGGTTTTTATCCGAGCGTTCCAGAACGGAGGCTGGAATAATATCTTTAAATATAACCGGGCGATAGGCCTGGGAGAAACCGGCATAGATATTTTGTCGACTGTTCAACTGGTAATCAGTACTTATTCCCAGCAATGGAAAATTGCGTTTGATCGTGTTGGGCAGTTCATTCGGGTCGTAATAAGTGGTCACGCCTGAAAGTCTGGTATCGCCTGTCTCGTATCGAATGCCCGGGCTGAGGGAGAACCGGCGGCTCAGTTGAAACTTGTTTTCAATGAATAGCGCTATATTCTGGCTCTTCAGGTGCAGGTCGCGTCCCCAACTGTTGGGGAGAATAGTTAAATCATAATCGGAACCGGTCGTGCCTTTACCTTGCTGGCGACGGTTCAGGTCGTTGTTGATGTATTGTGCGCCTACCGAGAGTGTAGAAGTATTGCCCCGCAAGGTATAATGCTGCAAAAAACGCAGTTCAGTAGAGTAACTGTTAAATCCATCGATATCCACCACCCGCGGGTTGTAGTCAAAAGTTGCGCGGTTGATGGTGTCTGCAATGTTAGCCGTTCGGTCGATCATCACGCTGCGGCGTTCACCCAATACGGCTGATGCCTTCCAGGCGAGGATGCTACGGGCGCCTGTTTTCCATTCCAAAGACAGGGAAGGTACGTAAATTTCAGGATTGAAATAATTGCGCGCACGGGTCGACTGGCGGGGGTTGGCCTGGAACATGGCATCGGTGAGCGGCCCTGGAATGTGGTAGATGTAATGGGAGCGCAGCAATTCAGCGCCAATCGTCAGGTTTTTACCTGCCGCGTATTTCAACACAATTCCCTGACCGTCGTAGTCCGACTCGCTGTTGTCGCGGTATCCGTCAGAAATCCGCTTGCTGTAAAAGGCGTAATACTGTAATTTTCCGATTTTGCCTCCAAGAGCGTTATAGGTACTCAAAAGGCCGTAAGAACCAATTGAATTGATGGTTTCCCAACTGATTGATTTTGAAGTGTCGGGCTGCTTCAGTACATAATTCAACATACCGCCAAACTGTGCGCCGTATTGCAGCGCGCCGGTACCGCGAATCAATTCGATGCGACCTACCGCTTCCATGGGCAGACTGAAATGGCTGGCCGGATAACCGTAAATATCCGAATTGGTCATCGTACCATTCGCGCGGATATTGAACTCCCAGCCCCTGTGCGGATCAAGCCCCCGTGTGCTGATGTTGGTCTGGTTGCCTGTACCGTCCATATCGTACACAAAAACGCCCGGTACCTTTGCAAAAATCTGACGGGCCGTTTTTTCGGCGATATTGGCGTCCATATGCTGGAGGTTGATGACTTCATTTTTTTTGCCGGCCCAGAGATAGGCGCCCTGTGATTGTGGAAGGCGAGCAATTTGTTCTATCTGTGCATTTATATCAATCATGCGCAGTTGTAGCGAAGTAAGCGTATCCGCTTTTTCCTGGGCAAGTAATACAGAGGCCGCCATCAGTCCGACAGCGCTGAAAAGCAGTTTTTTCAACATAATCTGGATTTTAATTTAAGAGTGTACAAAGGAAAGCCCCTTTACCCGAACCCTACTTAAAAGCGGCTTAAAATAGGGTTGAAACATTCGAGATGCCTCATGTTTGCCCTTTGCTTCTTGCCCTTTATTTAATCGGCTCCCCTTTTACTTCAATAAGCGTATCATTCCGGTAACGGGAGTTAAAGATCATTTCTCCTTCCGGTGACCACTTGTACAAATAGCCGTTTTTCAGGTTATTTTCAAAGTTGACCGTAAACTGAATCTGGCCGTTTTCGTACCAAAGCGTATCTCCACCGTGGTGGCTTCCAGCCTTGAAGTATTGTACTTCCTTAATTTTGCCACTTTTGTAATAAACCACAGTGCGCCCCTCCTGAATGTCATTGTGAAACCAGCGTTCGGCCATTAGATTACCATCGCCGTAATAATCGGTCATTTTACCTTCTTTTTTTCCATCTACAAAAGAGGTGCGGCGGGAGACGACGCCAGTTTCATATTTATCAACTTTTTCAAATTTTTTTGGCGCTTCCTGCCGGCAAGCGCTGCCCCAGCATACGAGTAGTAAAAGCCAGTATATTTTTTGAAACATATCGTTGAGTTGTTGAGGATGCTGAATTGTTGAGGGCTGAGGGTTACAAAAAAGAGGCCGCCATTGCTGACGGCCCCTTTCCTCCATTTATGTTTCTTATCTGTGGTTTTTACTTTTTCCAGGGCAGTCTGTTTATCTGACGGCCGATACCGGTGCCGAAACGAACACCTTCTTCGCAGTCCATACGGAAGTGAACGCCCAGTGGAACGCGCGACCAGGCACTTTCCTGCGCCATTTCGAAGAAACTGCCGAAGCTACGTGGAACGCCTTCAAATTCAGAACGATTCTCGTGGCAACGGTCAGTCATGGCATAGGCATATCCGAAGACGTCACCCAATATTTCGGCGCCGGCGGCGCCCATTGTAGCGTGGCCGGAAGGATAAGCCGGGAATGACGGCGTTACACCTTCTTCACCCGTCAGCGGATTGTACAAGGCCGGTTTCCAGGAAGAATCGAATACGCGATTGATGTACGTCTGCGGGCGTTCTACATTGTAGTAGTACTTGGAGTACCAGGCGCCAATGGACGCGTCATTCAGCGCCATACCTACTTTAACGGTCATATAGAGTGCTGTTTCCAGGTCGCTGTTTTGATCGGCCAGTACCTGGTCGCCGACAGCTAGCCAGCGTGGGCCGGGGCTGAAAGTCAGGTTGACGAAGTCATCGCTCCAGAATTCGCCCACCCATTCGTCTTCGTAAGACAGTGTAGGCGTATTTTGTGCATACACTTCCAATGCCTGAGAATACAACTCGGAAGTGGTGGAAGCAGAATACGGCAGCGGAGGACGGCAGATTTTTTCAGTCAAAGCAAAGGTGCGTGCACCGCCCCAAACGCCACCCATGGGTTTGCCGGGGCCGGGGAAAGTTGGTCTCCAGTCGCCATCGCTGTCGTAGTGATCTTGCCAGTTGTAACCCTGGAATGGGTCGAGGTAGTGATCGTGGCCAACCAGGTCGGTTTTGGAATACGCCCAGACTGCTGCTGCCACAGATTCTCCGTATTCTTTTGAGCGTTTGAATACCTCCGGGCTGACTTCCGCTTCCCCTCTGTCATTATACTGATTTTCCAGTGCAACCATTTTCTGGCGCAGGTTGTCCGCAGTATTCGGGAAAAAACGCGGCATCAGGTAGCCATAGGAAGCGTTGATCACAGTTGGCCAGTGGTACTCTTCCGATCCGGCAGCAGGAATGTTGAGACCGGAATACAGATTGGCGACAGAATTGTACTCCGGCATACCCGTGATACAAGCTTCCCAGGCAGAAAGACCCATGTATGCGATGGAGCGAGGCGCCGGGCCGGGCCGGTAACCCGCTGCATAGCGTTCAATCTGCAGGAACAACTCGTTCCAGTCAAAAACAACCTTGTGGTCAAATGTTTTTACCGATTTGGTATCAACTGAGTCGGCTGGGTCTACATCTTTACAGGCGGGGATTAAAACGCCCACAAGGAAGAGCGCCAAAAGGGCAAGAGGAGTGTAACTTTTCAGAAATTGCATAAATTTAGTTTTTTACGTGAAACATTGCAGGGAGGCGTAGCAAAGTACCGGCCACTTTTCACCAAACGGTTCAAATTCAGATTAAAAAGCGCTTAAAATCTGCATGTTGCCTATATTTGAGCACTGCATACCTTGTTTTTTGTCGTGTTTTGCAAGCCAATACTCTTTGATATGAAAGTGTTACTGATAGAAGATGAACCCAAAATGGCCCGCTCCCTTAAAAAAGGCCTGGAAGAACACCAGATCGAGGTGGATGCAGCGTTAGATGGATTGACCGGATACCAATTGGCTGTGGGCAATGAATACGCAGTCATTATTTCAGATATTATCCTGCCCGAACTAAATGGTATCGATTTATTACTCCAACTTCGCAACACTGGTAACCGGACGCCTGTTATTTTGTTAAGTGCATTGGGACAAACAGACGACAAAGTTACCGGTTTTGAAGCCGGCGCGGATGATTATTTGACAAAACCTTTTGAATTCCGTGAATTGCTCATGCGTATCCGGGCATTGGCCCGGCGACCGGTAGATACTTACCAGTCGTCGCCCAGCCTGCGCTTCGCTGATCTTGAAATGAACCTGGAAACCAAGGAGTTTTTCCGGGAAGGGCAAAGATTGCCCTCACGCCGCGAGAATTTTCACTTATGGAATACTTATTGCGTAATCCCGGAAGGGTGATCTCCAAAAATGAAATTTCGGAACGTGTGTGGAACCTGCATTTCGATACCGGAACCAATGTGATTGAAGTTTATGTGAACTTTTTGCGCAAAAAAATTGAAAAAGGTTTTGCCAAAAAGTTGATCCACACCCAGTTTAAAAACGGTTATATCCTACGGGAAGAAGAAGTCTGAACTGTTATGCAAATACGTACAAAACTTACGCTGCAATTTATCATACTCGTGGCAGGCATCCTGCTGCTGTCGCTTTGTTTTATTTATTTCAAATTCCGGCAAATCACGGAAGATGAATTTTATAACAACCTGCGTTCCAAAGCGCTGATGACCGCTGAAATGGTGCTCCATGAAGAAGACAAATTGCAGATACTGGCAACAGAAAAAATTTCCGATAGTGCTGAATTGCTTCCATTCCGGGAAAATGTGGTCATATACAATGGCAAACTACAAATGGTTTTTGCCTTCAACAGGGATGGAGAACCGCTGACTGACAACCGACTGCGCGAACTCAAATCGAATGAAGAAACCTGTTTTCAACATGGAAATTTACATGCCATCGCGGTGCGACACACCAGCCACAGCGGCAAAGAGTACCTGATCGTAGCCGAATCCATTTTTAATTCCGAAGAACTCGGCAACCTGCGCAACATCCTGATTATCAGTTTCTTTATGGGTATCGGGATTGTAGCTGCCGGTGGCTGGTTCTATGCAGGACAAGCGATGTCGCCCGTGTCGCGCATTATCAACCAGGTAGATCATATTTTGCCTTCCGATTTAAGCGCCAGGCTCGACGTGTCCAATAACCACGACGAAATTTCAAGGCTTGTTATTACTTTCAACCGCCTGCTCGACCGCATTCAGTTTGCTTTTCGAATGCAAAAAAGTTTTATCTCCAATGTGTCGCACGAATTAAAAAACCCGCTCTCCGTCATACTTTCTCAATTGGAAGTAGCGCTTGACAAAAAACGCAATGCCCCCGAATACCACGCCACGCTGACTTCCGTACTGGAAGACACCCGAGAACTCAGCGATGTGACGGAAAAACTGCTTCAACTGGCGCGCGTACATTCGGAGGGCGCCAATATTACTTTTGAACAGGTTCGGCTGGATGAAATCATGCTACAAACCAGGGCTGCCCTGTTGCGACTGCATCCGGATTATCATATTTCATTCGATATCGAAGGTATACCGGAAAGTGAAGATCAACTTTGTGTGCTTGGCAATGAATCGCTGCTTCGCTCCGCTTTCCAGAACCTGATGGATAATGGATGCAAGTTTTCACAGGATAAAAAAGTGGAAGTAAAAATTGGCTTCGAACCGTCCGGAAAACACTATGTGGAAATTACGGATCGCGGTCCGGGCATCCCCCCTAAAGACATGCAGCTGATTTTTCAACCCTTTTATCGCAGTTCACAAAATATCCATGTACGCGGATCCGGCATCGGACTTTCCTTAGTGGAAAGCATCCTGAAGCTCCACCACGTGGTATTGGATGTTGTGTCGGCACAAGGAAAAGGAACGACGTTCAAATTGAGTTTCCCTTGAGAGAGGTGAGAGAGGTGAGAGGTGAGAGGTGAGAAGTGAGAGACATCCCCTTTGGCTGGGTAAATTGAGTTGATCTTGGGTATTGCAGGCCTGTATTTTAATTATCCACTGTCACCGAGAGCAATGCACCCCTAAACACGAAAAACCAAACACCAAACACCGTTTACGTCTGGTCTTATGAAAAAAAACTGGTTTGTTTTCCTGAAAAAAATACTTGTAGCAAGTTTGTTGCTGGGTATTGTGCTGGGACAAAGCTGCCGTCATCTTGCGGACGCAGAGTCCGAGGAGCACCGGATCGCAGCGGAAGCCACACTCGCGTGGAACAGGTTGATGCTCGATCTGGAAAGGTATACTCCCGGATACCGGCCTCCTGTGAGCGCCCGGATGTTTGCTTATGTGGAAATGGCCGCTTATGAAGCGTCATTGCCCGATATGAAAGGGTATATTTCCCTGGAACAATACTTTCAAGGTTACGCCAAACCATCCATTGCGCCCGTAAAAGGCCAGTTCCACCTGCCAACCAGTCTGAATGCCGCTTATGCCCAGATTTTGCGCGATTTTTTTCCCACGACACCTCAAAATCTGAAAAATCAAATTAATGACCTGGAAGAAACGTATGCCCGGCGTTTTCACGATATTATTGACAGCCACATCCTGTATCAATCCAAAACATTCGGACAATCTGTAAGTAAAGCCGTCTGGCAATGGTCGATGACCGATAAGGAAGGACACGACGCTTTCCTGTTTAATTATGATCGCCGCTATCTGCCGGATACCTGTGCCGGTTGCTGGCAACCCAACAACAAACGCCCCCTTCCTGCCCTGTTACCCAACTGGGGAAAGACCCGCACATTTGTAGCAAGCACTTCCGATATTCCGGTGAAGCCACCGCTTTCTTTCGATGAATCGCCAGGCTCACCCCTCTACACGGAAGCGGTAGAGGTGCTATCTGTTTCGCATCTACTTAGCAAAGAGAATCACTGGATTGCTGAGTTGTGGAGCGATGACATACCAGGCCTTACACTTACACCGGCAGGACGCTGGATTTCTATTGCCACCCAGGCGCTGGCCCAGGCCAATCTTCCATTTACCGAAGTGATGGAAACCTACCTCAAAACAGCGCTTGCATTGTGCGATGTGGGTATCATTACCTGGCATGGAAAATATACGTTCAACCTGGAGCGCCCGGAAACCTACATTCGCCGGGTGATGAAAACAGATTGGTCGCCCCTGCACGACAATCCGTCCTTCCCCTCTTACCCTTCGGGGCATTCTGCTTTCGGCGCTGCCGCCGCCGAGGTGTTGACCGCTCAGTTGGGCGAACATTTTACCTTGACAGACAGAACCCACGAAAACCGGCAGGAATTTACCGGAAAACCGCGCACCTATCACTCCTTTACAGAAATGGCACAGGAAAACGCCACCTCCCGCGTACTGCTCGGCGTTCATTACCGCATGGATTGCATCGAGGGGCTTCGGCTGGGAAAAAGTGTGGGACAAAAGGCGAATGCCTTGCCGCTCAAAAGAGTGGAAGCAAGAGATTATAAGCAAAGGGAAAATGCAAATAAGGGACAAACGGTAAGGGGCTCTTCTAATAACTTGTTGCATGAAAAGCACGGACTTCTTCCACCCAACTCTTTAAAAAAGCCCGGATGGGGTCTTTGAGCAACTCTTCCGGGTGTTCAGGGTTGATATGCACAATCATCCAATCGTGTGTGGCGGGATCGAGCATCCCTTCACCGCGGATATTTTCATCTTTCATTATAAATAGTGGTAAGCCTGCCTGGTAAGCCATAGCGGCTTCAATTTGCGACCAGGGCGTGGAGTATTGTTCCTGAGAAATTTTCTTTTCCTGCTCGCTTCCCCTTTTGTAAATACCTTCCACCGCGAAAAACCGCTCCAGGGCCAGTACGAGGCAGCCCGACACTTCTTTCATACTTTTTTGAATGGGAAGCAAGGGTTTTTTCACCGACCAGAAGGTGCTACCTAAGGTTTGTGCTTGAATTTTATGTGTGGCTAATTGCTCTTTCAGGGTGTCGAGGTAGCGCTGCTGTATTGCATTATGCGGCGTGCCGACGCTAAGATACACTTTAATGGGTGCATTCGGATCAGCCGTCGCAATGTTATGGGCGGGTGGTTCGGAAACAAATTTAGGCTTGTCAAGGTCGGGTAATTCCCGAACCAATTCGAGCAATGCCTTTCGAATTTGATTTTTTTCACTCACCTCCACCTCGTTTCCACTCATATATTCCTGATACCAGTCATAAAAGCGACCGGACAGGTTGATGGTTTTTTCCCGAATATTTGTACTGCTGTTTTCGGTAGCCGCCATCATCAAATCTACGGCTTCCCGAAGTTCTCCTTTAGCAAGATGCAGTTCTACGTTGCGCTGAATTTCAGGTGTCGACATGATAAATTGATTTTTCCAGCTCTAAAAGTAGGATGAACTTTATAGGTTTGCATCTTCTGAAGCGCTAAAGTTTTCCAGGCTTTTTATCTTTTTATACTATGACCATGCATCTTAAAAATCCGATTTCTGTACTCCTGTTCATTTGTTGGGCATCTATATTACAAGCCCAAAAGTATATTCCTTTCCCCTACGTTTTCGAAAAAGTAGCGACAGGCGACAGCGCTATGGTTGTCACAGCGCATCCCCTGGCTACCCAGGTGGGGGTCGATGTGCTGCGCGCAGGAGGAAATGCCATCGACGCTGCGGTGGCTGTACAGTTTGCACTGGCAGTCGTTTATCCGCAGGCGGGCAATATCGGCGGCGGCGGTTTTTTAATTTACCGCGACAAAAATGGCCGGACAGAAGCCCTGGATTACCGCGAAAAAGCGCCCGTCGCTGCAACGGAAAGGATGTATTTAGACTCTCTTGGCGAAGTTGTTCCCGATAAAAGCCGCTTTGGCGTATTGGCAGCAGGCGTTCCGGGTACCGTGGACGGCATGTGGGAAGCGCACCAAAAATACGGTCGCCTTCCCTGGGAAAACCTGGTAGCGCCGGCCATTGAATTGGCTGACAAAGGTTTCCAACTCACCGAAGATGAAGCGAATGATCTGAATGCGGAGCGCAACGTTTTTTTGAACAACAGTGCCCTCATCCCGGCATTTGTCAGCCAGCAACCCTGGGAATTTCGCGACTGGTTAATCCAGAAAGACCTGGCGAATACGCTTCGAATGATTGCCGAGAAAGGGCGCAACGGTTTTTATACCGCCGGAATCGCAGCCCTGATCGTACGTACCATGGAGCAGAAAAAAGGATTGATCACTGCCAAAGACCTGGAAAATTACCACAGCGTCTGGCGCAAACCGCTTGAGTTTGAATTTGGCGAATTGCACATTATTACCATGCCGCCGCCCAGCAGCGGAGGCATAATTTTACAACAGTTGCTCGGCATGGTCGGTCCGTTCAAGATAAAATCCCTTGGTTTTCATACAGCGGAGTCTGTTCACTTGATGGCTGAAGCCGAACGCCGCGCCTACGCAGACCGGGCAGAACACATCGGCGATCCGGATTTCTGGAAAGTGCCTGCCAGACAGATTACATCCAGGGTTTACCTAAAAAAAAGGATGAAGGATTTTGACAAAAAAATGGCCACTCCCAGTAGCGCCGTTGTGGCTGGAACGGTAAAAGAAAGTGAAGAAACCACGCATTATTCTATCGTCGATACGGAAGGAAACGCTGTTTCGGTGACCACTACCCTCAATGACAGTTATGGCAGCCGAACCGTAGTAACCGGCGCAGGTTTTATTTTAAACAATGAAATGGACGACTTCAGCGCAAAACCCGGTACACCGAACTTGTATGGCGCGATTGGTGGCAAAGCCAATGCCATTGTTGGCCATAAACGCCCGCTGAGCAGTATGACGCCGACCATTGTCACCCAAAAAAACCAGGTGTGGATGGTAGTTGGGACACCGGGTGGCACCACCATTCCCACCAGTGTTTTCCAGGTCATTCTCAATGTATCCAGTTTTGGGATGTCATTGCCAGAGGCTGTAAAAGCCGGGCGTTTTCACCACCAGTGGCTACCCGATCAAATTGCCGTGGAAGAAAACACCATGCCGGAGGAACTGCTTGCAAAACTGAAAGCAATGGGACATAAGATTTACCTCAGAGAGCCCATCGGGCGCGTGGAAGCGATCCTTCGATTGCCCGACGGTACCTGGCAGGGAGTAGCCGACCCGAGGGGTGGCGATGCCGCTAAGGGATATTAAGGATTTTGAACGATAGAACACGGATTTGAGGGATTGGACACGAATTTTAAAGGATTTTTATCAAAAACAATTTAACATGTTTGACATTGACGCTGATATTCGCCGCGCGGCCACGCTTCCCGGCCAGTTTTACAATGATCCCGGGCAGTTTGAAACCTGTCGGGAAGCCGTTTTTGCCCGATCCTGGCAAATGATCGTCGGCGCAGAAGACATTGTGCGGGTGCCGCACGATGCCATGCCGTTTCATTTTATGGACAATTTTATCGAGGAACCGCTGTTGCTGTTGCGCGATGCACAACAAACTTTGCGGTGTATGTCCAATGTATGTACCCACCGCGGTAAAATTCTGGTGGAACATCCCTGTAAATTAGAGCGCGGTATTATTTGCGGCTACCACGGGCGGCGCTTTCAACAGGACGGCACTTTTGCAGCAATGCCAGAGACAGAAGGTATGGAAAACTTCCCATGTGCCGACGACAACCTGGTGCAACTGCCGGTACACCAGTGGCGGCAATTTGCGTTTACCTCCCTCGATCCGGCTTTCCCGTTTGCCGAATGGGTGGCCGATATGGAACGAAAAATAGGTTTCCTGCCCGTCGAACATTTCCGGTATCAGCCGGCACGTTCACGCGATTACCTGGTGCAAGCCAATTGGGCGCTGTATTGTGACAACTACCTGGAAGGTTTTCATATCCCGTTCGTACATAAAGGTTTGGCGGCAACGCTCGATTGGGGTGCTTACCGCACCGAAATATCCCGATGGAGCAATGTGCAGGTGGGTGTGGCAAAAGGCGGCGAGGAAGTCTTCGACTTGCCAAAAGGGCATGAAGATGAAGGTCAGGCCATTGCCGGCTATTTTTTCTGGTTATACCCGAATATCATGTTCAATTTTTATCCCTGGGGTTTATCGCTGAATATTGTACGTCCCCTGCAACCCAACCTGACAAAAGTCAGTTTCCGCGCATACGTCTGGAAAGATGACAAACTGGGGATCGGAGCAGGGGCCGACCTCGACCTGGTGGAGCGCGAAGATGAAGCGGTGGTAGAACAGGTGCAAATCGGCACCCGATCCCGTTTCTACAAACATGGACGTTTTTCACCCAAGCAGGAACAGGGCGTACATCATTTCCACCGCTTGCTGGCGGCATCACTTTAAAGGTGTTTGGTGTTTGGTGTATGGTGTATGGTGTTTCGTGTTTGGGGTGGCAACCTTTGGCCATCCCAAACACGAAACACCAAACACCACACACGAAGGTTCAGTATTCCAGCAAACTCCCCATCGCCCTTGCCACTTTTTCCACAGAGAGAATCATGGTCTGTTCCAGCACGGTGTTTAAAGGCACGGCAGGCATATTTTCAGCGCCGATGGTGCGCACCGGCGCATCGAGCAATTCAAAACAATTCTCCTGAATACGGGCTGCTAAAGTCTGTGCAAACGAGTTGTTCACCTGTTCTTCCGTCACCACCAGCACCCGGCCATGGCGGCGGGCTGCCGTGTACATGGCCGCTTCGTCTAATGGTTGCAGGGTACGCAGGTCGACCACCTCTACCCTGCCGGGGTGATGGTCCCGCGCAGCATTCATGGCCCAGTGAACGCCCATGCCATAGGTAATGACGGCCATCGTTTCCCCTTTTTCTATACGCGACTGGTCAGCCTCCAAAACGATCCTGGCTTTACCAAAAGGCAAGACATAATCTTCAGCAGGTTCTATGCTGCGGGCCGCTTCCGTACC
This sequence comes from Lewinellaceae bacterium, assembly GCA_016711435.1. Taxonomy (GTDB): domain Bacteria; phylum Bacteroidota; class Bacteroidia; order Chitinophagales; family Saprospiraceae; genus M3007. Next base: position 65,895 of record JADJSY010000004.1, read on the forward strand.
GGGCACTTTTGACCAGTAAAGGCCTTTGTGTTCAAAAATAACTACCGGGTTCGGGTCGTAAAAGGCCGCTTTTATGAGTCCTTTCAGGTCGGCGCCATTGCTGGGATACGCAATTTTCACACCTCTGATATTGGTCAGTACCGTTTCCACACTGCTGCTGTGGTAAGGGCCGCCGCTGCCGTAAGCGCCGATTGGAACACGGATAATGCAACTGACCGGCCATTTTCCATTGGACAAATAACAACTGCGCGATACTTCGGAAAACAACTGATTGAGTCCCGGCCAGATGTAGTCGGCAAATTGCACCTCCACAATCGGTTTCAGACCGACAGCGCTCATACCTGCGGTGCTGCCGATGATAAATGCCTCCTGAATAGGCGTATTAAACACGCGATAATCGCCAAATTTCTCCGCCAGCGTGGCTGCTTCCCGGAAAACGCCGCCCAGTCGCCGGCCCACATCCTGCCCGTACAACAGGCATTCCGGGTGTTTGCGCATCAGTTCCTCTATGGCAAACAGCGCACAATCCACCATCACCTTTTGCTCTCCTTGCTTCGGGCTGCGTTCGCCGCTTTCTTCTGTGATGAGCGTGGGTGCAAAATCATGGGTAAATAAATCCTCCGGGCGCGGGTCTTCCGCATTTCTGGCCTGTTCAAAGTCTGCTGCAACTTGTTCTGCGGCTTCTTTTTCAAGATCCTGTATTTCTTTTTCCACAAAACCGCTGTCAATAAGCGCCTTTTTCAACAAAGGATAGGGATCGCGGGACAGGTGTTCTTCCAGGTCGTCCCGGTACCATTCTTTCCGCACCCCGGACGTGTGGTGATTGAGCAGTGGCACCCTGGCATGCAGCAGGAAGGGGCGGCGTTCGCGGCGTATTTTTCCCAGAATATCCTGCACGACTGTCCAGCAGGCAGCAAAATCATTGCCTTCGATGCTTACTGTTTCCAGTCCGGGAAATCCTTTGGCATATTCGGCGGCATTGGCTACCCGGGTTTCTCCGGCATTGGCCGAAATATCCCAGCCATTGTCCTGAACGAGGTAAAGAATAGGCAGTTTTTTGAGCACTGCCATTTGAAAGGCCTCCGAAATCTCCCCTTCCGTAACGGCCGCGTCGCCCAGCGAACACAAAACGACCGGCATCTGGCGATTGCGTTTGGTTTGTTCCTGGTACCAGAATCCCAAAGCGGCGCCTGTGGCCGGAATGGCCTGCATACCCGTTGCACTACTTTGGTGCGGTATTTTTGGAAAATCAGGGTCGCGAAGCGAGGGATGGCAGTAGTAGGATCGTCCGCCTGAAAACGGATCGTCGCGTTTTGCCAGCAATTGTAGCATCAGTTGAAAAGGCCGAAGCCCCATGCCCAGCAACATGCTGTCATCGCGGTAATAAGGATACACAAAATCCTGCGGCAACAATTGCATTCCGACCGCTAATTGAATAGCCTCGTGCCCGCGCGACGTTGCGTGTACATATTTGCTGACGAACTTGAAATTGGCTTCGTACAATTCGGTCATGGCCTTGGCGGTCGCCATCAGGCGAAAGGCCTTTTCAAGTACAGGTTTTGATAAAGATATTTGATTTTCTGTGGTTTTCTTTTTTTGCTTAATTGGCAGGACAGTGGACATCTCTTGTGTGGTGGCTGAGTAGTTATCCGTTATTAGTTATTGGTTATCAGTGTTGATACTCAAGCATTTGAAAAGAAACAAAACTCATCAAAAAAACGCAAAGGTAAGTAAACATAGGTCATCCCGAATTTTACAGTTAACTAATAACGGATAAGTAATTAAGCAAAATTAGTTTTGGCTAAATTATTTGTAAATGCTTGATAATGAACACTGATAACCAATAACTAATAACCGATAACTACATTACCGAATGGTATAAGCGTACAATTGATTGTTATTTCCAACCAGGAGCAGTGATTCCTTACTTCCCGGACGAATCGGGTGCACCACAAAAGGCCCCGTGCCTGCAAGCGGAAAATCCGGGTGTATGTTCCCTTTGTTATCCACTAGGAAAATCTGGTTTTTTTCGCGGTGAAATGAACCGATTCTATCTCCTTCAATTTCAAAAATCGTATCCTGCTTACCGGGTAGTTGTGCTGAAAAAACGGTTTGGATGTTGTTCCCCTTGTATGCGCTGGCCACAAGTTTTGTATCCTGTAAAATGGCGTAATCCAGGCGGCTGTCTCCTGAAATCGAAACCAGGATTCCAAGGCTTTTCTGATTTCCCTTGCCTAATTGCAGGGAAAAAACAGTCCCTTCCGTATTACAAACAAAAGCTTTTCCCAGCGTATTGAAACACACTATTCGCGGCGTACGGGCATTGGCATCCACTTGTGGCGGGCTGGCAAAACGACCACTCAGGGCTACCGGAGAAAACCGGGGCTGACCATTCCGGCCAAAAACATGCAGTTTGGCGGAGGTGTTCAGGGCTACTATAAAATCTTTTCCTTCAAACTGAAAATGGCGGACAGGATGTTCAACGACTCCTACCCCACTATTGGGATTCCAGCCGGGAAGCGCACTGCCCGTATGGTCAAAACCATATAAATTTCCATTGACACAGGCAACGAAGTAGTTGAATTTCATATTTTTATCAAAATCAATCGCGATAATTCCATTGCCGGCCGGGGAGCGCAATTCCAGTGGGAAACGACCAACATCCTGCCCTTTTTCATCCAGCAGCCAGATGTGATTGGCCGTATTGCATGCAAATTGTACGTCGGACTGATTAGCGCTGCGTACGCCCTGGACCTCAGAAAGCAAGGGGCCTTCCATTTGCCGCCGCCAGAGAATGGCGCCACTTTCGTTGAGGCAGTACAACTGGTGGCCCACATCCTGTACCAGGATAAAAGCGCCCGATTCGGTTGGTACGAGGCAAGGCGCTTTGTTTACCGACGCCGCAAGGGGGGTTTTCCAGAGTATGCCGGTCTGCGAAACCTGCATGGATGGCGCCTGAGTGGCCCATTGTACAGACATTTTGCCGGCGTCGGAAGTGTTTAGTACGGCGCCGCTAAAACCGGTTCGGACCAGTTTATTCAAATCCGTCTGATTGTTATTAAAAGCAATGTTGTTAAGAATATTTTGGCTGAGTAAAATAAAAAATTGGGAATTCAACATGACATAACCTTTGCCACCTTGCGGAAGTTGGCCCAGGAGTTGGATACAGTCGGGCGAATTCACCAAAGTCTGATTTACAATGTACTTATCGATACAGACTTCCAGGGCAGAGCGCGTTGCTGCAAATACGACGTAATCGTCCAGCATGGTGCAAACCGGGTTTCGGAAACCTTTTTGTCGGTTCAGAAGCGGCGCAATAGCCGAAGGGCTTAAAAATTCGAATACCTCGAACGTTTGGTAGGTCTCCTGTCGCAGGGAACCTTGCCTGGCGCCATAAGCGCGCAAGGTCTGTGTGGCCAGCGCCTTGTCTTCCACCTGCAAGAACAGCAACTGATCTTCCTGGAATCCGGGAGAACGCGGTTCCGTAATAGCAAATGCCACATCATTACCCAGCCAGGGAGCGATATAAGTATTAAAATCACCTGTTTGGCCGTCATCCAGCGCTGCTGAAAAAACATTCACCTTGTCGAGGCCCACCCATGCCAGTAGCGCGGTGTGGTTAGGAAGTACGGAAAAAATATTTCCTCGTGGCGCAGCTCCCCAGGTAGCCATCTGGCCGAGAAAACCTTTTGTTTCCACCAGCGCCTGCACGCGCAATCCATCCCAGGCGATACCCAGCCATTCGATATTCAGGCTCATCAAATCAGGTAATTTACCTGCTTCCGGGTTTATTTTATTGGGTAAAATTTGTGCCAGGGCTTCCGGCTGCAAAAAAAGACGCAATACAGCATCCGGGTTTAATTCATTGATATACTTGCGGTTAGCCCACCAGGAACTACTTTTTTCCATTTGGGTAATGGCTTCTTCCAGCAAATACGAAAACCGGGAAAACAACAACAGATTATCTATCTGGCACACCACCATACGTTCTTCTTTGGAAAACCAGACTGTATAAAGCGTATGTTTGTGAAAAGTAGCCGGAAAGTACTTTTGCGTCCTGGTATTTTCCTGCAAAGCGCGGTTCAAATCGAAGGAGGTTTCCAGTTCCAAAACAAAAAGTGCATGCAGGCTGTCGGCGTCATTTAGCGAATAGGCGCTGAGCATCCGCCCTTTTTCGAAGGCATCGTTGATGATGGGCTGTTCGCTGAACAAAGTCTGCAACAAGGCTGCATCCTGACGACATTTTTCAAAAATATCTGCTTGAAACAGGTCCTTCCAGCCTGAATCTGCCATTTTCTCTGTTATCCGTTCAACCTTTCGTATACTGTTAAACTCCATCACCAATGCCATGTGGGAAGGTACCGTGTGCCAGATGCCTGTTTTGGCTGAAATGGAGAAATAAAGTACCAGTATAACCGTCAGAACAGCCGCAATCAACAAGAGCGTCCTGGGACTGCGCGAAAAAATGAGTCATAGAGGAGATTTTAGTGGCGAAATAGCCGATTTTTCGGCACTTTTTTCAATAGGCCATTGTACAAATTAAACACAAATAACTGATTGACAATATTTTAGGATATGAAATTTAATAATAAAAAGTTTTTACAACTCGCTGCAATCCTCGGAGCGCTTGCTGTAAGCATCGGCGCATTCGGCGCACACGGCCTGAAACCACATTTGACAGCCGCTCAAATCGACATTTTTGAAAAAGGTGTTCAATACCAGTTTTACCATGTGCTGGCCTTGTTCGCGACAGGTCTATTGTTGCAACACAGCCCCGATAATCGCCGGCTTCATTGGGCCGGATGGTTATTCGTCGCAGGAATTGTCGCCTTTTCCGGTTCTTTGTACCTGCTTGCCTGCCGCGACTTGCTTGCTTTCCCGGTGGCATGGGCAGGGCCTGTCACGCCGCTGGGAGGACTTTGTTTCGTGGCGGGCTGGATTGCCCTAGCAAGTGCGAAGTACGTAGATTAGTGCGAAGTCCGAAGTCGTCAGTCCGAAGTCGTGGTAACGTAGGGCTGAGGATGGAATTTTTACAAAAAAGCACAAGAAGAATGATTCTACTATTACTTTGCAAACCCTTTAAATTACCTGCTCAATCTATGCATTACCACCACTTCGCACTGACGACTTCGCACTTCGGACTAACCTTCGCACTGACGACTTCGCACTTAGGACTTGCACTTCGCACTATGATACGGCATTCTTTTATTTCAGTCATTGCGGTCTTGCAATCGCACAGCCATATCCGAACATTACAGGCATGGCTGAACGGTTTATACGGCGAATTATCGGAGCAATTCAGTGATTTTGAATTCATTATAGTCAACAATCATTGCAGCGTAGCCGATATAGACGAGGTAATCAGGCCGTTGCCGGAAGATTTGCGGAAGAATATTTTTATGCTCAACCTGAGTACTCCGGTGAGCCGCGACAATGCCTTGCTCGCAGGCCTTGATCGCGCGAATGGCGATTATACGGTCATTTTCGACTTCGATTTTGCGGGGCAACCGCAGGTGCTGACACAATTATGGGAACGCAGCCAGCAGGGTTTCGACATCGTGTACCTGCGCGCCCGGGAGCGACTTTTGCCCCTGCCGCAACGCCTGTTGTACCGCATTTTTTATTTTATCCTGAAAAGATACTCCCAACTGCGCATCGATCCCTGGGCGCACCACACGCGCCTGATCAGCCGGCGGGCGCTCAATTCGCTGTTGCGGTTGCGGGAAAACAGCCGCTACCTGAAAGCAAATTATGCCCTGGTGGGCTACCAAACCGCTTTTTTACCCACGGAGGTACCTTTGCATGCAGAACCGGAAACGACCTTCGGCGAACAATTTCGGACGGCCCTGGTGGCAGTCACATCGTTTACCACCTTTTTAAGGTCGCTGTTGCTCTGGATTTTCCTGTCTTCCGTCATCGTCGCAGGCGTTGCTGTTTTTAATGCGGTAAAGGTGAAATTCACCAACATCGACATTTTTGGCGACCGGGTGGAAAGCCTGTCCGGCTGGGCCTTTCTGGTCGTTTTGATGTCTGTTTTTTTCGCCATTACCTGCCTGAATCTCTACATCATGTCCATTTACCTGTCCAATATTTACAGCGAAATCAAAAACAGGCCTTTGTACATCATCGAGTCGGTAAAACGTTATTGAACCGGCTTGGAAAGTGGGACAAGGTCGATTTCAAACAGTACTTTTGCAATAAATATCGCCAAGCCCAATAAAAGGCCGAACACAAATATGTAGATGATATAAGCAATCAATAACACCAATACTCCCTGAATACCGCCCCAATAGCTGCGTTGTTTATTAAAAAACTGTACGTATCCCCAGGCGAAAAATAAAAACCAACACATGTACTGGAGTATTCCAATAGGCCCAAGTGTCAACGCACTGATATGTAATAAATTTAAGGTAACAGTGAATGGAATGGTTACAATGGTACATCCGGCCATGAGATAGCAGTAGAAAACAAACTGTTCAGCATAATTGACGTCTGCTTTCTTGTTGAACCACCGGGATACCAATGCCAGAAAAGGGATCATCATCACGTAAATAACGGTGATGTTGGAAAATATCCAATCGCTGTACCAGGACGACCTAGCCAGGTTGTTGTTCATACCGGACATTGCCTCATCCAGGTCATTCCTTGGAAAAAACAGCACAGAAATAGCGACAATGATAAGGATGTAGTTCAGGGGTTTGGTAAAATTGACCCGTTTCCCTTTGAGATAGGCGCGCGCCATCTTGCCGGGCGATTTCATAAGCTGGACAGTCGTGTACAGCAGGCCTTTATCCCACAAGGTTATTTTTTTGATAAAATCCGAAAAAATCGCCCGGGTTGTAATACGTTTAACATTGGCTTTTTGGCCGCATTGCGAACAAAATTTACCGTCTACAGCAGTTTCACAATTTTGGCAAATCGTCATAAGTAGTTATCGGTTATTAGTTATCAGTTATCTGTGTTGATAATCAAGCATTTACACAGATAACAAAGCAATTTTGCTTCACAACATAGCATATTCAAGAAGGGTGTTCAAAAGACTGTGTGAAGAAAAACATAAGCACCTGACTTTCAATCCTATCCTAAACACGAAATACAAAAAAATAAACACCCTCAATTCAAGCGCTAAAATAAGACCATGAAATATCTATTCTCACTTTTGATGTTAATCTGTTTGGAAATCAACTTTTTGGCTGCGCAGGCCGCCCTCGAAAAAAAAATCCAGACCCGGTTGATTCTCGCTGAAGACGGCGATGTGATCGACTTGCCTGCCGGTACGATTGAACTTTCCAATACCCTGTCGCTCGACGCCAAGCGAGACATTACCATACGTGGCGCCGGACAGGATAAAACCATTTTGACTTTCAAAAACCAGACCCAGGGCGCGGAAGGCATCAAAATTACCAATGCGCAAAACATTGTTTTAGAACACTTTACAGTAGAAGATTCCAAAGGCGACCTGATTAAAACACAATCGGTCAACGGCTTGGTTTTTAGAAATATCACCGCCCGCTGGACGGGCAAACCCAAAGCCTCCAACGGCGCTTACGCCTTGTACCCCGTGCAATGCCAGACGGTTCGGATCGAGCGCTGCACAGCCATCGGGGCCTCCGACGCAGGTATTTATGTCGGCCAGTCGGACAGCGTATGGGTCACAGAATGTGTAGCCAAAAACAACGTGGCCGGCATTGAAATTGAAAACACTACCAATGCCTGGGTCTGGAAAAACCAGGCATTCGACAATACCGGCGGCATTCTGGTATTCGACTTGCCAGACTTGCTCAAAAAACGCGGCGGCCATGTAAAAGTCTACGACAACCTGATCGGACGCAACAACTACAAAAACTTCGCACCCAAAGGAAACATCGTCGGGAAAGTGCCGCCCGGAACCGGCGTGATGATCCTGGCAACCAATGATGTGGAAATTTACCAGAACAAAATCTGGGAAAACAAAACCGCCTCCACCGCGATTATGAGTTATTTTATTACCGAAAACCCCATTAAAGACAAGGCATACAACCCCTACCCTTCCAATATCTATATCCACGACAATATTTATTCCGAAGGAAAAAGAATGCCCACCTGGAAAAGCAAAATGGGTTTTATTTTCTGGTGGAAATTTGGCAAAAAAGTGCCGCATATCCTGTACGACGGCATCCAGAACCCGGATTGGGTGGACTCGAACGGCCAACTCAAAGCGGCATACCGTATTTGTGTCCGCCAAAATGAAAACGGCACTTTTGCCAATCTCCGGGCGGATAAACTGGGGCTTTTTAAAGGTAAAATCAGCAAAAACATCGGGCCGTATGACTGCGCATTATAAAATTTTCGGACTGCTGGGCATTGTGTGCCTTTTGATGGGCGCTGCGCATCCGGTTCAGCGGGAAAACAATGATTTAAACAGCGTTACTGAAGCGGAAACACGCCAATTAGAGGCCGGCATTAAACAAAACCTCAGCGAATACGCCTTTTTTACCGGCCCCTTAGCCGATCTAAAGCCGGCCTACAATGTATTTCCATACGAGGTAAATGCCCCTCTTTTCAGCGATTATGCCGAAAAAGCCCGGTTTATTTATCTGCCTGCCGGTACAAAAATGCAATACCGCGCCGACGCTTCCTTTGACTATCCCGAGGTCGCTGTCATTATCAAAAACTTCTTTTACTGGAACAACGCCGCCCGGCCGGAACTGGGGCGGCGCATCATCGAAACCCGCTTGCTGCTGAAAGATGCAAAGGGCTGGAAGGCAATCGAATACGTTTGGAATACGGAACAAACCGATGCAATCCTCGAAGTAGCAGGCGGCGCTACTCCCGTTTCCTGGCAAATGGCAAGCGGCAAACAGCAACGCATAGACTACACGATTCCTAACCTGAACCAATGCAAAGGCTGCCATTCTTATGACGGGAAATTTACCCCGATTGGAACGACAACAAAACAACTGAACCTGGATTTGCCCGGCGGCGAAAATCAGTTGCTGTTATTTCAACAACAGGGAATGCTGGATTTGCCTGAAGGTTTTGAACCTGCTCAAGCGGCACATCTGGCGGATTATCGGAAACCAGGAAACGCCGATGAGGCTGCAAGGGCGTATTTAGACAGCAACTGCGCGCATTGCCACAACCCGCACGGGCCCGCTAGCACCAGTGGCATGTTTCTGAATGTGGAAGAAAATAACCCCGAACATTTGGGGATCGGCAAACCGCCGGTAGCGGCCGGCCGGGGCAGCGGCAACCGGAAATTCGGCATTGTTCCGGGCAAACCGGCCGAAAGCATCCTGCTTTTCCGCATGGAAGAAAACGACCCCGGCATTCGTATGCCTGAAATAGGTCGACAACTGATGCACGAGGAAGGCGTGGCGCTTATAAAAAACTGGATCAGGGAAATGAAATGAAAACCATCACCTGAATCGAATGGCCCGCACCGGCGCAATCGTCGAGACCCACAACGCAGGCAAGATCAGGAAAATGACTGTGATGACTAAGGTGCCGATGTTTACGCCGATGATGGCATACCAGTTGAACTGTACCGGCGCGTAGGACAAATAATAATCCGCCTCATTGAGTTGGATAAAATGGAACTTGTCTTCCAGATAACAAAAACCTAGTCCGATTAAATTACCCCAAAACATACCCGTCAAAGTAATTACCGCAGCATAATACAGAAATATCTGGCGAATACGCCCGTTGGTTTCTCCCAGGGCTTTCAGGATTCCGATCAGGGAAGTGTGCTCCAGGAGCAGCACCATCAAAGCCGTTATCATATTGATAATGGCTACGGCCAGCATCAATCCGAGGATGACGATTTCGTTGTAATCCTGCAATTGAAGCCACTCAAAAATAGCCGGAAACTTATCGCGAATGCTGACACTCAGCAATTCGGGCGGCAACACCTCATTGTAAATATAGTCGTTGTACAAATCGAGGTCGCGCAGGTCGTCCAGCCAAATCTCGAACCCGGCCACCTCATTGTCGTTCCAGCCCAACAAATTCTGCGTCTGCCGGATATCGCAGAGGGCAAATTTTCGGTCATATTCTTCCAGTCCTGTCTTGTAAATACCGCAGATTTGGAAAAGGCGGCGGAGTTGTTCGCGTTCTTTTACAAAATGTACGATAAATTTATCGCCTACGCCTACTTGCAGGCGATCAGCGGTTTGTTGGCTGATAATAATATCGCGGGAAGGCGCAGAATCCTGCATCGTTATCACCCGCCCCGCAACGAGATATGGCGTCAGATTTCCCCAGTCAAAATCCTTGCTCACACCTTTCAGCAAAATACCTTCAAGTGCCGTTTTGGTACGGATAATGCCGGGTTTATGGGCAAAAACCTGGATATGGCGGATGCCGCCCCGCGATTGTTTTTCGATTTCACGTCCGGTTTCAAAGCCCGCAATGGTTTCAACTTCCGTATATCCAATGTGTCGAAGCGTATCTAAAGAAGGGTAAAAGTCCTGTCGCTCCGGAATAGGTTGCGGCTCATAGGAAAGCGCATACCCGGTATCGGAAATATGAATATGCCCCCAAAATTCAAATATTTTTCGGCTGATTTCTGTTTTAAACCCTGCTATCAGCGCCGTCGATGCGATCATAACGACCACGCTGAGCGCTACGGCCGCAATGGCGATCCGCAGGATCACTTTGGAAAAACTGTTTCCTGCTGAAAAGGCAATCCGCCGGGCGATGAAGAATGGTAAATTCAAAACGTGAGTGGTGAGTGGTGAGTGGTGAAGCGTGAGACGTGAGTGGTGACGTGAGACGAGTGGTGAAGTGGCATTCCGTTGGAAGAATATTGAGTTCTTTCTTCCAACGGAATGCCACTCACGACTCACCACCACCACTCACGCCAGTTATTCCTCGTTCATAATCGGCAGCAGCACTTCCACCCTTGTTCCGGTGCGCTGTCCGCCGGTTGTTTCTCCAATGTCTGTAATCTCGATGAAGGTGTCGCGTTTACTTTTTTGAATCTGATGTAACAGCAGCAGCCGCTCCTGTGTAATGTCCATGCCGCGCGAGCGGTGTTTCTGAAAACCGGGTTGGTTGATCTGCTTTTCACGCCCTTTGTTGATGCCGACGCCATCGTCTTCAATGATACAGCGAATCAGATTTTCTTCTTCCAGCAATTGGAATTCAATCAGCAGCCGGCCTTCCTGCCGGGGCCGAAGCCCGTGTTCGATAGCATTTTCAACAAAGGGTTGTACAATCATGGTCGGGATCATCAGGTCGTCGAAATCGCTGAGCCTCGGCACGATGATTTTAAAATCGAGGCGGTCGCGGAAACGCAGCTTCCGGTTGATGTCTAAATAACGATCCAGAAATTCGATTTCCTGCTCCAGCGTCACCTCTTCCAGCTCGGAATATTCCAGCGTATGGCGCATCATTTTGGCAAACTTGGCCAGATACGATTCGGCATCGCTGTTGCGTCCCGAGGTGACTAAGCCCTGAATAGCGTTGAGCACATTGAACATAAAATGTGGGTTCATTTGCGCTCGCAGTGCCCGCAATTGCAAGCCTGCAACCCGCAAACGCGCCATTTGCGCTTCTTGCCGGCTGCGCTCCAACTGGTGCCGCGCTTCTATTTCCTGCCGTTCATGGTCGCGCAACTGGTCGAAATGCTGCTTATTGAGATCCGTGGCATGTTGTTGCCAGAGGTATGCATCTTCAAAATTTTTCTTTCCGGAATAGTGTTCGGCGAGGTTTTGGCATACCTGGCCGAGGTGGTACAGATCGTGGCCGCGCTGACCGATTTCCCACGATTTTTTCAAATGTAATTCAGCCTGTTTGGCGTCTTCCAGTTGCAGAAAAATACCCGCGCGCCAGTTTTCAATTTTGGAAAGATTGGTAAAATCGACGGGTTTTGCGGGCGGATCGTATTGCGCAGCAGCCTGGCCGAATAAATTGAGCGCCCGTACAAATTGCCCGTCCAGCATGGCCAGAATACCCAGGTTGCTCAAGGCATGTGTTTTTGCCTCCAGGTCTCCCACCCCGACTACGCGCAAAACCGTTTCAAAAAACAAATGCGCTTGTTCCGCTTCGTTGCGGGCCAATGCGGCGCGGCCTGCGTTCAGGTAATGCCAGGCCAAACGTGGACGAAGCTGATATTTTTCAACAATCGGCAAGACGCTGCGATAGGCTTCCAGGCTTTTTCCTTTTTCGTCGAGCCGTTCGTACAAATCACCCAACCCACTCAGCACCAGGGTTTTAATGTAAAAATCTTTCAGTCCCGCTTTGGGGCCAATGTCCATCAGACCCTTCTCGGCTTCCATGAATGCATTCAGCGCCTGACGGTTATTGCTCAAATGCAGGTGTAAAAAACCTTCCCGGCATGCTATAAAAGCGCGCAAACGGGGCTGCTCGCTATCGCCTAAGTAGCGCCGGGCACGGTCGAGCGCATCTTCTGCGGCGGGCCAATCCCGTTGGTTGAGGAAAGTAGCCGCCATATCGGCCCATATTTCTGCCAAAGCCCAGGAATCGGCAAGGCTTTCCAGGATACCGATGGCATGCCGGGCATGCAGCAGAGATTGCTCGTACCGATGCCATTGGTTTTCTAAAAATGCTGCACTCTGGTGGTAGGAAAGGCGAATATCGAACGGACTGCGCGGTGTAATCAGACCTGAAAGCTCGCTCAACGCCGCTTTGGCCTGTTCAAAATCTGTGAATACCCAACGCGCCAGGTTATCGCTCAAACGCCGCAGGAGCGTGGAGTCAGCGTTTGTCGTGGTTAATTTTATATCTGGTGTCGCCCTGTTCATGGTACCTGTCCTTCAAAACGTTGCAATGGGATGAGCAAAGTAACCACTTTTTCCATTAAATCCAAAAAACGCGGTTCCCATCAGGCGCCGATCTTCAACCAGAATGATCCGCCATGGCGTTCTACGCCTTCCAGGTTGGGGTGCTCCCACATATCCGTTATAAGGCTATGCAACTCAACGTCTTCCGAGATAAAATAATTGGGCAACATTGGAATATAATGCTGCGGATTGGCTAATAAAAACGCCGCCAGCGCATATTGTTCCGAATAAAAACGATCGCACATGAACTGCGGATAATCGTATGGAATGTAAATATCATGGATATGAACCACTACCCCTTTTTTCAACTCCGGCAAAACTTCCAGGAAAAAAACGGTTGCATCCGAATTCGGGAGTACCCGGTGTGAGTTGTCCACAAAAAGCACATCGTTTTCATTTAGATCCCGCAAAAAAGCGTTGTCTAATTGTTCAAACGGTGTGCGAATGATCTGGTCGGCTAAGTGGTCAATTTCCGCGCGGGGATACGGGTCTATCGAAATGATTTCAGTATTCAGTCCCAGATCTGTTTTAGCCTTGTGGGCAACCTTGGTGGAATTGCCGGAGCCGATTTCTACGTATCGCCGGGGTTTGAGTTCTGCCAGCACCGTATACAAAGCCATAATGTCCATTCCAGGTAAAAAACCGTTGTTCCAGCCCGGTTGAATCGCATCCTGCACGGCATCAGCCTTCAGAATAGATTGCAGTTGTGGCTTGTACTGCCTGATTTTTTCCATCCACCAGGCGTATTCTGCACGATGCGCATTGATAATATCATACAAGCGGGCATGAGGCGGCAAGCCATGACCGTGACGGGGTTTCATCTCAACTTTATATTCCAGGAAAAGACTCTGGTAACGCGGATGAAGGAATTGATAGATTTTTTTAAGCATGGTTATAAGGCGGCAGGTTCGATCCCGGCCGCGCAAAACTACTGCAACAAAGTTTTATTGTTTCAACATTTTAACCGGGACGCTCCTACCGCCGTTATGACGTATGTATGCCAGGTAAATGCCTTTGGGCCAGGCTTCGCCGCAGGTTACCGATCCTGTATTGCCATTCAGTTGTTGGGTAAAAACAAGTTGACCCAGCGTATTGCGCACCTCCAACACCAGATCGCCGGCAAGCGGCCACTCGAATCGAATCGTAAAGTCGGCAGCGGAGGGATTGGGTAAAACCAGTAAACTGGCTGCCGGATCCGGCTTGTTTTTCGTTGAAACAAATCCGGTTGGTACAACCAGGAATACATCCACGCCGGCTTCCACCAAATGTCCCGGACTCGAATCGCCGGTGATAAAATGAATCCGGACGCTATCCGTCAGGGTGATATAGTCGCTCAGAAACACATTTTCCTTGAATTGCCATGCGGACTGCGAAATGCTGTCTGCAAATATCGTAACCGTTTGCAGGCCATTGGTAGCTACTACTTCAAAACGGTCATTGGGTGTGCTGTTTCCTCCGGCATTGACAAACCAGTACCAAAACGACAGCACGGCTTCCTGGTAATCGGAAAGTTGCATCAGGGGAGAACTAAGCACCACATCGCCGCCATCCACATCGTCGTCACCGGCGTCGCCACCGCCATTTCCGGTGATATAACACAACTCATTACCATCCGAATCCACATCGTTTTCAGGGTTAATTTGCATATTGCCAAAAAACGTCCCAACCGGATTGCCACGAACCCAGTCGCCTGTGGAGGCATCGCCGGTTTTTGACCAGTTCAGGTTGAACCCGAAATCATCAAAATAACCTCGTTGCAGGGAAATAATAGAGGAACCGCCATTCTCCAGCACAAAATTTGCGGGCAGATAACCCCATGCGTTTGCTGATAACTGATAGGTAGCGCCCGGAGCGCAGGTCAGGTCAAACTGACCGGCGGCGTTGGTCTGCCGATTGAACGTTTCAAATGGCGAACTGATTTGCACAGGCACATTTGCCAGGGGTTGACCGGATTGCGCGTCGAGTACCGTTCCGACAATGGAAAATGCGGAAATAGGTTCCAGGTTTATATTCATTGGAGCCACCTCACCGGGTGCCAGTTCCAGCGTAATAGTCTGTGAAATAAAACCCGGTTTGCTGACCGTCACGGTAAAAGTGCCGGGAGTGGGCTGGCCGGTTTTAAACGACCCGTCATTTTTTGTTTGTGTAAAGGCTAAGGGATCGTTGCTGTTAATGGTCACGGTGGCGCCTATAAGGGCCTGACCGGTACAAGTGCTGGTTACATTTCCTTCTACATAACATGCCCGGAGGTAGGTTGGGGTCAACACAAATAATTTCCCCGTTACATTATCGGCGATATTGGGAATATTACTAGCAATGATTGTTCCGGAAGGAAAAAAGGGATAAGCGCCCCAGCAACCGTCAAACTCGCCTGTTCCAGCATAAGTATCGTAACGTCCCACCTGTATCAGGTTAGAGGGTCGGTGCGCGTCGATAATTGTAACGCCATCGGTATACCAGGAAGTTACGGCCCAGTCATTCAGCACATGGGTATTGTGCCCGATGGAACTGGCGCCGTCTACCGTGGTGGCAATCCGGTCCAGTTCGCGTATGTTGGTAGGGTCGGCAATATCGTACGCCGCCACAAAGGAGGGTGATCTTTCGTCCGTAGTCAGGATATGCTTGTGGTCGCTCAGCAGCCAGGAGTTATGAGTAAAACGAGCAGGTGTTTCAATCGTCCCCAATAACTCTGGATTATTTTTATCCTGCATATTCACAATGGAAAGGTATCCGTCGTTGATGTGGCAGGCATACAGGGTATCATTGTCGACATATCCGTCATGAATGTAATTGAGCTGGTCGAATTTGCCGACGTAAACGGGATTATAAGGATCGCTATTCAAGTCGAAAATCTTGGCCCCGCCATTAAACAAAGGTCCGCCATAAGCGTACAAAAAGCCGCGTGTAGTGTCGATATGCAGGGAATGGATTTTATCCAATTGATCGGCAATAATGCCATCGCCGGTATAAAAATGGCTATTGAGATTGGCGCCGGGCAATCCGCTGAGGTCTACAATTTGTAAGCCCTGGCCACCTTCTGACGTGATATAGGCATAGTGACTGTATGTTTTGATTTCTTTCCAGAGGTTGTCCGGGCCGGGAATCTGTACAATCAGTACGGGAGCATTGGGATTGGTGATTTCCACGATCGCCAGACCTAAAGATGCGCCCACCAGGGCGTATTCGCGGCCATTTTGGGTAAAACCGCTCACATTCGCCAGGGTTTGACCCGGAAAGTCCAGCGTGGAGCGCAATTGCAGGTTATAATTTTGAGCAAACAAAGTATTTGCCGATAAGAACAGGATCGGCAGCAAAGCACTAAACAGTAGTTTTTTCATGAAAACTGGAAAAGATAAGAAAAAAGGTAGGATTGCAAATTGCAATGTAACCCGGATGTGAGTTAAATGAAGGAAGAATAATCTGTTATAACGTGTTTGTCACGAACGAGTTGGCACAACGGCTACGGTAAGGCGGCTAATGCACGACAAATCACCCTTTTCATCGCGGATTTCAATCTGCCACACGTGTACCTGGCGGCCGATCCGTATGGGGCGACAAGTGCCGGTCACCGTAGCGCCCTCTCTGACACTTTTAAGGTGATTGGCATTAATTTCCAAACCGACGGCTGTCGATTCCGCATGGTTTTCAATGCACAAGGTACTGGCAACACTACCAAGGGTTTCAGCCAGCGCCACGCTTGCGCCACCGTGCAGAATGCGAAATGGTTGAACCGTGCTGGCATTGACCGGCATGGTGGCCGTCACAAAATCATCGCCCATTTCAGTGAACCGAATATCGAGTGCGCTGCCGAGCGTATTCTGATTCATCATATTCAAATTTTCGAGCGAAACAGCATGTTTCCAGATAACAGCCATGTTGTGTTGTTGTGTTTGTTTGAATGATGGACTCAAAACTTTGAAAAAGCAGCCCTCGCTGTTCTATTTCCTTCATTCACAATGAATTGATATACGCCGGCCGGCAGGTTTCGTACAGAAAACGTCTTGCGGAAATTTTCATTTTGAAGAAGCGGTACCCGGTATGCTTGCCCGTTGGCAGCTATTACATGCCAGTTCGTGATTTCACCTCGCCAGGTAGCGGGCAATTGAACTTGAACAAGATCGACCGCCGGATTGGGAAATATTTTTAAGACAGCCATTTCAGCGAGTTCGGACGTAGCGGATACGGGTGCAAAACCGGCAAATACTACGGTGTTATTTCCGGCATTGGGAACTGCGAGTGTGTCGGTCTGCAAATTATAATAAATATCCGCAGGCTGGCTCAGGCCGCTCAACACTTGTTGGGGGCTTCCGGAGAAGTCGGGGTTGATACGATGCACCGCATTGGCGCCCCAGGAAGCCACATACCAGCGCCCGGAACCATCGCGGGCCACCCCATCTATATTGGACAAGGTGGTTGTTTTCAGGATGGAAACACTGCTGTCAGCCAGGGCAATGCCCAGGATTTTTGCATTGGCGCCCCAAGTCACGCAGACCAGCCTGTTCTGGCTATGATCATATAAAATGCCATTGGGCGTGCTGGTAGTTTGGGCTACAAACACATTCCAGGTAGCATTGGCAGGGTTTACTTTATAGATTTTTTCCGGAAAAATCGCTTGCATACAACACACCGTTCATCATGTGTGATACCATTCAGAAAACTTGCATTGGTTGTTATGGAAAAAACCGGCGAACCGTCGGCCAGGGAAAAACCTTTTATTTTGTTACCGTCGCAGGCATAAATACGGTCGCCCACCACTTCGATGCCGTAAGGCCCGGAGCTAAATCCGGACAAAAATTCCTGTAAAACTCCCTGTGGCGTACGGCGCAGGATTTTTTTACTCCCGGTATTTCCAACGTACCAGTTACCCGTAAGGGTGTCGCAATCAACACTTTCGGCGCGCCATTGCCAGGCACGGAGCCAGCAATAATGCGAACAGAAAATTTTTTTTATCATAATGGAGTCTTACAAAAAGCCAGATTTGCAGTGTAGCACCTGATTGGGGCCAAAATGGCCGGCGAAAGTATAACAGTTCCAACAATCAGGCCGGCAAAATCCCGGTTTCGTTTGTGAATAGCGAAAGGGTATTGTACGTTTGTTGCATGATTATCAACCAACGAACGCTGGCGCTCCGCGCACAGGTAGAAGACATTGTAAAAGACCTGCAACAGCTCAGCCAGGAAATAGGCCACAAAGAACTGGCTGTGATGGTCGGAGAATTGCGCAACCGCATGACCGAGCCGTACATGTTTGTGATTGTCGGAGAGGTAAAAGCCGGCAAAAGCAGTTTTGTCAACGCCCTGCTGGAGTCTGACCGGGAAATCTGCGCGGTTGCCCCGCAACCCATGACCGACGCCATCCAACAGATTCTCTATGGCGAAAAAGAGGAAACGGTCACGGTCAATCCTTACCTGAAAAAGATTTTTCTGCCGATCGACATTCTGCGCGATATAGCAGTTGTCGATACACCCGGAACAAATTCCATTGTAGAACGCCACCAGGAAATTACGGAACACTTTATTCCTGCCAGCGACCTGGTGATTTTTGTTTTTGAAGCCAAAAACCCTTACCGGCAATCGGCCTGGGACTTTTTCGACTTTATTCATAAGGATTGGCACAAAAAAATCATTTTTGTACTTCAGCAAAAAGACCTTTTGTCGCCTGAAGACCTGGCCGTAAATGAACGCGGCCTGTATGACTATGCGCTGAAAAAAGGGCTTTCCGAACCGGTTATATTTGCAGTCAGCGCCAAAGCGGAACTGGACGGCCGCTACGATCAGAGCAATTTTTCATTAGTGCGCGACTATATCCGCACCCACGTTACCGGAGGTCGCGGCGCAGCCATGAAACTCCAGAACAATATCGAAACCTCGCTCAATATTCTGGATCGGGTACAGCAAAGCCTGGATACCCGGGCTGAACAATTCAAGGCCGATACTGCTTTTCGCATCGATATCCGCCAGACCCTCGACAACCAGGAAAACAAATCCAACCATCAGGTAGGGCAGTTGATTGAAAACCTGCTCCACGGATATGACCGCATTACCAAAACCATCGGTATGGAACTGGCAAACGGACTGTCGTTTCCTTCCATGCTGAAACGTTCTTTTATGGGCATTTTCAGCAAACAGGCCTCTATTACAGACTGGCTCAATGAATTAGCCAAAAAACTGGAACTCAACCTGAATGCAGAATTGCGCACCAAACTCAATGACGGCGTGGTTGATCTGGCGGATTCTGTGCAACAAATGGCCAAAATGATCGATCTGAAAATTCGTAACGGCAGTACCTCCGTCAAAAACGATTCCTATATTTTTGAGGATATTTCGAAAAAAAGGTCTTCCGTACTGAAAGAATTGCAGGAGGCTTTCGCCCGATTTATGTCGCGTACGGAAAATTTCACCGATACGCGCCTTTTTCCTGAAAATGCCAGCGTTTCCCCCAATATTGCTGCCAGCAGCGGCGTCGCCATCATCGGAATCATCATGGCAGCCGTCACCCAAGTCGCCGTGCTCGATATTACCGGCGGTGTTCTGGCAGGGATCGGGATGCTTTTTGCCGGTATCACAGCGGGTATGCAGCGGCGAAAAATCGTGCAGGGTTATCACGACGAAATTGCACAGGGACGCAATCGGATGGAAGAAGCCCTGGAAAATAAATTGCGCGGGTACATACGCACGATTAAAACGCGCATTGACGCGAATTTTGCCGATCTGGATGCTATGCTGGCCAATGAAGAAACCCAGATCGCTCATTTTAAAGAACAACACGTGGAATTGAACGCGCGGCTGAAGGAAGTGGAAGGTGGTTTATAGTGCAGAAGTCTTCAGTGCGAAGTGCGAAGTCCGTAGAGTACACCGAAGCAAGTCCGAAGTCGGCAGTGCGAAGTGCGAAGTCCGTAGAGTACCGTAGAAAGTCCGAAGTCGGCAGTGCGAAGTCATCAGTCCGTAGAGTGTACCGTAGAAAGTCCGAAGTCAGCAGTGCGGAGTCATCAGTAGAGTAAACCGTTTCATTCTTGGGTTTGTAAAACATGAAACGGTTTACTCTACGGACTGATGACTTCTGACTGCCGACTTCGACTTTTCCTCACGGTGTACTTCGACTCCGCACTTCGCACTGCCGACTTCGGACTTTTTATTCCTTAATATACGCCAGTTTCGCCGTCTGATACCGCTGCTGCTGGATGATAGAGCGGATACTTTTGATGGTTTCGCGGGGGCCTACGTCGATGGCCATATTGACGAGCCAATCAGGAATACTGCCGCCGGGATGGGAATAAATATAGTATTCCACATATACCCAGCCACCGGCTCCGGGCGCTAAAGTCCATTGCGTATGCGCTGTACGCATCCGTTCCACATCTTTTACAACAGGCAAATAATCCGGCACGGCCACGCTGGTTGCAATGATTCGATTGGTTTTTGGGTCTTGCGTCATTTTGGTGTGCATAATGATATCGCGATCATTCATCGGCCAGGGGAAATCGAGCCGGGAGTAATAATACATTTCCGTATCGGATACCCTTTGCAGCAGCCTGGCTTCCGCCACTTTGTAGCCCCATGTAGGGTACTGTTCCACTTCTGAAAAAAGTTGGATCAAACCTGACAGTGGAATTTTGAGCGAAGTGGCTAATTTGATTTCGTAAATATCCGAGGTATGTCGATAAAATACTTTGACACCCTCTTTATCTTTTTTGAGGCTCCAGGCTTCACTACCCTGGGCCTGGGCAGACCAGGAGGCTGTAACGATGAATAATAGTAACAGGGTTTTGTACATGAGTAATTTTGATAAAGACAAAATAAAGGGGGGCGCACAGAAAACGCACAAAATGTCAGGATGTTTCAAGTGGCCGCAGTCGCATAAAAAGAATTTCTTTCAAGACAAACAATGCGATGACAATTAGCGTCTCTGAAATAATGATGCCAGTTTGCACATTTACGACCAAATGCGGCAGCACCGATTTTTTTTTCTTGCATTTCATCTACTTTTGGCCGTTTTATAGTCAACACAAAGAGGTTTTGAACGATAAGGTAAATTATACCATTGATTACCAATTCTTTCTCAACCATCAACATGCTCAACCGCTCAACATTCAGTATAAATTCATAACCAACTGTTCATGCACAAATATTTACTCCTTCTACTTTGCAACCTGTTAGCATTCGTGTCCGTTCAAGGTCAATGCCCTTCCGGCCAAAAAAACATTCGTCTCGAAATTGACCCCGATCAATATTGGTATGAGGTCTCCTGGATGATTACCAATTCGAACGGAAGCGTTCTTTACGCGAATGGCGAATGTCTCAATGAAAATATTGACACTTTCAACTATTGTGTTCCTGCCGACGGATGTGTCGTATTCCGGATTAAGGATACGTATGGAGACGGTATGTTGCCAAACGGTTTTTATAAATTGTATGTGAATGATATACTGTACTTTGAAAACCCCAACGGCAATTACACATACAGTGAATCTACTTACCTCGGTTGTCCTCCTGGCACTTTTTGTGGAAGCGCTTTACCCATTGATACCGGTTACCAAGTAACGCCTGGCGGAGGAGAGTACTGGTATCATTTTGTACCAGAAGCAAACGGAACTTATGAGGTGAATACCTGCCAGCCCGGCAACAACTGCCCAAGCAAAATATGGGTGTATGACCATTGCAATAATATCTCAACCAACAATGACCAGACAGGTACCATCTTTTACGCCGATGCAGGTTGTGAAAACGGCGCTGTGGCGACACTCTACCTCGCTGCCGGCACCAACTATTACATCAGATTGGGATTTACGGAGGCCGCATGCATAGAGGATTCCCTGCATTTCAGCGTTTCCTACATCGGTCCGGTAACCGGCTGCACCGATCCTGCCGCATGCAACTACAACCCGCTGGCGTCCGTGAGCGACACCTGTATTTATCCCGGCGATCCTGAGTGTCCCAACGCACCTGACCTAGTCGTTCTGGAACACGTGCTGTCACAACCACTGGCACTATCGGGGATATGCCGAATACCTGCTCTATGATGACAATGGCACAAGATTGCCCATCGGCACTAAAAATGGTTTTTGCGTGCTCGACCTGGAATGCTCCGATGGTGGTCAGGGACAATACGGTTGCGGCGACATGGGTATTACTGCCGGCTGTGGCGACATTTACGGCTCCAGCCTGCCTTGTCAATGGGTTGACATCACCGACCTGCCCGCGGGTACCTACACCCTCGTGATGCGCGTCAACTGGGATAAAAGCCCCGATAAGTTAGGCCGGGTTGAAAAAGGGTACGAAAATAACTGGGCGCAGGCTTGTTTCGATCTTTCTTATAACGGCAACTTCCCGGTGGTGGATTTTCTCGATGACGCGTGCCCGGTTTATACTGACTGCACAGGCGAATCTTACGGCGAGGCACAACCCGACTGCGAAGGTATCTGCAACGGCGTCTCCGTCCGCGGCGACTGGAACCATGACACGCTCAGAAACAACGTAGACATAGATTCCTATATTTCTGCTGCACTGGCCGACGATGAAAACGCCACCGAGTGCCGCGACTTGCACCCGAACGGAAATATTGATGTGTACGATGCTGCCTTGTTGCAGGAATGCAGCCTCTATGCCGATAATCTGGATCATTGGGGCCTGGGTTATCCCTGCCAGTTCGGTGGCTTTGAAAACACAAAAGACATCGTTTATCTGCTTCCGGGCGCTCTGGATACGGTAGCCAAAACGTTTGAAGTAAAGATCGTCAACCCTTACAATGCTATCATCGGGTTTGAATTCTCCGTCAGCGGCCTGACTATTGATTCTGTTGAAAATATCAGCGGCACGCTGAACGCCGACATCCTGCACGACAACACCGGTGAAATGCTGGCGCTGTCGTCCGATTCGTCGTCTATCAAGAAAAATATTCTCCCGACTTCATTCCTACGTATTCATTACTCGGAACTGACTGCCCCGGAGGTATGTGTGTCAGCTATTACTGCCGTAGTGAATTCAAAATACCAGCGCAGTGAAGCCTTGCTGGCCGACCCGAACTGTGTCATCACCGGCCTGGTAAGCAGTAATGAACCCGGTCAGGCACCATTTTCCGTTTTCGTACAGCCCAACCCGTTCCGGGAAAATGCGACGATCTTTTTTGAAAACGCCCGGGCAGAACCGATGACGATCACACTGAGCGATATGACCGGCCGAGCCCTTCGCACTTTCGAAAACATTCGCAGTGAATATGTGACATTTGAAAAAGGTAACTTACCCGAAGGTGTTTACATTTTTACGATCAGTGGCAGCAGGGGAAAGGTGAGTGGGAAAATTGCGGTTCAATAAAAGTACGAAGTCGTCAGTGCGAAGTCCGTAGAGTGTGCCGTTTCATGTTTGGGAGACCCAATATGAAACGGCACACTCTACGGACTTCGCACTGAAGACTTCGCACTTCGGACTTTACAGACTTCGGACTTCGCACTTCGCACTGAAAACTTCGCACTATCTTATGACTACTTCCTTGATATATTCCTCACCCAATTCATCATTGAGCAGGGTGCGGATTTTATCTTTGGCAAAAGAGAGTTCGTGCCGAAGCGGCGCAGATAAAATGGTGAGATACAGCACGTTTTTGCGCACCTGAATATTGGAAGTATAGGTTGAAATCGTTTTACCCATCAAATCGTGCCAGAGTGTTCTCACCTTCGTTTCGTTGAGTTGCGGCGCCAGGCGGTATTCCTGGATCATTTCCTTCATGGCATCCTGTAAATTCAGGTCGTTTTTCTTCTTCATGGGTGTGCGTTTCTGCGCAGGCAAATATACCGCAAATGTTGAGAGGTGGAATTGTTGAGGGTTGAGATTGTTGAGGGTTGACTTCGCACTTATGACTTCGGACTTTACCTATCTTACCGCCCGAAATCAAATCCATCTTTCGTCGTGCAGCCCATTTTGCGTTTTTTTCGCCATTATTACCTGCTTGTCGTTTTCCTGCTCCTGTTGCCGGTGATGAACAACCGCATCCGGCCCAACCTGCGCAGCGTCATCTGGTCAGACGCGGAAGGCTACTACATGTACTTGCCGGCGGCATTTATCATTAAAGACTTCCATAAAGTGCCGGAAGGCAGCATGAATGCCCGTAAAAACGAACAGGGCGAAGTGGTCATCAAATACACCTGCGGGGTTTCGTATTTCTTCCTGCCTTTTTTTGCGGCGGCGCACGCCTGGACGGCCTGGAAAGGTGAAGACCCCAACGACTATTTCAACCGGCATTACCTGCGGGCCATCGCCTGGTGCGGGTTCTTTTTCGGCTTTTTAGGACTGTTTTTTTTGCGACGAACGTTGCTGCGTACCTATTCCGAACAGGTAACGGCGCTGACGATTTTTTCCATCCTGCTGGGTACCAACCTGTTCCATTATGTGACCCGTGAAATGTCTATTTCACATAGTTTTTCGTTTTGCCTGTTTGCTTTTGTGGCCTGGCTGACGCCGCGTTTTTTGGAACGTATATCCTGGAAAAATGCGCTGCTGATGGGCGGAGCGTTGGGCTGGATCACCCTGATCCGACCAACCAACGCAATGCTGGCGTTATTTGTGTTGTTGTTCGATGTATATTCCTGGAATGCACTCAAGGATCGCGTTGCGGCGTTGTGGGGCGCCCGGCCCAAACTACTCGGCGCTGCCGCTGTGGCCTTTGTGTTTTTTATCCCGCAAATGCTATACTGGCACGAAATGACCGGCTCCTGGCTGCGCTATTCCTACGAAGGCGAGGATTTTATTTACTGGAATAAACCCAAAATCGCGGACGTGCTGTTCGATGTGCAGAACGGGCTGCTGCTCTACTCCCCTATCGTGTTGTTTGCACTTATTGGTATGGGTATGGGTTGGAAGCAAAAACGGCATCACGCGCCGGCAATGACATTTATTTTCGCATTAGCCACCTATACTTTCGCCAGTTGGTGGGCCTGGTGGTTCGGCGGCGCATTCGGGCACCGCTGCTATGTGGAATTTTACGCCTTGCTGGCTTTGCCCATGGCCGGATTTTATGAAAGTGTGCTGCGTGCGCGGCGTTGGGTGAAAATATCCGTGCTGGCACTCGCCTTGTTTTTGATATACTACGGAGTAAAAATGTCTTTCCTGTACAGTCAGTTGCCAGGGCCCTGGGACGGCTGGGACTGGCGCTGGAACTGGGAAAAGATTTGGTGGGTGTGGTCGTATTTGTTTAAATAAAACGGTAGCACGGCCTTCAGGCCATGCTACCGTTCTACCTCTCACCTCTCACTTCTCTCACCTCTAATTACTTGCCTCCCGCTTAATTCATCCTGGAGCGCTTTCAACTCATCCCACTTGCCTTCATCGGCCAGACGGGCCTGATGCGGCCAGGTGCCCGGATCGTGAATCTGGAAGTTCGGGCCTGCGGCCTGCAGGATTCCTGTGATAGTTTCCGGCGAAGTTTCGGACAGCGCTTTCCAGGTTGTGATACCTTCTTTGATGAGCAGATCGGCAATTTTTGGACCGATGCCTTCTACAATTTTCAGGTCGTCCATTTTGTATTTGACACCGGCAAACAGGAAGGTTGCTACGGCAGCCGCTTTGGCGACTTTAGAAGCGCCGCCGCCTGCATTGGCCAATTGTTCGCGCAGGGCATTGCGTTCGCTTTCTGCCATAATCAGATCGCTTTTTGATTTGCGAAGCATATCATTCAGGCGCTCTATTTCAGCATCGCGCTGCGTAAGTTGTACGCGCAGGTCGGTCAGTTCGCCGTTGAGCGAGGTTACTTTTGTATTCAATGTGCCGTTTTGAGTGGTCAGGTCATTGATCTGGCCTTTCAGACCGCCGACATTATAGAAGGCGTAAGCAGCCAGCCAGCCCAAAAGGAAAGGCAGGAGGCATAAGGCAAGGGCCACTGGCAGGTGGTCCATAAAACTACATTGCAGGAAAATATAGGAAAAAAGCATGGCTTAAGTTCGTTTTGAAAGTTTAACGGTTGACGGTGATAACTACCCGGCGGTTTTGGTGGCGTCCATCATCGGTGCTGTTATCGGCTACCGGTTGGGATTCGCCTTTGGAGCCTGTCTGGATGCGACTGGCTGCAATGCCGTTGGTTGTCAGGATTTTAACAACAGACTGTGCGCGTCTGAGACCGAAGGTCATATTGCTCGCTTCTTCGCCCACATCGTCGGTATGGCCGGTTACGATGAAAGTAGCATTGGTGCTCTTGTGTTTTTCGCACAACTCTTTCAGGTAGGCATCCACTTTGGGATCGTGTTCTTTTTCCGTCGAATTGAACGGGAACAGGAGAATGACGTCTTTATCAGACTCGATAATAGCACTGTCTTCTTTTTTGAGCACCATTTTCGACCAGGAGAAGGAAGCGGACTCTTTCGGGTCGCCGTTTTCAACAAGACCGTCGTTCACTAAAGAAGCGGCGAGTCGGACGCGGCTGGCGGGAAATTCCGGCGCGAGCATGTCGCGGATAGAAGCAGCCCGGGCCAGGGCGAGTTTTTCGCCATCGGCTTCACTGCTTCGGTAATAGCCGGTGATCACGAGGGTGTCGCCTTGTCCGCCTTTTGCCAGCAGACTTTTTTTCCAGGCAGCAAAATTTGCGTCCTCGACGGGCTTATCCGTATTCCATTTAAACAAGGGTACGCCGGAACTTTGCGCACCGGCAGCGAGCGCTGCATCATCGCCGCAGCAGTGTCGTACCTGATAGGAGTGCCAAAAGTTGGCGCACCAAATGGTGTACCCCACCAGCAGCAGGGCAATTAACCAGAGTGGAATCTTCATGTGTAATTTGATTTATCGTTTTGCCAATGTATTGTTTTGGCAAATATCTTAAACGAAAAATATAAACAGATACATTTTGCTAAAAACTTTATAAATAAATTACATGCGGATTATTTTCCAACTTTATAAAAAACGGC
This sequence comes from Lewinellaceae bacterium, assembly GCA_016711435.1. GTDB lineage: Bacteria > Bacteroidota > Bacteroidia > Chitinophagales > Saprospiraceae > M3007. The sequence continues at coordinate 92,565 of JADJSY010000004.1, forward strand.
CCGCCTGGCATCCCAGCGGTAGCGCAGCGTCCGGGAAGTCGTGATGGCAGCCGAACCTTTCCTTTTGGATTCCACGGTTTGGGTGAGCATAATATCCGGCAGCGGCGCTTGAACGGTTTCGTATTTGACCTGCACAAATGAAACTTCGCTGTACTGGGCAGGGTTCTGTTCTTTTTCGCCGAGCCTTGCCATATCTATCTCTGCCGCTAATTTGGCACTGAACGGCTCGTACAACACCCATTTGGTAGTAATGACGCCACTGGCATGCCAATCTTCCTGTATGGCAATAAAAGTTTTGGAGCCGATCATCTGGATGTAAAAAGCAAGAGGAGCGTACTGGCCGGGCGCGCCATCGTGCAGGCGGTAATACATATTTTTAACTCTCCAGCCATCCTGCGTTTTTTCCAACCTGGCGAAATTGAAAAAATAACCCTCTACCGTAAACAGCACCCAGGCTTCTTTGTCGCCGCCTACGTCCCGGACAGCAATGGTATCTACTGCCACAAACAATCCTCCGTGGGCTTCCACTTCAAACGTGTCGAGCACTGCTTGCGTACGGGGTAGCGTCCAGGCTTTGTCCGATTTGACATAACGGGCGCCCAGTATTTCGCGCAGAAACGAGGCTTTGTCTAATGTTTTGACGGTGTTTTTCTGGGCAAATAAAGCGCCGGATACAAATACCGGGATCAGCAAAAGGGCGTATTTCATAAGTAGTATTAGTTTACATAATCCTGAAGGTATTCAAACGCGGGTGTTAAACTGCCCTTTTCGGCAATCGTAGCGCGCCGGAGTACTTCGCTTTGGCATGCCCGGGTAAACTCAGGCAAAATATGTTGCAACAATTGTTCTCCAAAAAAAACGGAAGCATCCCGCGGGAGTTCGGAAGGCAGGTTATCAATGGCCATCACGTCTACCGAACCGGGAAGATAAGGCGCTGTTTCCAAACTTGTTTCAGGGTCAAAACCGTACACCGGATCGGTAATTTTACTCGGCCGGATCGTACAGGGTACGGAAGATCCGGGCATAATATCGCAGGAAATGTCCGCCACCACACGGATTTGAAAATCAGGCTGTTGCATATCTGTCACGGTAAAAAATGCCGGCGCTTTTTTATCATAAAAAATTCCGTTGATAAAAATGTCGGTTCTGCGGTAATACGGCGCAAATGCGCTCACATAATTTTCGCCATGCCGGTAATAATCTTTTTGTCAAACGGATGACCGGGGTCGCTATGTCGGACATAATGCTCCGCGTGAATCTGTGTGAATACAGGTTTGGAAAAATCCTGCGTCAAAAATTCTTCCGGCGACACCTGCGAGATGCCCATATCGAGCAGGTTTTTGGCTGCGCCGGAGGCAACGCGCCCGGAACCTGTCAGTACGATGCGCAGGGGCGGTAAAGCGGTTTGCTGATATACGCGCAGCATTGCGGCGTAATCGTGGCTTTCGTATAATCGGGGCAATGAAAACTGGCCGGTTCGACGACCCCATGTCCAGAGCGCATTATGTGCGCCTACGATACCCGCATAATAACCGAATGCGACCAAACGCTCGCTGTTTTCATTGGTCAGCACTTCGTAGTCGATCAGCCGGATATTTTTGGCAATAACTGCCTGCAACAAGGATCGGTTATAAGGTTGTTTCTTGATGGTGTGCGAGAAAAAAAGATAGGTCTTTTCAGGGATCAGCCAATCAGAAGGCACTTCTTTGACTCCCATAAGGATATCACAATCGCGCAGATCTTCCTGTAAGGCAATGCCTTGCGCAGTATAATCTTCATCTTTAAAACAACGGATCGCAGACGGCTGAACAACAATTTGAACAGGTAGCAGGGCTTGTGCTTTGGCGCATTGATCGGGGCTTAGCGGCGCCCGCTCGTCGGGCGGCACTTTTCCTTCACGGATAATTCCAACTTTCAACATGAATAATAATGGTCAATCTGGTTAGGCGTGTATTAAAAAAAGGCAAGGGGCAAGGGGCAAAGGGGCAAAAGGCAATTTAAGCATTGGTTTAGATGGCATATTTGCACTCTGCACTTTGCCTTTTGCCTTTTGCTTATTGCCCTTTAATTTTCCTGCATGATTTGCAGCACTTTTTGCACCACATCTTCCACCTGCGGTTTGGAATGGTAATCGCCATCCTGGCCATACGCGGGGCGATGCGGCTTGGCGACGAGCGTTGCGGGCGCTACATCCAGGAAACGGTAGCCGCCTTGTTTTTCCAGCAACTGCTGCAGGATATACGCGGAAGCGCCTCCTTCAAAATCTTCGTCGAGCACTAACACCCGATTTGTTTTTTTCAGGCTTGCAAGACAAGTTTGAGGCAGGTCGAATGGCAAAAGCGTCTGAACGTCTACAATTTCAATAGAAATCTGGAATTGTTCCAGCATTATTGCTGCTTCTTCGGCTATACGAACGCAGGCGCCGTAGGTAATCAGCGTCAGGTCGTTACCGCTGCGCAATATTTCAGGGATGCCCAGCGGTACGGTGAATTCGCCAATGTTGTCAGGCAGGCGCTCTTTCAAACGGTAACCATTCAGCACTTCCACTACAATAGCCGGATCGTCGCCGCGCAGGAGGGTGTTATACATGCCCGTAGCCTGCACCATATTTCGGGGAACGCAGATATGCATGCCGCGCAGCGAGCCCAGCATCAGCCCCATCGGAGAGCCGCTGTGCCAAACGCCTACCAAACGGTGTCCGCGCGTTCGGATGATGGCCGGCGCAGCCTGTAGGTTATTGGAACGCCAACGCAGGGTACACAGATCGTCGGAAAGCGGCGCAAGGCCGTACAACAGGTAATCGAGGTATTGGATTTCAGCAATGGGTCGCAGTCCTCGCATAGCCATCCCGATGGCTTGCCCCATGATCGTCCATTCCCGGATACCGGTATCGAATACACGTTCTACGCCGTGTTTTTGCTGCATTCCACGCAGTCCCTGGTTTACATCACCGATGTGTCCGACATCTTCGCCGAAAGCAAAAACTTCAGGGCTGTGGGTAAAATGATAGTCGAAACAAGCATTGAGCACTTCATAACCATCTTTCAGGGTGCATCATCTGCATAAACCGCCGGTATTACAGGAACCCGGAGCGGCGATCTCGGCGATTCGCTTAAAAGGAATCGCGAATAGATACGGTCGCCTTCCGCTGTTTCGCTCTGAACGAACCCGGCTAAATCAGATACGGTATCACTGTTTTTCCCGTTCAGCAGTGCCAGGGCACGGCGAGCGATTTGCAGCAATTCAAAACGCAGCGGCTCCCGTTTTTGGGTCAACTCATTTGACAATAAGCCCAGGACAGGCAATTCAGGATGCGCTGTTTGTAAGGCCTTCAACAGGGGAAGCAGTTGATTTTTCAGCGCCCCCACCCGGTTGTGGTAATTGCGGTAAGCGCCTTGTGCGGCTTCGACTACCTGGCGTTTTGCATCCGACTTGATTTTTTCAATTTCTTCGGCTGTGGCAATACTACTTTCCATCATCCACTCCGCCATGCGGCGGTTGCAATCAAATTCATCCTCAAACGCCAGGCGTTCCGGGCTTTTGTACCGACGGTGGTCGCCCGAAGTGGAATGTCCCAATTGCTGTGTAACTTCCTGAATGTGAATCAAAGCGGGGCGGTGGCTTGTCCGCATTTCTTCAATTGCATCCTTATACAGTTGGCAGAGGGCGGGATAATCCCAGGCCTTGCCTTTGTAAATATTGATACCATTGGTGTTGCGCGCAGTGTCTGCCTCAAAGCCCGCCAGCGCTTCGGAAATACTCTCTTTGATCGTCTGGTATTTTTTGGGAACGCTGATACCATACCCGTCGTCCCAAACGCTGACAGCCATCGGTACCTGTAAAACACCCGCAGCGTTCAGGGTTTCCCAGAACGCGCCTTCCGAAGTAGAGGCGTCGCCAATGGTGACAAAAGTGACTTCATTGCCACCATCGGATAATTCGCCGCAGAGGGCGGGGTTTTCGCGAAATTTCTTGGAAGCGAACGCCAGACCAATGCCGCGGGCTACCTGACCCGCCGTCGGCGCAATATCGGAAGTGATATTGTAGCGGTTCTTTTGATCCACAAAATTACCCGCTTCGTCCACAAAAGCAGTGGCTGGGTGGCTGTTCATCTGGCGCCCTCCTGAAAAAGGGTCGCCATATGGATCGCCGTACAACTGCCCGAAAAAATTGTCGAGCGACATTTGCCCCAGTGCAAACAGGAGCGTCTGATCCCGGTAATAACCGGAGCGGAAGTCTCCTTTTCGCCAGGCTTTTGCCATGGCAACCTGGGCAACTTCTTTTCCATCGCCGATGATACCGAAATTGGCTTTGCCCATCAGTACTTCCCGACGGGCAACAACACTTGCTTCCCGGCTGATGCAACAGATGTGGAAATCGTGCAAAACTTCCTGGCGGTACGCTTCATCTTGTGGAGCAGGCGGTTTTTTGTGGCGGGAGGATGTGGTGGTTGCGACCATACTAGTGTTGTAAAAGTTGGCTATATTTCGACAGCTTATATTTGAAAAGGCGAGCAAAAGTAAAGCAAATTTCAGCGTTTGAATATACCGGACCGGGTACAAATAGATTTTATCGCTCACAACCTTCCATGGAGGATTTAGTATCAAACAGTTGAATTTCAGGCTGAAAAAACCATTTTCAAAAATAACTAATAGTGTAATACACTTATCAAAATATTAAATTTTTGAAAACTCCTCTTTCTCAAAGTTTTTTTTGACCTAATTTTGCCCCCCGAAAGACCCACAGACATATCAATCACTCCTTAATTTTTAACCTGACAATTATGAACGAGCCTAAAATAAGGTATAGTGACGAAGACCTTCAGGAGTTTAAAGTACTGATCGATGCCAAATTGGCCCAGGCGCAGGAAGAACTGAATACTACCCAACAGCAGATTGCCGACCTCAACGAGAATGGATTCAATCAGCAGGGCGGCGACTGGTACGACGACTCCACGACACATACCGACCTTGAAATGCTTCAGCGTATGCTGGTGCGTCAGCAGCGTTATGTACAGGATTTGAAAAACGCTCTGCTCCGTATTCATAATAAAACATACGGCATTTGTAGTGTCACTGGCGTTTTGATTGACAAAAGCCGCCTTCGTCTCGTGCCACATGCGACCAAAAGTATCGACGGTAAAAACCTGGCCAATTCCGGCAAAGAATACGCTACTGACTCTACGGGCGACTTCTTCACCACCGGCGTGGAAGAAAACGACCGGCCCATCGGCAAACCCATTGGCGACAAGGTGCGCCTGCCCGGCAAACGCCCGACGCAACCCAACGGCGACGACTGGGAAAGTGAAAATGAAACACTGGAAGATACCAGTTATGACAGACGCAAATTCGAGGATGACGAAGAATACTAAAAATGTTGACAGGGTTGAAGCGTTGAGAGGTTGAGGGTGATTACTTCAGGCCTTTGCAATAAACAACAGGCTATACCTCGTCGGAATCATCCCGGATTGCTCATTTCTGGAGCAATCCGGGATTTTTTATTGCCCTTTATCATGCATATTAGGCGCTTGTTGAATTTTGTCTTTATCATTGTTTCAGCAAAAGCCAAACTCAGGATGCACTTGCAAATCAACACCGGATCAAACGCCTTGTTTTTTTTTCGCCGACTTGTACTAGCCGGGCTGCTGTGCTTTGGCGCCTGCCAGGCAAAAGCGCAAACAGACGACCCCGTTACAGCCGAATTGCTCGAAAACTTTTTCCGCGATAACGAAACGGCCTCCGAGTCAGATGCGTTGCAATACCTCGAAAACCTCGAAAACTGGCGCAACAGGCCGCTCAACCTCAATACGATCAGCCGGGATGATTTGCTGGGCCTGCACCTGTTGAATAACCTGCAAATTGAAAATTTCCTCACTTACCGGACACAATTCGGGCCTTTTCTCAATGAATACGAACTCCAGGCTATACCGGGTTGGGAAATATCCGATATCCGGCGGATGCTCAATTTCACTCGTATCCGCAGCGGACTCGACGCGCGCAATACCAACTTGCTCGAAGGTCTTTATAAAGGCGACAATGAAGCGTTGCTCCGCTGGGGTGCGCCGCAACCACCCAATTACCCTTCCGACAGTATAGAAGGCCGCCCTTACAACCTGGCTTTGCGGTACCGGCATACCTTCGACAATCGTCTGCGCTTTGGCTTTACCGCAGAAAGTGACCCTGGCGAAGCGCTTTTTTACGGCAGCAACCGACAGGGATTCGATTTTTACAGCGCCCACCTGTTTCTGCAAAACCTCAACAGCACGGTTAAAACCATCGCTTTAGGCGATTATTCGGCCCGGTTTGGTCAGGGTGTATTGCTGCAAACCGGGTTCGCGCCCGGCAAATCGGCGGAAACAGTATCGGTCACACGCGGCGGACGCAAATTGAACGCTTATGGCGCATTCGGAGAGGCGTTTTTTTTCAGGGGCGCAGCAACAACCATCGCTATCAATAAAAACGTGGAAGTTACTGCCCTGTACTCCAACCGCCGCCGCGACGGCAATGTGGTAGTACCGGATTCGATCGATCTGGAATCATCTGAAATTGAATTTTCTTCCCTGCAAACCTCCGGGCTACATCGCACGCCGGGTGAAGTGGAGGATGAAAAAGCACTGCATGAACAGGTGGCAGGGATTTCGACGGCATTCAACTGGAAAAACGGACAAATTACTGCCAACGGGCTTCATATCAGATATGACAAAACCCTGTCGCCTTTGCCGGCCGCCTACCGCCGCTTTGTTTTTCAGGGACAATCGCTGACCGGGGCCAGCCTCGACTACAACTGGCGCTTTCGCAACTTCCTGCTTTTTGGAGAAACGGCCCGCAGCGACAATGGCGGCATGGCCGCCGTCAACGGCCTGCTGCTCTCCCCCGACCAGCACATTACCCTGACGGCTGTGCACCGTTCCCTGGGGAAAGATTATCAGTCTGTTTACGGAGCGCCTTTTGCGGAAGTTTCCAGAGCATCGAACGAACGTGGGCTTTACCTCGGCGCCGACATTCGTTATGTAAGACGTTGGCAATTAAATGTTTATGCAGATATTTGGCAGCATCCCTGGCTGCGCTTCGGGGTGAGCGCACCTTCGCGAGGCCGCGAGCTTCTGGCCCGGCTCATCTGGACCAAAAGCAGAAATTTTTCTGCCTACGCGCTTTGGCAGGCGGAAACAAAAGAACGCGACAGTGATGTGGAAGGCATCTTTGGATTGCGGGAAAACCGCCGCGAACGCCTGCGGCTGCACGCTGCTTACAAAGTCAGTCCGGGGATCGAATTTCGCAGCCGCATCGAGTGGACCACGTTTACCGTACAGGATGGTCCGCGCAACAATGGTTTTATTGCCTACCAGGAGGCTGCCATTAAACCCTTGAGTTTTCCGGTGACTGCTACTGTGCGGTATGCAGTCTACGATACCGACAACTTTGATACCCGGGTTTTTGCATTTGAAACCGATCTTTTTTCTGCCATCTCGATTCCGGCCCTGTCGGGTCGCGGTTCGCGGGCATACCTCAACCTGAGCTGGCGCGTCAATAAATGGTTACGGCTCGAAGGGCGCGCCGAACGAACGAACCAACTTCAAGCCGTAACAAGTTCTGGTGTAACCGGGAAAAGACTGTTCTGGAAACTACAGGTGCGTATGAGATGGTGAGTGAAAAGGGCAAAAAGCAAAGGGCAAAAGGCAAACACGCCGTTTATCGAGCGTACATTGCCTTTTGCCCCTTTGCCTTTGCCCTTTTCTACTTTAATCCGTTGATCGCTTCCACCCCGACAATTTCAGGGATTTTACTGCGGATGGTTTCCTGGATACCGGCCCGCAAAGTCATAGCGGACATGGTGCAGGATTCGCACATGCCTTTCCAGCGAATTTTGACGTGCATATCATCTGTCAATTCCACAAATTCCACATCTCCTCCATCTACCCGCAGGTGCGGGCGAACGGTACTCAATGCATCTTCAATTCTGTCAAGCATTTGCTGTCGGTCGATCATTTTCTATAATTTCGTGCAAAGATAACCATGAAAAGGCGGAATTGTTGAGTAAATGTACCTCCGAACCCTGTTCGGATTGAAAAAAGTGGCCGAACCGGGTTCGGCGCTACGATTTCAACTTGTGCGCCCATTTCTGCCTGAACTTTTTCACCTTGGGTGCAATCACAATTGAGCAATAGCCCTGATTGGGATTGGTTTTGTAATAGTTCTGGTGGTACTTCTCCGCTATAAAAAACTTATCAAAAGGGCTGATTTCAGTGACAATCGGATTGTCCCAGATTTCTTTGGAAGCCTCTTTAACTTCTTCAGCCACAGTTTTTTGTAACTTGGAATGGTAATAGATGACGGATCGGTACTGTGTGCCGACGTCATTGCCCTGGCGATTCAGCGTGGTCGGGTCATGTACGGTAAAAAACACTTCCAGTATTTCCCTGAAAGTAATAATGGCCGGATCGAACGTCACCTGAATCACCTCAGCGTGTCCGGTTGCGCCGGAGCAAACTGCGTCATACGTCGGGTTGTCGACACGACCACCGGAGTAGCCGCTTTCCACTTTTGACACGCCCTGAAGGTCCTGATAAATGGTTTCGACGCACCAGAAGCAGCCTGCGCCGAGGGTTGCTATTTCGGTTTGGCCGGAAGGCGTGGTCGTCTGTATGTCGGATTGGGAGGTTGTAGTCATGGCAGTTACTTTTTCTGATGTTATTTTTTGAGCGGATACGCCTGTTGTGGCGATCACCGCCAACAAGAAGATTTTGTATTTCATGGACGACATTTTTATGTGAAAACAAACGCGTATTGCTGCATTTTGGTTTTGAAATACTTCACAGCAAGGCTAAACTGTCGTCATCGCAACATTTTGCCGCTGCAAATGGTAGCCGTTTTCACCGGCCAGGAGTTGCAGGAAACGATTCAAAGCCAGCCACTTAGCCTGATCCAGGTCATAACTGATGTTCTCGCAGTAGTATTTTTCCAGATCGAAACCCGGCATCGTAGGCAGAATTTTGATGAGTTCCGGCAAATGATCCAGCCCCGTAGCAAGCGCGGCATTAAAACGGCCAATCACTTCTGGTTCCAAAGGTTTGGTGCTTACCCACGCGGCATAAACGAAAGGCAGCCCCGTCCAGGCCGTCCAGGCTTCCCCGAGATCATAGACGAATGGAAAACGGTGTTCCAGGCCGATAGTTCTGTCGCCAATGACCAGCGCTGCCGTCTCACCTGTTATCTGCGTTTCAAAACCCTCCACTGCCGGCACAAATTCCGGCTGGATATGCCAGTACTGTTCGCACAGTATACGAGTGAGTGCAACGGAGGTCCTGGAATGAAAATCCAGTAATATCCGTTTGATCTCCGTAAGCGGTTTTTCGGAAAACAGGCAGACGGTTTTTACCGCGCCTACGGAACCGATACAATAATCAGAAACCAGGTATGCCTGAGGCAATTCAGGTATGATCGCCACGGGCGTTAGCGCCAGATCAACTTCTCCCTGTAATAATTTGCGCGCGCAAACAGAAGGAATATCCAGGCTTAGTTCCATTTCATCAGCCATTTCACTGCGAAACAAACCGTAAATAAATGGCTTGGTATTCAGGTAACTCACGGCGCTCAGCCGAATTTTTTTGTCCTTCATGTTTCAAGGCTGATTATCTAGGCGCTGACACTTGCTTTAAACATTCGCTCTAAATGGCGGGTGTCGTTTTCCTTTTCAAAAACAAACTTATTATCCTGATAATGAATGACATACAGTCCAGTATTGGAATGCATGGCGCCCTCCATATCAGCAGGCCCAAGGCCCTTCAGCGCCGTGATAAGGCAGCGCAGGGTGCGACCATGCGTTGCAATCAGGATATGTTCTTCCGGCCTTTTTCTCAGCCATTCCACAAAACGATCAACTCGCGCCCTGAGTTGGGCAGCCGTTTCTCCATCCGGTAAAGCGGCGTCAAAGTTGCCCTGTTTCCAGTGGTTGATCATTTCCGTGTACAAAGCGATGCGTTCCGGCGTAGACGGCAAACCTTCGTGTGTACCCCAACTGATTTCGTTGATGTCGGGTGTTTCGATCCAGGGAATGTTTTTATCCAGAAAACGCCGTACGGTTTGATGGGTACGACGCAATTTTGAGGTGACAACCAACTGAAAATCAATGTCCTGGTACGTTTCAAAAAAAGCGTGCGCCTGTTCGTGGCCGGTATCGTTCAGATCAGAATCCACCCCGCTACCCTGCACGATCTGCAGGCGATTGAATTCTGTTTCTCCGTGGCGGAGGATGTAGAGCGTCATATTTTAGTTATCAGTTATTTGTTATCTGTTATCGGGATTTCAGGCTGGAAGGCGTTGGAGCCCCCCAATCAGTTATCGGATTTCAGGCTGGAATCGTTCAGGAAGGTAAATTTTTGTTCCCTAATTTGTTATTGGTAAACTGTTATTGATTCTCTGGTTGGTATGGGGAAAAGAGACAATCACATACAGGTATTCCCAGCCTGAAACCCGATAACAGATAACGGATAACAGATAACCTAAGAAAGCACAGGCAGTTCAATATAACCCCGAAATGCCTTGTCTTCTTCAAAAACGGTATCCGTAAAATCGTTTAATACGTTGTACAATGTGTCCCGCTCGATGGGGCGGCGACCTACCCGGCGGATCATATCGACCAATTGCTGGGTGGTCAGGGTCGGGTGTTGTTCTTCCGAACCGGCCATCGAGTATATTTTGGTGGTATCATCGATGGTGCCGTCCATATCATCTACGCCGAATGCCAGCGACATCTGTGCGATCTGGCGACCGATCATCGGCCAGTAGGTTTTGAGGTGGTCAAAATTGTCTAAGTAAATACGGCTGATGGCGTAATTCCGCAGGTCTTCTACCGCAGTGCTTTCGGCGATATGGCTCATCTGATTATCCTGATTGCGAAATTTCAGCGGGATAAAGGTCTGAAAACCACCCGTTTTATCTTGCAATTGGCGCAAACGGTCCATGTGATCGACCCGGTGCCGGAATTGTTCGATGTGACCGTACAGCATAGTAGCATTCGAGCGCATACCCAGTTCGTGCCAGATTTCATGGATGCGCAGCCATTGATCCGCATCACATTTGTCGGCTGCAATTTGTTCCCTGATTTCCGGGTGGAAAATCTCCGCGCCGCCGCCTGGCATACTGTCCAGGCCTGCTTCTTTCATCATGCGCATACCATCCTCATAGCTCACTTTGCCCTTTTTAAAAATGTAATGATATTCCACGGGAGTCAGCGCTTTTACGTGCAGTTCGGGGCGGTGTTCCTTTATTTTTTTGAAAAAATCGAGGTAAAACGGCAGATCGTATTGCGGCAAAACGCCTCCTACGATATGGACTTCCGTCACCGGTTTTCCGTCGTATTTATACACCATATCCAGCATTTCTTCCATGGAAAAAGCCCAGGCATTGGCATCGTCGCGTTGTTTGATGAGGCGGGAATACGAACAAAATTTGCAGTCGTACACACACAGGTTGGTCGGCTCAATGTGAAAATTGCGATTGAAAAAGGTCTGGTCGCCATTTTTCCGCTCCCGCACATAATTGGCCAATGCGCCTACAAAAGACAGGTCGCCATGTTCAAACAAAAAAACGCCTTCATCGAAAGTAATCCGCTGATTATCAAGCACTTTTTGTGCTACCTGGCGATGATCGGCACTTAATTTCGGATCCTGGAGCAGTATGTCTATTTGTTCCGCGCTGCGCATAAAATGGTTTGAATTTGAAAATTTGATACTGTCATGTAAACCCATGTCAAAGGGTATTGTTCATAACTTTCAATTTTTTTGAAAGTTAAATACAATCACCCATCCTGGAACTTGATAATTTCCATCAGTTTTTTTGCATTGCGTTCATTGGAAAACTCGGTTTCCAGCAAGGTTCGCCGCTCCTCTACCCTGCTCCGTTCGAATGGCGCATTGATGAGCGCTTCTATCGTCTGGCGGATCGCTGCGGCTGAATTGCGGACATAACACAATTCGGCCAGCCCGGTGCCGCTTATCATCAGTTTGTTTACCACACAAAAACGTCCGCGGAACAAAGCATTAATCAACTTGAGTTTGATACCAGCCGATTGGAAGGAAACGAGCAAATTGATATGTGCCGAAGAGATCAGTTCATTCATCCGGCGTTCGTCCGGATTTTCGATCAATTGAATATGTTCATAGCGCTGCACCAGGTCACGCAGTCCACCGGTTGGTTCCATACCTGCAATGATAAACGGGATATCTATTTTAGAAAAAACCTCTTCAATCAGCCAGGTGGCAGCCTGGTCGTTGTCGGGCACGCTTAATTTCCCGTGAAAAAGGACATATTCACCCCGGCCGGTTTGGCTTTCCACCGCTGCATTGGGATGAAAAGCGGGGATATAATGTGTATTAGCCTTTATTTCGCGGTAATAGTTGGCATCGTTGGTCGACAAAGTGATAATCTCGTCCGTATGTAACACCACTTTTGGCTCGATACGCTGGAGTTTTATACTTTCCACGAAGTAATAGGTTTTTTCCAAAGGTTCGGATGGCGGTGTGAGGCGCGAGAGGTTTTCATAATATTGCCACTCCACATTGTGCATCCGCACGATCTTTTGGCGTCCGCGCAGTTTTTTGTGCCACACATAAGCAGCAGTGTGCATTCCTTCAAAAAGAATGGGATGGTTGTCTTTACGCAGTCTTTTCAACAAATTGCTGTTTTCCCGGGTGCGCATAATAAAAGGCAGGAGACTCAATTGATAATAAATGGAGCGACTGCGTTTGTAATAGTGTACCTCGTGGCAAAAACGTTCCAGTTCCTGCTGCGGCTTGCGGTCGCCATACTGAAAACAATGTAAAATCACTTTTACACCCTGTTGCTGGAGTGCCTTGATCTGATTAAAAATAACAATCACCCCGCCATAATTGGCAGGATATGGAATATCAAAAGAAACAATGTGCAAAAACATATAGGTAGTTATCCGTTATTAGATATTGGTTATCAGTGTTGAAGCAAAGGTAAGGCCTTTTCGCCGCCGTGAAAAAGGCAATAAACGTGAAATAATCGTTTTGTGGATATAGTTCTGCCCGATATCGCGCTTATGCCGCCTGCAAATCTGGTTATCGATTCACATACGTCGCCAAAAAGTCTTGATTAAAAGCAGGCGGCTGCAAAATTTTTCAAATCATTTTCTTGTTTTTTCTTTGGCAATACACATACCTTAGGGAAACTTTTCGGGGCAAATCCTGTTGCCTTAGAAATTATATTGTTCACCAAACTTTTAGGATTATGAACATTACATTTGAAGAATTACGCCGTATTAAGCACGCGCTTCCAAGTGGAAGTATCTCAAGAATCGCACAAGACCTGAGTCTTGAGGAGCAAACAGTACGCAATTATTTTGGCGCACAACAATACAAAGACGGAGAAGTGGTGGAGTTTCATCTTGAACCCGGTCCAAACGGCGGCATTGTACATTTAGAGGACACTACTATTCTTGAACATGCTCAACATATCCTGAACGAGCACAGAAGTATACATTAAAGCAGACAAATACAAACGTTGTCGTTCTTATCAACAATTCTTTTGAACGGGTCATCCAAGTTAAACATTGGTTGACCCGTTCTCTTTTGACCCCGCATTTTTTGTACCTCAAACCAAAAGGAACGATTATTGTACGATCCTCGCACCATGAACCGCAACGAAAATATCCGGCGTTTAAAACATGAAAATTTCGACCTCTGCATTATCGGAGGCGGAGCATCTGGCGCCGGTTGTGCCCTGGATGCCGCCCTGCGCGGATTAAAGGTGGCATTGATAGATCAAAATGATTTTGCCGCAGAAACCTCTTCCAAAAGCACCAAATTGGTGCATGGCGGCGTGCGATACCTGGAACAGGCGTTCAAAAGACTGGATTTTGCACAACTCCGGCAGGTGCGCCACGGCCTGGAAGAACGCCACATCATACTCGCCAACGCGCCGCACCTGGCAAGGCCCCTGGGGCTGATTACGCCTGTTTTTAGTTGGTGGGAAGGTTTGTATTTCAGGATTGGCATGAAACTCTACGACTGGTTTGCATCCGGTAAAGACCATCTGCCCGGAAGCCGCTGGCTATCAAAAAAAGAGGCGTTGCGTCGTATGCCCGGCCTGAGCCACAACATCCATAGCGCCGTACTGTATTTCGATGGGCAATTGGATGACGCGCGGTATTGCCTGGCGCTGGCGCACAGCGCCGACGAGCAAGGCGCAAGCGTTGCAAATTATCTAAAAGTAGTTGATTTTCAAAAAGATACGCATCAAAAAATCGAGGCAGCGCAGGTATTAGACACGCTCAAAGGGGATTCTTTTCTTATCCGCGCGAAGTTGTTTGTGAATTGCACCGGCGTCGGCGCGGATCAAATCAGGCGCCTGGCCAACCCCGGCCGGGGGCTGCGTATCCGGCCTTCCAAGGGCGTTCATGCAGTGCTTCCAGCAGGTGTTCTGAACAGTACCGACGCCATGCTCATTCCTAAAACAAAAGATGGCCGGGTTGTTTTTGCGGTGCCTTTTGAAGGTGTCTTGCTACTGGGAACGACGGATGAACCGTATCTCAATCCCGAACAGGAACCCGTCCTTGAATCTGCCGAAATAGACTTTCTGCTGGAAACCCTGCAACCTTTTCTGGCAGCAAAAGTGGATAAAAAGGACGTATATGCCGGATTTGGCGGTTTGCGACCTCTGCTGGCGCCCAATACCTACCACAGCAACGGCGCCATGACCAAAACAATGCTTCGAGACCATGAAGTGGAACATGACTCCAGTTCCGGGTTGCTCAGCCTGCTCGGCGGGAAATGGACCACCTACCGACTGATGGCAAAAGATACGATAGATGCTGCCTGCAAGATTCTGGGCATCAGCGCTGCATGCCGGAGTGAAACGCACCTGCTGGTGGGAGCAGCGGGCTGGACTGCCCAACTTGCATCCGAACTGCATTCCACCTTTGGCTTCGACTATGATATTTGCCTGCACCTCAGCCAAAAATACGGCGCGCGCGCGCATCAGGTGGCTCGGCTGGCACAAGCAAATGAGGAATGGAAAGAACGGATTTTACCGCAATATCCATTCCTGAAAGCCGAAGTGGTGTATGCGGTCCGGGAAGAGATGGCCTGCACCCTGCGCGATTTCCTGGCAAGGCGTATCCGGCTGGAAATCACAGACTGGCAACAAACGCTTGCTGCCACACCCGTTGTAGCGCAGCTCATGGGACGGGAATTGGGTTGGTCAGAAAATGAGACCCAGCGTCAAATGGCAGATTATATCTCACTGCTGGATTTCTTCATATCCAAAACACACGCTTAAAGTCAGTTCAAATATAGATTTACAGTTTTTAAGTACAAGTACGATATTAATTGATTGGGATATTATCACCAATTTATTGATTGTCAATAGAATATCCCAATATATTAATATCTCAATAATTTTTCCCTAACTTAATGTTCTGCTTTTTATGATACATCGACTATTACATTTCGAATCCAAACACGAGCAATTACTCCCTAAAAATCTGTTTTACAATCGATTATTCAAAAGTATGCTGGCAGGCATCCTCATCATTGTGTTTTTCTGGTGTAGGAGTGGCGGGTTATCATTTCACCTGCAAGATAGTTGGTTGATAGCCGCTCAATGCCCAGATTTTTCCGGCATGGGCCGGTCACAGAATAAGCGGGTTGCTGCGTTGGTCAGCGGGGTGGTTTTTATTACTGCCATCGGCATCATCGTAGCCCCTGTAACACATCGTATTTTCCATCGCTTCCATATTGAAGACGAAGTAGAGCAAAGTTAATATTGCCCTTTTCCTTATGTTTGCCCAATGTTACCAGCTCGTTTGAAAACCACCTTCAGTCGCTTTTTCGGCTACCAGCACCTATCGGCTGAGGAAATCGAGTATCGAACCCTCGCGCTGACGATTATAGTATTGATTACCCTGCTGGATTTCACCTACAACCTGGCGTATTTTCTTTTCGGCCAGCCTTTTACCTGGTGGACTACGGTTATCTACCTGATCGCTACACTGGTTAACCTGGCTTATTTTAAACTCAAGGGGCATTTTCGTTTTTTCCGGAATACACAATTGGTGCTTACAATAGCGCTGCCATTGGCCGCACAAATTACTCATGGCGGTTTTGTTGGGAGCAGCGGGGTGGTACTGGCGGCTTTTTTAGCGCCTTTGGGCGCCCTGATGTTCGCAGGAATACATACTGCACGGCTTACTTTTTTCTGCTACCTGTTTACCCTTTTTGCCGCAGGGATTTGGGAATATGTTGCCGGATCGAACCCCAATAACCTCCCTCCGGAAATACACCTGCTTTTTTTTGAATTCAATTTTGCCTTTATCGCCACGGTGGCATATTTCCTCATGGAAGGTTTTTTAAAAAACAAAGCCTCCCTGTTAGCCCTGATCCGGGAAGAGCACCAGGTTGCCAATAGCCTGTTGCTCAATATTTTCCCAGATGAAACCGCTCGTGAACTAAAAGAGCGGGGCCGGGTGGCTGCCAAAAGTTACCAGCAGGCAACGGTGTTATTTACGGACTTTGTTGGATTCTCCGCTTTTGCCCGCACGCTGACTGCCGAGGAACTGGTGGAACAGATCGACTTTTATTTCGGCGCTTTCGACGACATTATGACGCGCTACTGTCTGGAGAAAATAAAAACTATCGGCGATAGCTACATGTGTGTGGGCGGCATTCCTGCTTACACGGACAATCATGCCCACGACATGGTACGCGCCGCTTTGGAAATCAGACAATTCGTTGTCAATCACAGAGATAACAAAATGTCACAGTATAACTATCCTTTTGATATCCGAATCGGGATACACACCGGCCCTGTGGTAGCGGGCGTGGTAGGCAGCGCTAAAATGGCATTCGATATCTGGGGCGAAACCGTCAACATTGCTTCCCGGATTGAACAGGCCTGCGAACCCGATATGATTAATATTTCAGAAGCAACCCATGCGCTGATCCGCCACGAGTTTGACTGTGTATACCGGGGGCGTTTTCCGACAAAACATATCGGGGAGGTGGATATGTATTATGTGAGTGGAGAGAGAAGGAGTGAGAGGGTGAGAAGTGAGAAGTGAGAAGTGAGAAGTGAGAAGCGTCCCCCTTGGCATTTTGTTGAAGTTTTGGTTTGGGTTTTTCAGGCCTGTAATGGTGAATCGTGTTTAGTGTATGGTGTTTAGTGTTTCGGGGGCTTCGCGTTTGGCAATAGTTGATATTTTGGCCGAATTCTCGGGAATGCCAAACGCGAAGCCTCCGAAACACTAAACACCATACACTAAACACGATTTTTCATCGCTTACGATAAAGGTAATTGGGGTTTTTCATGACCAATTCCAGCCCTTTCCATCGTTTCATTTCCTGTGCCAATTGCACACTTCCATATTTCCAGAAATCAGCGGAATCATCGAGTAGCAGAAAACCGCCCGGAACCAGGTGTTCCAGACTGTGTTCCACATCCCGGCGTGCCACTTCGTAGGAATGATCGCCATCGACGTATACAAAAGATAGTGGCCCGCCAAGAGTTACTTTTCGGCCAAAAACATCCGTTTTACGTTCTTGTTTTTGCCAGGCATCAAAAAAGGCATCTGAAGTAAGCCTGATGGTATGCGGCAGGAATTCGCGGCTGAAAAAGAGTGTATTCCTTCTGAAACTTTCCTGGATAAAATCGGTAAAATCTTCCCGGGTGATGTGCCGGCAAGCCTCAAAATGCGCCATGTAAACGGCATCGTCCTTGCGTGTCGGGTCGTGATAACCTTCATATACCCACGGGTCACAAGTGAAAAACGGGCGATTGATCCCGTGTTTTCGCAGCAACCAGGTTATCACATTTGCAGATAATCCTGCAAAGGAGCCGATTTCCAGTATCCCACCCGTTTGTGGAAGGCGTTGAAATACATAATCAAATGCGTAAATGTTGCCTTCATGCAACATCCCTGCGCCGCCCATGGCACTTCGCATACGGGCAATATAGTCGTCGTGAAGGGTTTTATAAGGATAAAGCCGGAGCAGCAGTTTTCGATAGAGGGACATGGTGAAAATGCAAATAGCAAAATGGCAAAAGGCAAACAAAGCATATGTATCCACACTACTGGATCAAGCAAAAGTAGTATGAATAGGGTTTATCTGTTTACTTTGGCCGTAGTAAACCATTTACATACAACGTTACCATGAAAAATTTCTTTCCACTGTTTCTTAATGTACTGTTTATCAGCAGTATATGTGCGCAATCGCCGCTGAAAACCAAGGCTGACCGGATGAGCGCACAGATAGAATCCAAAATCGTTGCCTGGCGCCGCGATTTCCACCAGCACCCCGAACTTTCCAACCGGGAATTTAAAACCGCCGAAAAGGTGGCTGCACATTTAAAAAGCCTCGGCATGGAAGTGCGCACAGGCATCGCATACACCGGCGTAGTAGGCATATTAAAAGGTGGAAAACCCGGGCCGGTCATCGGCCTGCGCGCCGATATGGATGCTTTGCCGGTGGTCGAACGCGGCGACCTGCCTTTCAAATCGACCGTAAAGTCTGATTACAACGGTGAACCGGTGGGCGTAATGCATGCCTGCGGGCACGATACCCATGTTGCCATTCTGATGGGGGTTGCGGAAGTGTTGTCTCAAATACGCGCCGAACTGGCTGGAACCGTTGTTTTTGTATTCCAACCGGCTGAAGAAGGCCCACCAGCCGGCGAGGAAGGCGGCGCTGAACTGATGATCAAACAAGGCCTACTCGACAATCCAAAGATTGAGGCGATGTTTGGTTTGCATATCAACTCCCAGACAGAAGTGGGCAAAATCACCTATCGGGCCGGAGGCATTATGGCCGCTTCCGATTGGTTTTATATCAGCGTATATGGCAAACAAACCCACGGTTCTCAGCCCTGGAGCGGGGTTGATCCGATTGTGGTGTCGGCAGAAATTATTCAGGGACTGCAAACGATCGTGAGTCGCCAAACCGACCTGACGCTGCATCCTGCGGTTATCACGGTAGGTAAAATTGTGAGTGGCGTCCGCGCAAACATCATTCCCGAACTGGCAGAAATGGTAGGCACCATCCGCACCCTCGATACCGCCATGCAGCGGATCATTCATCAAAAAATCAGACTGACCGCCGAAAAAATTGCAGAAAGCGCCGGCGCCCGGGCCGAAGTGCGCTTTGAAAACAAAACGCCTGTTACGTACAATGACCCTGCACTGACGGCGCGCATGTTAAGTTCCCTTCAGGCCGCCGCCGGCAAAGAAAATGTTTCTGAAAACAGGCCGCGCACCGGCGCCGAAGACTTCGCCTTTTATGCGCAGCATGTGCCTTCTTTTTTCTTTTTTCTCGGGGGAATGCCCAAAGGCATGAAGCCGGAAGCGGCTGCGGCGCACCATACGCCCGATTTCTTCATCGATGAAAGCGGTATGGCGCTGGGTGTGAAAACATTCTGCTACTTAGTGCTGGATTATTTTGGGGAATAAGAGGGTGATAAAGGGGGCCCTTGATGAGGTGGGGACCGACGGTTGATGGGCTTACAACTAAGCTTGCCATTCAGCCCTATGGGCGGGTCTTACGCCGCAATTTCCACTTTTGAGTGGCTTTAATCAACCTCATCAACTTTTGAAAAATCGGGAACCTTATCAACTTTAAATCAACTGCCTCCTTTAAACTCCGCCACCAAAGCCTGCAAACTACTTTTGGCATCGCCATAGAGCATCCGGCAATTATTTTTTGAAAAAGAGCGGGTTTTCCACGCCTGCAAAACCTTTGCCTTTACCACGTTTCATCACGATCACCGTTTGGGCGCGGCTGGCTTGAATGATAGGCATACCCCACAAGGGGCTGTTTTTATCTTCCTGGGCGGCAGGGTTTACTACATCGTTGGCGCCGATAATCATGCAGACATTTACACTGTCCATTTGCGGGTTGATGGCGTCCATTTCCACCATCGCATCATAAGATATATTGGCTTCTGCCAGCAATACGTTCATGTGGCCGGGCATACGGCCTGCTACCGGGTGAATGGCGAAACTGACGTCTGCGCCATTTTTTTCCAGCGCTTCGGTCAACTCGCGCACGGCGTGTTGGGCCTGTGATACAGCCAGGCCGTATCCGGGTACAATTACCACGCGGTTGGCCGCTTCCAGAATCAGGTAAGCATCGCTTGCTTTTACTTCCTTGATTTCACCAAAAACTTCTGCCGAGGCGCCCGTCGGAGCGGCGCCAAATCCACCCAAAAACACATTGGCCACCGAGCGATTCATGGCTTTGCACATGATGAGTGTCAGGATAATACCACTGGCGCCCACCAAAGCGCCGGCTACGATGAGCAGGTTGTTCTGCACAATAAAACCGGAGGCGCAGGCTGCCATACCGGAATAACTGTTCAGCAAACAAATGACCACAGGCATGTCAGCGCCTCCAATGGGTATCACCAGGGCGACACCCAATGCCAGCGCCAGCACGGCAAAGACGGCAAAATACCGATAGGCCTCCGGCGCTACCGTGTCCATGGCAAACAAAACACCGGTGGCAAGCATCCCAAGAAGGATTGCCCCGGTTACGATCTGTTGTCCGTTATAAGTTATAGGTTTACCGGAAATAAATTTTTCTTCCAGTTTTGCCCAGGCCATCACCGAACCGGAAAAAGTAACGCCGCCGATGATAGCTGTCAGCCACAGAATAAGGCCGCCGGAGATGCCCTGCCCTTCCGGATGTGCGTGGAATTCGCCCCAGGCAACTATAAGGGATGCCAGGCCGCCAAAACCATTAAGCAGGCCCACCATTTGGGGCATACCGGTCATAGGCGTTTTGTAAGCGAGCCAAAGGCCGATCGCCGTACCGACGGCAACCCCGATTAAAATGTATTCGTAGCGTTCGACATGCAGGTCCATCAAGGTAACAATGATGGCTGCGGCCATGCCGACACCAGAAATTAGGTTACCTCGTTTGGCAGATTCCGAATTTGAAACCCAGAATGAATGTTATCGCCGAAAGGATATAAACGATATTAATCAGTGTATTCAGATCCATAAGGAGCGCTTATTTTTTTTCTTTTTTCTTGAACATGTCCAACATGCGGTCGGTCACGAAATAACCGCCTACCACATTAATCATAGCCAGCGCAATAGCAATACCGCCCAGCAAGGCTGCAAAATCGTTGTTACCAACACCCTTTGCCAAACCTGCGGCTAAAATTGCCCCCAAAACGGTAATACCTGAAATGGCATTGGAGCCTGACATCAGCGGCGTGTGCAACAGGGACGGCACTTTGGAAATAATTTCGACGCCCAGAAAAATAGCCAGTACCAGGATAAAAAGCAGGAAAGTAAGTACGGTTGTTTCCACGATAACTAATTGATTGTGAATAATAATAAAGGCAAAATTGAAAAAGGAAAAAGGAAAAAAAAAAAGAGTTACAGAAGATAGTATTAACCCTAAGTGTGGTTTGATGGTTTGGATTAGAACTCCCGGACCACTTTTCCGGCATGGGTTACCACGCAGCTTTGCAGGATATCGTCTTCCATATCTACGCGGAACTGTTTGTTTTCCTTATCCCAGAATTCATCCGTCAGGTTGTACAGGTTGGCCGAATACATTTGGCTGGCATGCACCGCCACGCGGCCCGGCAGATTGGCTAAACCGAGTATTTTAACACCGTTTACGTCCACTTCCTTGCCGAGTTCGGCGCCTTCCACATTGCCGCCGCTTTCCACGGCCAGGTCGACCAGAATACTGCCCGGGCGCATCCCGGCAACCATTTCCTTTGTAATAATAACAGGGGCTTTTCGGCCGAATACCTGGGCTGTCGTCACCACAATATCGCTCATCGCGCATTGTTTGGCCATCACTTCCCGTTGTTTTTGCAGTTGTTCTTCAGTCAGTGCCTTGGCATATCCGTCTTTTGTTTGTCCGGTTTCACCCAGGTCTACTTCGACAAAACGGGCGCCCAGCGATTTGACCTGCTCGGCCACCACGGGGCGGGTATCGAAGGCATCCACGCGCGCGCCGAGGCGCTTGGCTGTTGCGATGGCTTGCAAACCGGCTACGCCTGCTCCGATAATAAATACACGCGACGGAGAAATGGTGCCTGCCGGGGTTGTCATCATCGGGAAAACGCGATCGGTCCGTTCGGCAGCCAGAATGACTGCCGCATACCCTGCCAGGCTGGCCTGCGAACTGAGCGAGTCCATTTTTTGTGCACGTGTGCTACGCGGAATCAGTTCCATGGAAATAGCAGTCACACCCCGTTCAGCCAGACTGTTGAGCAGGGCTTTTTCATTAAACGGATCGAGGTAACTGACGTGAATAGCGCCGGGTTTCAGCAGGGCGACATCTGCATCTTCCGGTTTTCGGAGGCGCAGTACCATATCGGATTGCATCACGGCGTTCCGGTCTTTCGTAACAACCGCTCCGGCTTTTTCATATTCGCTGTCGGGCACACGGATACCGGCTCCCAACCCGGACTCAATGAGTATGGAAGCGCCCAGGCCGGTCAGTTTTTTTACGTCGTTTGGAATAAGTGCGGCGCGCAATTCGCCGGGATAATTTTCTTTTGGAACGCCAATCTGCATGGATAAGGACATTAAGTAAAAGGCAAAAAGAAATGTAAACTTATAGTATCAGCGCATTTTTGGTTGCCGGCGTTTTCCGCCCGGCCTGAAACCGTTTCGCCCGCCCATCATAGCCATCGTAGACGGGTTCATCCCCTGACCGGCTTGTTTGAGTTGTTTTTCGATTTCTTTTACCTGTTCTTTTAGCGTAGGCTCGGTGATATTCAATTTTTTCAAATCGGCAAAATGCGACTGGGCTGCTTTGATGTTATTTTTACCGGCAGCGATCATAACCATTTGCATGAGGGCCGCTCCTCGTTCATTGTCGGATGGCAAGCCTGCTTCCAGGGCTTTTTTCACCCATGTTTCCGCCGTAACAAAGTCGCGCTTTTGCATGGCAATACCGCCATGCGTCATAAAATATACGCCTTTATAACCCACCAGCAGCAGTTTTGGGAAAAAGGTAAGTTTCAAACGTTGTTCGGCTTCGTCGAGCCGCTGTTGGCTCACCAACATATTGGTAGAAAGTATCGTACCCAGCATGAGATACCCGATCAGCAAAATAATGCCGACCAGTAAGAACGGGAATCCGTACCAGAAACCATATACTGCCCACAACACAATTCCGGACAGGATACCGCCCGCAATCAGGGCTAAACGAAGATAAATATTGATCGTGAACATTTATTGAAATGGATATAGTTGAGAGGTTGAGCATGTTGATGGTTGAGAAGGCATTGCCTTCCTTTAAGGGCGAAAATAAAGAAGCGGCGCCTTTAAAAACGGTTATCTGACTTTTTAAATGATAACTGTCCATTAGCCGCCCCAATGGCTGCATATTTCAGTTCATTTTCGTTGCATTTCAGTACTAAATGACACTGTATGTCAAACTGCCCTTTTCCAAAAACACCAGCCGTCGGCAGCATCTGCACCCTGACACGCCGTATTTACACAAGCACCATCTACTTCTATAGCCGTTTCTGCACTCAATTTTCCGTTGTTGATATGGCGCAAGGTATCTTCGGAAATTTCCAGCACATAAGACGAATCCGAGTCACTTCTCCACTTGCCCTGCAATGCCTCCAGCAAATCATTGTTGTCGGGCGCAGACCTGGGTTGTTCCGAAACCTCCGTAGTTACGGCCTTGTTTTGATTCCGGTTTCCACAAGCGCCTGCCTGCATTGTCGCAAATAACAGTACGAAGTAAAGTAGTTTCTTCATGGGTTATTGAGTGTTTAGGTTATAGTCAGGTTTGAGTGGTTTGACCCTCCTTCGCCTAAAAAGGCTTCGGCGGGTAAAGCGGGGCAATGCTACGAATACCGGATCACATTTGCTACATTTTCCAGTCAAAACGAAGCGTATAAGTTCGGGGCGCTTCGAGTTGAGCCGGTCTGTAACTGAATTCTTCATTGAGTATATTGTTGCATAAAGCACTGATTTTAAGGTGCTTGCCAAAGCGTTGTGACGCGCGAATATCCACCACGCTGAAGCCCTTGTTGTGGGTATCTCTAAAATTTTTCACCCCCGGCAAAAAGAACTCAAACACCCGGTCGACGGCATCCATGTTGCTGTTGTACTGTACGGACAGCCCGATGGACGTGCCTCCCAGTTGGTATTCTGAATCCCATTTGACGGTGTGTTTGAAACGATATTTTAACACATTCTCCAGGGTGTCCGAACTACCCCAATAGCGACTGATTTCGCCACTCGATTCCACATAACCGGCATCCCGGCTCCAGTTTTTGTATTGGGGATTGATGTTGGTATAACCTGCAATCAGCAACAAGGTGCCCGGACCAAGTTTCCCCTGTCCCAAAACGGAAATTTCCGCGCCCTTGATACGGGTATTACCCTGGTTTTGAGATTGAAACAATGCGCCCAGTCCCTGCCCGGGTACAAATTGTATTTTTGAAAAACAAATTCCATCATTTGCTCGTATTCCTGTACAAATCCGGCGACGTCGACGTAACCCTGCCAGGCGCCCAGGCGGAAAACCCTGTTTCAGGGCTAATTCTGCCGACCAGCCGGTTTCGCTTACGAGCGCTGGATTGGGCGCTACGGAATTGGCGCCGCTGAAACTGGTATTGATAAATTTTTCGGCTATGGTCGGATAACGATAGCCCTGCCCCCACGAAGCGCGGAAATAGGTCGCCCGGCCGGCCTGATAATTGGCGCCCAACCGAAAAACGGGTTTGGCTTCTTTGGTCACGCCGCCTGGAATGATATATATGGTATTGTCGGGGAGCAGCGTAGAATCGGGGCTACTGAGCCTGTTTTGTTCGTATCGCACCCCGGCGGACAGATTCAGGCGGTTAAATAATTTGTAATCCATCTGAAAATAACCGGCTAGGTTGCGGTTGGTATAATCGGCATTTCCATACAAACCGGCAGTAACGGTGGTATAAATGCCCACTATGCCGGCAGTAGCCACCAGATTTTTCACCTGCCGCTGCACCTGGTATTCACCGTATAACATCTTGCTGCTATTGCTTTGGTTGCCGTCGTTGTTGTTGTTAACAGAGAAAAAGCGACCCAGGAATTTGTGCCGGTTACCTGCCGCATCAAAATATTGAACGCTTGGATCGATATGATACCGAAAACGGCCCAATGATTTGGAAGCAGAGTTTAGTCCCGGTTGATAAGCCCCTGCGCTGTCGTTGCCCCAAATGAAGAAACTACCGCTGCGGCCAAAATTGAAATTGGTATTCAGGCCCAGGGTAAGCCGGTCGTTAACGCGATAACGGAAATTGGGCGTAATACGACCGTACCTGCTGTACGTATTTCTGTTGTAACTATCGCGGATGAGACCGTATGTTCCGAAAACAATATCCAATTTACCTGCTTTCCGGCGGTGTACAAAACTGGCCCCCGTTTCAAAGGGTTGTGCCAGCCCCGAAGTATCCTTTCCCCACCATTTTTTACCGGCGTCTTTCGGATCGCCCCAGGTACGGACGAAATAGGCGGCTTCCGTTTCGGGTTTATCTTTTGCAAAACCGGTTCGGATATTGATAATGCCGTTCATGGCAGAAGAACCGTACAACGAAGAGGCGGCGCCTTTGAGCACCTCGATCTGCGCGATATTTTCCACCGGGAAGTCATCCCAGTTGGGGTAACCTGCATCGACCTGCAAGGCTGGAATATCGTCTACCAACAGCAGTACGCGGGTACCCGCCCCGTATGAAAAACCCGAACCGCCACGGATTGAGGCCTGTCCGTCTATCATACTCACGCCGGGCACCTTTGCCAAAACTTCATCGACAGAGGTGGTGTTGGTGCTTTCCAGCAGACGCGGTTTGAGCACTTCTAAGGAAACGGTTACTTCTCCCAGCGGTTTTTCAAATTTACCTGCCGTCACAGTGGCTTGCTGCAGCAAATTGTCGGCATCACCGAGGTTTACGTTTAGTTCCAGGGTTTGCCCAACGTCCAGGCGAATATCCTGTGTCTTGGATTCATATCCAACAAAAGAAAAAACAACAGTATGGGCGCCTGCGGGCAACGATAGTTTATAATTGCCATTAGCATCTGTAGCAGCGCCGCCGGAGCCGACCCGCACGGTTACGCCGGGCAATACCTCGGAGGTTCTGGTATCGGTTACCGTCCCTTGCAGGGTGGCATTTTGGGCAAAAAAGGTATAACTTGTAAAAAAAAGAAAGAGGGCAAAGTGAATTCTCATGGTCAAGTTTTTGGAAAATGAATTTGGAAACGGCGTAAAAGTAAAGAATTTTGCCACCTTGTATTTCTTCCAAAAAAAATTCAAAATATGACGGTTCATGCCCTTCGATTATTGTAAAAGACATTTGTTGGAAGGAAGTATTGTTCACACAACGGCAGAAATTGTGATTGGAGAAGCCAATAACCTTAAATTCAGCCGTGAAACCGACCCTGTAACCACTTATAAAGAACTGAAAATCAGTCCGAGATAAGAAGGGGCAGCGCCCCGATGATTGTAAATTGCCGGGGCGCTGCCCCTCCATTTCTGGCTTAACTGGAAAATGCTACAAATATTACCGGGGCGCTGCCCCTTTGCCAACCAGCTCTGAACGTCCGATCTTACATTAGAAATTGCTGGTAAGAAGGACCTTTTATTTACAAATGATTGATTATCAACACTAATAACCAATAACTAATAACGGATAACTTCTTGGATATGCAATCAATTACCAAACTAATAAGCGGCTTTCTATTTTACTTCCTGACGCTCCAGGCGCTTTTCGCTCAATCCAATAACGATTGCTCCGGCGCTTTTGAGATAGTCGACCCCGGCAACTTTTGTTCGCCGCTCAATGCGGGTCACAACCTTTTTGCAACGCCGAGTAACGTGCCTGTTCCGGGCTGTTTTTCGGGCGCTCCGCACGATGTCTGGTACTGGTTTACAGCTGTTGCTCCGAATGTGGTGATCGTCATCAATGGCGCCGGCAGTACCCCGGGCGGCACCTTGCTCTCCCCGGAAGTAGCCCTGTACGAAGGCCCCTGCGATGCCCTGAACCTGTTGGGATGTGAAGCGGATCCGCTGTTCTTCGGTTTCGGAGTAATAGAGTTGCGGGTAGAAAACCTGATTCCCGGCAACCGGTATTTTTTCAGGGTAGACGGTGCAACGCCCGGCACATTCCAGTTCTGTGTGCGCAATTTCTTTTTTGACGGAGGGATTTCCGGCGACTGCCCTACGGCTATTCCGCTGTGCGACAAAACGTCTTTTAATGTGCAGGCAGTGGTCGGGCCGGGTGCAGACCCCTTTGAACTAGACGATGCGCCCTGTTTTGGAGGCACCTTTTCAGAATCCAATTCGACCTGGTATACTTTTACCGCAGCCAACAACGGAACGCTGGAATTCAGGTTAACACCCAACAACGCAGCCGACGACCTCGATTTTATCGTGTACCGGCTGCCGAACGGAATGGGAAATTGCAACGGCAAAATTATCGAACGCTGTATGACAGCCGGTGACACTGACCCGGCAAGCCCATGTATGGGGCCTACGGGTCTGAATGCTTCTTCCACCGATATTGACCATGGCTCGGGCTGCCTGGGCGCCAATGAGGACAATTTTTTACGGTTTATTGATGTGCATGCGGGCAACACCTACGCATTGGTTGTCAACAACTTCACTTCCAGCGGAAACGGATTTCAGGTGGATTGGGGCGGAACCGTAGTATTTACCGGGCCTGTGGCTGCCATTAAAACCGATGACCCCGATGACAACATTTGTCTGGGTGACAGCATCGTTTTTTCCGATTCTTCCAGTTTCCCGCAAGGAATCATTACCGATTGGGGATGGACCTTCGGGGAGGGCGCTGCTCCCAGTTTTGCCACTACCTCCGGGCCGCATACGGTTACTTACCAGGCGCCGGGGCAGAAATTAATCACCATGACCATCAAAACCTCGCTCGGCTGCGAGGTAAGTACCACCCGCCAGATACTTGTGGAAGATTGTTGCCCGATCACCCTTTCGGTGGATGTTACGCCGGGGTGTTTAGACACTCCTGAAGCAACTGCTGCTCTACAAGTGGAAGGCGCAACGCCTCCTTTAACGTACCAGTGGAGTGACGGACAACAAGACGTTGTCGCGACGGGCCTCGCGCCGGGCAGTTACAGCGTTACCATGCAAGACGCCAACGACTGTACGGAGATTATCGGTTTCATCGTGCCTCCACCCGTGGATTTTACGGCGCTTTTCCCTACTGACACCGTAATAATAACCGGCACCGGCGCAACATTGTCTGTTATTTCGGATAATCCTGCGCTGGTAGTGCAATGGACAGGCACGGGCAATTCAATCAGTGGCAATCCGGTCACGGTACAACCGGCAGAAAGCACTGTCTACCTGGTTAGTGCTTCGGTAGGCGATTGTATTATTACGGATACCGTGCGGGTTGCGGTCCGCAATCAACTTTTTGAAGTACCCAACGCGTTTACGCCGAATGCAGACCAAATGAATGACCGTTTCAAACCTGTGTTGTATGCCGGTACCCTTGTAAATCTGCTGATCTGGTCGCGTTGGGGCGAATTAATCTATGAAGGCAATTCCCCGGAAGGCTGGGACGGTACTTTTGACGGTGAAGCCGCTCCTTCAGACGTGTATGTCTATCTGTTGCTGATACGGCTGCCAAACGGGATGGAGGAAAAAAGGTACGGGGATGTTACGTTGTTGAAGTAGATGTCAGGTCAATTAGGGTTTATTACATTTTTACAAATCCATTACATCGTTTTACATCTGAAAAGCAGTCTGCATCCGGCATGCCGATACCTTTGGCACATTGTTAAATTTTCCCGGTGCAACATCTGTCGTTTCTGTTTGTCGTTTGATTGTCAATTTTTAATCTGCGCATACTTTCCGATCCCAGGCATATTTCACCGGTTTATACATCAGTCCATAAACACAAACCTGCATGATCAAACACGCCTGGCTGCTCGCCCTACTTTTACTCGCCACAACGCTTACCGCTCAAAATCCATCGAGAGTTACCATAAAAGGTACTGTAATTGACACTTCCGGGGACGAAACACCGCTCCCCACGGTCATGTTACTCAACCCCCTGGATTCTACCCTGATTAATTTCACCCGGGGCGATAACAATGGCGCATTTGCTTTTAAAAATGTAAAAAATGTCCCTTACCTGCTAAAGGTATCTTACGTCGGGTACCTGCCGCTACAGCAGCATTTGCAGGCGTCGCCGACGGAGATCAACGATGTTGGAACGATCAGAATAAAACCCATTACGACCGAATTGCTGGAAGTAGTGGTGAAAGCCGCCAAAGCCACCCTGAGCATTCGCGGCGATACGATCGAGTACGATGCTTCTTCTTTCAAAGTACCACCGGGTTCTACCGTGGAAGATATGTTGCGCCGTTTGCCGGGCATCGACGTGGATGCCGATGGGAACATCAAAGCCCAGGGCAAGGATGTAAAAAGGGTGTACGTGGATGGCAAAACTTTTTTTGGCGACGACCCAAAAGCCGCGACCAAAAATCTGGGGGCTGAAACCATTTCCAAGGTACAGGTGTACAATGAAGCGTCCGAACAAAGCAAACTGACGGGCGTGGATGATGGCAAGGAACAAAAAGCCATGAATCTGGAATTGAAAGAAGAGTATAAAAGAGGCGCTTTTGGGAAAATAACGGGAGCAGTCGGCACCGAAGAACGCTGGGCTTCGCGCGGCAACTACAACAGGTTCAATACCAAAGAACAATTCTCTATCATTGCTTACGCCAATAATATTAACCAGACCGGCGTGAACTGGGAAGACTACGGAGAGTTTAAAGGTCAGAATACTTTTGGCGATTACGATAACGGGGATTTTGGTTTTGGCAACGGCGGAGACGGTTATTACATTGGCGGCGATGGCGATGATGTGCCTTTTAATAATTTCGACGGTCGCGGCTTCACGGAAAATTACGGCGGCGGCGCCAACTATAACTTCGACAACAAAAAAACGAAATTCAGCAGCAGTTACTTCTATAACCAGACGGAACTCACGCTCAACCAGTCCGCTTTCCGGCAAACGTTTTTGCAGGACAGTACTTTTTCCAATACGGATACTTCATCGAGGGTCGATTTCAGAAGCAACCACAGCATTGCCGCACGCTTCGAGCAGGAACTTGACTCGAATAACATCTTGATTGTCAAGGCCAATACGCGATTCAGCCACAATGACGCCCGCTACAACCAGTCGCAATATTTTACGGGAAGTAATGACCTGCCTTCCAATAACCTCGACATCGACAACGACAACCTGCTCGATTCCTGGCGGCTTTCAGGTTCGGGAATTTTCCGCCATCGATTCAAAAAGAAAGGGCGATCTTTTGCCCTCAGCGCCGGGTATAACAGCAACAAATCGGATGGCTCCGAAAACCTCTTTTCTATCAACCGTTTCTTCAGGGCAGGCACAGTAACAGAACAAATCCGGCAACTCAATACAAACGACAACATCGGCCGGCAAATTAAATCGAGCATGCTGTTCACGGAACCGCTTTCCAAAAAATGGTACTGGGAAACATTCTACAATTTTTCCCGCGCCGACAATCAGGTCAATCGCCAGGTTGTCGACCCGGAACTCAACAACGAACGGATTGACAACCTCAGTGTTTTTTATGATAATACGGTGTTATACAATCGTTTAGGTTCCAGCATCCGCTATTCGTACGATGGACTGAACGCCACGGTCGGCGCCGCTGCCCAACACCTTCAACTTGACGGCGCTTATTCCACCGACCGAAATACACCCCTTTTGACCGACCCGATCCGCCGCAGTTTTTTAAACTATACGCCGAATGTCGACATCAGTTATGAGTTTCCATCCAACCTCTGGCTGAGTGCCGAGTATAGTTATGAAATCAACGAACCGCAACTCAACGACCTGCAACCGGTACCCAATGTAAGCAACCCGGCTTACCGGATCGAGGGCAATCCCAACCTTACGCCGCAACGCTCGCACAGCCTTGGCTTGAACCTCAATTACTGGAATCCCGCCTCCCTCAGCAGCGTAGGCATCGGCAGTAATCTCAATCTTTTTGACAACCAGATTATTTACAACCAGACCATCGAACTGATCGACAGTATCGGGATACGCACCATTACCCGGCCCGATAATGTATCTGGCGGCAATCGCTTCAACCTGTATTTATGGTCCAATTTTCCGATTGTTAAAACGAAACTGACCATGAATGTCAATGGTAATATCAACCTGGGACAGTCGCCCTCCCTGGTAAATGGCATTGAAAATGAGACATTTAACAAGGGTTTTAATATTCGCGCCGGCCTCAATGCCACACCCACACAGAAGTTAATTTTCGGCCTGAGCGGCAACCTGCGGTTCAACGACATTTCTTATTCCATCCAGGAAGAGCAAAACCAGCAGATTCAGAATCACAGCGTAGACGCTTCCGTCAAATGGCAGTTTTTATCCAAGTCCTTTTTTGAAAGTAATTTCAATTACGCTGTTTATCGCAACGACCGTTTTGATTTCAACCAGGACATTCCCACCTGGAATGCCTCCGTTCGGCGGATCGTGGGCAAACAAAACCGGCTGGAAATACGTTTGGCGGCATTCGATATTTTCAACCGGCGCGTCAGCATCACACAAAACGGAACCCAGAATTATGTGGTCCGTAATATTGCCGGCACACTTGCCCGTTATTTTATGTTGAGCGCGAGCTATAATATGCGCGGGTACGAAAACAAAATTAACAAAAATCAATGGTGGTAATGTATTGGTGTTTCGTGTGTGGTGTTTCGTGTTTGGGGGTGCTTCGCCTTTGGCCCGCCTTGGGCACCCTGAGTATTATGCGAATACCAACGCAGATGCCAAAGCCAAAAAATCCAGACACAAAACACGTTTCCAAATACAAAAACCAAACACTAACCAAACCAAACACAA
Organism: Lewinellaceae bacterium; assembly: GCA_016711435.1. Classification (GTDB taxonomy): domain Bacteria; phylum Bacteroidota; class Bacteroidia; order Chitinophagales; family Saprospiraceae; genus M3007. Next base: position 124,472 of record JADJSY010000004.1, read on the forward strand.
ACTACTTATGAAACAATACATTCTCATAGCCTTCCTGCTCGCAGCGGCAGGCATCCGGGCGCAGGAAACAGAGGGCGTCATACGCTACCTGGTTACGCACAACTGGTCCAAAAAAATGGCCGCAGTGGATTACATCAGCAAACAACAACGCGAACGCATCGCTTACATGTGGGGCAATCGATCCGAATGGAAAATGTTTACGACGCTGTATCTCACACCGACGGAAACGAAATACGAAGACTCCGAAGAAAAAGCGGAACCGGACGACGAGGGTTATTCCTGGCGCAAAGAAGTGTACTATATCAAGCGCAACTTTGCCACCAACACCATGTATGATGTGATGCAGATATTTGGGAAAACGTATATTGTGGAAGATACCCTTCACGCGCCCGGTTGGAAAATCCTTAATGACCTGAAAGATGTGGCGGGTCATATTTGTATGAAAGCATCCTGGGAAGATACCCTCAAACAACAAAAGGTCATCGCCTGGTTCGCCATGGATATTCCCATCAGCGCCGGCCCGGAACGTTTTTTTGGTCTGCCCGGCCTGATCCTTGAAGTGGATGTCAACGACGGCGGCATGTTGGTCAGCGCCGATAAAATTGACCTGAAAAAGTTGGGGACAGAACTGGATTTACCCAAAAAAATAAAAGGAAAAAAAATCACCGAAGCCGAATTTACCACTTTAATGAAAAAACACATGGATCAAAAACGGGAAGCGGAAGAGCCGCCTTTCTGGGGGATTCGATATTGAGAATGAGGTAGATTTATTGGATTTTATAGAACAAGGATTAAGGATGAGGGATGAGGATGATGAATGATTATTAACGATTTATGATTGATGATTTATCGCGAAAATCAACGATTGTCAATTATCAATCAGCAATTATCAATTATCAATTAAAAAAATCCGTGTCTCATCCCTCCAATCCGTGTTCCAGCAAATCCTAAAATTCCAATTACCGCAACAGCGTCACATCCCCCTGATATCCATCCTCTGTTCCATCCGGGTAGCGCACTTTGATATAGTACACGTACACATCGCTGGGCGCTTCATCGCCGTCAAAATTGCCGTCCCAGCGCTTTACGGTCGGGGTAGCCTCAAATACTTTCTGGCCCCAGCGATTATACACGAAGAACTCTACAATCTCAATATTGTCTCCCGCGAGCACAACGCCGAAGGTATCGTTGAATTCATCGTTGCCAGGTGTAAAGGCATTTGGAATGACCAGGCAACGCCGTAAATTAAAACTTACAGAGCGGGTAGCCGAACATCCGAAATCATTGGTCGCCACAACCGTATATAGAGCGATGCCTTCCGTTACCCCTGGGAACAATCGAATGGAATCACTGGTCTGTCCTGCAAGCGGATTGCCATTTTCCGACCAAATTAATTCGGCATCTGCTGGTGTAGGCGTTACTTTCAGGATAATCGGAGTGCCGGCACAAAGGGAGTCTTCCGCGCCGGGATCGGTAGCGATCGGCGTCAATGTGACGCCTGCGACTACATTCACAAGCACCTGGTCGGTCGCAACACAACCGGGGCCGTACAAAAGCGTGGCAGTATAAGTCGTTGAAAGTGTAGGTGTTACCTGAATACTGTTCCCGGACTGGTTGCCTGGACTCCAGGTAATTTGTCCGGCAGTACCGGTAACGACAGCCGTCAATGCGGCCGTTTCGCCAATACAAACATCCTGATCGGCGCCTGCATTCACTGTAGCATTCGCAACGGTCACAATCACTTCGCCCTGTGTATCGCACAACAAACCATCTGCCAATACCCTGTATGTGGTGTTCTGCGTGGGCGACACCAGCGGATTGGCCGAACCGGAAACAAAGCCGGCGGGCACTGATGTCCAGGTATACGTCACACCCGGCTCGGATGGCCCGTTGTTGAGTGTAACGGAACCGCCCAGACAGATCGCAGGGTTTTGCGGCAGACCCAGGAACGGGGCCGGCTGAACCACTACAGTGATACTGGCATTGGCAGGACATTCTGCATCAGGTGCGGAAACGGAATAGGAAGTAGTTACCACCGGAGTCACGATAGGATTCGGACACATGGTACAGGAAATACCGGGTACTTCTTCCCATTCCAACGCCTGTTGGGGAGTTACGGAAGCCATTAATTGCACCGGTTGACCCGGACAAACTGCGGTTGGGTTGGCAGAGGTTGTTATTGTTGGAATAATACCGACCGGTATTTCAACTCTCGATGTGTCTTCACATCCCCGGTTGACAACGATGCGTTCAAAGGTATGCGTCGAGGCCGCGAGCAACACTAAATTCCAATTATCTTCCGGCGTCAGTTCACCCCCGTAGACAGGCCAGTTAATTTGGATGTCCGGAAAATTTGCAGGTTCATATGTGGGCGAAATAAGGAAAATAGTATCGCCGGGGCAATACAGTTCCTTGTCTTCGACCCGGGTAATCGCGGATTCGGGAAGTGAGTCCACGCGGATTTGAATAGAGTCGCGCACCACACAATTGTTAATATTGTAGGTAGCAAAAATGGTGACCGATTCATCAGGGTTGGCCGTAGTGGTCGGCCCCGTCGGATTACTCACATAAAAAGCCGGAGACCAGATGACCTGGGCACCCGCCGGGGAGGATTGCGCCACCAAAGGAACCGTTTCACCCAAACATATTTCAAGATATGGATCACCCAGAATATCGACATCTGCAGAAATAATACTCACGGTGATCGACTCTGTCTGTGTGCAGGCGCCGTTGGCGCTGGTGGCGACAAGCGTGTAAGTAGTAGTTACATCGGGCAAAGCAATTGGACTGGAAGTCGTGTCGCTGCTCAGACCTGTTGCCGGCGTCCACAGATAAGTAGTGGAGGTAGAATCGGTATTGCTTGCCAGGACAACCGGGTAATTCTGACAAACGGTCGTGTCACTATTCAGCACCGGAAAATGCAAGGTATCCACAGTGATCGTCACGGAATCTGTAACAAAACAACCTGCAATCGTGATCTTGGCGACGTAAGTAGTTGTTACAGTGGGTGTTGCAATCGGATTTTGTATAGTTGGATCACTTAGTCCCGCTACGGGCGACCAGGAGAGTCCCTGATTATTGACATTGTTGGTAGCCAGTAACGGCACACTGCCGCCGAGGCAAATATTTACGGAGTCCAGCGCAGTTACAGATACGGTAGGATCGATAATTCGCACGAGTACGGAATCCACATCTACGCAGGAAGATATTGTTCCCGTCACGACCAGAACAATATCCTGCGCGGGCGTAATAGTCGGATTGGCGATAAACGGGTTGCTCACCGCTCCCGGAGGCGCCCAGAAATAGTTGGTGGCGCCTTCCGCCTGAAGTTGCAGGGTGTTGCCGGCACAAACAAACAAAGTGTCGCCACCACTTACCAGTACTTCTACATTGTCCTTGATCTCAATAGTCAGGGTTTTGTAAACGACTGTGCCGCAACCGAAGTTATTGGATAGTGTAATCGTAATGGTTTCTGTTCCTTCTACCAGGGCGTCTGTGATCGGTGTAATCGGGAAACTCAGTTCAGTTATACCTGCGGGGAATACGATCAGGTTTGGAATAGTCAGCAGGTAATCCAGGCCGAGGGTGGCCGTACCGCCCACCGTAACAAAAAACGATGATTCTTCTTCCAGCGGCTCCGAAAGAGAAATGATCAATTCATCTTCATTACCGGAACAATCTTCAATAAAATACTCGATACCGCTGGCAAACTGAACCGCCAGATTGGGCGTAGCGCCTTTAATTTCAGAGACAAACACGCCGGAGTCAAGCACGTGATCCTGGCGATCTGCCACTGCTAATTTCAAGTGATAAGTATTGCAGGGTATGACCGCCGAACGTGCAGTCAGGCTTTTTTTAATACCCAAAGAATCGGAAGTAAGTCCGTTGTATTGTAAAGTGGTACTACCGTAATTATTGCGATAATACTGCCAGTTCAACAAATGATTGACACTGTTGATTTGAACCGGCGTATTGGTGCCGGGCAATACCGCTATGTTCAGGGCATTGTTACTCAGACCGGGGTCGCCGGCAATACCAGGGCCTGAAATCAGGAATGCGAAAATATCATTAAAATCGGAGTCTACATATTCAGGATATTCTTCAGAACCGAAAACATACTCAAAACTCAGTTCATCCGTAGCCACAAAGACATCCAATTCCACGATACAGGCATCCGTTGAAGGGGTTCCGTTTCCGAATTGTTCGGAAAGATAATCCAGATCCGGATCGCCGGTGCCGGAGAAATCGAATGAAGCGCCGGTTAAATCATTCGGTCCGACAGCCAGGTTGACATCACCCGAAGTCAGCAGCAGGCCCTTGCCCAATCCCAGTTCATTGTTGTCCGTAGCAAAATTAAAGGTGCCGTAAGCGCCGCTGGGGCAGTTGATGTTTGTAACGGTAACGGTGGTTGCCGGAGTAGCCACTGAATTGACAATATCATCATTGGTAATGGCGGCATTAACATTCAGTGGTACCGGTTGCACACAAGGTTGCGACGTACATTCCCAATGACCCTGCCAGCCTTCAAATTCATTGGAATCGTCGGACTGAAACTGAATCGTCAGGCATCCGCTGGTGGCCTGTACCTGGAAACAAACGCCACCGCCACCGCCGGCGGCAGAACCAAAACCGCCGTCTCCACCCAATTCGGCCAAAATCGGCGCATTGGTATCATCACCGTCGTAAAAAGTCAGAAAATCGCCGCTAAATAAAGTGCCTGCTTCAAGATTAAAATAATCGAGTGTAAAGTTGATACAGCCGGAAGGCTGGGTCGGGCAAATGACAAACGTATGGTTTTCATTCGCGCCATAATCCCCGTCCGGGCCACCCGTATCGTACAAGATGCCCTCACACAGGGTCGAGCCGCCGTCATCTACATTGGAAGTAGGTGGAACGGCCGTTACGCACAGGGTAAAATCGCCGGAATTGGGTGTCGCATTCACGGAATAATCGGAAACGCGGACAAAATATTGTAAACCCGGTGTAAGCCCGGCCACATCCAGAAACAGCACATTTTCTCCAATATCCGCCTTGGCACAGAGCAGTTCTGCCAGTCCGTCGAAAGTACAGTCGCCGCGATAAATAGCAAACTCCGGATTGACGATTGAATTTGCGCCCACACCTGTCACGGTGATTCGAAAGTCAAACAAGGTATCCGGGCAGGTGAATGCAAACCAGACGTCGCGTTGTGCCACACCACTGTTAAAACAGGTGGGGTTGTTGTCATTGCCTATATTGGTAGCGGTAGCGTTTTCATTGGAGAAAACGGTTGTTTCACAGAAAGGCGCCGGGCCGAGATCAATCAGACCGGAGCAATCGTCGTTTGAAGGAATTTGAGCAAAGAGGGAGCCGCAGGTTAACAGTAAAACGACGAATGTGGAAAGTTTTCTCATCTGTTGAGTATGATATCAGGTGCAGTTATGTGTCTTTTGAATGCAGGCGAACAAGGCAGGTCAAAAGGTTGAATGTCAAAAGAAAGAGCCAAAAATAGGAAGACACCCCGGAACGGCAAATGGATGCTGCCAATTTGTGTCGCCGGATAGCATTCTAATGACAAAATACGCGGCATTACAGGGCTTACTGACATTTTTTTAACATCTCCCGCAGCGTTTCCAATTGAAATGGCGGATATTGATTGCCCCAGCTGCTATTTACATAATTCAAAATATTGGTTATCTGGATGTCTGAAAGCGCTTCATTAGCCGGCATTTTTTCTGCGTATACCTTTCCATTTACGACAATGGTGTCTTGTATGCCTTTCCGGATCAGGCAGGGCAGATTGGCCTGGTTGTTTGCCAGATAATCAGCCCCGGCCAAAGGCGGAATGAGCGCGCCGAGACCTTGACCATTATCCATGTGACAATTAGCGCAGTGCGTCTTGTACAGACGGGCGCCGCTCTGATAGGGTTGGCGCTCGCAGGCGATTCCACACAATGCCATCACAAATAAAAAATACCGCATGATCTTATATTGAAGTAGCAGTGCAAAATCAGGAAATACAAAATTTTGTGTAAATCATTGATTTACATTGCCTTTTGCAATTTGCCATTTTGCCCTTTTACTTATACTGTTCGGCCAAAAGTGTGGAAATATCCTTCATAAAACGGTCTACATCTTCAGCGTCTGTTCCGTCGCAAAATGCGCGCACGTGCCGGTTTTTGTCCACCAGAATAAGTCGCCCGGAATGATCAAAACCGCCCGGCGCGTCGGGGTCTTCCTGCGCCACGCTGAAATAATCGTCTGCAATACCGTAAATCGCATCGTGGTCGCCTGTCACCAAATGCCATTTTTTGGCGTCGATGCCCAGTTTTTGCGCGTGTCTTTTCAGCGCTGCTACGGTGTCATTCTTCACATCTATGGAATGCGAGAGCATCAACACCCGGTCGTCGTTTTTAAACTTTTCATACAGGCGCAAACCGTTGGCTTTCACCCTGGGGCAAATGGTCGGACAGTGTATAAAAAAGAAATCGACGACATAGATTTTACCTGCAAAAGTGGCATTGTTTACGAGCTGACTATCCTGATTAATAAATTGAAAATCAGGCACTTGCCGATAAATCGTATCTCCTGCGGGAGATATGTCGCGCTCACCCAGAATGGGCAATGTTTTTGTGTCAGGTGTGTTGAGGCATGCCGAAAGGCCCGCCATCAACAGCAGAAAAAGGAAGTTTTTGTGTGTCATTTAGGTAGTTATCAGTTATTCGTTATTGGTTATCAGTGTTGATAATCAAGCATTTGCAAAGAATTTAGTCTAACTAATTTCGCACGCCTGCTTATAAAAAATAACCTTGTTTTCGGTTGCATTTTGCATTTGTCATACTACTTAACATTTTAATTTATAGCGCACAGACCTATAAGGTTTTTGAAACCTTATAGGTCTCGTTCCACTAAAATGTCCAGTTGTATGGCAAAATGCCATACTTACTTCGGCAGCATTTTTTTTCCCGCTTCCAGCGCAGCATGAATATCATCCCGGTTTTTGGCAATTTTTGCCTTCTGTTCCGTCAAATAAGCCAGGATTTCTTCGGCAGACCCATCTTCAGGTTTTTTATATTGAGCCATCCAGGCCATCATATCGGCTTCGGCTTTTTCCATGTTAAGGAGCGCCTCCGAATAAGGAACAGATTGTTCAGGCGTCATCAGGGCAGTTGCTAAAAATGATTTTAAGGCCCTGGCTGTCCGGTTCATGTCGGCCATTTCTTTCATGGCTTCGTCGTGAATGTCCATAGTTTCTTTTTCGAGGGCTGCAATTTCTTTTTTAGAGCCGTTACAAGCGATCAGGAGCAAGCCAATACCACTAAAGAGGATCAAAAAATGGCGCATTATGTTCGTTTTTGGTGAAAATTTTATTATTTCAAGGCAAAAGTAACCGGCAAAGACACTTCTGTGTACGATACTTGAGAAAAAAGCCGAATTTCGCCCCGTTTGGAATCGCTCCAAATGTGATTTGATTAAATAAATGTTACATCCAATGCTCACTGCTATCTCGCCGATCGATGGACGTTATGCTGATAAAACCCGCGAACTCAGCGAATATTTCAGCGAGTTTGCGCTTATTCGCTACCGCGTTTTTGTTGAAATTCAATATTTTATCGCACTCTGTCAGTATAACCTGCCTCAACTCGCCGCGTTTGAGGACGACAAAATCGACGAACTCAATGCGATTTTTGAAAACTTCAATCTGGCGGATGCGGAACAAATAAAAGCCTTCGAACGCAGTACCAACCACGACGTAAAAGCAGTGGAATATTTTCTGAAAGAACGTTTCGACGGACTCGAACTGGGGCCGCTGCGTGAATTTGTTCATTTCGGACTCACTTCCCAGGATATCAATAACACAGCCATTCCACTGCTGTTTAAAAACGCCCTCGAACACGTATATTATCCGCTCCTGCAGTCCGTGCGCAACCACCTCGAACAACTCGCACAGGATTGGGCATTTGTCCCCATGCTCGCCCGGACGCACGGTCAGCCGGCCTCTCCCACCCTGCTCGGCAAGGAATTCCAGGTGTTTGTGGAACGCCTGGATGTTCAGTTGGACATGTTACGCGGCATTCCGCATCGCGCCAAATTCGGCGGCGCGACCGGCAACTTCAATGCGCACTATGCCGCTTACCCCGATTATGACTGGCAACGGTTCGCTAATGACTTTGTACTTGAATTTCTCGGCCTCGAACGGTCGCAGCACACCACCCAGGTTGAACATTACGATTGTTTCGCAGCCCATTGTCAGGCGCTGAGCCGTATCAACACCATTTTGATTGATTTTTGCCGCGATATCTGGACCTATATTTCCATTGAATATTTTAAACAAAAAACCGTTAAAGAGGAAGTTGGTTCATCCGCAATGCCCCACAAAGTGAATCCGATTGACTTCGAAAACGCAGAAGGAAACCTGGGACTTGCCAATGCGGTATTCCAGCACCTGGCTGAAAAACTCCCTATCAGCCGCCTGCAACGCGACCTGACCGACTCCACCGTGCTGCGCAATGTAGGCGTTCCGATGGGCCATACGGTGGTTGCCCTGAAATCCATCCTCAAAGGCCTGAACAAATTGCTGCTGAATGAAGGGCAATTGTACGACGACCTGGAGGACAACTGGATGGTTATTGCGGAAGGTATACAGGTCATTCTTCGACGCGAAGGATACCCGCAACCTTATGAGGCGTTAAAGGCACTGACACGCGGGCGCTCCATTGTGACCCGCGAAGTGCTGCATGAGTTTATTGACCATCTGGCTGTGGATGAAGACATCAAAACTGAATTGAAACAATTGACCCCGCACAACTACGTTGGACGTTGATTTTATTTTTCAAACAAACTTAAATAATATTTTAAATGAGGCTTTTTGTAGTTGCTTTTTTATCCCTTGCAAACCTTTTTTCAACTTTATCCGCTCAGATAACCGACCCTAAGGCTACTGAATTCTGGGAGCCGCAGGTACGCGTGGTAACGCCGGGTGAAGGTACCAAACCGCCTTCCGACGCCCTTGTATTGTTTGACGGAAGCAACTTTTCAGCATGGCAAAGCGCCAAAGACAGCAGCAATGTGACCTGGACGCTGAATGGAGACGGCAGCGCTACCGTTCGTCCCAGCGCGGGCGATATCGTGACCAAAAAAGCATTCGGCGACTGCCAGTTACACATCGAATTCCGTACGCCTTCCGTGGTGAAAGGCGAGAGCCAGGGGCGCGGCAACAGCGGTATTTTTTTGCAGAACCGGTATGAAATTCAGGTACTCGATTGTTACGAAAACCGAACCTACTCCAATGGACAGACCGCATCGGTGTACAAACAATCCCTACCACTGGTAAATGCCTGTCGCAAGCCGGGCGAGTGGCAGACCTACGATATTTTGTACACAGCGCCCCGTTTTAATAATGATGGCATACTGATTGCCCCTGCGCGGGTAACGGTAATACACAATGGCGTGGTTGCGCAACTTAATACTGAAATCAAGGGACCGACGGAATACATCGGTCTGCCAAATTACAAAGCGCACGGAAAAAGTGGCATCAAATTGCAGGACCACGGCGACTTGGTGAGTTACAGGAATATCTGGATCAGGGAACTTTAAATTAGTCCGAAGTGCGAAGTCGTTAGTCCGAAGTCCGTAGAGTGCGCCTTTTGATTTTTTGGCAACTCTATTTTGAAACGGCACACTCTACGGACTTCGGACTTCGCACTGACGACTTCGCACTTTTCACTGACGACTTCGCACTTCGGACTGACGACTTAATTATGGCCGACCAATTTCAATTTTACAAACAGCTGGATTCAGCCGACTGCGGGGCTACCTGCCTGCGTATGGTGGCGCGACACCATGGTCGGCATTATTCGCTGGAATTCCTCCGGCAATTATCCTACCTCGACCGGGAAGGTGTGTCGCTGATGGGTATTTCGGATGCGGCAGAAAAAATCGGGATGCGCACCCTGGGTGTAAAAACCGGTTTTAAACGACTCTCGGAAGATATTCCCCTGCCTTGCGTGGCGCACTGGCAACAGGATCATTTTGTGGTGGTATATAAAATTTCCCAGGGCAAAGTATTTGTGGCCGACCCAAAAATCGGCAAAATCGAACTGGACGAACAGGAATTCCTGAATGGATGGATCAGCGATGTCGTCAATACGGAAGCACAGGGCATTTTGCTTTTGTTGGAGCCGACGCCCGATTTTTATGAGCGCGAAGGAGATACGACCGATCGTTCCGGTTTGCGCTTTTTGTGGCCGTATCTGTGGCAACACCAACGCCTGATCTGGCAGTTGAGCATCGGCCTGCTCTTGGGCAGCATGATCCAGTTGGCTTTCCCTTTCCTGATGCAGGCCCTGGTAGACAAAGGTGTGCAACTCAACGACCTCAGTTTTGTCTATCTCATCTTGCTGGCACAGGGCATGCTTTTTATCAGTCAGGTTTCCGTGGAATTTATCCGGGGCTGGATACTGCTGCATATCGGTACGCGGGTAAATATCAACCTGGTGTCCGATTTTCTGATCAAACTGATGCGCTTGCCGATGTCGTTTTTCGATTCGAAAATGACCGGCGATTTGCTGCAACGTATTTATGACAATGAACGGGTGGAGCGTTTTCTAACATCTTCCTCGCTCATTACCCTGTTTTCAGTCGTCAATCTGTTTCTGTTCGGCTTTGTACTGGCCTATTACAATCCATTGATTTTCTTAGTGTTCTTTATAGGAGCCGCAGCATATTTTGGCTGGATCGCACTGTTTCTGCAACGCCGCCGTTCGCTTGATTACCGGCGTTTCGAGCAAATGGCCGAAAACCAGAATTCGCTGATCCAGTTGGTGAATGGTATGCAGGAAATAAAACTGCACAATGCCGAGCGCCAGAAACGCTGGGCATGGGAACGGATTCAGGCGCGCCTTTTCAGGGTGAATGTGCAATACCTGGCAACCGACCAAATGCAACGGGCCGGCGCCGCATTTATCAATGAAGGAAAAAACATCCTCATCTCCGTGCTGGCCGCGCAGGCCGTCATCCAGGGAGAAATGACCCTCGGCATGATGCTGGCGGTGCAATATATCATCGGTCACATGAATGCCCCGCTGGAAGCATTGGTCCAGTTTATTTTACATGCGCAGGAGGCCAAGATCAGCCTCGAACGAATGAACGAAATCCACCAGCGCCCCGATGAAGATGTCAACGATGAAACCAAAGTGACGGTCTTGCCTTCCAATGGTGACTTGAGTTTGCAAAATGTCTCCTTTCGGTATGGCGGCCCCCACAACCCCTGGGTACTGAAAAACCTGAACCTCGTATTAAGGGAAGGTAAAACTACTGCGATTGTCGGCACCTCCGGGAGCGGCAAAACAACGCTGTTGAAACTGCTGCTCAATTTTTACCCGCCTAATGAAGGTATTGTCCGAATCGGAGACTTGAATCTTGCTAATGTACACCACAAACTCTGGCGTGGTCACTGCGGTGTAGTGATGCAGGACGGTTTTATTTTTTCCGATACCATCGCCCGCAATATTGCTTTGGGAGAAGAACATATTGACCGGAGGCAATTGCTGTATGCAGCAAAAGTGGCTAATATTCAATCATTTATCGAATCACTACCCCTGGGTTACAACACGAAAATCGGCCAGGACGGCAACGGACTCAGTCAGGGGCAAAAACAACGCCTTTTGATTGCAAGGGCTATTTACAAAAACCCGCAGTATATCTTTTTTGATGAAGCCACCAACGCACTCGATGCCCACAACGAACGTGTGATCATGCACAACCTGGAACTGGCATTCCGCAATAAATCTGTCGTCATTGTCGCCCACCGGCTCAGTACTGTGCGCAATGCCGACCATATTATTGTGCTGGAAAAAGGTGAAATCGTCGAACAGGGTACGCATACCGAACTGACCAACCAAAAAGGTGTTTATTACAGGTTGGTCAGGGAGCAACTGGAACTGGGCAGTTAGCGTGTGTGGTGGTGTGTAGTGTTTGGGGGTGCTTTGTGTTTTAAGTTTTAGGTCAGATGTCCAGTAGTGTGCCAAACTTACCACTGTTGCCAAACGCGAAGCACCCCCCAAACACTATACACCAAACACCAAACACTAAAAAAATGGCAGATAGCGAATACGTCGAACTTCGCTCCGAAGATGTACAGGAGATTTTAGGAACCCCGCCCGGCTGGCTGGTGCGCTGGGGTACCACTATTGTACTTTTCGGTTTCGGGATGATGCTCGCTGCAGCCTGGCTGGTGCGTTACCCAGATGTGGTAGAGGCTAAAGTAGTCGTCACCACCGCTACCCCACCGGTCGATGTTGTAGCCCGTACAGACGGTCGCATTGCCCGTTTGCTGGTCAGCGATACCGCCCGGGTCAAGGCCAATCAGTTGCTGGCTGTGATGCAAAGTACTGCTAATTACAGGGATGTGCTCCTGCTCGATTCATGCCTGGGCGCCTGGCAACAATTGAAAACGGAAGATTTCCGAAATGTTCAACAGCCCGACAGTTTGACCCTGGGCGAACTACAAGGCGATTACGCTGATTTTGTCCGAATCCTGAGCGATTTCAAGTTTGGAAGAGACAACAGAAGCGCTTCCGTACAATCCAATATCAATTCTATTAACCAGCAAATCAACCAGTTACAACAAAGTATTGCATTTGAACAAAAAGCGCTGAAACGCACCAATGAACAGTTAAAAACCGCAGAAGAACTTTACCTGAAACAAAAAGAACTCTTTGAACAGGGCATCACTTCCCGCGTGGATTTTGAAAAAGAACGCACCAAATTAGCCGATCTGGAACGCCAGCGCGACCAGTACGAAGAGAATATTTTGCAACGGCGGCGCGAAATTATCAGCCTACAAAACAACATTAGCAGCGCTTCTTTTGGGCAACAGGAAACCACTTCTTCCGCGTCCGGCAGGTTATCCGGCAGCCTGAATACCCTCCGCAGCAGTGTCAGTAAATGGAAACAAACCTACCTGCTTTTAACACCGATGGACGGGAAAATATCGCTCAACGGCCTTACCGTCCAGCAATATGTCCGGCAAGGCGACCAGGTAATGACCGTGGTGCCGCTTCAAAACGACAAAATTATCGGGCGCGTATCGCTGCCCATTACCGGCAGCGGGAAAGTCAAAGAAAAACAAAAGGTTATCCTGAAATTAGACAACTATCCATACCACGAATTTGGAACCATCAGCGGACTAATTATCTCCAAATCACTGGTTCCGAAAGATAACCAATACTCCATACTCGTCGCACTGCCGGTGAACAAGAACAATACCCTGCGCACCAGCTATGGCCGGGAAATACAATTTGAACAGCAACTGCAAGGCAAGGCCGAAATTGTCACCGACGACAAGGGCTTTTTGCAGCGGATTAGCGAGCAGATTTTTGCGAGTGTGCGGCGGTGAAAAAGGCAAGAAGGCAAAAGGCAAAGGGCAAAAGGCAATGTAGCGAGCCCTTCGACAAACTAAAGCATGGGTTTTACTCTTCTTGGGCCAGCGTTCCGCCCTTTTGCTCTTCGCCCTTTTTGCCTCTTATTCCCCAAGTGCTTCATCCACCAGATCCTGCGGCAGCGATTTGGTCGCTCTCGCCCCTAACTCCCTGATTTTCTCCGCTTTACCAATGAGCGTGTCGCCCGGACGGGCCGCATGCGTGAGTTTATGCATGGCATCGTCATAAGCCAGTCGGGCATTGTCCAGTCGGGCGCCGATGGTTTTCAGGTCTTCCACAAAAGCCACGAACTTATCGTAAAGGAGACCGCTGTGCCGGGCAATTTCAAGCACCGAACGCGTCTGTTTTTCCTGTTTCCAGAGGTGTGCTACGGTGCGCATGGTTGCCAGCAAACTGCTTGTCGTGACCAGTACAATATTGCGGTCCAGCGCATCCGTGAATAGTTTCGGATCGGCCTGCGAAGCGGCACTCAGGGCGCTTTCCAGCGGCACAAAAAGCAAGAGGTAATCGGGCGTGTTGATTTGATACAACATCTGGTAATTCGTGCGGCTCAGGTTGTCGACGTGGTTGCGGATACTCGTGACGTGCGCCCGCAAATGCTGGTCGCGCTGCGCAGGGTCATCGGTATTGAAATAGCGTTCAAAAGCCGTTAGCGACACTTTTGCATCCACGACAAGTTGTTTATTATCAGGAAGTTGTATGATAAAATCGGGGCGTTTGGCGGCGCCGTCGTCATCGCGGAAAGTGGCCTGCATCAAAAAATGAATACCTTTTTGAAGTCCGGAATGCTCCAGCAAGGTTTCGAGTTGCATTTCACCCCAGTCGCCCTGCATTTTATTCTGGCCCTTCAGGGCATTGGTCAGGTGGTGGGCGTCCTGGCTAAGTTGCTGATTGAGGGTGTGAAGAAGTTGGAGTTCGTGTTTGAGGCTTGCTTTTTCACGGGTTTCTTCCAGAAATTTTTTGTCTACATGCTCTTCAAATTCTTTTATTTTTTCGCGCAACGGACTTAAAACCGTTTGTAGTTGCTGGGCATTTTGTACCGTAAAACGCTGCGATTTTTCTTCCAGCAATCGGTTGGCAATGTTTTCAAATTCCGTTTTGAACTTTACCTGTAATTGCTCCACCTCTCCTTTTTGGGTTTGAAGGGTTTGTTGCAAATGATAAATCTGCTGTTCCCTGGCAGCCAATTGCGCATGGGCATCGCGCAATTCCTGTTCTTTTCCTTGCCACTCCGCACGCAGGGTTTCTAACTGCGTCTGGGTGGCGGTGTATAATTCTCTGGGGACAAATTGTTCATTATCAATGGCTTGAATGCGGTTATTTCCTTGTTGTCTGGTAAACAAAACGATCAGCGCAACCAACACCAATGCAGCCAGCAGGTAAAAATAAACATCCATCTGTAAAATATTTTGTTGGACAAATGTAGCCTGTCTGCTGACATTTTGTTTATTTTTCAGCGTTTTATAAGCGTCGCGGCTTCCAATATCCTTTCGGAATAGAGGGCTTCTACCCCACTCCATTCCGGCGCTTGTTGGGCCATTTCATAAAATGGAGCGCGTTTTTCGAGCAATTTTTCAATAAAACCCGGCAGGTCTTCACTGGTAAGTCCCGCCAACAAAGGTCGCCGGTGCATTTCTTTGGATAAACGTGCAGCCAATACATCGATGGGAATCCGGAGGTAGATCGTGCGGCCAAACCGGTTCATTTGTTCCATATTATCAAAAAAACAGGGTGTTCCACCGCCGGTAGATACCACAGAAGCCGGCTGTTCCATCAAACCCATGAGGTATTCGTGTTCCATTTTTCGGAAACCCGCTTCGCCGTGTTCGGCAAATAATTCAGGAATACTCTTGCCCGTCTGTTCAATTATATACGCGTCCAGATCATAAAAAGGCATATCCAGCGATGCTGCAAGCCTGCGTCCCCAATACGACTTGCCGCTACCCATAAATCCTGTTAAAAATATTGGTACTGTCATTAGCGTTTCCTTAGGAAATTAAGATGCGCGGGCAAACATGGCAAACGTACTTTTGCCCCGATTTTTTTTAAACAAGTCTGTGCGAAAATCTCCCGCAGGCTCATCATACTATCTCTATATGAAAAATGGTTTTTTGTTACTCTTTGTGGGCTTGTTTGCTTTTTTCGCCTGCAAAAATGACACTTCAAATGGCGTACAGGAACTCCCCGGCGGCCCAAATTCCGACATGATACGCAATCCGGCCACCGCCGAACTGACTGGCGATACCAACCAACTGGCGCGAATTAGCTTTGAGGAAAGCGAATTTGATTTTGGAGAGGTCACAGAAGGCGCTATTGTTACCCACAGTTTCAAATTCACCAATACAGGAAAGGTGCCACTCACTATACTGAACGCCCGCTCCACCTGCGGCTGCACCATTCCGGAGTGGCCCGATGAACCGATACCACCAGGCGGCACCGGTGAAATTCTGGCCAAGTTCAACACCGACATGAAAAAGAACCAGCAGCGGAAAGCCATCACGGTTACTGCCAATACCTACCCGAATGAGACGCAAATCATGCTGAAAGGTATTGTGAACGAGCAATAGAAAGTAGTTATCCGTTATTGGTTATCAGTGTTGATAATCAAGCATTTACAAAACATTTCCTGAATATTTAAAAAGATTGTGAAATGAAAATCCTGTTTGTATCCTTTTCCTCCTTAAATCAAAAAGAGCCACCCCGAATTTTCGGGATGACTCCTGTTTCTGGGAGGATGAGGGGTCTCGAACCCCCGACCTCAGGAACCACAAACCTGCGCTCTAACCAACTGAGCTACAACCTCCATTTTGCTCGAAAGCGGGTGCAAAGATAGTGTCGGTTTTTGAAAACAGACAAAAATTAAACCCCGAAAATTTTAAAAAAGTTTCAACGGCCACTCACTTTGGCCGGTTGGGGTGTTTCGGGTTTCCATTTGCGCAGTTTTTTGAGCAATTTGCACAGTTTCAGGTTCAAACTCGGATTTACGGTGAAAAAATGGCCGTTGATGGTCAGCCATTCTTTTTCCCTGCGAATGTCGCGCAGGTCTTCGTAAGATACCCGCCGCGCCTTATCAAACGGCGCGCGCCAATAAATTGCCTTGTTTGTCATGGCAAAACCCTCTTTACAATTTCCCTTGAGCGATAAATCGCAAATGAAAAACACTTTTTCCTTGCGTTCCGCAAAAAGGTAATTTTTACAGGCATTGGCCAGTAAGTCGGCTGGCATGGCAATAAAATCAATGTAAAACACTTCTTCTTCCCGTTCAAAATCGAGGAAGTCCGTCAGTACCGTCCATAAATCAGCCGTCTCCAATTGCAGTTTTTCATATTTCAGAATGGAGGGCGGCAGCATAACGCCGTTGAGATCGGGGCAAAATTGGATGATAAAATAATCCATCAGCCCTTCAAATGCCGTTTCAATGCGCCGGTCTACTTCTTCCAGCGCCTCCCGGCCAAACCGTTCCCACTGCATCATCAGGTCGTCGGCAATTTGTTCGGCGCGCAGGCTGTAAATTTCCCTGAAACGGGAATCATAGAAACGATGTACGTAGTCGCTGTATTTGGCAACATCGTGTTCCTCTTCAATCCTGCGTTTTAAACTTTTGAAAAACAATGCTTTTACCTGCTCCGTCAAAGTGACGGGGTTAAAATCCAGGGGATAAACCGGCTGGTATCCATGATCGCTGCGGTGCCTGCCCTCAAAATGAAAACCGCAATGGTGGCAAAAGACGGAAGCCAGGGGGCTTTGCTCCTGGCACGACGGACAATCTTTCATGCGCTCGACGACCTTGTCGCCACAGCGATGGCAAAATTTGGAGCCGGGAATAATTTCAGCTGCACAATTTGGACAAAGTTTCATAACCCATGCGTTGTATGTTAAATCAGATCACAAATGTAAAACTATTTGTGTTTTTAAACAACAAATACAACACAGAAAATTTTATACTGGTGTTTAGTGTTTGGGGCGCTTCGCTTTTGGCTATAGCTCCCGACCCCTGAAGGGCAATGTCGTTGACTTAGCGGAGAGGTGTCATTTGCGACGCAGGGCAAGTGACATCGTAGCGGAACTTGGAAAGGTTTGTGTCACCTCCTTCTTCGTCAGGGATGCACCTCTTCCAGCCCACATTGCCCTAAGGGGGTCCATGGTGGTTTTTTATCTTAAAGTACAGATTATCAATTTATTCGATGTACTCCCCTTTGGGGTCGGGCTTGCCCCCTAAACCGAAACACGAAACACCCCAAACACGAAACACTATACACTAAATACCATTTTGGAATCGTTCCCAAAGATCCGGACGCCGCGCTTTCGTCCGCTCCATACTCTGGTCGTGCCGCCAGTCGTCGATCATTTTTTCGTGGCCGGACAGCAAAACGTCGGGGACTTTCATACCTTCCCATTCAGCCGGGCGGGTGTATACGGGCGGCGCGAGCAAATCATCCTGAAAACTGTCGAACAACGCGGAGGTTTCGTCATTCAAAACGCCGGGAATGAGTCGGCCAATGGAGTCAACCAGCACAGCTGCGGCCAGTTCGCCGCCGGAGAGCACATAATCGCCGATACTGATTTCCATCGTGATGTATTTCTGCCGGATACGCTCGTCGATGCCTTTATAATGGCCGCAGAGAATGATGACATTCTGTTTCATACTCAGTCTGTTGCAAAGTTGCTGATCGAGGCACTGTCCGTCAGGCGAAGTGTAAATAATTTCGTCATAATTGCGTTCAGACATCAATTGTTCGATGCAGGCAGCAATCGGTTCGGGCTTCATGACCATGCCTGCGCCGCCGCCAAACTGGTAATCATCGACCTGCCGGTGTTTGCCCGTGGCATAGTCGCGCAACTGGTGCAGGTACACTTCGAGCAGGCCTTTATCTTTGGCCCGTTTCATAATGGAGTGATTTAAAGGACTTTCCAACAATTCCGGCAGTACAGATATAATATCAAAACGCATTTTTCAGTTATTTTCACCGCAAAATTAACAGACTTCTACAACCCAAAGCCACTTAATATATGCTGAACATTACCAAAGATTTACTCACAAATACCCGCAACCGCCCTTTTCTGCGCGATCAGAACACTTATTCAATCCGAAAACTGAAAGGTGTCATCGCACACTGGACAGCCAATACGGACAAAGGCGCCACTGCAAAGGCCAACCGAAATTATTTTAACAATACAGATCGCTACGCTTCGGCGCATTACATCGTCGATGACAAAGCCATTATCCAGTGCCTGCACGATAACGAAGTGGGATACCATGTCGGCGCCAATAATTACAAATCGGACGGAAACCGGATCAAGGAAGGAAGCCTGACGCCCAATTATTTCGTGATCGGGTTTGAAATGTGCGTCAATAAAGACGGCGACTGGAATAAAACCTACCGGAATTCCGTCGACCTCGCCGCACACCTGCTACGCAAATACCAGTTCAGCATCCACGACCTCTACCGGCATTTTGACATCACCGGCAAAGACTGCCCCAAAATGATGCTGGAAGAAAAAAAATGGCAGGCATTTAAAACTGATATTGTGCAGGCCATGGCCGATGACCCTGCGCCACAAATATCTGTTGGTAAAACGACGCCCACAGGACTCAACGTCCGAAGCGGTCCTGGTACCAATTTTAGAGTATTGGCAAATTTGCCCTTAGGCACTGAGGTCGATATTTATGAAGAAAAAAGTGGTTGGTTGCGTATCGGAATAGATCGATGGGTCTCAAAAAATTATGTGGAAATATTCTTTAACACCTGGCTCGGACAAATTAACTCCCGCACAGGCGCCAATGTCCGCTCCGGCCCGGGATCCAATTTTGCAGTCGTCGACGCGCGTCCCAACGGCGTCATGCTGCATGTCATCGGACAGTCGGGCTCCTGGCTGCAGATAGGCGAAGGTCAGTTTGTAGCCCAGTCACTTGTGCAACCCTTAACCCCCAAACAAGGCGAAGTGAACGGAACTAATGAACTCAACACCAGGCAGGGGCCTGGCACGGATTATATCATTTTGCGCCGTTTGGAAAAAGGCGACAAGATGCAGGTGTTCGAGGAACAAGACGGCTGGTTGCGGATTGCACACAGCGAATGGGTGTTCGGGCGGTTTGTTAAAATCACATAACTTTTCCCGCACAAAATTCAACGCCGATAAAAACTGCATAATATCCACGCCGTCGGCATAATCATTTAGGCCGGGTTCCTGCGATTGGCCGAACGGTAAAACCTGAAATTGCGGCAACTGCACATTGCTCACCACGCACTGGATGTCATTTTTATGGTCTGCTAACTGTGCGTCAAGATCATGGAGATCATCGTAGTATTCGTAATGCACCGATGCAATACGCGCCTGTAAAGAGGTATCTTCTTTCAACAATAAACACCCGTTGTTTTTATGTGGGATGTTGTTGATGATGTACAGGGTGAAATTGTAATCGAAATTGTTCTTGTACTTGTTGTGGAGAATCATCTCCCGGTATTCGTGCAGGGTTTCGAGCAGCATATCGAAATGGTAGCCATGCGGCACATACAACTTGCTGACATTGCGGCAACCCAGGCCAAAATAGGCGAAAATATCGCGGCCCAGGGCGTACAACTCGGGAATCGTTTCCAGCCCGGTCAGCACAGCCACACTATTTCGGTTGCGGCGAATGATGTGCGGGTATTTCCCGAAATATTGTTCAAAATAACGCGCCGTATTGTTACTGCCCGTCGCGATAACGGCGTCAAAATCTTTCAGGCGGTCGTTGTCCGACAAAAATTCGGTATACGCCCAGGAATCCTTGCGCCAGTGCCCCATTTTCTGCACCAATAGCGGCAAGAGGCGCTTGTCTTTATCGGATAGTTTCACTTTGGCGCGCTGCCCTGCTGCGAATACGCACAACCAGTCGTGAAATCCCACCAGCGGAATATTGCCGGCCATAATCAGGGCGACCGTTTTTTCCGGGTATCCAGGATCGGCCATGGGATATTGGGCAGCCCAGGCGGCCAATTTATCGCGATCCAGGAACTTCTCTGCAATGGCTTTTAATGCGCTGCGAATATTTCCCTCTGTAAACCATTGATTTTCAATGGATGATTGCTGCACCGCTGCATCCAGGTCTTCATCTCCGCCAGCACGGAGGTAGTGACCCAGTTCGGCTAATAAATCAAGTCGTTCCTGTAGTTTCAAGTCTGCAATTTTTGCGTAAAGATAGTTGGGCAAAGAGAAGTTTGTAGGTTGCAGTCTTAAACAAGTTACCATGAAAATCGTTTTAAAAATCCGATTGCCTGATCCGGCAAAATAATCCGTCCTGATGTGCTAACTGACCGAACAAGTATTTATCGAAAATGCCTGAACAATATATTAACCTCCAAATGACTCCGATACGGCGCTTGCTTCGGCTACTCAGCCAGTTTCGCCGTGAAATACGCTATCTGATTTTATACGCCGTGGTAGCAGGCCTGATTAACCTCTCTTTACCGCTTGGTATTCAGGCGATTATCAGCCAGATTGCCGGTGGAGCCATCAATGCTTCCTGGGGAGTCCTGGTGCTTTTCGTACTGGTCGGCGCGTTGCTGGCCGGCATACTCCGGCTCATGCAACTTTCCGTTATGGAATATATGCAGCGCCGGATTTTTGCTGATTCGGCTGTTGAATTCGCCATGCGTATCCCCCGCTTCAACCTGGAACTGTTGCGGCGAGAGTATGTACCGGAATTGGTCAACCGCTTCTTCGATACGCTCACACTTCAGAAAGGTTTACCCAAAATATTGATTGAGGGCAGTACGGCAGTGCTTCAGATTTTCTTCAGCCTGATGCTGCTTTCTTTTTACCACACCGCCTTTGTGATGTTCTCTTTGTTATTGCTGGGTCTGTTGGCTATCCTGTTTTACTGGACGGCTCCCCAGGGCGTACAAACCAGCCTGGTGGAATCGAAATACAAGTACAAAATTGCTTTTTGGCTCGAAGAACTGGGGCGCGTTTCCAATACATTCAAACTTGCCGGGGAAAATGATTTCCCGTTGCGGCAGGCCGATTCGCTGACGGTGCATTACCTCAATGCGCGGGCGAAACACTGGCGCATCTTGCTGACCCAATTCATCAGCAGCGTCGCATTCAGGGTACTCATTCTGGGCGGTTTTCTTATATTGGGAAGCGCACTGGTGATGTCGAACGAACTCAACCTCGGACAGTTTGTCGCCGCTGAAATCCTGATATTGTTTGTTATTGAGTCGGTGGAAAAACTGATTTTATTGCATGAAACGGCGTATGATGTGCTTACTGCCACCGAAAAACTGGGCCAGGTGGCAGATTTGCCGCTCGAACGCGAAGGCGGTATTTTGGTAGAAGAGTTTTGTAGCCCCGAACAGCCCCTGGAGGTAGAAATGCGCGAACTGGGTTACCAGTATGAGGACGGCAGTTCGCCCGTTCTGCAATCCATTTCGCTCCAAATAAAAGGTGGTGAACGGGTGGTGATTGCCGGCTACAATGGTTCCGGCAAAAGTACGCTCATGCAAATTCTGTCCGTTGTGAAACGCGACTTCACCGGATCACTGATGTTCAACGGACTTTCAAAAAGAAACCTGAACCTGCGCAGCCTGCGTGAACATATCGGCGATTTATCCTCCCAGGAGGATATTTTCAAGGGCAGTATTCTCGAAAATATTACCCTGGGCAATCCGCGTATTCCACTCCAGCGCGTATTAAAAGTTATTGAAACAGTAGGATTAAACACCTTCATTCAAGAGGCAACAGAGGGTTTGGAAACCCAACTTTTACCCGGCGGCCACAATATTTCACGAAGTATTGTCACTAAAATTTTGGTGGCGCGCGCTGTGTCCAACAACCCGAATTTGCTGGTATTGGAAGAACCGCTTGGTCACCTCAATTTCCGGGACCGGCTGCGCATCGCACAATTCCTGACCGACAAAACCAAACCCTGGACGCTTATTTGCACCAGTTCCGATCCCGTGCTGGCGGCCCTCTGCGACCGCGTGATTATCCTGAATAAAGGAGTTGTTGTGTTCGATGGCACTTTTGAAGCGGTGCAACAAACGGAGCACTTCTCCCGCGTATTCAGAACCACACTCGGGGTGACTGGCGATGCGGAATAATCATTCGAACCACATCAACTAAAAAATATGCTGAATATTTCAGAAAACACCTTTCAACATGCAGAAGACCTGAGCCAGTTGCAATCGCTGAAAACGAGTCAACTACCGGGTTGGCATCTTTCCTTCCGAAAACTAATGCTGGCCCTGCTGGTCATTTTCCTGTTGTTTATGTTTTTGCCCTGGACACAGACGGTCCGCGCTGACGGAAAAGTAACGACACTTCGACCTGAACAAAGACCGCAGACCATTCACGCTACCATTGCCGGACGCATCGAGCACTGGTACGTCACTGAAGGTCAGGCAGTCCGGAAAGGCGATACCATCGTGCACCTTTCCGAAGTAAAATCCGAGTATTTTGATCCCAGGCTCGTGGAGCGCATGGGAAACCAGGTGACTGCCAAAGAAGGCGCTATGGAGTCTTATGGCAACAAAGCCGATGCGCTCAACGATCAAATCGCGGCGATGGAACGCGAACTGGTAAGCAAAACCAATCAAATTCGAAGTAAAATAGAGCAGGTTCGGCTAAAAATAGAAAGTGATAGCCTGAAAGTAATGCAGGCGGAAATAGATCTGCAAGTCGCTCAACGGCAATTAAACGGAACGCAGGCGCTGTACGACAAGGGATTAAAATCGCTGACCGAACTGGAAGAGAAACGCCTCAAACTCCAGGAAGCAAAAACCAAACTGGTTGCAGCCGACAATCAAATGGCCAGTAGTAAAAACGATTGGGCTATTTATCAAACCGAGTTGCGCTTGGTGGCAAATGAAACGGCTAATAAAGTCGCTAAAACCCGCAGTGATCGTTTCAGCACCATCAGCGAGCAATACGATGCGCGTGCGACAGTCAGCAAACTCAGTATCGAGCGCGAAAACTACGCCCGCAGGCAGGGTTTTTACTACATCACCGCTCCACAAGACGGCTATATTGTAAAGGCTATCAAACCCGGCATCGGAGAAATGATTAAAGAAGGCGATCCTGTGGTGAGTATTCAACCGGCTGATTATCAATTAGCTGTGGAAATGTACGTTCGCCCCATCGACCTGCCGCTGTTAGAAGTAGGACGTGAAGTGCGCTTTCTGTTCGACGGATGGCCCGCATTCTTCTTCAGCGGCTGGCCGGGTGTATCCTTGGGAACTTTTGCCGGCAAAGTTGTCGCTATGGATCGCAATATCAGCGCCAATGGCAAATTCCGCGTCCTCGTCGCACAGGATACAACGGAAGAAACCTGGCCACAGGCATTGCAGCCCGGAGGCGGCGCCAAAGGAATTGCATTACTACATAATGTGCCGGTCTGGTATGAAATGTGGCGCGTGATGAACGGATTTCCGCCAGATTTGTACCAGCAACTGGGTGATACAAACACTGAAAAAGACGCAAAAAGCAAATGATTACTACCCTGAATCGCAAAAAATGGACCGTGGCTGTCGTACTGCTGACCCTGAGTATCAGCAGCAGCGCACAGGTGCTGGAATGGTCGGATTTCAGGCAGCAAGTGCTGGAACGCCACCCTGTCGCCCGGCAAGCCGACCTGTACCGCGACCTGGCGGCGGCGGCCCTGTTGCGCGCGAAAGGTGGTTTTGACCCGAAGGCTTACTCTGATTTTTATTCCAAAAATTTTAGCGGAAAAACGTATTTCCAGTATACCGAAGCCGGCGTAAAACTGCCGACCTGGGCAGGTTTGGAATTGAAAGGCGCTTACAACCTGGCTTCCGGCGCTTACCTGAATGCAGAATCCACCCTGCCGGCCAATGGCCAGGCGACGCTGGGTTTCAACTGGTCGCTGGGACAAGGTTTGCTGCTGGATGAAAGGCGCGCTGCACTGCGACAATCCCGGATCGGACTGCAGGGAGCGGAGGCCGAACGCGAACTGCTGCTCAACGATTTGTTGTTCGAGGCGGCCAAAACCTATTGGACCTGGGTTGTGGCCGGTAATCAGTTGCGTATTTATGAATCTGCACTCCGCCAGTCGCGCATCCGTCACGAGGCATTGCGCGAAAGTTTTTTACAGGGCGATAAACCGGCTATCGATACCATCGAAACGTTTATCCAGGTGCAAAACCGGCTGCTGGATGTCAATTTTGCGGGCGTCGACATGCAAAATGCAAGTCTGGCACTGCGCAATTTTCTCTGGATTACCGACAATCAGACGCTCGCATTGGAACAAATGCCCACGCCTCCAGTCCTCTCCGAGGCAGAAAGCGCCTTTCCAAACATACAAGGACGGGAAGAACTGGTACAACAGGCCCGGGTTAACCATCCTGAACTGCGCCTGTACGAGGCAAAACGCCAAAACCTGGAAGTGGAGCGTCGTTTAAAATTAGAGAAAAGAAAACCGGTGCTCGACCTGAATTACAACCTCCTGGGCGCTGGATGGGAGTTTTTTCCAACAAGTAATACCGAAGGCGTTGGGCTGCTTGCCAACGATATTAAATGGGGACTGAATTTCAGTTATCCTATTTTCAACCGAAAAGCGCGGGGCGACTGGCAGGTAACGCAAGTGAAAATTGCACAAACAGTGCTCGATATCCAGCAAAAAAGCCAGGCTATTGAAAATAAAGTCCGTCAATATGCCAATGATCTGGATAACCTCCGCAATCAGGTGGTACTGTACCGGGATATTACCCGAAACTACCTGACCCTGCTGGAAGGCGAAACGGAAAAATTTAACCAGGGAGAAAGTTCTGTTTTCCTCATTAACACCCGCGAACAACGCTGGCTGGATGCCCAGGTGAAGTTCCTGAAACTGGCAGCCGAATACCAAAAAGCGGAAGCCGGACTGTTGTGGGCAACTGGCGTTGAGTCAGTCGCAAGTCCGAAGTCCGAAGTCAGTTGGGCCAAACGTGAAAGTCTGTACGGATTTACGGAGCGTCCGACGTTTCACTGGCCAAACTTACGGACTTCGCACGGACTGACACGACTTGCTCGGTGTGTACTCTACGGACTTCGTACTTCGCACTGACGACTTCGGACTACTTTGTTTTATCGTTCTCAATCATCCACTGCGCCACCTGCAGGTTGGAGCAGGCGTAATTTTTCATGCTGTCTACCAAAGCCGGATACAGGTGGCTGAGGTCTTCCAAAGAGCCGCTGCGATAATCGTAGAGGGATTCTCTGCCTGATTTCCGGGCGACATACAGGAAACGTTCGTTGACAACACCCATTTTATGATCCTGGGAAAAAAATGCAAAAGGGCGTTTTTCCTGAAAAAGGTCATAACCAAGCGTATTCTGCACATAATCCTGCCGGAGTAACCCCATCACCGTCGGGAAAATATCCGTTTGGTTGGCCAATTGATGCCGCACCTCGGGTTGTTCGAACAAACCGGGCGCATGGATGATCATCGGCACATGATTGTAAGACAAGGGCACGTCATAAGCATCGGGGAGATTTACCCCGTGATCGCCGACAAAAACAAAAATAGTGTTGTTGTACCAGGGCTGGCGGGAACAGGAATCCATGAAGTTTTTGATCGCCCAGTCCGAGTATTCGTAGGTAATCTCTATCGGATCCGTACTGCGCGGCTTGAATTTTGTAAAAGCAGGCAGGGTAAACGGCGGATGCGTGGTGATGGTCAGGATGGTAGAGAAAAACGGTTTGCCACTTGGATCCGACGCCAGGCTGTCCATGTTCTGGAAAGCGTGTTCCAGCAGGGTTTCATCGCCTACACCCCATGAATTGGCCACTACTTCCGGCGGATAGTCGGCCAGATCGCTGATGTGGTCGTAACCGTTTTTTTGCAGGAAAACATCCAGGTTGTCAAAGGTTTTGGGGTGTGTGCAGAAAAACTGCGTGAGGTAACCTTCTTTGCGCAAAGCGACGGGCAGCCCCGTAAACTCCAGGTATTCCGAACGACCATTGTTCATCGGGTGCTGCATCATAATGATCGGCATACCGTAAATAGAGCTGTACAGGCCGGCGTTGGTGTGAATGCCATTGGAATAACAGTTATCGAAAAAAATACTGTTGCGGGCCAGGCTGTCTAAGCCAGGTGTAAGGTTTTTGGGATTTCCGTAAACGCCCATTCGATTGGCGCTCATACTTTCCATCAACACCAAAACCACATTCATAGGCTTGGCAGCCTGCGGGTAACGGTGTTCGCGTGCAATGGGAGAAGCGGCTGCCGGCTGCTGAATGCCCAATTCGTATTGCACTTTCCTGATGGCTTTTTGAATGTTATCGACATGAATATCGAAGTCGAAATACGAGTCAAACCAGGTATGTACAGGGTTGAGTGTCAATTGATTAATAAAACCGTCATTGCTGAAAGTAGCCCTTTTCATATCGGGTGTTTTCGGCGTTGCGCCACCCCAAAGGCCGCCCAGCATCAATACGGAGGCCATGGCCGTAGCAACCATCCGGTTATTGGGCGAATGGCTGTTGGGCGCCCAGGTGCGTTGCCAGATTTTCCGCATCAGTCGCCCCGTTCCCCAGATACAAAATGCGCAAATGAGGATAAAAGGATAATATTTCACCTCGGAAAGGATGTACTTGGCCACCTGCAAATTGTTCTTCCAGTGAACGGCAGCGGTGGTCAGGCGGGAGTTGAAAAAATTGAAATAAGGCACATCTGCCGCACAGATAATCAAGGAGACCAGAATAGCGGCGCCACAATAAAAACGGGTGAAAGCAAAAAGCCTGCGGTGTTCGCGGGGCCAGATAAATGCAA
Organism: Lewinellaceae bacterium; assembly: GCA_016711435.1. GTDB lineage: Bacteria > Bacteroidota > Bacteroidia > Chitinophagales > Saprospiraceae > M3007. The sequence continues at coordinate 151,643 of JADJSY010000004.1, forward strand.
CCGTCAGCAGTAAATACGGCAGCAGTAGCGCATAACTCGCCACTGTAATATCGAACCAAAGGCCGATTTTAAATGCCTGGCGAACCGTCAGGGTACGGTCGACCTGAAAAAAATAGGAGGGGCGGTTGTACAGCAGGGTCACATACCGGAACAAGCTGAAAATACTCAACAATATCAGGTGAACGACCACTAAAAAGCGCAGGTGCGAGGGCACCCAACGGCGATACAAATCTTTCATCATTGCCATATATTAGATAACAGGGTGGACGAAACCTCCCAACATCCTACACGACATTAGAGATCATTTGTCCAGTTCAAATCATCGTTGAAAAAACACGGTTGCTTTACCGGATGCAAAAGTACATCACAATCCCGTATGTACGCCGTAAATATCCGCCCAAACGCCGCTTCAGTACGTTAAGCGAATGTTATTCTGTGACATAGAGCCGATTGGTAGAGTAAGCAAAGAGGCAGGCCGTCCAGAAGGAATACAAGGAATACACCAATGCAGGTTTTACCATATCCTGGTTACCCAGCATATTACTGGCAATCAGAAAAGCGAGTGTGGTATTCTGTACCCCGCTTTCCATGGCAGCTGTAATCCTCGATGCATGCGGCATTCCCATCCATTTCATAAAGAAATAACCGAAAAAGAGGCAGGATGCGTTCTGAATCAGGGCAAAGGGCGTAATCAAAATAAAATCATCCAGACTCAAACCCGCACCGCCCTGGCTTTCGCCCGCAAAAAGTTTGATGGTAAAAACCACGCCCAGCAATGCCAGCATCACGTATTTGGCCGGTTTACTGATCCGCTCCGCAAAAACCGGAAAATTCCGCCGCAGCAAAATGCCGAGGGTGGCCGGAATCATGGTAATAAAAAAAATATGGCTTACCGTTTCCCAAAAAGGCAAATGCAAATCGGTCTCCCGGCCCATAAAAACCTGCAATCCAATATTCACTAAAACAGGAATGGAAAACAGGGTCAAAAAACTGTTGACCGATGTCAGCGAGAGCGACAAAGCCACATTGCCTCCCCATAAATAAGTCAGAAAACCGGAAGTAGCGCCACCCGGACTTACAGACAGAATAATCAAACCGACCTTAATTTCGGGAGGTAGCGGCGCTATAAGGCAGATGATAAAGGCGATAATCGGCAAACCCAGCATCTGGGCGCCCAATGCAGTAAAAAAAGCACGGGGATGCCTGACAATACTGATGAAGTCGGCCAAAGTAAGAGACAAGCCGACTCCAAACATAACCAAACCCAATACGCCACCTACGGCGACATCAACAATAGCAGCAGCAGTCAAAGGAGCAATTTTGTTTTAACGAGGCAAATGTAAGCGGGAATTGTGAATCGTGAGGCGTGAATCGTGAGGCGTGAGGCGTGAGGCGTCAATCGTGAGTCGTCAACTGCGATCGGTTGGTGGTTAAGGGTTTCACGATTCACCACTCACGATTCACGATTCACTCACGATTGACAAAAATCTCGATCTTTGTTCTCGAATGTACTCAAACCTCTTCCGTAGCAAACTGTTCAAAAAAAAGCAACATATCCTTGTTTCATTCTGGCGTTCATCAAAATACAGGTGAGTCAGGGACGAAAAAGCAACAGACAAAGCACAAAAGCCAAACGGGAAATTTCCAACCATCAAACCATCAAAAACCGGTCAAACCATCCAAAATATATGAAAATCGTAGCCTTTTATATCGCCGAACAATTACACCTCAAGCGCCTCAAAGAAGTGTATGCAGGATCGCTGCTCCAGGAAAACCCCTCGGAATTGTTTTACCTGGTAGATGAAGACTGTTATTTCTACGCATTTGACTACGGTGCGGTCGTTTTTGCCAACATGAGCGACACAGACATGAGTCAAAACCTGGTTTTTCTGCAACCGTTCTGCGACCATCCGCTCTCCGAAAAACTGCGCGACGATTTTGAACTCGAACACCGCCCGGATCAGGAACCGCATTTCGGTTTCGATTTGCTGCAAGTGCCCAAATTTACCGAAGATGTGGTTAAAATCGCCATGCTCAATGTGGCGCACTCCGTAGCGCTCGATTTTTACTCCCAACGCGCACACGAATTGTTGCAGGAAATGCAACATTTTACCTCCCAGATGGAAAATAAAGGCAGTATCAGTATCAGCCGCAAAAATATGATCCGCTTTATCGGCCGCGCCCTGAACACCAAAAACCGCATCGTCGAAAATCTTTTTATCTTCGACAGCCCCGATCTCACCTGGGAAGATGAATACCTCGACCGTATTCACCGCGGACTGGCGCGCACCCTGGAGACACAAACGCGTTTCCGCGAAATCGAATACACTTTCAAAGTAGCGGAAGACAACTTATCTGTTTTCCGCGAACTCTACCTGCACCGCGAAAGCAGCAAATTAGAATGGATTATCATTATTTTGATCTGTATCGAGGTTTTTGACCTGATTATCAGCAAGATAATATAGTCCGAAGTCGTCAGTGCGAAGTCATCAGTCCGTAGAGTACACCGAAGCAAGTCCGAAGTCGTATTCACGAAGTCGTTCAGTGAGTACTCTACAGAAGTCGCGAGCTCGCACGAGTACTCTCACGCGTAACTACACTCGGCCACCAGCGCACCGACGACTCACTTGTTAGGGTGTACTCTACGGACTGACAACTTCGCACTTCGGACTTCGCACTTGTTAGGGTGTACTCTACGGACTGACAACTTCGCACTGACGACTTCGCACTTGTTAGGGTGTACTCTACGGACTGACGACTTCGCACTTCGGACTTCGCACTTATTTCCCTACTTTTGCGGCAAATTTTCAAACCAATACAAAACAGCCATGATTCGTTCACTTGTTAAAATAGGCATATTACTTGTAGTTGCCATTCTGGTTTACAATTATTTCTTCGGCACCGATACAGAACGGGATAATTCCCGGAAAATTTTTGGGCAGATGCGCGATGTCGTGGTTTCTGTCGGTCAATTGGTGAAAACCGAAAAAAACAACTTCAATGCCGGAAAATACGATGCCGCACTCGACAAACTGGGTGACGCTTATCGCGCCATTCGCGACCGCGCACAATATGTAGATGAAAAAGTGCTCAAACGCCTCGACGAGCTGGAAGATCGCAAAGCGCAGCTGCAAACAGAAATAGACAGTATTGAGAAGGGTGACCAGGCGGCAGATGCGCTGGCTAAAAAAGGCCTCAAAAAAGACGCTAAATCAGAACAACAAAAAGCCACAAAGGCTGCCGATCAAAAGCGGCGCAAAGAGGAACTACAGCGCGAACTGGAATCCCTGCTGCGCGATTCGGAATCGCTTCTGAAACAGGCAGAGGAAAACTAACATTGTACGCTCAAACTATTTACACAATTCCCTGTTAAGGGGAAAGACAAAAAAGACAAGCAAAAGCAAAAAGCATTGAAATTCAATACGTTATGCAAATTTAACCTGCAAAAAAACGACGTTTCTTCACTCATTTGATATAATCTTAATCCATGACGGACTTTTTACAGCAAATCCTGGGCGCTGACTGGGAAAATTCGCTGATTATCATATTCAACCTAATCCTCATTGAAAGCCTGTTATCTGTGGATAATGCCGCAGTATTGGCTACTATGGTGCTCGACCTCCCACCCGACCAACGAAAACGGGCCTTGCGTTACGGTATTCTGGGCGCCTATGTGTTTCGGGGATTGTGCCTCATTTTTGCTGCCTGGCTGATTAAAATCTGGTGGCTCAAACCACTCGGCGGCGCGTACCTGATTTATTTGGCCTACGAATATTTTAAGAAAAAAGCCACACCTGCCAAAGATGATGACCTGCTTGTTAAAGAGGAAAAATGGTTTTATAAACTAACGTACGGTATGGTTGGGCCTTTCTGGGCCACCGTTATTGCGGTCGAGATCATGGACCTGGCTTTTTCGCTCGACAATGTATTTGCAGCGGTCGCCTTCACCGATAATATCTGGCTGATTTGTACAGGCGTTTTTATCGGTATACTCGCCATGCGTTTTGTCGCACAGTGGTTTGTCAAACTGCTGGAGCGCTATCCATTCCTCGAAACAAGCGCCTTTATCGTGATCGGTATCCTGGGTATCAAACTTTTTATGGCGCTGCCTTGCCATTTTATGAAAGGACACCCATGGGCAGACTGGATCGAGGGTGAAACGGCCGACCTGATAGTCTCGATCCTAACCGCCAGTTTCTTCTTTATCCCGATCATGACTTCCCGCTTCTTTGGTTGGCCTAAAAAGGTCGAACGTATCGAACCCATCATCCCCATAGAGGATCATCTGGTGGAACCGGAGTCAAAAAAATAAATTTCCATGGTCGATTTTACCCGTATCGTACTACCGAACGGCCTCCGTGTGCTGGTGCATGAAGACCATACCACGCCTTTAGTCGCCGTCAATATTACCTACTATGTCGGGTCGCGTGACGAACGCGCCGACAAAACGGGCTTTGCACACCTGTTTGAACACCTGATGTTCGCAGGCAGCAAAAATGTGCCCGATTTCGATGACCCGCTCCAGCGCGCCGGGGGTGAAAACAACGCATACACCACCAACGATTACACCACTTTTTACGAAATCGTACCCGCCGACAACCTCGAAGTGGCACTCTGGCTGGAAAGCGACCGGATGCTGGCCCTCAGTATTTCCAAAAAATCGCTGGATGTGCAGCGCAAGGTGGTAGTAGAAGAATTCAAGGAAACCTGCCTCAACGAACCCTATGGCGACTGCTGGCACCACCTGTCCGAAATGATGTACCATGTGCATCCGTATCGCTGGCCGGTTATCGGTCTCACGCCCGAACACATCGAAGGCGCCACGCTGGAAGATGTGCGCTCCTTTTACCGAAACTGGTACACCCCTTCCAATGCCGTGCTCAGTATTGCGGGCAATATCCGCACCGCCGACGCCCTGCAATTGGTTGAAAAATGGTTTGCAGACATCCCTGCAGGCCCCTCCATACAGCACAATCCCAGCCCGGAACCGCCCCAAACGGCGCCTGTACGCAAGGAAGTGCGTGGCAACGTACCTGTACCGGCCGTTTACCTGGCTTTCCGGACGCCGGCCCGTTTGGGTCCCGAGTTTTACGCCATCGACCTGCTCAGCGACATCCTGGCACAAGGGCATTCTTCCCGCCTGTACCGCCGCCTGTTAAAAGAAAAACAGGTGTTTTCTCAAATTGACGCCTATATCACTGCTAATATCGACCCGGGACTCTTAGTCATCGAGGGCCGCCCCGCAGAGGGTGTGTCCATCGACGACGCCACCGCTGCCATCTGGGAAGAACTCGAACTCCTGAAAAAGGAAGCCGTCGAGGAACGGGAGTTGAAAAAAATCCAGCACCGTTTCGAAAGTACCATCGTTTTTTCCGAAACCAGTATCCTGAATAAAGCCCAGAACCTGGGCTTTTATGAAATCCTGGATCGGGCCGAACTGATGAACGAAGAGGTCGATACGTACCTGGCCGTCACCCCCGCAGAAATGCACCGGGCGGCAAACGGGATTTTCAGGGCTGAGAATTCGGCGACGCTGGTGTATTTGCCGATGGAAGAAGCAATTTTTTGAGGCGGAACACTGGTCAATCCTTCTCTTTCATAAAAAATCCCCCTCCACAATTGCTGCGGAAGAGGACATCCCAAAAACCGATTACATTCTTCATTCTGCCGGAGAACCGGAGAACATCATATCATGAAAACGATCAGCAATATTGGAAATGGCCCAATGGAATCATCGGGCATTGTGCAGGAAATGCTGAAGGTCGGGTACTCAGATTAAACTTGGGTAAATTGGCGATTTTCGTGCCACAAAAATGAAAGTACCCTGCTCTGGCAAAAAATACCATGAGAAGGGTACTTTCGTTTTTTGTTATTAGTTATCCGTTATTGGTTATCAGGGGTGGTAACCCTCAGCCAATTTACTTAGCATGGCCGAGGGTTACCACCCCTGATAACCAATAACGATAACAATAAAAACGATAGCCCTTTTTTTCGGCTTCCGTTTGATCGGCTTTTTATACTTCATTTCCCGCCTGTATTTGGTGGCGTTGCCGAGGTTGACCTTTTTATTTTTTTCTTTTTTCTCGTGAAAGGCGCCTTTGGATTGCAGGAGCGATGGCACTTTCATGTAGTTTTTGCCTGAATAGAGGGCTTCTTTTTCTTCTTCTGTGAGTTCCGTAGAAATAAGCACGCCATCCGGCAAGGGCAACATCGGGATGGCCTTATTCATCAGCGTTTCGATCTGTTCCTGGTAAACCAGCTCCGTATCGGCTATAAAAGTGATAGCAGCGCCTTCCGTATCGGCCCGGCCCGTACGCCCGATGCGATGGATATAATTTTCGGGTGTGTCAGGCGTATCGAGATTGATGACGTGCGTCACATCGGTCACGTCTAATCCCCTGGCCAGCAGGTCGGTTGCTACCAGTCCGCGCAAGGTGCCGTCCTGGAACTTTTGTACCGCCTGGATTCGGAAATTTTGTGATTTATTGGAGTGTGTGGCGCTGAATTGTTCAGGGAATTTGGTTTCCAGATAGGCATAAATCCGGTCGGCCATTCTTTTGGTGGCGCCGAAAATCAGCACTTTTTCCATCGTTTCATCGTGCGCCAGCAGATATTCGAGGAGATGGAGTTTGGTATTAAAATTCGGTACCCGGTAAGCGCTTTGCCTGATTTTTTCCAGGGGCGTACCCACGCGAGTAACCTCGATCAGTTGCGGCCCCTTGAAAAATATCTGGATCATATCATCTACATCTTCAGTCATAGTGGCCGAAAAAAGCAGGTTCTGCTTCTTTTTCGGCAACATATCCAGAAGTGAATTTAACTGCGAGCGAAAACCGAGGTTCAGAATTTCGTCCACTTCGTCGATCACCAATTGTCGGACAGACTTTAGTTGTAATGCCCGGATGAATACCAGGTCCAGCAGGCGGCCGGGTGTAGCCACCAGAATATCGAGGCCCAGTGCAACCGTTTTTGCCTGTGTGTTGATGTTGGTTCCGCCATAGACGCCTGCTATGCGCAAATCCATATAGGCGCTCAGTTTTTCAATTTCACTGACCATCTGGATCACCAATTCTCGGGTAGGCACGATTATCAACACCCGCGGGTCTTTGTCCTTGGAAAATTTCAACTGGCGTAGTATAGGCAACAAATAGGCAAAGGTTTTGCCTGTGCCTGTTTGTGCAATACCAATCACATCCCTGCCAGACAGCACCACTGAAAAGGCTTTTTGCTGGATAGGGGTAGGATGGGTAAAGCCCATATCTTTCAGGGCATTCAACAACGGCGTTGGTAAGCCCAGCGCTTCAAAAGTATCGGTCATCCTCTTATTAGTTATCGGTTATTAGTTATCAGTTATCGGGTTTCAGGCTGGAATTGGTTCATGGGGTTGCATTTCCGCTCCCTAAATGTTATCGGTTATCGGTTATCAGTTATCGGGGGTAGTAACTCTTGGCTCAAGGTTTATAAGGTAGCCAAAGGTTACTACCCCCGATAACTGATAACTGATAACCGATAACTAGGTAACCGACAACTGACAACAAAACTACTTCAGCCTTCCCAGCACCTCTTTCATTCTTCGTACGGCTTCCCGGAGTTGTTCTTCCGATGCCGCATAACTCAGCCGGAAGCAGTCGGGATCGCCGAATGCAGCGCCGGATACCAAACCTACATAGGCATTAGACATAACGTAATCGCAGAAATCGTCGGCGTTGCGGATAGTCGTTTGTCCGTCCGATTTGCCAAAATAGGCGCTCACATCCGGGAAAACGTAAAATGCGCCTTCCGGGTGGTTGGTGCGGATTCCGGGAATTTCTTCCAGCAGCGACAACACAATGTCGCGGCGTTCGCGGAAGGCCTCCCGCATTGTTTCAGTAGGCGTCAGGTCGCTCATCAAAGCGACTGCGCCCGCCTTCTGCCCGAAGGAAGAGGCCCCGCTCGTCACCTGGCCCTGTATTTTAGAGCAGGCATCGGCAATATATTTCGGCGCTCCCATGTAGCCCAGTCTCCATCCGGTCATTGCAAAACCTTTTGCAAAGCCGTTGATGGTGATGGTGCGGTCTTTCACATTTGGGAAAGAACCGATGCTGATATGCTCGTGGGTAAAATTGATGTATTCGTAAATTTCGTCGCTCACGATCAGCACATGTTCTTGCGCTGCGATCACATCGGCGTATTCCTGTAATTCCTGGCGCGAAAAAACGGTGCCGGTTGGGTTGCAGGGAGAAGAGAAAATTACAAATTTTGTACGTTCTGTGATAGCATCGGCGAGTTGTTGCGGCGAAGGTTTGAAATCCGTCTCCACGCCGGCAAAAACCGGTACCGGTATACCATCCGACATTTTGATAATTTCCCAGTACGAAACCCAGTACGGCGCAAAAACTACCACTTCATCTCCAGGATTCAGCAGTGCCTGACAGAGGTTGTAGACCGTTTGTTTAGCGCCGTTGCTTACCACAATCTGTTCAGGGCGAAAATCCAGGTTGTTGTCGCGTTTAAATTTTTCGCAAATCGCCTTAGTCAATTCCGGCAAACCGGCGACGGGCGTATATTTGGTATAACCATCTTTCAAGGCCTGGTAAGCAGCTTCCTTGATATGGTCGGGTGTATCGAAATCAGGTTCGCCGAGGCTTAAACTGATTACATCATGGCCGAGTGCGCGAAGCTCACGCCCCATACGCGCCATTTTGAGGGTTTCGGATTCGGCAAGCTTCTGGACGCGCTCAGAGAGCTGGGTATGCGTAGCAGCCATGGAAAACAGAGGAAAACAGGTGAAACAAAAAGGTTATCGGCCTTTTTTTGGTTGGACGCTGCAAAAGTAGGGGAAAATATGTGAAGTACAAACACCAAACACACCCTTGCGCCATTCCCCCGGCTTGTTATACCTTTGGCCGTCTGAAAACGCCGTTCACGGTAAAACATGACCGGTGACGGGCGCCGTCGGGTTAAAGAAATTTAGACGGTTTAGATATTTTAAGATGTAACTTTCAGATTGTTGTATTGACTTTCCATTCAACGCCATTCACAACTCACTACTCACGATTCACTACTCACGATTCACAATTCACCACACACATGGCACGATTAACCACGTTTTCCCGCCTGCTGATTACCCTTGTAATTGTAGCAGGTATCTTTTTTGCAGTACGCAAATTTATGCCCGGTTTGGGTTCATCCGGCGATACAGCGCCTGCACCGACAGAACAACCGCAAACAGGCGCCTCCAATGAAAACAATCCTTCTACCAGTAGCTCCACCTGGGGCGCCCAGTCTGGCAAAACAGGCCCGAGTTTTAAACCGGTTTCCTTTAATTACACAGCGCCAACACCCGCCGGTGGCAAACTTAAAGGGGTGGTAGAACTCGGCGCTACGGGTTTCAATTCCTTTATTATCAAAGTAGACGGCCAGAAAAACTGGAAGTTAGAAAAAGCAGAATTCGGCGTAAGTCTGGTGAAAGAAGGACTGGCCACCGACGAAGATGTCAAAAGCGGGCTGAAACGGTACATTGCCGATATGTTGTCTTTCGGCGTTGGGCCTAAAGACATCCACTTTGTGGTAAGTTCGGGCGCGCAGAAAGAGCCGATTATGCCCGCCATCAATGCTGCGCTCAAGGGAATGGGTTATTATGTCAATGTCGTCACACCGGCACAGGAAGCGCGTTACGCACTCAAATCCGCTTTGCCGCGCGATTTTGACAATCGCGCATTTGTCGTGGATATCGGCTCCGGAAACACCAAAATCTCCTGGCTGCCCAATGGTACGCTGGAAGCGCCCGGCGCAAAATATTTTCAAAACAACCTGAATCCGGGCGCCGTATTCCAGGAAGTAAAAGGAAAGGCTTCACAGATACCTTCCAATGTGCGCGGCACCTGCTTTATCATCGGTGGCGTTCCCTACGAACTCGCCAAACAAACCCGCGCCGGCAAAGAGCGTTATACCGTGCTAAAAGCCCCGGCCGACTATAAAGCAGAAGGCGCCAAACAGGAAGCCGGCCTCAATATCTATGCCGCTGTCGCCGAAGCAACCGGCTGCAAACAGTTCGTTTTTGACTGGGACGCTAATTTTACAATTGGGTTTCTGTTGAATATGTAAAAAATGGCAACTGTTTAGCCCTTGGGATGGAGAGCGGAATTTATTCCGCCTTTTAAAACAGTCTTAAAAGGCGGAATAAATTCCTCTCTCCATCCCACCGGCTAAACAGTTACCAAAATGAAATAAAAAATCCCGAATTTCTCAATCAAGAGAAATCCGGGATTTTTTATAAGTAATCAAGCAAAATTAGTTTTGGTCAAATTATTTGTAAATGATTGATTATCAACACAAATAACGAATAACCAATAACTAATAACCAAATTACTTCTGCACAATAAACTTCTTGGTCAGCGTACCTTCTTTGGTCGCAATACGCGCCAGATAAGTACCTGATGCGAGTTGACCGATCTGGTATGTCAATGTTTCATTACTCATACCATAGCGGTCATCAATGTACACCGTACGACCGTTAATATCAGCGATAGTAACCGTAATATCCGTTGCTTTATCGAGCTGAAGACCCAGATTGATTACATCTTTGGCCGGGTTCGGGAATACATTCATATAGGAATCCGGCAGCGGCTTCTCGTCAGTTGTAACCACCAGATCGATGTACATCCGCATTACTGCAGCGTTGATTTGATCTGTAAAACCGGTGTACCAAAGATCCGTATAAAACAGGAAATATATACCGCCGCCAGGGCCGGCAAGTTCGAGGTCTTCGTCGACTGCCTGGAATACAAATCGGCTGCTATCCGCATAAAATGCCGACACGATGTATTGTGCGCCATTTTCCAGGGCAACACCTGGCAGAGCCGTATTGAGGTCTGTCAGTTCTACCTGGTGCAACTGGCCTTGCGTAGCATTGGAAGGAGCGGCAAAAGTACCCGTTCCTACCCAATCATAACTGGTGGACTGGTATGCTGCGCGATCCCAGGCAGCGCTAGCCCAATCGGCATCTGTTAACTCATCCTTTACGCGGAAGAGTGAAATATCTGCTACAATCTGAGTAATCAACGGATTGTTTGGGGGGGGGTTGGTAAAGTGCGCAAACTCAACCGTCTTAACTTCATAATTGTCTAATGCTCCGGCAGACATGGTATACAGACTACCCATAGCATAACCTGACGCAGGTATTGTACCCGGGCGGATACCGTTTGTGGTATTGTCGTCTTTCGCAAACAGGTTTTCTGTTACCTTGAAGGCGGCTCTGAGTTCATCTTCAAATACATTTCCGCCGATCGGATCGCTGGTAGACGAATAAACAACGCTATAATCGCCGAGGGGCAATTCGGGTGCATAAACACCCGGAATTTCAAAAAAACTGTCTACCACATCTGCTGTGAGCAACGGAATATCGAGAGAAGTGGTATAAAGTACCGCTCCGGCGGTGTCGAGTACGGATGCGGTCAAAACCACATTGGTCTGGTCCACGCCGCGTACATTCGTCACATTGGCAGAAAAACCGAAGGTATCGGTAGCAATCTGGGTGACAGGCGTTTGTGCATTTTGAACGGGAAAAAAGTGCTCGCCATATACACATTCGGCGGATTGATACATACTTCCACTTCCTGGCCGCTATCGATCGCATTGGCAAGGAAGGCGCCCATCTGGCGGCTCGTGTTGAGCACCGGAATTGTAATCAGCGGATCGGTACCGGTCAAAAGCAGAAAAGTACAGTCCGTATGCGCGGCAGTTGCAGAGTTATTGGCAATGATCACAGCTACTGCGCCTGCAGCTTGTGCGCGCAAAGCCTTGACGGTGAAGTTGCAGGTACCGCGGCGGATAAAAGCAATTTTTCCGGCAAAAGAACCGGCAGGAATAGAATCGCAGGCCAGCGTATCGTTTCCGATTACGTCACGCGCCCACTCGATAGGCGCACACAAATCCGTGGTGATGGCGCCGCCGAATTGGGAGGTACCAAAACCGCAGGCGCCTTCTTCAAACTCGGTGGTCACACCGCCTACTGTTACAAAAAATGTCAGGTGGGCGTTTTCAGTCTGGGCGAATGCGTTTTGAGTGAAAAGGATTTGGAAAAGGGCAAACAGTAGCAGCCCGGGAGAAAGTAGTGAAAATTTCTTCATACTCGTAAGACAGGTTAATTAATCATGAAATGTTATGGCGGCAAAGATAGAATCCCCATCGGAATGACCAATTTTTTTATGGCACTTGGTCATTTTTTTACATCCTGGAACGACAAACGCTCCTTTTACATGGTTACTCAAGGTATGCAACCCTGTTTTCGGCTATTTGGTTGCACAATTTCGTTATAATCCACTTATTCAAACGGGATCGTTTCAAATTTTAACCAAACAACACCTAATAAAAAATTAAACGGTTCGTTAAACCCTCTTTTAATCCTTCGGTCAAATACGCAGTTTTTGCCGACAGCAGTCAGCTGAACACCCGCCCTCAAATAGCCCGCCGTTCCCCATTCGACTGCGACACAACCGATTTTATCACTAAACAAATCTTCCAAGATGGCTTCCTTGAATCCCTTGCAAGGTGCACTGGGCCGTCGACGCGCCGCTCACTTGCTGCGTCGAACTTCGTATCGCTTCAGCAAAGCGAAAGTACTCGAAATGGCCGACCAGACAGCTGCCCAAGCCCTGCCTTCCCTGCTCACCCTGAATCCTTTCCAGTTGGACCAACCTGTTTACGGCGCTGCGAATACGACCTGGATTCTTCCGCTACCCGGGTTAAGTGTAGCCAGTTATCCCGCGCAGGATTTCGTATTGCGCCGTTATCTCATCGGCTGGTGGCTCCATGAAGCGCTGCACGATGCCGGTATCGGGCATAAAATGACCTTGTTTTTCCACCAGTTTATGGCTGTGGCGATCACTACCTCCAACAATCAGCATTATTTCGACTATTTGTCGCTCATGCGCTGGGGTGCGCTGGGGAATTTTAAAAAATTAGCCACCAAATTAGTGACAGATAACGCCATGCTGCGCTACCTGAATAATAACCAGAACAATAAAAACAACCCGGACGAGAATTTTGCCCGGGAGTTTTTTGAACTGTTTACCGTCGGAAAAGGCCCGCAGATCGGCCCCGGCGACTATACCAATTATACGGAAGAGGATATTGTGGAATCAGCCAAAGTCCTCACCGGCTTCAGGATTCGTCCCAACCGGGATATTATTGACCCCGAAACAGGTATTCCAAGCGGAGGCGTCAATCCGGGGCAGCACGTGCCGGGCAACAAAACATTCTCCGCGCATTTTCAGGGAACGGTTATCACTGGCGAAACAACTCCAACCATCAATGGCATGTGGGCGGAACTAAACGCTTTCGTTGACATGGTATTTGCACAACCTGAAACAGCCAAAAACCTCTGCCGCCGCCTGTACCGCTATTTTGTGAGCCGGAATATCAGTGATGAAATTGAAAATGAAATCATCGTCCCCCTTTCCAACACCTTGATTGCCAATAACTTTGAAGTAAAACCGGTACTCGAACAACTTTTACAAAGCGAACACTTTTTCGACCTCGACGATTCTGACAATGCGGACGAGATAATCGGCGGCATTATCAAATCGCCGCTCGAACTCACGCTTCAGTCGCTTTCGTTTTTTGACGTGAGCATCCCGGATCCGCTGACACAAAATCAGGCACACTACCTGCAATTCTATTCCCAGGCCTTGCAGGATCGCGCGCTCGGATCTGCCAATTTCCCCATTTTCAATCCTTCCGATGTGGCAGGTTATCCTGCTTACTACCAGGTTCCGGGTTTTCAGCGCCAATGGTTTAATTCGAGCACCATCATTGCCCGGTACAAATGGCCTGCCATGATGCTGACCGGAACACGTCAGATCGGCGGAGGCATCAACCAGCCAATCGGTATCAAACTCAATGCTGCCCCTTGGGTACGCGACAGCGGTATATCTGCTGATCCGGCGGATCCTTATGTATTAGTTCAGGATTTGCTGGAGTTTTTATTGCCCGAAGAGGCGGATAACGACCGTTTCAACTATTTCTACATCGACGTTTTTCTGGATGAATTGCCTCCTGCAGACTGGACGTATGAATGGCAGAACTATATCGCAACCGGAAACGCCACGGAAGTGAACCTTGCACTCGACCGGCTTATCCAGGCGATTATGTATTCGCCCGAGTACCAGACATTCTAAGCATCATTCATTCGCTCAATCACATATTGAAAAATGAAAAGAAGAAATTTTCTCAAAATATTTCCAGCAGCGGGGGTAACATCCTTCGTTGTGAACGGCCACGCCATGCGGCCTTTTGCCAATAGCAAAATTGCTAAAATCATGTCCGCCTGTGAAGATGTGGAAGACCGCGTACTTGTGCTGATACAACTGAAAGGCGGCAATGACGGCTTGAACTGCATTGTTCCGATCGAACAGTACGATCTGTATGCCAACCTCCGGCCTTCGATCAAAATATCGGATACAGGCAATGAAAAATACATTAACCTGGATACGACCCTGAGTTCGCCCAGGCAGGTAGGACTTCACCCTAAAATGCTGGCACTCAAACAATTGTATGACAAAGGTTGGGCGTCCGTCATTCAGGCTGCGGGATATGAAAATGTAAATCAATCGCATTTCACCGGCACCGATTTATGGCTTTCAGGCGGTGACAGTACACAGGAAGGCAGCGCTATCGGTTCGGGTTGGATGGGTCGATCCCTTCAGGCAATGTACCCCGATGTATTGGGTAGCCCAACGACCAACAACCCTGATCCGCTGGGTATCCAGTTAGGCGACTCCAGCCCTTCGCTGGGTTTTCATACGGAAACGGAACACCAGAATGTCATCAACCTGAGCGGCCAGGACGCTGCCGGTTTTTATTCACTGATACAGACCATCGGCGGGGCGCCCCTGCTCAACATCCCGGCATCCGAATACGGCGATGAAATCGAATATATCCAGGGTGTGGAACGTAGCGTAAACGATTACGCCGAACGTATCAGCCAGGTATTCAATGCCGGAAGCAATGCGATTACTTACCCAGCCAACTCTTCCTTAGCCGATCAGTTGAAAACCATCGCAAGGCTCATTAAAGGCGGTTGCAAAACCAAAATATACCTGTGCCAGATGGGTGGTTTTGACACGCACGGTTCCCAGATTCTGGAAAACAACCCTGCTTCGGGGACGCATGCCGACTTGCTTCAAAATCTCGCCGATTCTGTTAAAGCCTTCTTCGACGACCTGGAAGCGATGGATCTGGCCGACCGGGTAGTAGGTTGCACGTTCTCCGAGTTTGGCCGTTGCGCCCGTGAAAACGGTTCGCTGGGTTCCGACCACGGCACCCTGGCGCCCATGTTTCTTTTTGGAAAAAATATCCAGGCAGGCGTACAAGGCAACAACGTCAACCTCGCCAACCTGACCCAGGATAATCAGTTGCAGGGCGTTCAAAACGATTACAGGCAGGTGTTTGCCACCCTGTTGCAGGACTGGCTGGGCGCCAACAATTACGTGCTGGAACAAACCATGTTCGAGGGTTATCCCAAAATCCCGGTGGTGGATAGTGTGGCGTTGGTTACTCCCGACTGTTATGTTGGTGGTACGGTTTCTACATTCAACGCCTACCATAAACCGCGTGCCTTACAGGTTTACCCAAATCCGGCCCGTGTCAGTGCGGAAGTAACGTTCCAGAGCGATAACGCTTTTGATGCGCGGCTCACGCTGCACAGCCTGGGCGGCTCTATGGTATCGGCTACCAATGCCCGCATACAGCCCGGCGGCAACCTGTACTACCTCGATGTGTCTGCTTTACCGCCCGGACAATATTTTGTGCGGATGGAAAGCAAAAACAACGGCGCCGCAGAAGTGGTCAAATTAAGCGTCGTACGCTGATTTTGGGTGTTTGGTGTTTAGTGTTTAGTGTTTGGGGCGCTTCGCCCTGGCCGTGTATGGCGTTTGGTGTTTCGTGTTTGGGGCGCTTCGCCTTTAGTAATTGTGGTAGTTTGGCCAAAACTCACACTGTTGCCAAAGGCGAAGCGCCCTAAACACTATACACCAAACACCAAACACAGGGTTCAAAAGTAGAAAGTAACAGAATTTTTACGGATGCCAGGTGGTTATTACTGCCTGGCATCTGATATTTGATCGAAATTTGTGCCCGCGCACAGACAGATTGCAACCGGCAATTCGTTTGTAGTCGATTAAATGTTCTGACCACAAAGACTTTCTACATGCAACAGCGATTATTGACCTTTCTATTTCTACTTTTTTTCACGACAGATTTCTATGCTCAGGAGCACGCGGACTGCGTTAGTGCCATGGATATCTGTGAAAAAAAGGCTTACCACATCGACAAGGCCGGTGGAGAAGGCCGGGATCGAACCGAAGCCGATATGATGACCTGCTTTTTGAACAGTGAAAATGCAGGGCAAGCGGAAGAAAACTCCACCTGGATCAAATTTGAAATCGTCAAAAACGGCCAACTCACCTTTGCCATTACCCCGCATCGTGTAACGGACGATCTTGACTGGGTGGTTTACCGCCTGGCGCCCTCCGGCGACTGCGCCACTAAAAAAGTAGTGCGCTGCATGGCCGCCGGCGATGGTGAATCGCTGAGCCTCAGCAGTCCCTGTATGGGCGAAACGGGCCTCCGGTGGGGCGAAGCGGACGACAGTGAAAATGCCGGGTGCAGCGATCCCGACGATAATGCCTGGCTGGCGCCCTTAAAAGTGACCAAAGGTGAAAAATATGTTCTCCTGGTCAGCAACGTGACCAGCAAAGGTCCCGGATTCAGTATCCGTTTTGGGGGAACCGCCATGCTCCCCTGCGATAAAGAGAAGGAAAAAGAGCCTAAAAAAACAAAACCGGATGTGGTGGCCAAAACAGTAAAACCGCCTAAAAAGGAGGTTCCGATTGCGCAAACTAGCGCCCCCCTGATGATCGGAGGCCGGGAAGTCGAAGTCGGCGACGAATTGAAAGTAAAAAGCCGAACTATCAAGGTCAAGGTGTGGGACAGCCAGGTGGAAGACGGCGATATTATTTCCATTTACCTGGATGATAAAAAAGTAATCAGCCGGATTTACCTGCGACCCAAGCCACAGGAATACGAAATTCAGTTGCCTGCAGGAAAAGAACATTACCTCACGGTATATGCAGACGATTTCGGTAAAGCCGAACCGAATACAGCCAAAGTTTCCATCAATGATGGCGTGAGCGAACAAATTATCGACCTGGTGGCAGGGCGAAGCAAACAGGAGAGCGTGCGGATTGTGACGGAATGAAGGTGAGGTGAGAGGAGGGTTTGATGGGTTTGAGAGGAAGGGTTTGCGCTTGGTTTGATGGTTCAACTAAAATATCTAAGGAAACCAACACGAATTAACTCAACACTAAAACACACACCATCACGATTCACAATTACAAGGCCTGAAAACCACACCAAAACCAAATCGGCCAAAGGGGACTTCTTCACTCTCTCACCTCTCACTTCTCTGTGAACTTTGCCGCCCATTTGTGGTTTTACTGCTCATTATGATAGGTTTTCGTTTTACAGATCACATACCAGATCCCGATCAAAGTACTTTTGACCGGCTGTTCAAGATATTCCAGGAATTGATGTTGTACACTTCCGGCGACGTCTCCGAATCATTGGCATGGCTCAATGAATTGGACCGGGAATATAAACTCACCACCGACGAGTACGGCATGGGTGATTTTATCCGCGACCTGGAAGAACGCGGGTACATTCGCCGCGACGGCGGCGAAGAAGGCGGTATGGGGCCGACTTCCAAACTTGAAATCAGCCTGCGGCAAAAAAGCCTCGACGATATTTTCGGAGAATTAAAAAAAGCCAAAAGCGGGCGGCACAACACTTCCATCATCGGACGCGGAGATGAATACACTTCCGATGTAAAACCGTATGAATTTGGCGACAGCCTCGAAAATCTGGCTGTAACCAATTCCTTGCGCAATGCCTATATCAACCACGGTATCGACGAATTTAACCTCACGCAGGAAGACCTCGAAGTGCACGAAACCTATTTCCAGAGCCAGATGTCATCGGTGCTGATGATCGATATTTCGCATTCCATGATCCTGTACGGAGAAGACCGCATCACTCCGGCCAAAAAAGTGGCCCTGGCCCTGGCGGAGTTTATCCAGACCCGTTATCCGAAAGACACGCTGGACATTCTGGTGTTCGGCGACGATGCCTGGCCCATCGAATTGAAAGACGTTCCGTACTTACAAGTGGGTGAATATCATACGAATACGGTGGCCGGGCTGGAATTGGCGCTCGATATTTTGAAAAAACGCCGCAACCCGAACAAACAAATTTTTATGATTACCGACGGCAAACCGACCTGCCTTAAAATCGGTAAAAATTACTATAAAAACGCCTTCGGTCTCGACCGAAAAATTGTAAATCGCTGCCTGAACCTGGCCATGCGCTGCAAAAAACTGGACGTGCCGATTACCACTTTTATGATCGCCCGCGACCCCTATCTGGTACGGTTTGTGGAGGCATTTACGGAAACCAACAAAGGCAAGGCGTTTTATTCTTCGTTGTCCGGCCTGGGTTCTTTTGTGCTGGAGAATTATAAGAAGAAGAAGCGGAAATAAGTGTCTTCTACCGGAAGTACATCAAAATAGCCCCGAACGCGGTAATAAGCAGAATAAGTACCGTTGCCATGCGGATCGTGTACCGCATGTGGCGTATAAATCCTTCAATTTCGTTGCGAAACTGCGGATAACGGGGCAGTATTTCCGTTTCTAACTTTTGCCTGTTAAAAATATGGGCCGCGCCGAACTCCACTTTGTTGCGCACTAATACACCGTATAGTTTCAGCACTTTGGCCCGGAAGTACAGGTTTACAAAGAGCATAGCCACAAAAAGGCCGATCACGATGGAGATAAGCAAGATGTACATGGTGCAAAGATAAGGCGTGTTTGGTGTTTGGTGTATAGTGTTTGGGGCGCTTCGCCCTTGGCAGTAGTTGGTATTTTGGCCAATTTCCCACAAAGGCTAAAGGCGGAGCGACCTAAACACTAAACACCAAACACCAAACACTATTTTCCTTTTTTTCCCGGTTTAGCAGGTGCAACAGGTTTGACAGGCGCCACCGGCCTCGCCGGTTTTGCAGGAGCCGCCGGCTCGTTATCAGCCAGGCGGTTCGGGTCGCTGAGCGAGTGGTGGCGGAACCATAAAAACCAGCCGCCAAAAAACAGCAGCAATGCCAACAAAGAGGCCGCCATCGATATTTTTTCGCCGAGATAAAACGACCTCGGTTCGAAGCGCATTTCCAGTTTCATATTTTGACCGGCAGGCAGGCGCATGGCGCGCAGCAGGTAATTGGCCTTGATGAAATCGGGCGCAGGCTGGCCGTTCAGGTAGCATTTCCAGCCTTTTTCCGCAGGGTAATAAATTTCGGAGAAAACAGCCAACTGCTCCGTTTTTGCCGAATATTCATACTCCATTTTATCGGGATGGTATTTACTCAGGCGGATAGAATTACTGCTATCCGGTTGAATAACAAGCCCTTGCAAGGAAGCGGCAAAAGATTGCTGCACCACGGCGCTGTCTTTCGGATTGAGCCGGTGCAGCGCGTTCATTTCCGCTTCAGCAGTAGGTACAATCTCAAAGTGTTTTACAAACCAGGCATTGCCGCAGGCATCCGGATTCGGTAAAACTTCTCCTTTCTGGCCCACGATGTATTTACCGTTCAGCATACCTACAATATGCAGGTTTTTACCCAGATCCTGGCCCAGGAAAGAGTCCACCACTTCCTGAAAGCGTTGCAGTTTGGCAGCGTGGTAGCCGCTCAGGCTTTTGTGAAAATAAGAAGTAGTGCCATTAGCGGCAATGGCTCCACGCGACAGATCGAGCACCCGGTAATGCGGATCGGGGTCTTTTTTGATTTGCAAGTCGAATTCCTGTGCTTGTGGTGGAGCGATGGAAGATCGTTTGTTTTCATACTTGTCGGAAGAAATCGTGCGGGCGCAGATCATCCAGTGGTCTGCCAGGGACAGAATGGCCACAGAAGCGACCATTATACCCGCTTTCAGGCGACCTTGCAGATACATCCAGATAAGCCCGGCCGCAGCGAGTACAAATCCAAGCGTGCGGAATACATCGCCGCGCACCAGTGCGGCGCGGTCTTTTTGCAGTGCGCTCAACAGATCAGGCGTCTGCGCCAACATACTGTCATTCGGACCGGCATCCGGCGCCAGAACGAAGGCAAGTAGGGCCAGGAACGCCGTTGCGCCCGTAGCAATACCGAGCGCCCGTTTTTTCCGATCTGTGGCAATGTCGGGGTCGCATAGTTTTTGCAAACCCATGGCCGCCAATGCGGCAAAACACAACTGCCCCATGCCGAGTGCCATCGAGACGGCCCGGAATTTATTGAACATCGGGAGCGTGTCGTACAAGATGTCGTTCAGAAAAAAATGTTTGCCCCAGGCTAATGATACCATAAACAGGCCGCCGCCCAATAACCACCATTTTACGTTGCCCGGCACCAAAAAAGCGCCCAGCAGGAACAGGAAACAAACAATAGCGCCAAAATAAATGGCCGTACCCACAAAAGGTTGTTCACCCATGTACATCAGCCCGGAAGTCTGCTGCAAAGCCTGTTGCGGAGACAATTGCTGGCTGTATTTCCGGACAAATGTTTTATACAATTCCGTGTCTTTGTACGATTCATTGGCGCCGCCGCCGGCAGCATGGGGCACCAGCAGCGTCATCGACTCGCCTACGCCATAACTCCAGCCAAACAGGTAATCTTTATCCAGACCGTCGCCTTTCGAGGCTTTCTGGCTGAGTTCCGATTTACCGCGGATGGTTTCCTGCCCGTATTCATACGTAGGCCACAGGCGGGAAAGGTTGCAGCCAAACCCGATGGCAATGGCGAGGCCGACTGCAACGAGCGATTTACCCCAGTTTACAAAAGTTTTATGGCGAAAGGCATCTGCCAGTTGCGCCAGGAAATAGATGCCTGTTACCAATAACGTGTAATAGGTAATCTGCACATGGTTGGCATACAACTGCATCGCAACGAACAGAGCCGTCACCCCTGCGCCTGCTAACAATCGCCCGTTAAATGCCAGCACAATACCTGCAAACACACCTGGCGACAAGGCCAGCGCCGCCATCTTGGTAGAGTGGCCCGCTTCCAGGATGTCGATGTTGTAAGAGGTGATCCCGAAAGCCAACGCGCCAAAAATAGCAACGCGCCAATCGGCCAGCAACACACTCAAAAAAAAGTACATGCAGAACATCGCCACAAATACCTGCGCCCAGATGGTCGAGATATCCGTCCACAAAAACAGGGATTTGTAGATAGGTTTGGTCAGGTTGCCCTCCACCTTCGAGTAAATCTGGTAAGCAGGCATGCCGCCGAAAGCGCTGTTTGTCCACAAAGGCGCTTTGCTTTCTTTTTTAGATAATCCTGTATTTCCGTTTGCATGCCACGCGCCTTGTCGTTGTCGGACTGAGGCAGCACTTTTCCGTTAAAAGCATTGGGAGCAAAAAAATGGCTGACACAAACATCAGGACAGCAACTGCGATCAGGTGGGGTATGATTTTTT
Organism: Lewinellaceae bacterium; assembly: GCA_016711435.1. GTDB lineage: Bacteria > Bacteroidota > Bacteroidia > Chitinophagales > Saprospiraceae > M3007. The sequence continues at coordinate 173,182 of JADJSY010000004.1, forward strand.
TAAAATCCATATCGGGCAAAAAAGATTGGTTAATAGCGCGGCGAAGGTAGGGCGTTTGTTGAGAGTTGAGATTGTTGAGGGTTGAGAATGTTGAGATTGTTGAGGGTTTGATGGTTGGAGGTGTTGAATTAAGCCAAGAGTTGAGGGCCTCACTTAACCAACAACTACCGTTCCAAGGCCCTCAAAACCTCCCCTCAACAACCTCAACATTCAATTAAACTTCTTCAAAAAATCATGCAACACATCGGAGGGTATTTCATGGCCGCCATCAAAAGACTGCTCTCCAAAATCGATCCCGTTTTTCTCCTCCAACTCGTGTAAAAGCGTGAAGCGGTCAGGCGTCAGGAAGGGGTCAGAAGTGCCGTACAGCAAATATAAATTCTTGTCCGACAAATAGTTGTGGTGTTCCTGGTAGTTCAAATCTTCAGGAGGCAAGCCGGCCCACAACAACAAATCATGAAACCGGGGTTGCAGCGCCAGCATCCAGCGACACACCGTAGCGGCGCCCTGTGAAAACCCCAGCAACACCACACGCACATCCTTGGGCAGACGCGCCAGGTAGTGTGCGTGCAAATCATGCAGGTATCGCGCATAGTCGCCGATTTCATCTTCCCTGAAATGGCGTGTCATCCAGTTGGCGCCCACCGGCCCCGCGAACCCTTTCCGGTAGAAATGATTAAGACCTTCCGGCGCCACAACTAAGGTGTGCCCGTTATCGAGTTGTTCAAAATCCTTTAAAAATTCATCTGCCAACTGGCCGTAGCCGTGGCAAACGATCCAAAGCTGGCGTATGTGCGGCCCGGGCTCGCCGAGGGTATAATAATGAGCGGTGCGTTCGACGCGAAAGCGATGCTGCTGCATTGGAATCATTTTTGCTTGTAATGCCGCGAAAGGTAGGGAGTGCCTGCCAATCGCTTAATCTTTTTGTCAGAAATGCGCGTAAGTATTTGTGCGTAGGCGGGTTTCGAGTGAAACTGCCTAATTTTACCTCATCGAAATGCCCCGTTTTTTGCCGATCGTTCAGAACCCATACCAAGCAGATGTGTCATGCTGAGGCATAGCCGAAGCATATGTTGGCGTAGCCCAATAAAACATTCGGAAGACTTTCTTCCACAGATGCTTCGGCTATGCCTCAGCATGACACATCTGCTTGGCATGGGTTCTGAACGATCGGCAAAAAATCGGGTTTTAAATTTCATCCTTCGACTATTTTTTGAAACCCATGCCGATTAATCGACTCTTTCCTGTACTTATTTCATTGCTTTTCATCACTTTCTCCCAGAAATCTGCTGCCTGCGGGTACAGTTTTATTGGCGAATGCCCGAACGGTATCCACCTGCGCATCAACAATACACTGGACAGTTTCAACCTATCCGATTGCTCGTTTGGAAACCCTTTTGACGGTCTGGACCTGGGAACGATTCAGTCGCTCCACTTAGCCCGCGCCACTGCCATAACATGGGAAAGTTGCACCAACAATGTCACTTCCGTTGCGCTGTATTACAGGGTATATGAGCAGGGCCAGCCATCCGGCAACTGGGCATTGCTCAACCTCCAGGAAGATTATAACACGCTCGTCGGCCCCTATACCACGCGGTATCGCAGCCAGTTTGCCAATAACAGCCTCACAACCGGTCTGACGGTGGGCAAACTGTATACGATGGAGATTTATTTTGCAGCGCAAATAGATACGATCGGCGATGATTTCATCCCGGAAACAACCATGTTGCAAAACAACAACGGGAATAATTATAAACTGTCCTTCCGCTTTGGCGGCGCCACTGCCCCACCCTTCACGGTCGTTGCCACCCAAATAAGCGACGAAAAATGTTACGGCGACAGTACGGGTATTGCAGGTGTTACCGTATATGGCAACCAGACCAATCTTTTTTATCAATGGTCAAACGTCAATAATAATTTCCACACGTTGTACGAACTCGGCGCGGGAACCTATACCGTTACGGTATCGGGTGTAAATGGTTACACCCAATCTCAAACCATAACGGTGCTTCAGCCTGACCAGATCGGCATTGCCTTTTTGGATATACAGCCCGTGATTTGTGGCAATACGCCCGGCTCTGCCAGCGCTGTGGTCAGTGGAGGTACGGCGCCGTACAGTTATTTATGGGAAACCGGAGAACCCGATTCTGTTGCCGCCATTCCCCTGCCCGGCAGTTGGGGAATCAGCATCACCGACGCCAACGGTTGCAGCGCATCGTCTGCCGTACAGGTAAGCGGCAACACCACCCCGCAACAGATTTTGAACACATTCATTTGTGCAGGCAGCAGTTACACGCTGGATGGTCATGTGTTTACCAATGCGGGAACTTATGAAGTGCTCGTAGGCGGAAATGGCAATTGCGATACACTTTTTTTCCTGACTATCAATACGTTAGACCCTACTGAAGCCCTTGTAGAATTACCCGAAAATGCCGATCTGACTTGTAACAGTCCGAGTATCACACTTTGTGCAGCCAATGTTCCCGCCACTTCTTTTCTCTGGAAAAGAGATAACACTACCGTGTCTGCTGTTGCCTGCATTGTCATTAATACCAGCGCCACATATACCGTGTTTGCCACCACGCAACAATCGGGGCAAAGTTGCGCCGCTTCCAAAACGATCCTGGTAAACAGCCATTTGGCGGCGCCGCAGGTGCAGGTGTCCGGCGTGGCAACTTATCAGGATTGTACCGGAACAGCGGCAGGAATAACTTTAACGGCAACGACCAATGCAGTTGCGCCTTCTTTTTCGTGGAGTCTCAACGGCAATATTATTTCCACTTCCAACACCAGCTTCATAGAAGTAAACAATCCCTTGAATTTTACGCCTCCAGCCATCCTGGTCACCGATGCATACGGATGTCAGGGCACAGCGGGTAGTATCAATATTGTTATCAACCCGGCAAATACGCCTGCTGCTGTGAGCACAGCCACCCATGCCTCCGGCCCTAATGTACCAAACGGTTCCATTCAGTTAGCGGTGAGTGGAGGGCAGCCGCCTTATGCCATTCAATGGGCCAATGGCAGTACAGGAAATACTATTTCAGGGCTTTTGCCGGGCAACTATTGTTATACCGTCAGCGATGCCGCCGGCTGCACCACAACAGGTTGTGTTGAAATCAGTTTCACCAACGGTACAGACGAATGGGCAACTGCCGATATGCGCATGTACCCCAATCCGCTTAAAGCGGGCAGTTCGCTGTATCTTTTGCTGCCGGAAACAACTGATCCGCTGTCCGTTTCGATGGAGTTGTTTAACCTGCAGGGGCAAACGATCTGGCGGGAACAACATGTAGCAAATGGGGCCTCATTCCGTACAATTGCCCGGATCACTTACCCCGGGGCAATACCTGATCCGAATTAAAAGCGGCTCGTATGAACGCTTTCGATTCTTAACTGTTCTTTAACAATTGTCAAATTCAGAACAGCGACATACGAATTTCCCCGAAATGCAGTTATTCCTTCATTAAACTGGCAGGGCTTCAGGATTGTGGAGATGATTTGGGTTACCAAATCTGATGTATCACGTCTTTACACAAAAACCACATTAGGATAGCAAAAGAACGTCTCCTTGTAAATTACAAAATCCGGTGATTGATATTTATTCGTCCCGGTTTTGACTACTTTTGCGCCTTCAAAAATATTTTTTCAAAGAATTTTACCTTTTCACAAAATTTCCTAAAACATGAGCAAAAAACTATTCTTTTTCTCCGCCCTGTTGTTCGGTATGACAGTCGCTTTGGTACCAGCCTGTAACGGCGACAAATGTCCTGAAACCTGTGGCTTCGGTATCTGCCTGGAAGACGGCGCTTGCGACTGCGACCCCGGTTACGAGTATGATACCGATGGCATTTGCAACGTATTGATACAATCAAAATTCGCAGGTATCTACACTGCATCTGAGAACTGCGTGACAGGTCCTTACCTGGTTGAAATCGTAACCAATGCAGATGTCACTAAAGTAGGTATTAAAAGTTTTTGGAAACTTTTCCAAAATCAGGTTATCGCTACAGTTGATGGTACTACGCTTACTATTGCTCGCCAAGAGCCCGATAACGACAATTTCTTTGTTGAAGGTTCAGGTACATTGAGCACCAATGCAAGTGGTAAAAAAGTTATTTCACTGAATTACACTGTAAAGGACGAAGACCCTATGGATCCAAGCACAACTACCTGCGCGACTACCTACACCGAAAATTAATCGTCAATTGATTATCTGGTTCTATGCCAGTTAAAGACTTTGAATCCAAGCGGCACCCATATATACATATATGTGGATGCCGCTTTTTTATTTTATGTATTGTCAGTTTAATACAAAACATAATATAAGTTAATGAGTAGAGGAGTAAAGGACTACTTTTGGTAAAACTATAAAGGAGTAACCAGAAAATCCTCAACTAACAGAGTATGGCACGGATGCTGAAAAGTGTGAAGAGTAAGCGCTTAGTTTAAATTTTCAATTTATGAAAAATCAAAATTCGTTCATTTTATTGTTTTTGTTTATCGCAAATATTCAATTTACTCATGCTCAAACCGTACAAATATCTACTGGAAATCCGGGGATATGGACTGCCGCTTACACTGGTGGCCTAAATGCTCTCCCTTCTAATCCTGCCGGACTCAACTTTAATCTTACAGTGCGGCCGTATGCGCTCCCTAATTGTTCTCAAAACATCAATATAAATCCTGCTCCTCAAATAAGAGTATCAGGATTGTGCGACCCAGGTTTAGGTACCTATTATTATCGGACGACTTTCAACTTAGGTAACTTAAACGCTATATGTGCATCTGGCAGAATTCGAGCCGATGATGCATTCAGGGTATATATTAACGGTATTCAAATAGGAGGCAACCTTGCATTATCATGTAATAATGTCAATATGAGTCAGCTAAACGGCAATAACTGGCAGACCCCCTATAATTTTACCGATCAAGACATAAGACCACTTCTCGTTACAGGTCAAAATACTTTGATTATTGAAACACCGAATTGTTCAACAATCTCATATGTTTCAGCATTATTTAATTTTACAGCGTTTCCAAATAACTTTGCACCACTTCATTATTCAATTGCCCAGGGTGTTAACGGTTATACCACAAGCTTATGGGGAACTTCCAATGCTCAAATGAGAATGATTGGATTTGGAGGAGCCGGATTCTGGACAGGCAATTGGACCGTCGAAAGTTCTGCGAATCAAAATGGCCCTTGGGCACCTTTCGCCAGCACAACAGAAACTAGTTCCACACAATCTGCTCCATGGGTACCTGCTCAATTTAGCTACGGAACCTACTATAGGGTAACATATACTATAACTACTACTTGTGGGCCAACAGTGACATATACTGCGATTATTTTTATCACATGTCAAGGCTGCCGCCTAATGCCTCAAGGAGGAGTAGACGGTGACGGTCTTACCTCAATATCTGATTCCAAAGACAACGGCATCTATGCAAGTTATGAAGAACTGTTTCCCAGAGACGAATTTCTGAACCCTCCTACTTCGGCAGATAGTTCGAAAATATCGAACGTCCTCCTGCAAGATGTGATTCAAAAAGTTTTTGTTGATTACACTTCTCATACATTAATAACAACTTTACAAGAAGAAATGAGTCCTGAAGAAACTTCTTTGGAGGTTTATTCCATAGTAGGAAAATTGATGTGGATGGGAAAAATTCAAGATAATATATCTGCAATAAGTGTTTCAGATTGGCCAAATGGCATCTATGTAATACACGTTCGGCGGGATAAACAACAAATAAGAGGAAGTAAAAAGGTCGCGATATTGCGTCAATAAATTATTAAACTGTACCTGATAGAAAAAGGCTCGTATCAATTGATACGAGCCTTTTTTACCATTGTCTCAATTAAAAATTACTTACCGCCGCCACCTTGCGCCTCTTTCATTTGCTGCTTTTTACTTTTCGTATTGGGCGCTTGTTGCATTTGATCTTTCTTCGCATCAGTATTTGGCGCTTCCTTTATTTGATCTTTTTTCTCGTTTACTGGAATTTTAGCCGGTGGTAATTTGGTAGCGCCACCTTTCGTGGTTTTCTTCGGCTTCACGCCAGATTTGGCAGCAGCTTCTGCTTCTGCAGCGCGGGCAGCAAGTACTGCGCCATATCGCGTCTGTGCTTCTGCATCTCCGCGGGCATCGCAGGCAGCAGTCATTTCAGTGCGGTAGTCGTTGGGTTTGGAAGTCACCATTTGAGCAATTTCTGCTTTTTGTTGTTCCCGGGTTTTGGCGTCGAAAGCCGTCAGGGAAACGAAACCGACTACAGCAGCGAAGCCGGCAAGGATCAATTTCTTATTCATAGGTAATAATTTGTTTGAGTGTTATCAGATAAAAAATGAGGAACCGTTGCAATTACTTGCTTAAAACAGGTTCCGCAGCTGCTTCCTGGGCAGCCTGATCGAGCATAAGTACTTTCTCGGTTACACGTGTTTCGAATTCAGCATCGCATTTTGAGTTTACGTCAGCTTCTACAGCCGCTTTACCAGCTTCAAAACCGGCAGTGATTTCGGCTTGTACTTGTTCCGGTGTGAGTAGTTTTTCGCCGCAGGATGCCATAGAAAGCGCGAGTACGGCTCCGGCAAGAATTCCCAAAACAGTTTTTTTCATGTCAAAAAATCGTTTGTGATTGGTTAAAAAAATTTGCGCAAAAGTAGTGGTTCCCTGGAATGCTACCTGTTTAAAGACAGATATATTTTTAATGGAAACACAGCTATTTCATTGTTAGTTGTGAATGGAAAAAAAATTGACTCCATAACGGTATTTCGGCTGAATCATTGTAGCCGGAAGTTCCATTACAAGGATGCTGTTATATACACTATTACACAAAACGGATTTTATTTTTCGTCACAGTGTGAGGAAGGTAGCACGGCCTTCAGGCCTTCAAAAAGGTTGATGAGGAATGAGGATTGAGGGATGAGGATTGCTAGCGAAAAATCCCGAATTTTTCCACACAGGAAAAATTCGGGATATCGCCTATTTTGAATAGTTTGGATTAAACTCTTTGCAAATGCTTGATTATCAACACTGATAACCGATAACGAATAACAGATAACCTACTTTCAATTGAACATCAACTCATAAGGCAGGCGTGCCTGTATACCTTTATTGCGTTGCATATCCTTGAGGTGTTTGTACATCGGGTACATTTCTCCCAGTTCGGAGCGGATAATCATGGCTTTTACACCTTCATCGCTGTCTTTATTTTGTGTGAGCTTGTCGATCAGTTGCTCGATACCCGTCATGGTGCGCGGGAATTCGGTCGTGCGGTATTTATCGATCCCGGCCAGTTTGGCTGCGGCCGTCAGCGCGCGATCCATACCGCCAATACCATCCACCAATCCGATTTCCACGGCTTTTTGCCCCGGCCAGACGCGGCCCTGCGCAATTTCATTCACCTGGTCACGGGTTTTGTTTCTGCCGGTCGCCACTTTTTGTAAAAAATCCTCGTAGGTGCGGTCCACTTGTTCCTGGATCATACGGTCTTCTTCCGGAGAAAACTGGATAAACGGCGTGCCGAAAGCCGAATGTTTGCCGGTCAGCACCGTATCGAAGGTAATGCCCAGTTTTTCTTTCATGGTTTGATCGAGCATTGGAATAGTACCGAATACCCCGATGGAACCTGTGATAGTGTTGGGTTCTGCAAAAATACTATCGGCGTGACAGGCAATATAATAACCACCCGATGCAGCCAAATCGCCCATACTGACAACGACCGGTTTGCCGGCTTCCTTACAAAGCAGGATTTCCCGGTAGATATTTTCACTTGCCAGTACACTTCCTCCCGGCGAGTTGATGCGCAACACGATGGCTTTTACATTGTTATCCTGCCGGATTTTGCGCAAGAGTTTGACATATTTTCCATCATAAATATCGCCTGCTTCACCGTTTTCCCCGTCGAGGAGGGTACCTTCAGCGTACACTACCGCAATTTTGTCTTTGGTACTCAGGTCAATTTTCCGACCCCTTGCCTTGGAGTAATCCTCTATGCTGACACGGTACAGTTTTTCTTTCCGGTCCAGGCCTATTTTGTTTTTCATTAGCGTGAAAGCCTCGTCTTCATAGGCAATCCGGTCGACCAAGCGCGCTTTCAGGGCTAAATCAGCGCCGCGGCCTTCAAAATTATCTGCAATGCGACGCAGTTCCGTTTTCGGGTATATTGCGGCTTGCAGCCACATCGCGCATCATAATATTGTTGAGCGCAGTGAGGTATTCGCGCACCTGCAGGCGGTTTTCAGGACTCATTTTGTCCATGCGCAGGGGTTCCGTGGCACTTTTGAATTTACCTGCGTAAAAGATTTTCATCTGGATATCCAATTTGTCCAGCAGCCCCTTATAGTAGGCGATAGTAGAAGAAAGCCCTCTGAAATCCACCCCGCCGACAGGGTTTATCAATATGCTGTCGGACACGGAAGCCAGGTAATAGGCATTTTGCGTGTAATAATTGGCGTAGGAAACAATGAATTTGCCCGAAGTTTTAAAATCAAGCAATGCGGCGCGCAATACGGAGGAAGTTGCTTTACCCGCTGCTACAAATGAGGCATTGATATAAATACCCTTGATGTCCGGGTCTTCTTTGGCTTTACGGATAGCCTGCACCATATCGGAAAGACCCAACACATCATTCTGCTCAAGGTCAAAAGGATCCAGGGGCAGGTTGTTGGTTTTTTCAGGCACCATCATGGAAGGAAATTTCAGTTCGAGGACTGAATTAGGTTTTATGGCTGCAACCGGTTTTTCAGAAGCCCGGCTGGCAAATCCGGCAAGTGTACTGAATCCGATAAAGAGAAGCAGGATCAATGCCAGGGCAGTACCGAGGCAGGAAGCAAACATGAACTTAAAAAATTGACTCATGGTGTTAAAATTTACTGGCTATGGAGGATGAATGGTGTGCTTACTCAGATTTTAAATAACTGGCAAATGAAACACAGACCGGAGCCAACTGATCTTAAAATTAGATTAAAGGCCGGTTTTGGGGGATGTGTGCTGCTTAATCCGGCCTCTTTTGAAAGTTGGATGGTTTGAGTGGTTGGATGGTTTGATGGTTTGAAGGGTTTGATGGTTGGATAGTTTGAAAGGTTTGATGGTTGGAAGTGGTAACCATTGGCTTTAAGTTACCACATCAAACCATCAAACCTTTCAAACCATCCAACCTGACTATACCTCTGATTCAAAATGTGTAAGCATCGTTTTTGAAGTTGGATGTGTCTGTCATCAGGGCAATAACTTTAACAGGCACAAAATAAATTACTGATAAAAAATGTGGTTTCACATCCAAAGAAAGCACTACTTTTCGGCGTACAAATTTTTAATTTAATAATCCGCTCTCCGGCCAAACCTTACTGAACTTTCAGTTTCCCCTGAAATATCTCTAATCTCCTGAAAAAGTAATCAGGGTATTAACCAATCACTTCCACCGGATGAACATTAAAAGCTACTTTTCTTACCAGTTGCTGCTTGCGGCCTTCCTTGTTGCGGCCTTTTCTAATCTGACTCAAGCACAAGTTTTACAAGTAAGCGGCGCTAATACGCCCCCTTTTACTCCGCAGAACCTGATCTCCAATATTTTTCTGGGAGAAGGTGTGACGGTGACCAATATCTCTTACAACGGGACAAATTCCGCAGTTGGTTATTTTACCGGCGGTACGCAGGCTGTAGGTATTGAACGCGGCATTGTGATGACCACCGGCGTGGCAACAACCAATGGTACGGCCCTTGGAAGCGACGAACAGGGAGTTGACTTTTCCTCACACGATAATGCTAGCACGGCGACCGATGCCAGTCTGGCCGCACTGGCAACGGCGGGTTTGAACGATGTGGCCATCTATTCCATTACGTTTATTCCAACTGCCGATACGCTGCGTTTCCGCTACTGTTTCGGTTCGGAAGAATACCCGGAATTTGCTTGCAGTTCCTTTAACGACGTTTTCGGATTCTTCATCAGCGGCCCCAATCCCGCCGGCGGCAATTATAATAACCTCAATATTGCAAAAGTGCCGGGAACCGGTCTGGCCGTGGCCATCAATAATGTCCACCCGGCCAACCCCATTTACAATTGCGCCGCACTGAATGTTCAGTACTACAATAATAACAACGGCTCCCAACTTCAGCCTGTTTATGACGGGTTTACCGATGTTTTTACTGCAGAAGCCGTTGTAACACCTTGTCAGCAATACACCATCAAATTAGCCATCGCCGATGTAAGCGACGGCATTTATGATTCGGGAGTCTTCCTGGAAGCCAAAAGTTTTGGTACCGGTTCGTTGCAGGTGGAACTGTCTACCCGGAGCCTGGATGGCACCGTTACCGAAGGATGTACGGATGGTATGCTTACTTTCAAATTACCTACTCCAACACAGTCTGCATTCCCGATAGATTACAATGTATGGGGTACCGCGACAAATGGTACAGATTACCAGTTGATCCCGCCGGGACTCAGCATTCCGGCAGGCCAAACGACGATTGATATTCCCATCATCGCTTTGGAGGATAACATGGGCGATACTGGCGAATATATTGCCGTCGACGTACGACGCGATCCATGTACACGGGATACCATTTATATTTACCTGCGGGATAATGCCCTGATAGCGCCTTCTTTAAGGGCCGATACTACCATTTGTTCCGGTTCACAGGCGCTGGATCTGAATGGAACCTTACCGGTTCCGCTGCCCGCTCCGCCATCATTTTCTAACAATCAGGTTTATAATATTTCCCCAACCAACACGCCAGTCTTATCATCTGTCACTGTGTTTGGGGTGCAACCTATATTACTGGATTCCGGTGTTATTCGCTCCGTCTGCCTGAATGCGGTTCACCCCTTTGTGGATGACCTCGATATTTTTCTGTTGTCTCCCGGCGGGCAATTTCTGGAACTCACCACCGACAACGGCGCCGACGGAGATAATTATACAAACACCTGTTTTACGCCAACGGCAACAACGGTTGTCAGTTCTCCTGGTCCATTTGCACCTGCGGCCGCAGCGCCATTTACCAACAACTGGCTGCCGGAAGGCCCCTGGAGCGACCTTTGGGGCAACCCCACGAACGGAAACTGGAGATTACAGGTAATAGATGACGCCAATGGTTTCACCGGAACCCTGCAAAACTGGACGATTACATTTGAACCATCCTATAAAATTGATTACCAGTGGGCGCCTTCTGCCGGACTCAACTGCCCTACCTGCCCCATTGCAATGGCAACCCCCACACAAACAACGACTTATACTCTTGTTGCTACTGACTCTTACGGCTGTAGCGTCACGGATACCGTAACGGTTGAAGTGATACCCGCCTTGCCTGCTCCGGTAGTGACCTGTGCCGGTTCGAGCAGCAACAGTATTTCATTTGGCTGGACGGCTGTATCTGGCGCCGTCGATTATGAAGTAAATGTCAACGGGACCGGCTGGGGAGCAGCCAGCGGTGTGATGGAGCATCAGGTGAGTGGCTTGGTGCCCAGTTCGAGTGTCACCATTGAAGTACGGGGTATCGGCGCATTCAGCAACTGTTCGGCCAATATAGGCACCGCTACTTGTGTCAATTGTGAGTCGCCCACCAATACATTAACTATTAACGGGGTAGATTGCCCCGGCCAAACCGACGGTTCCATTGTTGTAACGCCCGATGGGGTCAATCCGCCTTATACGTTTGAATTGGGTGCGCAAAGCAATACCAGCGGTAGTTTTTCATCGCTGGCTGCCGGCAACTACTTGATTGTAGTTACTGATAATTCGAATTGTTCCGCTTCCCTGAATGTCACGGTTCCTGGACCGCCCGCACTTACCAACACCATAAGCATACAGCAGCAGGTGTCTTGTTTTGGCGGCAACAACGCCGTGCTCCAGGCTACTGCGGCCGGAGGAACCGGCAACCTCACTTACCTGTGGAGCGATCCCGCTGCGCAAAACACAGCAACAGCCTCCAACCTCAGCGCAGGCGCCTATACGGTAACCGTCACAGATGCCAATGGCTGCAGCTCCACAGCGTCTGCCTCCTTAACGCAACCGACCGACCTCAGCCTCAACGCGATTCCTTCGGCCGCTACTTGTTTCAATGTGCCGAATGGGTCTATCGGGGCGGTTGGCAATGGGGGAACTGCACCATACACCTATCAATGGAGCAATAGTGTTGCTACTCAGTTGAATAGCAACGTTTTATCTGGAAATTATACGGTTACGATCACGGATGCAAGCGGATGTACCGAAACTGCTGCCGCTTTTGTTTCACAACCCGCACAACTGACTGCCAACACACTGACAACACCAACCAACTGTTTTGGAAACAGTGATGGTTCGGCTACTGCAACAGCTACCGGAGGCACTGCGCCCTATAATTATAAATGGAGCGATCCCCTCCAGCAGACTTTACAAACTGCCGTCAACCTGAACGCACAGATTTATACGGTAACGATCACTGATGCGAATGGCTGTACCGCACAACAAGCGGCAAGTGTCGCTTCCCCCATACAGTTGTCGGTCCTTATTAATCCAACGGATGCAACCTGTAATCTGGGGGCAAATGGTACTGCAACGGCGAGCGCGCAGGGCGGCAACGCCGGTTATACTTTCCAGTGGAATAGTATACCCATCCAGGCCACTGCTACTGCGAATAACCTCAGTGCAGGCAATTATTCGGTTATCGTTACGGATCAAAAGGGATGTACTGCAACGGCTGCCACTACAATCGGGCAGCCTGCAGCCATTGCCTTCACCGCGATTCCCCAGCCTGCCTCCTGTTTTGGAAGCGCCAACGGTCAAATTATCACCCAGACACAGGGAGGAACAAGTCCTTATTCTTACAGTTGGAGTGCCGGGCAAACCGGCGCTAACCTGATTAACCGGCCCGCCGGCAATTATACGGCTACTGTGACTGATGCCAATGGTTGCACCCAGGCTTTACAATCAACTATCACACAGCCTTCGGAAATCCTGTTGGCCGCCGCTCCGAAAGATGTGCTGTGTAAAGGACAAAACAATGGCGGGCTTACTTTGGCCGCCCAGGGCGGTACGCCAGGTTACAACATCACCTGGAGCGGTCCGGCGAACTATACCGGCGCCGGTTCAACCCTGAACAACCTCTATGCCGGTATTTATACCGCATCCGTAACCGATGCCGCAGGTTGTGTAAAAACTTCCAATACGGCTGTAAATGAGCCTGCAACTGAATTATCACTGGCATTGCCCGCTATTGCCGATACCATTTGTTTCCTGGCTTCCGATGGCACAGCAACGGTACTTGCCAATGGGGGCACTCCGCCATACAGTTATTTTTGGAATGTCAACGGTAGCAACAGCGCAACTGTGTCCGGCCTGTCATCAGCCGAATATGCCGTGACTGTGGCAGATGCCAACAACTGCCCTGCATCTGCCCAGACTTTCATATTTCAGAAAGGAGAACTCTTCGGATATGCAGAAGCCAGAAGTCCCAGTTGTAATGCCGGTTCGGATGGCATCGGAATAGTTACCGGTGTGTTTTATGCCATTGACTCCGCCAATGTGAATACTTTTAATTATACCTGGAATACGGTCCCACCACAAAATACCCGCATCGCAACGGGTTTGATAGCAACACAGACCTACACTGTGACGATCACCGATACACAGGGGTGTGTGGATGAACAAAGTATTACAGTCGGTAATCCGGAACAACTGGAAGCGCGCATATTGGCCCATGAAAATGTAAAATGTTTTGGCGGCAACACCGGTTGGGCTTCAGCCAATGGGTATGGCGGTCGCACACCTTACACTTTTTTCTGGGCTACCGGAGGCGTGGGGCAGGCTGATTCCCTCGCGCAAAACCTGTCCGCCGGCGATTACAGTGTAACCGTGACCGATGCCAACAACTGCCCTGCAACTGCCACCGTCACGGTATTGGAGCCTGAAGCATTAAGCATTGAATTACTGTCAACGCATGTAAAATGTTTTGGAGAAAGCAGCGGCGCTGTTGTCGCCCGTCCTTCCGGCGGTATTGCCCCCTACCAATTCCTGTGGCAAAACGGACAAACTACCCAGGAAGCGACCGCTATTCCGGCGGGTCGTTTCAACATTACCCTGACAGACCAGAATGGCTGTGTACTCCCCGACTCTGTCCTTATCCTACAACCGGATACCGGCGTTAGCGGATTTGCGGAAGAGCGCGACCCGAAATGCCACGGCGGCAAGGATGGAGAAATAAACATTAGTGCCGAAGGCGGAACGCCGCCCTACAAGTACGCGCTCGACAATGGCAACTGGAATGGCTCACCCAAAGAAATTGGCATCGGAGCGGGCGTGTACATACCCAGGATCATTGACCAAAACGGCTGTGTATCTATTTTGCCTCCCATAACAGTTTCTGAACGCAGCGCATTACAAGTCGATCTGGGTCCTGATTTTAGCATCGAACTGGGTAAGGATACCCAACTACTGGCAGTAGTAAGCAACGGGCTTGGCACAATCAGTTACCAATGGAGCCTCGAAGACAGTACCTGGCTCAGTTGTCTGGACTGTAGCAACCCTTCGGTTTACTCTTTATATTATGAAAATTATTTTGACATCATGGTAACCGACTCGCTCGGTTGTCCTGCCCAGGATCGCATAAGGATTACGGTTGTGAAACCGCGCAGGATATTTGTGCCGACCGGCTTTTCTCCCAATGGCGATAGCGCCAATGACCGGCTGTTGGTACACGGGCAGCCATCCGCGCGTATTCTCGACTTCAGGCTGTTCGACAGGTGGGGAGAACTGGTGTATGAAACCGGCAAATTCACCCCGAATGACCCTGACACAGGCTGGGATGGTACTTTTAGGGGACAGGAAATGGATCCAGGCGTCTATGTCTGGATATTGGAAGTAGAATATATGGATGGTGTAACAGAAATTCTTCGGGGCAATACAACCTTGATTCGGTAGGATTTTTTTTTGTTCCGTGTTAAACATTTGCAAACCAAAATGAAGTCGGTAAGCGACTTGCCAACAAGGTGTAATTTTGCCCGCAGAACAATCAAAAGTTATCACTCACATTTCTCTCACCCATTCATTCTTTAACAATGGAAAAAAATAAGCAAATTCAGGTAGGCCTCCTTGCAGTATTGGCACTGCTCCTGATCGCAAACCTGTTTGGAGGTGGTTTTAAAAACTGGTTCAAATCTGAAGGCGATAAACTCCGTGAATCCGCAGCAGCTTCTATGGTTGCCAGTGATGGTAGCGTTGAAAATAATGCCGGCAATATCCCCGGTACCAACGTGAACAGCACCTTGGCTCCAAGCGGCCCTGTTACCATGATTCAGTACGAAAATGATAAATTCGACTTTGGCACTGTTGACGAAGGCGAAGTGGTAAAACACGTTTTCAAATTTAAAAACGCAGGCAACGAACCGCTGCTTATCACCAATGCCAAAGGTTCCTGCGGTTGCACTGTTCCGACCTGGCCACAAGAGCCGATCGCACCCGGCGCATTCGGCGAAATCAAAGTAGAGTTTAACTCTAAAGGAAAACCCGGCCGTCAAAGCAAAAAAGTTACGGTCACTGCGAATACCACTCCCACCGAAACATTTATTGAAGTGATGGGCGAAGTGAAAGGTAAAGAACAGCCTGCTGTAAAAGGCGGGACGCCGCAGTAAATGGTTTATGGTTTATAGGTTTATGGTTTATAACGGCCACAAATAGTGTATGTTACCTCTTCAAACCATCAAACTTATAAACCATCAAACCATCAACTTCCTTTTAATGTAGTTTTGCCCCAAAATAACCCACTTGTCTGCTCCCCTGCATTTGATTTTTACCGTCACCAATGATCTCAGTTACGATCAGCGGATGCAACGCATCTGCCGGACATTGGTAGAAAACGGTTATAGCGTGACCCTGATTGGGCGCACACTCCCCCACTCTCCTCCTTTAGACAAAACTTCATTCTCCCAAAAAAGGCTCCATTGCCGGTTTCGGAAGGGTTTTCTGTTCTATGCTGAATACAACCTGCGGCTTTTTTGGTGTTTACTCTTTACTTCATTTGATGCGGTATGTTCTGTCGACCTCGACACCCTGCCGGCCGGCTGTTTGGCCACCTTGTTGCGTCGCAAACGCCGGGTTTTCGATGCCCACGAATATTTTACGGAAGTACCGGAAGTTACAAATCGTGCATTTGTAAAAGCAATATGGGAAATGGTTGCCCGCATATGCCTGCCATTTTACCAGCATGCTTATACGGTAGGACAGGGTCTGGCTGCAATTTTTGAAAAAAAATATGGCCTCCCCTTCAGCGTGATCAGGAATGTACCGGTACGAGACTTTTCAGTTGTTTCAGATAAAGAAAAACCATACGTACTGCTTTATCAGGGCGCCTTGAACGAAGGCAGGGGAATAGAAGCAGCACTCGAAGCGATGCAGCAGCTCGATGATGTTCAACTCTGGCTGGCCGGAGAAGGCGACCTTTCCGACATACTGCGCCGCCGAACCCGGGAATTGGGTTTGCATGACAAAGTGCGTTTTCTCGGTTTTATTAAACCCGGCGAACTACGCCGCTACACCGCACAAGCCTGGCTGGGCATAAACCTGCTGGAAAACAAGGGGCTTTCCTACTATTACTCGCTAGCCAACAAGTTTTTCGATTACGTACAGGGCGGTACGCCGGTACTCACCATGAATTTTCCCGAATACAAGGCATTGAACGAAGAACAGGAGGTAGGAATATTGCTGGACGAATTGAGTCCCGGTTCAGTAGCAGCGGCCATTAACAAGTTGCTGAATGACAACGCGTTATATCAAAAACTGCAAGGGAATTGTCTGTCTGCACGAATGCTCTGGAACTGGGAAGCGGAAGAAAAGATACTGATAGACTATGAGGTTGAAAGGTTAAAAGGTTGATGAGGGTTGATGGTTTTCCGGGGTGATTTCAAGTCTAATTTCGTCAACTTAGCGCTAGTGAAGAGGTGTCATCTGCGAGGTACGAGCAGGTGACATCTCGAAACGGTCATCTTTTGATGACATGACATCGTTCCGAGATGTCACCTGCTCGTACCTCGCAGATGACACCTCTTCACTAGCGCTAAGTTGACGACATTAGACTTGAAGTCACTCCGTCAATAAGCAACTCGTGATGCCAGGCGACAATTTGAAATGCTACTTCTTTTAAAAAAAAATCCCGGATTTTTCACTGAAGAAAAATCCGGGATGAACTCATATTTGTCTTTACGCTTTGAATCCGCCGTTTATTTCTGCACCACAAATTTCAGTGTACGGGTACCTTTCTCTGTAGCGATACGAGCCAGGTACGTACCGGAAGCCAGTTGTGGCATTTGGTACGTCACTGTTTCGTCCAGCATAGCAGCGCGGTTTTCCGTGCGCACCACGCGACCGTTGATGTCGGCGATGGTGATCGTAGCATCGGTAGGTTCCTCGAATTTTACTTTCAGGCTAACCACATCAGCGGTCGGGTTGGGGAATACGTTCAAGGCTGTTTCTGCCAATGGATTGTTATCCGCAGAGGTAAACAGCGTGAGGTACATACGCAACACTGCATTCGGGCTGCCTTCAAACCCGCAGATCCATTCTCCACCAATATAAGTGAACGTTGATACAAAATCGGCGCGAACATTATCATTGAAAGCTGTAAAGGCTGTATTGCTGGTGCCTACATAACCGGCAGCGAGAATATAGCGGCCATTTGGCCCAACAGGACACCTGCTTCCGAAGTTTCCAGGTCATAGAGCTCTGATTCGTGCAGATCAAAACTTTCAGCGTCATCCGGCGCATCGAACGGCGCGACACCAATCGGCTCCATACTGGTACCATCCGGCTCAAAGTTGGAAAAATCCTCTTCTACATCGTCATCGATTCTGTATAAAGTGATGTCTACATTAATATCCTCTGCCAATTGAGGGGCATCCACTGCATAAGAGAATTCGGCGACAGAGGCTTTAAACTGTTCTAAACCCGGCCCCATGCGATAGTAGTTGCCTATGGCCCAGTCTCCACCTGTGGAAGGGCGAGATGCAGTCTGCGGGCCGTTTTCTTTAGCAAAAAGGAAATCGGTCACTTCAAAAAAATCGCCATCGAAATTATCCGAATCATTGTTATCCAATGAATCTGCGGTTATTTCATACGCTACGGCGTACAAACCAATTGGCAATTCCGGTGCGTACAGGTTTTCGATAGATATGGCACTGTCAACCACACCCGGAGCCAAAGCCGGAACCGTAACACTATCGATGTGTGCAATACCCTGGAACGCACCCTGATCATCGTATTGTAATACTAACGCATACAGTTTCACATTAGTCTGCGTGGCGGTGCCCAGATTGCTGATATAGGCAAAGAACCCTAAAGAATCCGTACCAATTTGAGATTCAGGTGTAGCGTAGCTGGATAAAGGATAAAAGAAATCGGATACAGCAAGGTCGTGGGCAGGGCTGATCAGACGTACATTGTCCAATATCCACCAATATTCAAAGTTGCCAATCCATTCCCAGCGGAGATAAACGGTAGGCTGGTTGGCAGCCACACTGGAAATATCAATGTCTGCATTCAAAGGATTCTCTGAAAAAGTGTTGAAATCAACACCTTCAAATATTTGAAAAGCCGTCCAGTTAACGTTATCTGTGCTTACAAAAAGCTGTGCATTTTCGTCTGCAGGGGTGCCAAATACAGCAATCACTGTCTCAAAAACAACATGCACCACATCTTGGCCACTGCAATCAATGGCGCCGGAGGTGAGCTGGCTTTGGTGTGGATCATCCAGTTCACCTGCACCATCGGAATCAAGGATCATAAAACCGTTCGCTTTATCAGTACCCATAAAAACTGGAGCATTCTGAATAGGTGCACGACATTCGGTTACAACATCTGTACATCTTTCCCAAAGCACGTCGTTCGGAGATGGGTCGGCAGTCGTCCATCCTGTCGGTAGGCCAGGGTTAGCAAATTGTTCCTGGTAAATTGTAACTACCTGCGCTTGCACACTGCCAATCAAGGCAATCAGTGCACATACAGTTAGAAATTTGGCAGTAAAGTGTTTCATGTTAAATGTTAAGTTTTAGTCTTAGAAAGACGGTAAAGATAAAAGGAATAAGAATCGATTCGGGTTGTTATCAATCAAATTAACGTGATTTTGCTTGGATTGTCCAAAGTGACAAGCCGGGGAAAAAGTTATTTAAGGCCGCAAACCTAATTATTTAGTTTTTTTAAACCGATTCAAAATCGTCGAAAAACAGATTGGAGCGCCTTAAAACAGTTTTTTCAGCATTATCCGGATTTTTTCACCTCTTTTTGCCAGGTATCTTTCAAGGTAACGGTCCGGTTGAATACAGGCCTTCCGTCTTTGCTGTCCGGGTCGACACAAAAGTAACCCAGCCGGGTAAATTGAAATTTATCACCTGCCTCTGTTTTGGACAAAGCCGGTTCAATCCGGGCATTTTCAATGACCTTCAGCGAATCCGGATTTATGGTTGCTTTGAAATTTTCTTCAGCAGCCGGATCTTCTACCTGGAACAAACGGTCGTATAGCCGCACTTCAGCCTTCTGGGCGTGCGCTACCGAAAGCCAGTGGATAACTCCCTGCACTTTCAGTCCGGAACTATCCTGCCCCGAACGGCTTTCAGGAACATACGTACAATGCACGGCCGTTACATTTCCGGCATCGTCTTTTTCTACAGATTCACAACGAATGATAAAGGCTGATTTCAGGCGTACCATGCCACCCGGCGAAAGGCGGAAATACTTCGGCGGCGGATTTTCCATAAAATCGTCCTGTTCGATATACAGTTCGCGGGAAAATGCCAGTTCGCGGGTACCCGTCGTGGGGTCTTCGGGATTGTTTTCCGTTTCCAGCCATTCGATTTTCCCTTCCGGGTAATTGGTAATGACTACTTTCAAGGGGTGTAACACTGCGAAACGGCGCAAGGCTTTTTTATTCAGGTCTTCGCGGATACAGAATTCAAGCAGCGACATTTCTATCACATTATCGCGTTTGGCCACGCCGATACGATTGGCAAACTCGCGAATACTCTCCGGCGTGTAACCCCTGCGGCGAAACGCGCTGATGGTGGGCATACGCGGGTCGTCCCAGCTGCTCACATGACCTTCTTCTACCAGTTGTTTCAATTTGCGTTTGCTGGTAACCGTGTAGGAAAGGCTCAGGCGGGCAAATTCGTATTGTTTGGATGGAAAAACACCCAGTTCCCGGATGCACCAGTCGTACAATTCGCGGTGCGGAATAAATTCGAGGGTGCAAATGGAATGTGTAATTTGTTCGATACTGTCGCTTTGTCCGTGCGCCCAGTCGTACATCGGATAGATACACCAGTCGTCGCCCGTACGGTGGTGGTGCGCATGTTTGATGCGATAGAGGTACGGGTCGCGCATGTGCATATTGGGCGAAGCCAGGTCGATTTTGGCGCGCAGTGTACAATGCCCGTCGGGGAATTCGCCGTTTTTCATACGTTCAAATAGGGCGAGGTTCTCCTCCGGCGTTGTATCCCGATACTGATTGGGGACGCCAGGCGTAGTGGGTGTACCTTTTTGTTCGGCCACTTCTTCCGGCGTGGAGAAATCCACATAAGCCTTTCCTTTTTCAATCAATACTTTGGCCCATTCGTACAACTGCCCGAAATAATCGGAAGCATACAATATTTGAGCGGGTTCAAAACCCAGCCAGCGCACATCGTCGATGATGCCGTCTACATATTCCGTTTCTTCCGTCACCGGGTTGGTGTCGTCAAAGCGGAGGTTGGTTTTGCCGCCGTATTTCAGGGCAAGTCCAAAATTAAGGCAGATCGATTTCGCGTGCCCGATATGCAGGTAACCATTGGGTTCCGGCGGAAAACGCGTCAGAATACGGTCGAATTTGCCGGAAGCGAGGTCTGCTTCTATAATTTCTTCGAGAAAATTCAAGGACTCGTTGACGGCGTTGTTATTATTATTTGTGCTCATTGTTCAGTAATAGTTGAGGGTTGATGAGGTTGATGAGGGTTTATAAGGGTTGATAAGGTTGATATACATCCACTCGGAAAAAGTAAATTGATGATCCATTTTCCCATTTTTCGAGTGGATGTATATCAACCTTATCAACCTTTATAAACCTCATCAACCTCCTCATAAACCATGTGAGACAGACTTGAATTAATGCACCCATCACATTCTATTCGGCATTTCCACACCCAACAATCCCATAGCCGATTGTAATACCTTGCCTACAGCCCGGCTCAATTGCAACCGGAACGCTTTGGCAGCAGCCGTATCGGCATTAAAAATACTTAAATCATGCCAGAAGCGGTGATAACTCTTCGCCAGCGCATAACAGAAATTAGCAATCAGGGAAGGGTCATAAGCCTCCGCCGCCTGCATTACGACAGTAGGATAATCGTGCAGTGCCACCAAAAGGTCCTTTTCCTGGGGCATAATCTGTTGATATTCAGACGCTTTTGACAGGTCGATCTGCTCCCGCTCCACCCGTTGCAGGAGTCCGTTGATCCGCACAAAACTGTACTGGATATATGGCCCGGTTTGTCCCTGCAAATCCACCGATTCCTCCGGGTTGAAGATCATTTTGCGTTTGGGATGCACTTTGATAATAAAAAACTTGAGCGCTCCCATTGCTACTTTGCGCAGGTTTTCCTGCTTTTCCGCTTCCGATATCCCTTCCGTTTCTCCACGTTCGGAAGATTGCTCAGCGGCAATACGAATCACCTCTGCAATCAGGTCGTCGGCGTCCACAACGGTGCCTTCCCTGGTTTTCATCCGGCCGGTCGGCAGTTCCACCAGGCCGTAAGACAAGTGAAACAGTCCATCGGCATACGGTTCGCCAAGGCGTTTGAGCGCCTCGAACAATACCTGAAAATGGTAATTCTGTTCATCAGCCACCACATAGATATACCGCTCGCAGCCCAGTTCTTCGTGGCGCATTTGTGCAGTACCCATGTCCTGCGTGATGTAAACGGAGGTGCCGTCTGCCCGCAGCACTACTTTTTGATCGTATCCGGCATCCGTGAGGTCGATCCACACCGAGCCGTCTTCTTTTTTGAAAAAAACGTTTTTTTCCAGCCCCTGTTCCACAATATCCTTGCCCAGCAGGTAAGTATTACTTTCATAATACAGTTTGTCAAATTTGACGCCCAGGTCCTGGTAGGTTTTATCAAAACCTTCATACACCCAGCCATTCATTTTTTGCCACAATGCAAGCGTCTCCGGGTCGTGGTCTTCCCATTTCAGCAACATTTCCCGCACGGCTGCGCCCAGCACGGAATATTCGTTGAACCACTTGTTTTTGAAGTCCTTAAAAAAATCGCCCGGCGCCTGACCGGGTTTCTGTTTTTCAACAAGAACGGCCTGACCAGCCGCCGTATTTTGCCATGCCGCGTATTCTTCCTTGATTTTTTGTTCGAAAAGCACATAATAGTCACCTACAAAATGGTCGCTCTTGATGCCTTCACTAGCAGGCGTCTTACCTGCTCCAAAGCTCAGCCACGATACCATACTCTTGCAACTCGCCACGCCACGGTCGTTGACAATCTGTGTCTTCACCACCTCGTAACCAACCGCTTCCAGTATCTGGGTGCAGGACCAACCGAGCAAAATATTGCGGATATGACCCAGGTGTAAGGGTTTATTGGTGTTGGGCGAGGAAAATTCCACCATCACTTTTTTGCCGTTGACGGGCTGCCTGCCATAATCAGGCTGTGCAACGGTGCTATTCAAAAACTGTTGCCAGTATGCATCGCTGATTTCGAGGTTTAAAAAACCTTTCACAACGTTGTATGCGCGGATTTCAGGCACAGTTTCCTGTAAAAAGGCCCCGATTTCAGCGGCGGCGGCATCGGGCGCCTTTTTGGCTACTTTGACAAATGGAAAAATGACCACTGAATAGTCGCCCGTAAAATCGGACGGCGTGTTGTTCACCTGCACTTTTGCAGGATCGGTCGCTTCGCCATACAATTCTGTAACGGCCTTGGCCACGGCATTCTGGAGAATAGATACTATATTGGACATAAAAGGGCAAAATTGCAAAGGACAAAAGGCAAAATAAAGCGTTGAATTACAAAAGAGTTCTAACTACTCATTACGCCTATAACCTAAAAAAAATAAGGGCGCAAAAGTAGCAGTTTTCTGCTCAACGTTGTAGAGGGTTGAGAGTTTGAGAGGTTTGATGGTTTGAGGTGGTTACCTTAAAGCCAAGAGCCTCAAACCTCTCAACCTCAACCATTCAAACTATCTCAAACCTTCAAACTCTCAACCATTTCCAACATCCCCTTCGCCGTTTTAATTCCCTCGGTCGGCAAATCCAGGACGGCAGCGCATGGCTGAAAAACGGATTGAGGCTCCAGGCCGGCAGTACGCATGGCTTGCAAGGAGTCAGACCCTGTCGATTTAGACATCTTTTCGCCGGATGTATCCAGTAACAAAGGGTGGTGTAAAAAATTGATTTTCAGGAAATTAGCATCGCCAATACAGGACGCCAGCCATTGTTGCGCCTGTGTGGAAGCCTCCAGATCGAGGCCTCGAATGGCATGTGTTACTCCAAAATAAACATCGTCGACCATACTGGCGATTTGGTAGGCCGGCAATCCATCCCGGCGGCGTACGACAAAATCAGGCAAGGGAAAACCGGCAGGCGTTCTGATACGCCATGACACATCGGGGGCGTCGAGTGAAAGCCCCTGCTCCCGAAACGCCTCCGGGTATTTCCCCTCAAATGGCGCCAAAGCACTGCGCGATTTTTGACAGGCAAACAACAAACCCGTTGCGCGCAATTTTTCCAATTGTTTATGATAAAGGGGCAAACGCAGGTGCTGCGACCAGTTATTTTCAAAATCCGCAACTGAACGGGGGCCATCATCCCAGTCGAGACCGAGCCATTCCAGGCTGTCGAAAACATCCTGTACATAGGCAGGTCGTTTTCGGTCGGCATCCAGGTCGTCAATGCGCAACAGCAGGCTACCCTTGTTCAGGCGAGCTGCCAACCAGTTTAAAACAAAATTCAGCGCATTGCCGGTATGCAGGTAACCGGAAGGCGTGGGCGCAAGGCGCAGGCGGCAGCCCGTTCCGGCAGAGTGGACAAAAGTGTGGAATGATTGTCCGAAAGGGCTCATGATCAGGGATGAGGGTTTTCAGGGATGAGGGATGAGGAATGAGGAATGCCGAGCGTTATGTCGGACATAACGCTCGGCATCCATCATCCCTCATTCCTCATTCCTGAATTAATATTTCAGTGCGTTTTTGCTGCATTTTTTCAAATTCCCGAATGATCTCTTCCGGCGATTTGCCCAGCATTTTCAGGGAATTTTGCGCATCGTCAGCAAAATCGGGGTCATTGGGATATCGTTGCAGGAACAACTCGTAAGTCGTTTTAGCAGTAGCGAGGTCGCTCAGGTCATTTTCGTATACAAAAGCCAGCATAAAAAGTGCGGTCGGCGCCTTCGCATGTTGTGGCATTTCATTTGCAACTTTTCCATACAATTCGACGGCTTTTTGCGGCTTTTCAATGGTTTTTGCCAGTCCGGCCGCCTTGAGCAACACGGAAGCATATTTATCAGGATCAATAGTCTGTACCAATGCGGCCAGTTCTTCTGAAATCTGGATAAATGCAATGGCCTTTTCTTTATCCACTACCTTGGTTCCGCCAAATTCCTTATCGAGGACAAGCAATTGTTGTTCGAGTTGGGCGACTTTTTGAGCGGGATCCGTTTTACAGGCAACAAAAGCAAGTGTAAAAAGAACAAAAAGTAAATGCTTTCTCATGGCTTTGTTTATACTAAAAAATTGAATTTCAATATTTTATGAACCCGTCCGGCAGATAAAGCAACCGGTACAATTCGGCAGCTAAAGCAGCCGGTACAATTACGCTCCATAATCAAAAAATCCATATGGGCTTTTCACCGTCACGCGTTCACCCTGTCCCCGTTTGACGCGACCAATGATACGCGCCTCTATTCCGTACTTTTCTGCAACGGCCATGACTGCATCGGCATTTTTAGGCGACAAATATATCTCCAACCGATGCCCCATATTGAAAATCTGGTACATCTCTCTCCAATCGGTACCGCTGCTTTGCTGAATCAGGCGGAATAACGGCGGCAGTTCAAATAGATTGTCTTTGACAAGGTGTACATCTTTGACAAATTTGAGCGCTTTTGTTTGTCCGCCACCGGTTACATGAATCAGCCCATGAATTTTTTTACGGTGGTGCCGCAGGATTTCCTGTAACACCGGAAGATAGGTTCTGGTTGGCGACAGGATCAGTTTGCCTACTGAAATTTCTTGGCTACCTGCGCCGTCAGGGACTGTAATCAAATCTGTAAGTTGTTGATTTCCAGTATAAACAACCGCATCCGGGAGATGGGGATCAAAACTTTCCGGATATTTTTCGGCATATTTTTTTGACAATACATCGTGCCGGGCAGCGGTCAGGCCGTTGCTGCCCATGCCGCCGTTGTATTCCGTCTCGTATGTAGCCTTGCCGAAAGACGCCAGTCCGACAATGACGTCGCCCGGACGAATATGGCTTACCATGACTTCACTGCGTTTCATGCGGGCGAAAGCCGTAAAACCCACATCTATGGTGCGCACGATATCGCCCACATCGGCGGTTTCGCCGCCGGCTAAGTGGATATGTACGCCATGCCGTTGCATTGTTTCCACAAAATCGGAGGTGCCGCGTATCACGGCTGCAATGACATCGCCGGTGATCAGGTTTTTGTTACGGCCAATCGTACTGCTGAGCATAATGTTGTCGACGCAGCCCACACAGGCCATATCATCCAGGTTCATCACGATTGCATCCTGCGCCACGCCCGGCCATACGGAAAGATCGCCCGTTTCGCGCCAGTAGAGGTAGGCAAGGCTGGTTTTGGTGCCTGCCGTATCAGCGTGCAGGAGATTGCAATGGCGGGCGCTTCCTGCGGCAAAATCGGGTAATATTTTGCAGAAAGCATTGGGATACAAACCTTTATCCAGGTGCTGAATTGCGGCGTGTACTTCGTCTTTGGAGGCCGAAACCCCGCGCAGGTCATATTTTAAATTCATGATAGTGCAGGCAGAAGATACTACTTTTCCCAGGATCGGAAAGGCGCCGTCTGGTCGTACACATGGTACAAAATCGCTTTGTCAAAGTCTGTAAATGGAATATTCCGGCGCGACATCACAAGTGCAGCCGTCTCGCAGGCTTCCGTAAATTTATAACTGCGATATCCTTTGTCCGTGCCGCCCCAACTAAAGTCTGGAATAAAATTGCGCTGATATCCGGCGCCGTACACATTGGAAAAAATGCCCACTACGGTACCGGTATTAAACATGGTGTTGATACCGCTTTTGGCATGATCGCCCATGATGAGTCCGACGAACTGTTCGCCCGTTTTTTCAAAACGCTGCGTATCGTAATCCCAAAGTTTTACTTCGGAATAGTTGTTTTTCAAGTTGGAGTTATTGGTGGCAGCGCCGAGGTTGCACCATTCGCCCAGCACCGAATCGCCGAGATATCCATCGTGCGCTTTGTTGGAATTAGCAAACAAGATCGAGCGCACAATTTCGCCGCCAATGCGGCAACCGGCGCCGATAGAAGTATGGCCGTAAATTTTTGCCCCCATTTTGACAATCGTTTCTGCGCCGATGACAACCGGCCCGCGAAGCATGGAACCTTCCATGATTTCAGCGTTTTTGCCTACATAAATGGGGCCGGCGTGGGCATTCAGGATACAGCATTCCATTTGCACCCCTTCTTCCAGAAAGACATTTTGTGTGGGGCCGATCAAACGGTTGGTAGGCGAAACGGGCTGCGACTTCCGTCCCGAAGTAATCAGTTGATAATCGTCCAGAATAGCCGTTGCATTCAGCCGGGTCAGTTGCCACAGGTGTTCGATACGCGTAACGGAAATGGTGCTTTCCAGTTCTTTTCCCTGTAATTCGCGCACTTCTTCATCATCAATCAGGGTCTCAAACTGCGCTTCATTCAGGCGGGCAGCCACCAGTTCACCTTCGTACAACAAGGCTTCCCCCATGCCGAGGGCATCAATGCGGCGGCAAATTTCCTCCGTCGGAATAATACCTCCGTTGATCACAAGGTTTTCAGCTTCAATTCTG
Organism: Lewinellaceae bacterium; assembly: GCA_016711435.1. Lineage (GTDB taxonomy): Bacteria > Bacteroidota > Bacteroidia > Chitinophagales > Saprospiraceae > M3007. Next base: position 200,234 of record JADJSY010000004.1, read on the forward strand.
ATCGGATATTTTTCCTGGAGATACTCCTGCGTGATGTAGGAGACGCTGCCGCGCAAACGGTGCTCCCATTTTTCCCGAAGCGTGAGGATACCCAATCGCAGCTCTCCCATCGGTCGCGTACTGGTCAGCGGCTGCAGATGGCTGCGGGCATCGGAATCAAAGAGTATGATGTTGAGCATTAGGCCAGTGGTTGTGATTCGGTTGTTTGCGCTGCAAATTTGAGAAATAAAAAAGTCCCAACACGCACGAAGCCTATCGGGACTTTAAAAAAACCGCAGGAAGCGGAAAATTACTTCGAAAACTTGGCAAATTTCTTGTTGAATTTGTCAATACGACCGGCCGTGTCAACGAATTTCATTTTACCGGTGAAAAACGGGTGGCTGTAAGCCGAAATCTCCATTTTGATCAATGGGTAGCTGTTGCCATCTTCCCAAGTGGTCGTTTCTTTTGAATTCGCGCAAGATTTACCGAGGAATGCTTCGTCCGTGGAAATATCTTTAAACACAACGGTACGGTAGCTGGCCGGATGAATATCTTTTTTCATGACTATTTTGCTGAAAATGAGTGGTATTCCTGTAAAAACAAAATTTGAGCCGCAAATGTAGAAACACTTTGTGGTCTTTTCAAAACATTTTTGTAAAAAAATTGAGGGTTGTTAGAAGTGGTTAGAGAATGTTGAGGTTGAGTGGTTGAGGGCAACTCAGAGAAGGGAAGTATTGTTCATAGTGTGGCCCTCAACATCTCAACCCTCAACATTCTCAACAAACAACACTGGCTTCACCACAAATCCCTTTTTCCGCAGCAAACTCAACATCCCCTTACCGCCCGGCAGGTGACCGGCGCCAACCGCGCAGAAAAGCGCCTGCGTGGCGGCCATTTCCTCAAATCGTTGGGTCATCCTTTTGTTACGCCTGTAAATCAGCACTTTGCGCATACCTTTTGCATCTTTTTTGGCAGCTTTATACAAGGGTTGCATATCTCCGGCGACATACCAGGCCATCATTTTTTTGAGGCGTTTTTTTTGCCTGTTAAAATTTTTGAGCAGCCAGGTGAGGCTTTTGAGGTGTTGTTCCAGCGTGATTGTGCGAAGTGTCAGCAGTTGATCCGCAAAAGTTTCCACTCCGGCGGTTTGTTTTCCCAACAAACGGGCGTGGTTCCAGAGCGTCTCGTCCAGCGATTGCGGCGCTTCATCCATCAAAAAAGCCGCCGTGAGCGCCGTACTGACGCTCATGGGGTGCTGGTGGCGAAATGTTTCTGCTGTTAAGCCTAATTTTTTCCGGGCATACCGATCGAGGTTTTTCCAGACGCCCGGTTTCAAAAGGGTGTCCAGGGTTTGCCCTTCCGGCAAACGCAGGGCTTCCTGTAGCACCGCCGGCTCTATTTCGTTGAAATCAAATTCTGTTGCGAACACGTCGCATTGCGCAAGATGAGCCTGGGCCGGCTCCAGCCATGTAAAAGCGCGCAGGTCGCGCACGTGCATGGTGCCGAACAGGTAAGAATCCGGTCCGCCGCCGGGCGGCGTGATGCGCCAAAGCAAGGATTTTTTCAAGTTATATTTTTTAAGAAATGAGGTTTATATTTCTCTTGTAAATTTAAAATTGTTTTTAAAAATACAGGATAATGCAAATGGGGGACTTGTACAGAATATTGATTCCCCAGTAAAGCCGCGTAGCGGCATAAGGTCGGTAGAAAACCAAAGAGCAATGTACAAGGAGCACTGTAAATTTCATGTACGGTGCTCCGCACCTTGTGAACACGCATATTGCTACTGACCTTATGCGCCAGAGCGTCCAACTAAAATCAGGTCCTGTACAATTGGTAGAAAATCAGATTAACTAATTATCACTCCGAGTCACAGGAAATTACTATCGTCCGTTCCCCATCTTTATCCCAGGGTTTTACCAGCAATATCTCCAAACGGCTGCTGTCCGGTTCGGATGTACAGCGGCAAAGGTAACGCCCCATTTGCCGGAATGTATGTTCGGAATAAAACATCGGTACCCCGATGGATGCATAAGACCAGTCGTCGAGCAACAAACGGCGGCCTTCATCAAACGATTTTTCGGCCCAGACATCACCCACTTGTGCACAGGGTACGGGACTGTAAAACACCGCTTCCGGTTGGGTATTGGAGTACAGTTGCCAGGAGAGTTGATAAGGCCAATACTGAAACAGGCCCGCCAGCGGAAACAGCCAGGCAAGTATCAAAATCGCGATCCGGCCTTTGTGGCGCTGCAACTTCGGCTCGGCCGGTGTGGAAAGTAACACAAAAGCAATGGCCGACATGGCCGCATTCCAGGGCAACACCACGTAATTCCACTGCGCTTTGAGCAAAAAAACAATGATAATGGTATGAAAACCAACGAAAGCCCATCGCCACCAGGCTTTGGCGTTCGGCCACAACAACACTACCGCCAAGGCCATTTCTAACAGCGCAACCCCATAACCCAAAGCCGGATATTCGCCCAGAAAACGGGTAGCCATAAAAGCCTCGGTAAACCAAGTGAAGTTATCTTCCGCAAAATATGGCTGGAGTTTGTTGACGCCTCCCCAAAAATAAACTGCCGCAAGCAGCCGGCGCAGGGCCGTGTGCGCCGTATTTTTTTCAAAAAAAACGATACCCAAAACGAGTGTGTAAAACCAGAGCCAGGGCTGGATCCGATTGAGATCGAGCACGCACATGCACAGCAGAAATACGACCAAGGGCAGTAAAAATGCCCGGGCAGGTTTGGCTATTCCGTCAATCAGCAAGGTGATGACGCCGCCAAACAGCAAGGCATGAATCATGGATGTTTCTGTGGAAGCCTCTCCCCAAAGCGGTAAAACGGGAAAACTCCGCTCCCCTATTCCCCACATGGACCAACTCAACAGCATACAGGCCGCAAGCCCGCACAATGCAATGCGTACGATTCGATCTGTCACCATATAGCAGGCGCGCAAAATTAGTTTATACTAAATCTTCTGTAACTCACTGATTTAAATTGCTTTTTACCCTTTGCGATTTTGCCCTTTTACTTATTTCAGCGGCTTAATCATCACTTTCGCATTGGTAAAACCTGCGCGTCGAAGCGATTTTTGCAGATTGGACGCGAGGCTGCGCGCCGCACTTTCGGACGGCTGAACAACACCCAGCCAGACGATCCAGCCCGATTTACCGGTAGTCAGGCAACTCTGTGGCACGACCTGCGCTGCAAGGCCTTTCTTGCTCAATGCCGCCACCCGGGCCGTAGCGAGGTCTTTGGAGGAAAAAGCATTGTCCTGCACAATCCAGCCGGATTTGCCTTTCAACAGTGCGCAGGGATCGGCAGCGGTTTTGGGCGCGACGGCAGCTTTCTTTTTCGGGGCAACTTTTTTGACAGGTGGCTCGGGATCACTTTCCCCTTCGTCGTCGTCGCCTGAAAGGTTGATGGTCTGCACATCATCGTCTTCCGGCACATATTTCGGTTTGGAGGAAATGGGATATTGTTTTTGAATTCCTGTACTGTATGGAATCGGGTCTCCGTCGATGACATAACCGTACTGATCTTCCGGGTTTTTCCCGGCTTTCCATTCCTTCAATTCTTCCAGATCAGCCGCATTGACTTCTCTGAAATGAAGGACTTTCCAAAACAAAGGCGCAATAATCAACAAGCCCAGCAATACGATCAGTTTTTGCATGGCCTGCGCACTCATAAAACGGGTGTAGGCGGTCGCCGTTTTGTCAAAAGGCTGACTAAATGCGCCCCAGACGTATTTTTTCAGCGGATCAAAAATCAGGTAGTGGAATGGGCGGGTTATCTTGTTGAACCAAACACTCAGGAAATCGGGTGTATTTTGACGCATTTTTTTCAAAGGCGCCGTACTCGTCATGGCGTTGTACCACTGCGAACGGGTTACCCAAGCCGCTATTTTCCGGTCTTTTCCATATATGCCAAGCCGGGAAGGATCATTGAGTTTGCGGACATTTCCTTCGGTCGGTACAACAGCCAGCCCGATGCCGTTGTAAACGCATTGATTGCGCAATTCGATCAGGTAAGGATCGCTGGGGCCGGGAAAAACATCTTCTGCTAATGCGATCCATTGTTCGTCGGCGTGGTATTGTTTAAACTGTTGAATAGCAAAGATATAGCGGTATTTTCGCCACTTCTGCATAGTAAAATGCCAGCCAAAAAAGCCAATCATGGCCACTCCCGTCAGCATTCCGATATTGCCCGCCCATTGTAACGTAATGAGCCACAAGCGGTTATAAACAAAACCGATCACATAAACAGCGGCAGCCAACATGGTTCCAAATGCAGCGCAGTCCCACAAAAAATAACTGAGGTTCAACTGATATTTCACTTCTTCCGCCTTGTCGCGCGAAGTAGCCTCATAGGTACACACAAACAGGGAACCGTCTTCTTTGCGAAACGTCATTTTACCATCGGCGACCAGGCCGCCGGCACTGACATTATCCAACTCCACCACAATACTATTGGGCATGGGTTCATAACGCCTTTTATAAAAATCTTTTAAAAAAGGAATAAACCGCTGCTTCACCTCTTCTTCGGTGAGCACTGTTTTTTGAAAACCCAATGACCCTGTATCTTCCATCTTTACTATTGTTCTTCAAAATGCGTTATTCAGTGGGTTTGATGGTTTGGATAGTTTGATGGTTTGAAAGTTTGATGGTTTGAGGTGGTAACTCTTGGCTTAGGTTAAATCATGGCCAAGAGTTACCACCATCAAACCAAACCATCAAACATAAACCATCAAACTTCACCCTCAAACCCACACACCTTTTTCTTCGGCATCTGCGATTCCACCTTGCGCACATCATTTTGACGCATTTGAATTACCTGAATGTAATTTCCGGCCTTTTTATTGCCGTAATCATTCGAGGCTTTTTTAGCCCAATCGAGCGCAAGGTCGAGGTTGCCGTTCAATTCTGCCGTAATGGCCATGTTATAAGCGGCGCGTCCGGCTGCTTTTTTGTTTTCGCCTGCCGTCGCTTCTATTTTTTTCCAGATGGTGGCGGCGCGTTCGTATTCGCGGTTTTTCAAAAAAACAGCGGCCTGCTGCATCTCCGTTTTATAGCCTTTTGCTTTGTGGTAATACTGCCGGGATACTGCAACATACAGCGGGGCGATGCGGGCGCCGTACTCATGTCCGACGGCAAATGCCACGGAGCGGGTAACAGACACCTGGGATGGCAGGTTGTTCAGCGCATTCCGCTCGGTCGAACCGGTAGATGTTTTTTCGAGGTAGTCGTCGGTTGTATATTCATCCACAATGATCTTGGTACGCGGGTCGTACAAGCGCCAGCCGATGCGAACGCCGGTGCGCTGCTGCCCGCGATAACTGACGTCGATATACTGTTTTCCGTCTTTGCCTTTGCGTTTGGTTTCGACGCGGCGGGCGCTAGCAGAATTGTCAGAGTCGAAAGACTCAATCGTAACAACCGCATGGGCGCCATAATCAGCGCAGATACGTTCTACTTCCCTCCATTCCAGCGGAGCGGGCAGGTTATTGCCGGCTTTGCTACCGGTCATTTCGATCCCGGTATTTTTCACCGTAAACCGCGGGGTACGGGTGAGGGCGTCAGTCAGTCCGCGCACGGCTTCTTCGCGGCTGCGGCGGTCCTGGCCGATGGCTTCTCCGGTAAACAGTCCTTCCAACACGTTCAACCAGCCGTTGGAAGGTTTGCTGCGATCTACCACAGCGACGGTTGCAATGTGTTCTGGGAGAGTCATCTGGGCAGGTTGCAGCACGGTGAGCGACGTGCTTTTCATACAACTACTGAACAGGGAAGCGAGCAAAAAGAGCAGGAAGGAAAATTTTACAAGGTGTTTCACAGGTGTCAATTTTTGGTTTTGAATATTGAGCGCTAACAAAATGGAATAACGGGGATTAGACAGACGCATACCTGTTTCGGTCGCAGGTTTTCAAAAAAATGCACGGGAAACATGAGTCATCCCGGATTTTGCCTAAAACGACCACAAGAGGCCAAAAGGGCTACAAAAATCCGGGATGACTCATATTTTCAAAGGTTCCAGACACGAATGCGCTTGGCCACGCAAAAATCAACATTTTTTTTCTTCCTTTTGAACCATTATTCAAAACCTTTATTTCCTTACAGACAAATCTACATGGGAAATTTTGACATCATCATAGCAGGAGCAGGACTTTCAGGGCTTACACTCGCCCTGGAGTGCGCGCGCCGCCCTTTTTTTCAGGGACAAAAAATCCTGTTAATCGACCGGGACGCCAAGGAAAAAAACGACCGTACCTGGTGCTTCTGGGCTACTGACGACGAAATATTGCCGCCGGTAATTTTTAAAACCTGGAATCAGTGCCGTTTTTTTGGCAAAACCGCTGAAATCCCGATGCGACTGACGCCCTACCGATACCACATGGTGCGCGGTATCGATTTTTACACCTGGGCGAAGGCGGAATTGTCGAAATGGCCGCATATCCAGCGCATTACCGCCAACATCACTTCCATTGATGCCGATGCCGGCATTGTACACAGCGACCAGGGCGATTTCCGGGGCGACCGGATATTCAATTCCGCCCTCACTACCATGCCTTTGCTGCCCAACGCCAGTGCGCTGTATCCGAATCCGCCCCTGAGCCAACAGAACGCTAAGGTCGCTAAAGGCCACACCTGGCTGCTGCAACACTTCAAAGGCTGGATCATTGAAACGCCCGAACCGGCATTCGACCCGGAGGTCGTCACATTTATGGATTACCGCCCCGAGCAAAAGGGGGAAACCCGTTTTGTATATGTGTTGCCTTTCAGCAAACACCGCGCATTGGTGGAGTTTACCATATTTTCACCGGCACTTGACGGCGCGGAAGCATACGACAACGCATTACGAGATTACGTTCGCCATCAATTAAAAATCAAAGACTTTAAGATTGAGGAGGAAGAATTCGGGGTCATCCCGATGACGGATTATCCACTTAGCCCGAAGCCTTCCGGTCGTGTCATACCCATTGGAACGGTGGGCGGTTTTGTGAAGGCTTCGAGCGGATATGCGTTTAAACGCACGCAGCGGAAAATCCGGGCCTTTGCAGATGCCTGGGAAAAAACGGGCGCGCCCGACCTGGCGATCATGCGTTCGCGCAAGGCATTTCGCATTTTTGATTCCATTATGCTGCGCGTGTTGAACGATCGATTGTTGCCGGGTCACCTGCTTTTCAACCGTCTTTTTCAGCGACTGGAAACGCCGCTTGTTTTTCGTTTTCTGGATGAGGATACTACTTTTGCAGAAACCTTGCGTTTGCTGAACACGCCGCCAACCCTGCCTTTCCTGAAAGCGGTATTCCGGCAGGGAAGGAAATTGTTTCACGTCTGAATTTCTTTGTGATGCCTGTCAATGTCCATTTTTCTGCTCATAACTCCGCTTCTCCATGCCTTCGGGTAGGCGTAACCGGCGGTATAGGCAGTGGAAAAAGCATTGTTTGTAAAATGCTGCATACGCTTGGCGCACCGGTTTATGATGCCGATACCTGGGCAAAATGGCTGTTGCACCTCGATGAAAACATAAAAAAAGGCGTGATCGACATTTTTGGTCCCGAGGCCTATGACGAACAGGGCGCATACCAGCGCGCCTGGATCGCCGGAATCGTATTTCAGGATGCCGGCAAACTGACCGCGCTCAATGCCCTGGTTCACCCGGCCGTGGAGCAACACAGCCGGGCCTGGCACGAAGATTGGGCGCACAAAGGAGTGGCTTATACGGTGAAGGAAGCGGCTTTAATGATTGAAAGCGGCAGCTACCGGCACCTCGACTTTCTGATTGTCGTAGCAGCACCCGAAGACCTGCGTGTTCAGCGGGTATGCCACCGAGATCAGCTGACCGAAGAGCAGGTGCGGGCGCGCATCAGTAAACAGATGCCGGAATCGGAAAAAATAAAATTAGCCGACTTTGTGATTCACAATGACGGGAAACAAATGCTCATACCGCAGGTCTGGCAGGCACACCGACTGATTTTGGAAAAAATACATACCGGACCATGATTCCATTGCTGACCTTGGGTTATTTGCCACCGTTGTCATGGTGTTCCGTGGTGTGGAAGGCAGAAACAGTGGCGCTCGAAGCCTGCGATCACTACCAGAAAGGAACACAGCGAAATGGCTGTTACCTCGTCGGAGCAAATGGGATACAACGCCTGGTCATCCCGCTTGTAAAAGGGAAAAACCAGCAAACCCCTATCCGGGAGGTGCGCATTTCTTACGACCTGCCCTGGCAACGACAGCATTGGCGCAGCATCAAAACGGCCTATGGAAACGCTCCTTTTTTTGAACATTATGCCGGTGAAATTATCCGGTTTTACGAACGGCCTTATGCTTTTTTATTCGACTACAACCTTGATTTGCTCCAATTTATATTGCAGAAAAAATTGGGCTGGAAAGGCAGTTTCAAACTTACGGATCAATATTATCCCAAAAAAGAATGGCCGCAAGGGATTGATTTCAGGGATACCTTTACGGGTAGTCACGAACAATTTCCGGACTGGTATGAACCGCAGCCATACGCGCAGGTTTTTTCAGAAAGAAGCGGATTTATTCCTAATCTTTCTATTTTAGATGCGCTTTTTTGCCAGGGAAAACAAGTCGTGAATCGTGAGTCGTGAATCGTGAGTTGTGAGTTGTGAGTTGTGAGTTGTGAGAGTCGTCCCGTTTGGCGGTTCTGGTGGTTTGGGTTCGGTTTTTCAGGTTTGGAATCGCGAATCGTAAGACAAGTTAAAACATTGATTATCAAGAATGTGAATAATGGATTACAGTGAATCTATTATTTGAATAAGTAATAAAAATATCCCGCCATGTCCATAAACAAACACCTGAGCAAGTATGCTCTCGATCTTTTAATCTGTACCATTTCTCACATCTCACATCTCACGATTCCAGGCCTGAAAAACCGAACCCAAACCACCAGAGCCGCCAAACGGGATGCTTCTCACTTCTCACTTCTCACTTCTCACACGCTCACCTCTCACCTCTTTTTTTGGCTGCTTGCCCTGCCCATTTGCGCCTGCGGTCAACCGACGTATACCGCCAATGATGTGGTGCCGCCTTACAACGGGAAGTTTGGTTACGGGGCCAATATCGGATACTTTCCGCCCCACTACTACGATATGGAACTGGCTACCCTGGCGCACGGCTCGCCCGACGGGAAGGTGCCGGGCATGGGTGTGACCACGATCAGGCCCGGGCTTTTTGAACATTTTCTCGATTACTGGGGCTACGATATTCGCAAACAGCATTTTCAATATTATGACAGCATTGGCTTGCAAAATGTGGTGGCTATCATCGGATTCCCGGGCGAAACGAACCGCGATCCGGCTTTTTACTGCCCCGGCGAACGCAGCGAACTGTTTAAAAACCTGTACGAACCGATCTGGGACAACGGTGAAAACGGCACGCCGGTCAACGACAACAACCCCTATGCACTTTATTGCTGGAAAGCAGCGAACACCTACAAAGGGCTGATTCGTATCTGGGAAGTGTGGAACGAACCGGACGTGGACAATGGCAATGCCTGGAAAGAACCGGGTATGCCGGGCAACTGGTGGGAAAACGCGCCCGAACCCTGTGAAACCAAACTCAAATCACCCGCCTATTTTTATGTCCGCCTGCTGCGTATCAGTTATGAAGTGATAAAATCCGTTGATCCTGAGGCGTTTATCGCTGTTGGCGGATTGGGCTGGCCCAGTTACCTGGACGTTGTGTGCCGTTATTCCGACAACCCTTTTGATGGTACGGTTAGCGCCGATTACCCGTTCAAAGGCGGCGCTTATTTCGATGTCATGAGTTTTCATTCCTATCCGCACCTCGACAATTCGTTGCGGGAATGGAGCAATGACATTAACAATTTTCGGTATTACCGGCACTCCGACCGGGCGGTGGATGGCATCTGGCGGCTGATGGATAAATTTGACGCCGTGCTGAAAACGCATGGGTACAACAACACGATTTATCCGGCGAAACACTGGATTTGTACGGAGTTCAACCTGCCGCGCAGGGCATTTGGAGAGTACATGGGCTCGGAAGAAAGCCAGGTCAATTTTTTGATCAAATCGCTTGTCACAGCCCAAATGCGCAAGGTGCTCCAGATGCACGTGTATGCGCTATCCGATGAAAAACCCGCCAGTGAAGCCAATAATGAATTTTCATTTATGGGGCTTTTTGAAAACCTGAATAATATCGTTCCTTTTAACGGGAAACCCAATTCCGTGGCGTGGGCCATGAAAACGACCGAGGAAATGCTGGGAAACGCCCGGTACGACCCGGTACGCACGGACAAGTTAAATCTCCCCGACAACATACGGGGCGCCGCGTTTCGCTCTGATTTGGGGCAGTATACCTATGTTTTGTGGGCTGTTACCAACCTGGACAACGACGAAACAGTAAAGGCTACCTATACTTTTCCGCCGGAACTGAATATACAATACATGGAAGCACGGCTATGGAATTTCAGCAAAAGTCGGGTGGGCCAACCCGTCCACGCCCGGCAGCTGCAACTCAGCGGCGGTCCTGTTTTTTTACGCGAAACGCTTGTGGGCAATGATTTTCCCAAAAAACCTACATTCAGGCCCAATCCCGTTACAAACGGCATCGCCGTGTATGAATTCTGGATGTTTGAGGATGGTTTTGCAAACATCGAATTGTATGACAGCAGCGGAAAACTGCTCCAGATCATAGCCGACAATGAACAACTGCTGGAAGGTCCGCAGGCGCGGTTCATCCAGATGAGTCATTATCCGCAAGGCATCTATTTCATCAAATTGAGTACGCCTTTCAGCAACGATACGCTCAAGTTTGTAAAACAGGGGAATTGAAATTATCAGGGATGAGGAATGAGGGATGAGGGATGCCGAACGTTATGTCGGACATCACGCTCGGTCATTCCTCATCCCTCATTCCTCATTCCTCATTAGACTTACTTCCTTTTTCATCAGCCAGTCTAACTGAGGGTCTGTTCCGACAACAAATGTTTCCGTTCCAAAAATTTGATACCCGCAACGTTCATAAAATCGGACGGCAGGCGGGTTGGCCTGCCAGACGCTGAGCCAAAGCCATTCGGCGCCAGCAATGGCTGCCTGTTCATGGGCAAAGCGGAGCACCTTTTCACCGATACCCCTGCCCTGCATGGCCTGTTCGACATAAATTCGTTCAACCTGTACGGTATGACGGCTGTTTAATTCGGGCGGATGATGGTCGAAATTGAGTTTCAGGTATGCGACCAACTGTTCGCCGATGTAAGCGAACCAAAACGCAGAGAAGGGATGCGCGATTTCAGCCTTGATTTGTTCGAGGCTGAAATATTTTTCGCAGTATGCTTTAAAATCGTGTGGATTGTTGTTGGCTTCGTACGCTACACGAAACGTGCGCTCCGCAAAGGAACGTAGCAATTCCGCATCAGCCGTTTGAACACGGGTAATGGTCATCTACTCACAAGCGGTTTTTTTCAATGAGCACCAGCAAATCGTCGCGGTAATTTTTACCAATCGGCAACAGTTTCGGGCGTTCTTTTTCCATCACTTCGATCATATTGCCTTCGATGGCCATGATTTTGTCCATAGCAATAATGTAGGAGCGGTGGATGCGTTTGAAACGGCCTTTGGGCAGGCGGTCTTCGAGGCTTTTCATTGTTTGCAGGGTAATGACACGCCCTGCTATGAGGCGGATAATGACATAATCCTTCAAGCCTTCAATGTAGATGATGTCTTCAAAATTTACTTTCACCAGTTTCTTGTCCGCTTTCACAAAAAAGAAATCAAGCCCGTCGTTTTGGGGCGTGCTGGCCGGAATGCTGGATGCTGCCAGGTCGCGCTGCGCCAGGTCCGACTGTTCCAGCGCTTTATTGACCGCCTTCATAAAACGATCCAGCGAAATGGGTTTCAGCAGATAGTCGAGCACGTTGAGGTCGAACCCCTGAATCGCATAATTCGGATAAGCCGTGGTAAAAACCACCATTGGAGGATGGATCAGGGTTTTCACAAAATCAATCCCCGTGAGTTGAGGCATTTGTATATCTAGAAACATGAGGTCGATTTGATGGGCTTTTAAAGCCTCATTCGCCTCCAATGCATTGGAGCATCTTTTCACCAGGTTCAGGTCGGAAATTTGACCTACATAAGTCTCGAGTACGTCGAGGGCTAAGGGTTCGTCATCGACGATAAGCACATTCAGCATGGCACAGTTGATTTCAGTTTTCGGATGTATGGTTTTAAAAGGCTGGACTAAGGTAGATTGTATGCTTTGAACAAGTCAAGTTTTTCAGAATTTTAATTTCAAGGTACGCTGTGTTATATCATTTTCAACTGCAAAGTAACCGAATAGCGATGCGGTTCATCCTGTATGATTAACGTATGGTTTTCAGGATATAACATTTGCAGCCGTTGCCGGACGTTCACCAGCCCGATACCGCCGCTGCGCGGGTGTTCCTGGCGGGGCACACGTTCTGCCTTGCTGTTTTCGATAAAAAATTCGAGGTCTTCCCCTAAGACGCGAAGACGAAGCCGCACAAACCCACCGCCTTGCAACTGATTGTTCAGTCCGTGTTTAAAACTGTTTTCCAGAAACGGGATAAACAGCAGCGGCGCCACCATTTGTTCGCTGATCTGGCCTTCCACCACAAAACGAATATCTGCTTCCTTAGGCTGGCGTAGTCGCTCGAGGTCGAGATAATTATAAATGTATTGTATCTCTTTGGTGAGGTGCACCCTGCGTTCATTGCATTCATATAGCATATAACGCATGATTTCGGATAGTTTCAGTACAATTTCCGGCGCTTTATCGCTTTTTTTCAGGGTCAGTGCGTACAGGTTGTTCAGCGTATTGAACAGGAAATGTGGATTGATCTGGCTTTTTAAAAAACGAAGTTCCGACTGCATGGTCTGGGTAAGCAGCACTTGTTTTTCATTTTGATAGCGCCACCAATCCATGATTACCCGTAAAATAGTAGAGACAAAAATGACGATCACATTGCCGATAAAAATCCAAATCTGCGTCTCTACCAGCCGCGCCCGGTACAGTGGCTGATCGTGAAATTTGAGGTAAAAAACCAGCACTTCAATCGGCGTCACCAATGCGCAAACAGCCAGTACCAGACCAAAATAAACAAAGGCGTATCGCGCTAAGTAATTGGGAATCAGGTACAACAGATTCAGATACACCAAAAACGCATAGAACAGCAACTGAATAAGTTCGTTGCCCAGCGCAAAACGCATTTCGATACCTTTCTCGTAATCTGCCCACAAAATCAGGCTAAACAACAAGAGCCAAAACAGCCCGTGGTATACCGGCCTTTGGTATAAAAAACCATAAATACGATCGAGCAGACTGCGGGTTTTCATAAATTCAAGGCAACAAGGTGCAAATAAGCAGCGGCACAATGTTACCAGCGGCAAAAGAATTTAATTCTCCCGGGTACAATTTACTTTTTCGATCAACGCAACGGATGGGGGGACTAGTTTTAGTGTTTGGTGTTTGGTGTTTGGTGTTTGGGGCGCTTCGCCTTTGGCTAGTGTTTGGTGTTTCGTGTTTCGTGTTTGGGGGTGCTTTGCCTAAGCCACTCACTTTTGCCAAAGGCGGAGCGCCCCAAACACTAAACACCATACACTATACACATAAAAGCCCTACTTTGGCAGCCTGAAAAAAACATTTATTAAACTCTCTCTCCCGACATGCGCCAGCAAATAGTAGCCGGAAACTGGAAAATGAACAAAGCCCTCGAAGAAGGGCTTGAATTGACAAAAAGTATCCTTGAAAAGGTGGAAAAACCGAAAGGCCTGGTGGTGATTGCGCCGCCGCTCACCCACCTGCGCGACGTAGGCAAAATGTTGAAAGTCCGCAAATACTTTCACTTAGCCGCACAAAATTGCCACCACGAGGAAAAAGGTGCATTTACCGGCGAGGTTTCCGCAGATATGGTCGCTTCCGTCGGAGCCGAATTTGTTATCATCGGCCATTCCGAACGCCGCTTGTATTTTAAAGAAAAAAACGATGTGCTGGCTGCAAAAGTCAATGTCACACTGGCCCGCGGGATGCGCCCGATTTTTTGCTGCGGAGAGCCTTTGCATATCCGGGAAGTGGATACGCATGTGGGATATGTGGCTAAACAATTGAAAGCCGGCCTTTTCCACTTAAAAGAAGAAGATTTCCGCAAAGTGGTGATCGCCTATGAACCCATCTGGGCCATCGGTACGGGCCGCACCGCCAGCAGCCAGCAGGCCCAGGATATGCACCTCGCTATCCGGGTATTGGTGTCTAAGAAATACGGCCGAAGCGTAGCGGACGAAACGACTATCCTGTACGGCGGCTCCTGCAACGCACAAAATGCTGCCGAACTTTTCTCGCAACCCGACGTCGACGGCGGTCTGATCGGCGGCGCATCACTCAAAGCGGATGATTTTGCGGTGATTGTGGGGGCGTTGAAGTGAATCGTGAGTAGTGAGTAGTGAGTGGCATTCGTTTAGAAGAACGGACTCATCATTCTTCAAACGAATGCCACTCACTACTCACTACTCACTACTCACTACTCACTACTCACTCACCACAAACTTGCTGGTTTTCACCCCGGCATCCGAGCGAATTTCCAACTGGTACATACCTGTTGTGAGGCTGCGTACATTCAACTGCTGGTTGAAAACACCCGTTGGTACCGCGCCGAAATCACCTTCCAGCACCATGCGGCCCGCAAGGTCGCGTACGGCGTAGCGCAGGTTTTCAGTCGAATTCAGGTTGAACTGAATCATCAAATCGCCTTTCGTCGGGTTGGGCGACAATTGCAGGGCCTCCAGTTTATCTTACAGTTCATTTGTTCTGTCCAATTGCGGCATAGGGAAAGTAGTGCCGTCAGCCAAAGCCACCCACACTTCAAAACCCGGTTGCAAGCCACCCCGGTAACCGGAGGCGAACACGGTTACGGCTGAGCCGGTAATACCACTGAGGTTTGCCAGATAGGAAGCAATAATGCTGCTGTTGTCATTGGCCGGTGTGACGGCAATCTGGTACTCAGCGCCAGGTACACTCAGGTAATCTGCAAACTCGCCGAAAGCAATATCGTCAAAAAGAATTGGGCCGCCCAACAAACGCACATCTACCGGGCCTGAATTGGGCGAACCGTGGAAAAGAGAAAATTCCACATTTGCCGGATTTTCGGCCACTTCCCGCGCATTTTCATTGATAAACAGGTTGAATCCCGGCGTACCGAGCAATACGCCACCCGCCATTACAACGTACGATCTGCCCGATTCCAGGTTGAGTGAATAAGTCGCCACTGCATCGGCAGGCGTTGCGCTGTCTTCTCCTGCAACTGCTATGGAAACAGGGCGTTCAGCCGGTACATTTACAAAAGGTGTAGCCGTGCGGAATTCAAAATTATCGAGCAGGCGAACATTTCCGGCGTACACATCCACCGTCGGAGCAATGGCGTTGTGGATGATTTGCACCCTGGCAGGTTCAGGCGCCAGCGGAAGTGGAAATACGGTACCGTCAGGCAGTGCCACATAAATGCCAAAGCCGGGTGTACCTCCCAATAATCCGCTGGCAAATACCTGGGCAGCGCCGCCTGCAAGACTTGTTATGTCGGCGCGGAAAGTAGCCACCACATTCGGATCGTCATGCGCCCGTATTGCCAGGTCATAAATGGCCGTATCGAGGCTGATATATCCCGTTCCGGTTCCATAAGCTAGGTTATCGATCAAATCATCGGCTACCAGCACTGCATCCACATCTACTGCGGGAGCATTGGGTGAACCGTGGAAAACGGACAAGTCTACTTTTGCTTCATCCGTGCCGGATTCTCTGCCTTCCACCGGAATGAGCGTGAAAGCGGGCGTGTTGCCCAGTAAACCGGAAGCATACACCACAAATACACCATTTTCAGGCAAAACAACCGGGAAAGTGGCCAAAGCATCTTCGGCAGAAGCACTGTTTTCCCCAGCAACGCCAATATCAACCGTGCGATCAGCCAGTACGTCTACAAACGGTGTAGCGGTGCGGAAGGCAAAATTATCGATCAGGCGGGTATTGCCTAAATACACATCCACCGTCGGATCAGGCGCATTGTGGATCACCTGTACGCGGGCAGTCGGAGATGCCGGAAGCGCTGCTACAGTACCGTTAGGGAACACCGCAAATAAGCCGAAAGAAGGCATCGCGCCGATTAGTCCGCTGGCAAAAACATACGCAGCGCCGCCGTCGGCTTCACTCAGATCGGCCCGAAATGTAGCCAATACAGCGGGGTTGTCATGCGCCCGTACCGCCAGGTCATAAATATCGACAGGAAGGCTGACATAGCCTGTTGAAGAACGGTAAACCAGGCTGTCAATAAAATCATCTGCCACATAAACCGCATCCACATCCACCGCAGGCGCCAGCGGCGCGCCATGCAGCACAGCCACATCGACAGATCCCGGTGTCGTACCCGTTTCCTGCGCCTCGAAGGCGAGTAATTCAAAGCCAGGATCGCCGGCAAAAATACCGGAGGCAAAAACGATATATGATTTCCCACTTTCAAATGAAACCGGAACAGTCGCTACGGCATCTTCTGCCGAGCTACTGTTGCTCAGTGCAATGCCTACTGAAAGCGGACGATCGGCCGCCACATCTACAAAAGGAGTAGCTGTCCGGAAAGCAAAATTATCTATCAATTGTGTATTGCCCACATACACATCCACCGTAGGAGCCAGGGCGTTGTGTACAACCTGTACCCGCGCAGCGGCAGGCGCCAGGGGCAGGGCGACAACGGTACCATCCGCCAAGGCTGCGAACAAGCCAAAACCAGGCGTTCCGCTCAGTAAACCGCTGGCAAATACATACGCAGCAGCGCCACCCAACGCGCTCAGGTCGGCGCGGAAAGTGGCCACAACAGCCGGATTGCCGCTGGCGCGCACAGCCAGGTCGTATATGGCAGGGTCGAGACTGAGATACCCCGTCACGTTGCCGTACGATAAATTTTGAATCAAATTATCGGCTACATATACCGCATCCACATCAACTGCAGGTGCATCCGTAGCGCCATGTGATACCGCCACATCTACTTTACCGGGCGCAGTAGCTGCTTCACGGGCCACGCTGTTGATTTGGAGCGACAAAGGTGTGGTGGCATCGCCTACAATACCCAATACAGATACGACGTAAGTTTTTCCATTTTCAAAAGTGTACTGAAAATTTTTGATCGTATCATTTACAGAGGTACTGGAAGCAGGCGCAATACCAACATTCATCACGATATCCGCTGGTACAAATGCAAATTCAGTGGCCGCACGGAAAGCAAAATCATTGCCATACAGGCTGCCATTTTTGTAAACATCCACCTGGGCGGCATTCGGGTCAGCCGAATTGTGAATCATTTGCACCCTGGCGACCGGGCTAAGCGGCAAAGCCGCAACCGTTCCATCTGCAAAAACAGCATACAAACCAAAGGCCGGGGAACCATTCAACAATCCGCTGGCTAAAATTTTAATAGCCTGACCACCGGCACTGGTCAGGTTGGCCCGGTATGTCGCCAATATAGTGCTGCTGCCTGCCGGTTTTACATCTAAAAAATAGTCGCCTGCCGCTACGCTCAGGTAAGGTGTAAATTCCCCGTAAGACAGGTTATTTACGATGTTACCCACCGTTCGGACAGCCACATCTACCGCCGGAGCATCGGGTGCGCCGTGGAGAACGGAAAGGTCAACCATACCCATTCCGCCTGCTGCCGTTTCGCGGGCATTGGGGTCAGCTATCAGGGTAAACGGAGTAACCGGATTGGAAACAATACCGGAAGCTGTGACCACATAGGTTTTCCCAATATCGAATGTAATATCGGCATTAAAAATAGCTTCTGCGGCAGAAGTGCTCGAAGCAGGCGCAATAGCAATTGTCAAAGGAATAGCGGCAGGCAAGGTCAGGAAACCTGTTGCACTGCGGAAAGCAAAATCGTCAAATGTATTGACGCCATTCACATACACGTCCACCGTGGGATCCGGCGAATTATGGATAATTTGAACCCGGGCGGTTTGGGCCGACACGGTTGCTGCCATCAATAGCAGCAGCAATGTTGTGGTGATTAGATTTTTCATGTTGCTAAAGGAATTTGTTTGTTGATTTTGATATTAAATGAATCAGAAAACATGAATTGTAGAAGTATGTTTGACATACGGCGCATTAAGGTTAAACAAAATACGTTTTTTGCTAAAAACAAACAAAGGCGCACATGACGTTTTGCCATGTGCGCCTAAATATCCTAAGGGCCTAGTTATCCGTTATTCGTTATTGGTTATCCGTGTTAAAACTCAAGCATCAGTAAAGAATATAAGCAAAACTAATTTTGCACACCTACTTAACTAGAGCAAAATGGTTTTGAAGGGAAACCATCAAACCTTCTCAACCATCAAACCATCAAACCCTTCCCAATCTACTCCGCCGCCATTCCGGCCAGCGACCCGGCGTTGCCGGTGCGCGGTTGATCTCTAGACTTTGTTCTACCGCCTGGATATCCTTGTCCACTGATTTTAATTCGTCCATCAGGGGCGATATTCTTTTCGACACTGTTTGATACGCCGTTTTGAAGGTTTCAATCGGTGCGGAAGTAGTGTTCCACATACCATCTTCGATAAAATTGATACGTCCGCTTATGGAAGGATTGGTTTCAAATTCCCGTCGGGAGCGCGTATTGTCTCCGTTGAGTTCAAGCCTTACGGTGTTCAGTTTGCGTTCAATGTCATACACCTTTTGCGTCAGTTCCTGCGGCGCAGCAGGCATGTCGAGCAATGCAGCCTGAATAGCGCTCAAGCGGCTGTTTTGTTCCGCCCGGATAATATTGACAGCGCTAACGACCCGGCGCAGATTGGACACTTTTTCACAAAATGCCTGGTAAGCAACCCGGTCGGTAGCGGGCAAGGTTGCGTTGTTCAATGACTTGGTGTTAAAAGTGACCGGTCCGGCCAATTGGCTCAATACGCCGTCTTCAAACTTGCTGAGCGACACGGAATACTGTCCCGGCATGGCTAAATAACCCTTGTCTTCTTCGCCGAACAATTGGTCGGGGGTAAGTTTCATACGTCCGAGTGCAGGCGCGGAAGTGGCGTAGCGCATATCCCAGACGATACGCTGCAAACCTTTTTTGGCCGGCGCTTTGAGGTGACGCACCACTTTTCCCGCTGCATCCGTGATGGTAAACAACAGATAGGGTTCCGGTTGCTCGTCCTCTTTGCGCAAGTCCTCTATTTCGGGATAATACACGACCTCTTTTTTGTCAAACTTCGTTTTTTCCGCCTCCTGTCGCTTCGCTTTCAGTGTTTTGATGTCATTTTTCAGGTAATAGGTAAAAACGGCGCCGACCGGTGGATTGGCGGCGGCGTAGTAACTGCTGCCCAGGTGACCTTTGTCGCGCAGTCCCAAGGGTTTGCTTGGAATAAACATCCAGGCATCTTTTACAGGGAAGATCACTGCTTCCTGATCGAAACTTTCTTTTTTCAGGTTACGCAACGGCGTGTAATCATCGAGCACATAAAAACCGCGCCCGAAAGTGCCCAGCACCAGATCGTTTTCACGGCGCTGAATTTCTATGTCGCGCACCGCAATGGTCGGCAGGCCCGCTTTCAGTTGCACCCAGTTGTCGCCGCCGTCCTGTGAAAAGAACACGCCGAATTCAGTTCCGCAAAACAGCAGGTTGCGATCCACATGGTCTTCAGCGATGCTGTACACGCTGCCGCGTTCGGGCAGCGTCGCCGCCAGCGATTTCCAGGATTTTCCGCCGTCCGTCGTTTTTAACAGATAAGGTTTGAAATCGCCGTATCGGTGGTGATTGAAACACACATACGCCGTGTTTTTATCAAATTGCGAGGCAATGACCTGGTGTACGTAAGAGCGCTCCGGCACGCCGGGTAGATTGTCCATTTGCTCCCAGTTCTGACCGCCGTTGCGGGTAATCCACAACAAACCGTCGTCGGTGCCAACCCAAAGGATATTTTCGTCGAGGCTGCTTTCCGCAATACTGGTGGTTTGTCCGTAAATATCCGTCGAGCCGTTTTTGGCAATGGCGTCGACGCTCCACACTTTGCCCATGATTTCCCATTTGTTGCGGTCGAGTCCGCGCGACAGATCGGGACTGATGGCGCGCCAGGAATTGCCGCGGTCATCGGTGCGGAACACCCTATTAGCGCCGTGGTAAAGCCTGCTTTGTGAAAAACGGGAAATCAGCAGGGGCGCATCCCAGTTCCAGCGCAAAGGCGGGTCATTTTCAGCGGCCTGTGCCTGAATGTACAGATATTCCCCACTTTTCCGGTCAAAACGCACCAGTCCGCCGTACTGGCTCTGGGCATAGATCAAGTCCGGGTTTTCCTGATCCACCTGGGTTTCAAAGCCGTCGCCGGTGCTGGTCACGTACCAGTCTGAATTGGGAATCCCGTTCATACTAATCGTGCGACTGGGGCCGCCGAGACTCAGGTTGTCCTGGGTTCCTCCATGCACATGGTAAAAAGGAAAAGCATTGTCTGTGGACACCTTGTAAAACTGCGTCACCGGCAGGTTGGCTTTAAAATCCCAGGTTTTGGCAAAATCCCAGGTTTCGTAGATGCCGCCGTCGCAACCGACCAACAGGTGATCCGAGTTGTCCGGGTCAATCCAGATGCAGTGGTTGTCGATGTGTTTGTTCGTTTCTCCGAGGTTGCGCACCGTTTTACCGCCGTCGTCGCTCACTTTGTAGTACGTATCGGTAATAAAAATGCGGTTGACATCTTTAGGATCGCAGGTCATTTCCTGGTAGTAGTTCCCGCTGGTGGTGGTTGGCCCCATTTTTTCCCAACTGGCGCCCCGGTCGGCAGAGCGATACACACCGCCGGCTGCCTCTTTGGCTTCCACGACTGCATACAATACATCAGGGTTCACCGGCGAAATATCGATGCCGATACGCCCCACTTCCCCGCCGGGCAATCCGTCGAGTTTTTTCCAGGTGGCGCCGCCGTCTGTGGTTTTAAACACTGCCGATTCGGGGCCGCCGCCGATATAGGTGTACACCTTGCGCTGGCGCTGGTGGAAAGCCGCGTACAACACTTTCGGGTTGCGGGGATCCATCACCAGGTTGTTGCATCCGGTGTAAGCGCTGACCGACTTTACATTGTTCCAGGTTTCGCCGCCATCGGTGCTTTTATACACCCCGCGGTCGCCGCCGTCGCTCCAGACGGGGCCGTACGCAGCCACGTACACGATATTAGGGTCGGTAGGATCGACGACAACATTGGCAATATGTTCCGAATTTTTCAGGCCCATATTTTTCCAGGTTTTGCCGCCGTTTTCACTTTTGTACACACCATCGCCATAGGAAACGGAGCGCTGGTTGTTGTTTTCCCCGGATCCGACCCACACGACACTCGAGTTGGTCGGGTCGAGCGCTACGCAGCCGATGGAATAGGAACCCTGTCCGTCAAAAATCGGCGTGTACGTCGTGCCGGCATTGACCGTTTTCCAAACGCCGCCCGAGGAAGAGGCAACGTAATATTCCGCGCTGTTCTTTGGGTTTACGGCAAAATCGGAGATACGACCCGATGTGACCGCCGGGCCGAGGCTGCGAAACGCGAGGCCGCCGTAGGTGCCGGATTGATGGACCGAAGCCTTTTCAGGCTTCTTTTCGGCCTCTTTTTTGTCTTCTTTTTTATCTTTTTGGGCAAAAAGCGGCAGTTGTGCCAGCAGGAGGAGGGTACAAATTAGAATTCGCATAGGTAAGATTTGCTTTTATTTGAGCGGGGGAAGGTAAGACGCAAATGGAAATTGCGACCGCCTTCCCCCGCTTTTTTTTTTGGCAAGCATTAAGTTTAAAGCCCTGAATGACTGCCCAGTATCTAATTACCGGCTATCAGCAATTTTTTTGTAATGTGTACCTGCCCGACCATTCCATGTAGAAAATACAGGCCCGGATTCAAGTGCTGAACATCCACTGTTGTGACGCCGTTTTGCAATAAAAATGTGCAGACAGATTGCCCTGAAGCATTGAGTAAGCGAAAATCTGCGGGATACACCAAGGCGTCTGATTTTACCCGAATGGTCAATAAGTCTGTCACCGGATGTGGATTGACCGCAATTTCCAGTGGCAATTCTGCCGGACTATTTATGTTAGAAACAGAATTGCTGGCATTAAAAGTAGTCTCTTGATGAATAAAGTTGCCCGTTCCGTTGGGAACACGAGCCGAGGCGACATTAGTGGTCTGGCCTGCATAATCCACCGAATCCACAATGGACAGGTCTTCGTGGCTCAGGTATATCTGACCGCCCGCTTTTTCCAGTTTAAAATCAGCATGAAGGCCGCTCTCCTGCACATCGCGGTCGGCCCACACGATCAGGTATTCCCCTGCCCCGATATGTGTTCCCCTGGGAAAGGCCCAATGTTTGAGAAAATCGCGGTCGTTGCTGAGGTAAAAACCTTCCAGTGATACGCTCGCATCGCTGTTGTTGTATAGTTCCAGCCAGTCTGATACCCACCTGCGGGATCTGCAATACCACCTGAGGAGTCGGCAGATGCCACGCACTCATTGATCACAATGTCCTGAAGATCGACAGGATTGTTGAAATCGGGGCAATCAAACCCCAAGGCGGTGAGGTCTTCGGGGAAACTTGATTTTCGGCTGGTAATCAGCGTTTTCGTTTGGGCTACCGAAGCATCAAAATTGGCAATCGCCGTCATCAAATCGCGAATCAACGTTTTGATCGATCCGGGGAAACAGGTATGCCTCATTGAGCACATATTGCAACATATCACAGCCAGCGCCAGATACCGGCCCTGGTAGTGCGGCTCCGACATCATTTTGTTGAACCCGGTTGAATCGAATTGGTAATGATCGGATAATTGGCGCCGTTGTAAAAAGCGAGGTTGTAATCCCAGGGAATCCAGTACAACAAATCGCGCGGTTGTGGTGGAAAAGGTTGCACATCCAGGGACTACGACGGCGTTGATAAAATGATGCAGGAGAAAATAACGCAAAAAAGCGTCTGTCGCCAGCACATTTTCCAGGGCAGTGCGGAAGGGTTCGCCGGACAGCCGCGGTCTATTTCTTCCATGTGGCCGAATGTTGCAGGGCCTGCCTCTATTTCCAGTTCACATATCTTGTTTTTATACAAGGTACCCTCGTCATCAGCGAAGTAATTGCGCAGGAAATTTTTGTCGACCTGTTCTACCATAATATAAATGCCATGGTAGGTCATGCCTGGCGCGGGCCTTTTCACCTGCTTTTCTGAACATGTCACACGGCTTTACGGTCAGGTCGACGTCGGCATTTTGCAGGTTTAGTTTTGTCATGCCATCGTATTCCTGATCGTCTACATACTTATTGAAGTCGATTTTCAGGGGGGTAAGCAAAACCCCCTCAATGAGCGTGCCATCTATCCGAACAGTTCCGGAGATATACGGCGTTTCACCGATCGGTGAACTGTTAAAAATATTCACCAGTTGGGTAAAAAAGAAATTGTCGGGAGATTCAAAACGAATTTCGTGCAACACATTGGTATCAAAGAGATTGTCACCATCGGTTTGAGCGCGCAAAACAGGGATGTGGAAGGATTTGATACTTAAATATTGTAAACTAATTTTTCATACTTACTTACTATTAACCAATAAACTGAAATTGGTTTGTGGTTTTTGTGCCACAAAATTGCCGCCAGTGTGTGCTATTTGTCGCCAGTTTGTCGTGCGGGAGAATGGTTTGGCTGCTTTTGGGCAGATTCGAAAACCCACGGGAGTCATAGGATATGTTGAAGGTATTTTAATCGTGCTTTTAGAAGCCTGGCGCTTTCAGCCAGCCGCTGATACATTCAAATTTACACTTCGCTGCAGCCGGATTGTTTTTGCTGGGGCCACATTCCCGGATACAGTCTTCTACGGATTTACCTTTTGCGCCCTGGCTGGCTACAAATCGGGCAATTTGGGTGTCTATGGCTTCAAATTCGCGCTGAAAACCGACGAGTTGTGCATCGCTCATTCTTGGACCGGCTGCCTCTACTTTACGGCAGACAGCAGAAGTATTTTTCAGGATTGTTTCAAAATTGCGGGCAGCAGCCTCACGTACTTTTTGAATTGCCGGGAGCAACTGGCCGATCAGGCTGTCTACGTCATTGGCCTGGATGGCGAATTGATTTTTGGGATTGCCTGCTGCCTGGGCGGAAGCGGTTGGGGCATTGGAAACGGTAGCGATGGCTACGAGGAGGAAAAGGGCGATGAAATTTTTGATGCTTGACATGTTGTTGAAAAATTGTTTCTTTTAAAAATGTGGTTTGGTTGAATGCTGAATTTGTATACCTGTGTTTCCTGCTGGGATGTACCCAGCATGCCGCATTTTTTTGAAACTTTTTGGGTGGAGATTAAGGAAATGAGACACAGATTCTAAAAATCCGTGTCTCATCTGTTCAATCCGTGTGCTATTTATCTTTATACGTCCATGCCACCACCCTCACTTTTTGCCCCTGATTCATCTCGATGGTGCGGACATCCACGGCGCGCACACTTTTTAAAGCCTTGTAAATGGCAGGCAGGTTGGATTTTTTTGAAACCAGGGTGGTAAACCAGCCGCAAAGCTGTGGCGCCTCCGCACTTTGCAGGATCATGTTGTTGATAAATGCCGCTTCGCCGCCGGGATACCAGAGTTCCGATTTTTTTCCACCGAAATTCAGCACCGGAGCGGCCGTTTTGTCCTTCCCAAGGTTTTTCCATTTTCGCTGATTACCGGCATCGGCTTCGGTCAGAGAAGCGTGAAAAGGCGGATTGCAGATACAAAGTGCAAATGTTTCGCCGGGCTGAACAACACCTTTAAAAATATCGGATGCGTTGGGTTGCAACCTGCATTCGACGGTGCCTGCCAATGCGCTGTTGGAAGCCACAATCTGCTTGGCCGCCCGAATGGCAATGGGATCGATGTCCGTGCCGACAAAACGCCAGCCGTATTCGTGGTGGCCGATGATGGGGTAAATACAATTGGCGCCCATGCCTATATCCAATACCCGGACTGTTTTTCCACGCGGAATCACAGCGTCGTTGCGCTCGCTCAACAAATCAGCCATATAGTGGATGTAATCGGCGCGGCCCGGCACAGGCGGACAGAGATAACCGGGCGGCACATCCCAGAATGCTATGCCGTAATATGTGCGAAGCAGCGCCCTGTTGAGCGCTTTGACCGCATCGGGGTTCGCAAAATCGATTGTCTCCGATTTGAATTTGCGGGTCACAAAAGGCGCGAGTTCCGAACAAACTGCCGTCAATTGCTGAAAATCGTACCGGTCGTGGTGCCGGTTTCTGGG
>JADJSY010000005.1 GCA_016711435.1 Lewinellaceae bacterium
TATGAAAATGCTGTTGTTTAGCACCATGGGCGGCTGGCATCATCTGCTCGGCGTAACCATGATTAGCCTCAGGGTTTTCGGCATGGTCCTCCTCCGTATCGGGATGTGGCTCCGGGAGCGGGGGCGACGTTGACGCTCCCACCCGGTTTTTGCGCTGCCGTGGGCAATGGTCAATTGGTCTAAACCTTAAACTTCGGCCAATTGGCATTTTTGTTTTTAATAGTCAAAAAATGAAATTTCTCAAATGGCTTTTCAAAAAACTGTTTATCAAAAAGTGCTGCCATTGAACGGCAGGTTTTTTCACAGTCTAAATTTTTAAAAAAATGAAAAATGCAGTATTGATTTCCCTCGCGCTGTTCCTGGCTTTTGCCGCCTGCAAAAATCATCAGGCGCAAAACACAGCAAAAACCCCAGCCGCCAACCAATCCGACATGGGCGCACACACGATGTACGCCTGCCCGATGCACCCCGAAGTCACGGGCAAAATGGGCGACAAATGCTCGAAATGCAACATGGATTTGACGGACACCGCCGCCCATTATTCCTGCCCGATGCACCCCGAGGTCACGGGCAAGGCGGGCGACAAATGCCCGAAATGCAACATGGATTTGACGCACACCGCGCACTCCGCAACCGAGGGTTATGCCTGCCCGATGCACCCCGAAATCACGGGCAAAGCGGGCGACAAATGCTCGAAATGCAAAATGGATTTGAAACCGGTCAAAAAATGACCGAATCCAAAACCAGTAGCCGCCGGGGTTTTCCGTGGAGATCCGGTGGATTTTTTTAACTACATGCTCAAAAAATGAAAAAATCCGCACTGTTCGCAACCTTGTTATTGCTCAATATCGCTGGCCTTTTTGCGCAAAACAACGGCAAATCGTTGCCCGACGGCTCGTATTATTCCTGTACGATGCACCCAAAAATACACAACGATGCGCCGGGCAGTTGCCCAATCTGCGGGATGGACTTGGTGAAAATTAAAGCCAAAAAAGCAAAGCCGAAACCCAAACCAAAGCCCGCTTTACGCCGCCAAAGCCTCGGCGAAGGGGCGAAGCCCTGCCTTCGCCCATCGAACCTGCACCGCGCACAAAACCACGCGCCCCAACCGGTGCCAAAGACAGCGCAGCATCGCCGATTTTGGAAAAAAACAGAACCCAAAACGACCCCGCCCGAACCGCCCAAAAACGACCCGCCGCCAGTCGGAAAATCCGAAATCCGAAATTTGCAATCCGAAATCGAAAAGCCCCGGACGGTGCGCTACGACCTTTTCATCCGCGACACGGTGGTGAATTTCACAGGAAAAACCCGCCGCGCAATCGCCGTCAATGGCCAAATCCCGATGCCAACCTTGACTTTTACGGAGGGCGATACGGCCCTGATTTTTGTCCACAACGAACTTGACGAGACGACTTCGCTCCATTGGCACGGCCTGTTTTTGCCCAACAAAGAGGACGGCGTGCCGAACCTCACGCAGATGCCCATCAAGCCGAAAACCACGCACGTTTATACTTTTCCCATCATCCAAAACGGGACGCATTGGTACCACAGTCACTCCGGTTTGCAGGAGCAAATCGGGATGTATGGCTCGTTTGTCATGAAAAAAAGGGCGGGTTTCAGGCCGGGTATTGACGATTTGCCCGAAATCCCACTCGTTTTGAGCGAATGGACGGACATGGACCCGAACCAGGTCCACCGGATGCTGCACAATGCGACCGACTGGTTTGCTATCAAAAGGCACGACCCAGAGTTACGCCGAGGCCATCCGGCAGGGCTATTTCAAAACAAAAGTGACGAACGAGTGGAAGCGCATGAACGCGATGGACGTGAGCGACGTGTTTTACGACCGCTTTTTGATAAACGGGAAAAACGTGGGTCAACTCGCGCAGTTCAAAGGAGGTGACAGGGTCAGGTTGCGCATCTCGAACGGCGGTGCGTCCACTTATTTTTGGCTAAAATGGGGCGGCGGAAAAATGACCGTCGTGGCGAACGACGGCAACGATGTCGAACCCGTCGAGGTGGACAGGTTGCTGATTGCCGTTTCGGAAACTTACGATGTCATCGTGACGATTCCTTTTTGACAAAGGCAGTTTTGAGTTTTTGGCGACCGCCGAAGACCGCACGAAATCAGCCTCGCTTTTTTTGGGCGACGGCATCCGGTATCTGACCGCGCCGATGCCCAAGTTGAAATATTTCGAGGGCATGAAAATGATGAACGGCATGATGAAAATGAACGGCAACCTCGACGACATGGGGATGCGGATGTCGCTCAACAAAATGGACATGAACTCGGTGATGTACCCCGAAATCACGGGCGAGGCAGTGCCAAAACGCAGGCACGACATGGGCAAGATGAAAATGGATGACATGAAAACCGGCGCGGAACAGTACGACGTGAATGCGCTTTCGGACATCAAAACCTTGAATTACGCGATGCTCAAATCGCCGACCCCGACCGCGTTGCCGAAAAATGCGCCCGTCAAAGAACTGCGCTTCGAGTTGTCGGGCAACATGAACCGCTACGTTTGGAGTTTGGACAACCGCGTGGTGTCGGAGGTGGACAAGATTTTGATAAAAAGGGGAGAACGTCCGCATCACCCTTTTCAACGGTTCGATGATGCGCCACCCGATGCACCTGCACGGGCATGATTTCCGCTTGCTCAACGGGCAGGGCGAGTACGCCCCGCTCAAAAACATCGTAGACATTATGCCGATGGAAACCGATACGCTGGAATTCAACGCCAACGTGGAGGGCGACTGGTTTTTCCATTGCCATATTTTGTATCACATGATGAGCGGGATGGGCCGGGTTTTTTCCTATGAAAATCAGGCGGCCAACACGCTCATCCCGAACCCAAAACTGGCGCAACGCCAACTGTTTGCCGACGACCGGAAATTTCACTCGATGGCGCGGGTCGGCCTCGAAACGAACGGCTCGGAGGGCGAGGCGGGGCTGATGAACACGCGCTGGAAGTTTGGGACTTTTTGGCACCTGGGGCTGCACACACTTATCATGGCTCGAAAGCGAGACAACCGTTGGGCGGTATTTGGGCAAGATGCAATGGCTCTTTCCGTATGTTGGTTTTGATTACCATTATAAAGAGGAGGGCAAATTGCAGGACGGCTTTTCGATTTGGAAGGCAGCCGCGCAACATTTTCGGCAGTGAAGAAAAGACCATTTTCGGCCAAACGAGCAACAAAAACAACCGCAAAACCGCCGTCGCGGGCATCGCGTACACCTTGCCGATGCTGTTCGTAGCCGATGCGCGGGTGGACAGCGAGGGCAAGTTCCGATTGCAAATCGGGCGCGAGGACATCCCCGTGGCAAAGCGGCTGCGGGCGAGCCTGATGGTCAATTCGGACAAGGAATATATGCTCGGCGGGCGGTGGATATTGACGCGGTACTGGTCGATTTCTACGCATTACGACAGCGACATGGGCATCGGGGCGGGATTGACCATAACTTATTGACCATACAAACCCACCAAGAAGCATATTCTGATTCTCCAGTTTAAAATTTAAAAAAATGACACATACCTATCAAGTTTCAGGCATGACGTGCGGCGGTTGCGCCGCAAGCGTGAAAAACAGTTTGCAGATTTGTCGCGGGCGTAACTTCTGTGGAAGTTTCAAAGGCGACAAACAGTGCGACAATCTCCATGGACACGCATATCGATTTGCCCGAACTGCAAAAAGCATTGGGCGGTGCTGGGGGCAAATACCAGATTTCAAATTGAAAAACAGAACAACCACCGACCTATTAGGCGAGAAAGCGGACTATTTATTGAACCACACCTGCACAACGGTTGATAAAAAAACGCTTCACCTGCCTTCGCCCAATCATATCGAGGAGATATGGTTGAACAGCAACCGCAACAACCAAGTGTTGCGCAGTTTGCAGGCATTGCTGTCGCACGGGCGATTGAGCGGTACGGGCTATTGCAATATTTTCCCGGTTGACCAGGGCATTGAACACAGTGCGGGGTCTGCGTTTGCGCCCAATCCGCTTTATTTCGACCCCGAAAATATCATCAAGCTGGCCATCGAGGGCGGCTGCAACGGGGTGGCTTCTACGTTCGGCGTGTTGGGGATTATGAGCCGGAAGTATGCCCACAAAATCCCTTTCATTGTAAAAATCAACCACAATGAACTGTTGAGCATCCCCAACCGCTACGACCAAACCCTTTTTGGTACGGTCAAAAGCGCGTGGGACATGGGCGCGGTGGCCATCGGCGCGACGGTTTATTGGGGCAGCGCGGAAAGCAACCGCCAATTGAAAGAGGTTGCGGAGGCTTTTCAATTAGCCCACGAACTCGGCATGGCGACCATCCTGTGGTGCTACACGCGCAACAATGCCTTTAAAGTGGATGGCGTGGATTATCATACCTCCGCCGACCTAACGGGACAGGCAAACCATCTGGGAGTTACCATTCAAGCCGACATCATCAAACAAAAACTGCCCACCAACAACGGCGGTTATCTGGCCACCAAACAGGGCAAAACAAGCCCGATTGTTTATGAAAAACTAACGTCCGACCATCCCATTGACCTGACCCGTTACCAAGTGCTCAACTGTTACAGCGGTCGCGTCGGCCTGATAAACAGCGGTGGCGAAAGTCCGGGCGACAGTGATTTGTCAGAAGCGGTCGTTGCGGCGGTCGTCAATAAACGGGCGGGCGGCATGGGACTGATTTTGGGCAGAAAGCATTTCAACGCCCTTTGGGGAAGGCGTGGAAATGTTGAACGCTATCAGGATGTTTATCTGGATAAGACCATTACAATTGCGTAAATCAATTTCATAGAATCAAAAGAAAACAGAAATCACATTCTTATGAAAAAGTAAAAGTCGCCGTCAACGGATACGGTGTTATTGGAAAACGTGTTGCGGATGCTGTCCAACTTCAAGAAGACATGGAATTGGTGGGCGTTTGTGATATCATTTCTGATTGGCGCATCAGGATTGCGTTGCAAAAAGAGTTTCCCATCTATGCTTTTGACAGTAAATTTCAACAAGAAATGGCGGGGAACAACATCGAGGTAAAAGGCATTTTATCCGAACTGATAAAAATGTCCGATATAATCGTGGACTGTACGCCCAAAAATATTGCGGCTCAAAACATTGAACTGTATAAAAAAGCGGGATTGAAGTTCATTGTACAAGGAGGCGAAAAACATGAAACCACCGGGCATTCATTTAGTGCGGAAAATAATTACGAAACGGCTTTGGGGCTGAATGCAACAAGGGTCGTTTCCTGCAATACCACTTCAATTGTCAGGACACTAACTGCCCTCAAAAAGGCTGGGTTACTTCAAAAAGCAAGGGGGACTTTGCTCCGCCGAGCTGCTGACCCCTGGGAAAGCCACCTCAATGGGATCATGAACACGTTGGTGCCCGAAAAAGATATTCCCAGCCATCAAGGGCCTGATGCACAAACCGTTGACCCTGAACTGGATGTGATAACGATGGCAGTGAAAGTGCCAGAAACATTGAGCCACCTGCACTATTGGAATGTGCAACTCACCAAAAAAGCAACAACCGAAGAAGTATTGGAAGCCTTTGGAAAATCTTCCCGCACGGCATTTATCAATTATGCAGACGGGCTTTCTGCCAACAATACGGTGAAAGAATTGATGCTGGCACTTAACCGTCCTTATGGGGATATGTATGAAGTGGCTTTATGGCACGATATGCTAAAAGTGGTCAATGATGAATTGTTTTACGCCTATTTGGTAGATAATCAGGCTATCGTAATCCCGGAGACCATTGACGCTATCAGGGCTTTGACGGGCATTGAAAAAAGCGCCGAAAACTCGATACGGAAAACAAATGAGAGTTTGGGAATGAAGCGAGGATGGTTTATTTAAAAATTAAAACAGATTAAAAGTAAATTCATGGTACACAAACATAAAAAAAATACGGTAGAAAAGGATAAGGCAAAAACCCCTTCTGCGACTGTTAAAACAAAGCATACAGAGCCTGCCGCTGCGACCCATGAAAAAATGGACCACAGCAAAATGCAACATGGAGACAGCCCTAAAATGGGTATGGAGGGCCACAATCACCACGCCATGATGATTGCCGATTTCAAAAAACGGTTTTATGTGGTGCTTTTTTTAACGGCCCCCATTATGCTGTTATCACCCATGATACAGCAATTCATGCGGGTCGATTGGCAGTTTACGGGTTCCAATTATGTACTGTTTGCTTTATCGTCTATAGTGTTTTTTTATGGCGGTTTACCATTTTTAAAAGGATTGGTGCAGGAGGTAAAAGCAAAGAACCCGGGCATGATGTTTTTGATTGGTTTTGCGATAACCGTTTCTTATGTTTATAGTGTAGCCGTTGTGTTTGGTTTGCAGGGTATGGATTTCTTTTGGGAATTATCCACGCTGATTTTAATCATGCTTCTGGGCCATTGGATAGAAATGAAATCCATTGCGGGTGCTTCCAAAGAATTGGAGTTATTGGTAAAATTGATGCCGTCCGAAGCCCACATGGTCATGCCTGATATGGTGCATGATGTAAAAACCGATACCCTGAATGCTAATGACATTATCCTTGTAAAACCGGGTGAAAAAGTGGCAGCCGATGGTATAATATTAGAGGGTGAAAGTTATTTGAATGAAAGTATGCTCACCGGAGAATCAAAACCTGTACAAAAAGTAAAAGGCGATAAGGTAATCGCAGGGTCTATCAATGGTAATGGTTCTATTAAAGTTACGGTTTCTCATGCGGCAAAGGATTCTTATCTCTCGCAGGTCATAAAATTGGTGGATGATGCACAAAAATCAAAATCCAAAACGCAATTATTGGCAGATACGGCAGCAAGATGGTTAACTGTCATTGCCATCGTTGCAGGCATTGGGACATTTTTATATTGGTATTTAACCGGGCAAACTTTGGCATTTGCCATGGAAAGAATGGTTACGGTCATTGTTATTTGTTGCCCGCATGCTTTGGGATTGGCTGTCCCTTTGGTAGTGGCAAAATCAACCGCTTTATCCGCTCAAAACGGTTTGCTGATTAAAAACAGGACTGCATTTGAGAATGCCCGAAAAATAACCACGATTGTTTTCGATAAAACAGGTACGCTCACCGTCGGAAAATTTGAAGTGTCAAAAATTGTCCCGCTCTCAAAAGATATGGATGAAAATGAAATCATTCGCCTGTCCGCCGCATTGGAACAAGCATCCGAACATCCCATCGCAACGGGCATTTTGCAAAAAGCAAAGGATTTAAAAATCACCATTCCTTCCAATGAAAACTTCCAGGCGATTACAGGAAAAGGCGTGGAAGCAACCGTAGAAGGCAAAAAAATTCTGGTGGTCAGTCCCGGCTATTTATCAGAAAATAAAATAACTGTTCCGGATGGCTTTACGGCCAATGATACGGAAACGGTTGTGTTTGTAATTATTAATAAAGAATTGGCAGGGTACATTGCTTTGTCAGACGAAATACGACCTGAATCTGCCGAAGCCATTAAAACTTTAAAGGAAAATAAAATTAAATCAATATTACTAACGGGCGATAATAGTAAAGTAGCAAAGAGTGTGAGTGAAACGTTGGACATGGACAGCTTTATCGCCGAAGTATTGCCGCATCAAAAATTAGAAAAGATAAAAGAATTGCAAAGTAGAGGTGCGTTTGTCGCTATGGCCGGCGATGGCGTAAACGATGCGCCGGCACTGGCACAGGCAGATGTAGGTATTGCCGTTGGCAGTGGCAGCGATATTGCGGCAGAAACCGCAGGTATTATTTTGGTAAACAGTAATCCGAAAGACATCGTGAGTTTGATTTTATTTGGCAAAGCGACGTACCGTAAAATGATTCAAAACTTGATTTGGGCAACGGGTTACAATATTATTGCTTTGCCTTTGGCCGCAGGCATTTTTTACAAACAAGGTATTTTATTAAGCCCTGCCGTCGGGGCCGTTTTGATGACCGTCAGTACGATTGTCGTGGCTATCAATGCGAGTATGTTGAAAGTAAAAAGATAAATCATGATACAAGTAAAAAAAGAAGGCATCCTCCTGAAAAAAACAACGCTCGGTTTTGAAAACGAGGGCGTCTTAAATCCTGCGGTAATAAGGGAGGGCAATTGTATCCACCTTTTTTACAGGGCGGTAAGCAAAGGCAATTACTCCAGCATTGGCCATTGCAAATTGAAAGGCCCTTTTACGATTGAAGAACGTTCCGACCTACCCGTGCTTCATCCACAATTCGACTATGAATCGCATGGCATGGAAGACCCTCGAATTACAAAGATTGATGACCTGTTTTATCTCAGCTACACTGCTTATGACGGCGTAAATGCGCTGGGTGCGCTGGCAACCTCAAAAGATTTGCTGCAATGGGACAAGTTGGGATTGATAGTGCCGCAGGTTTCTTATGATGAGTTCAGTCGCCTCTCGGAATGTAGGTGCGCAATCCATACAAAATACTTCCGCTACAATGAACAAGGGCGGGGCCTTCAAAAAACGGGCAAAAAAATATTGATTTGGGACAAAGATGTCATGTTTTTTCCAAGAAAGATAAACGGAAAACTGTACTTCCTGCACCGCATAAAACCCGATATTCAAATCGTTGCAGTCAATAATTTACAGGAACTCAATACCGCGTTTTGGGAAAATTATTTCCTGAATTTCCTCGACTACATTGTGCTTGCCCCCAAATACGACCACGAAGTAAGTTATATCGGCGGCGGTTGTCCCCCGATAGAAACAGAACACGGATGGCTGTTGATTTATCATGCCGTCCATGATACGATAGATGGGTATGTCTATTCTGCTTGTGCGGCATTGCTCGATTTGGAAAACCCACAAAAAGAAATCGCCCGGCTGCCATACCCTTTGTTCAAGCCCGAACACGATTGGGAATTGAAAGGCGATGTGAACAATGTGTGTTTCCCAACCGGCACCGCCTTGTTTGATGACACGCTGTTTATTTATTATGGCGCTGCCGATGAGCAAATTGCGTATGCCTCTGTCAGTATTTCAGCACTCTTAAAAGAGTTAATGCTTTATACAAAAAAGGAGGAGAAGTCAAGTTGTTGCGAACCCAATTAATGGATTTGTTGCGGTGGAACACCTGATAAATGTCACTTCCCGTATTGACGACAATCATTATTCGACTGTCTTAGGCGGGCTATATTTGTAAAGATTTATGAAAAGCATATCCATCATATTATTTTCCGCTTATTACTTGCTCGCGGTATCGGGGGTGACGGTTCACTACCATTACTGCTGCGGAGAACTGGCTTCGATGGATTTGTACAGCCCTCGAAAGAACCCCTGCCCTTGCGGGGAAAAGTCGAAAGGCTCAAGTTGTTGTACGCACAAAGTGCTTTCTTCAAAGACAGATGATGGCTACAAACCGGCTCTTGCGACGCTGGCACAACCCTTTTTATCGGAGTTTGTAGCTGTACTTGTACCTTCAGTTGGCAGTTATGTGTTTACTGCCTTCATTGTCGAAACTTCGCTCAAACCACCCATTTCCACTTGGCGAAGATGCCTGGGTGTTCCACTTTTTCTCCTTTATCTCGTTCTGCGGAATTAGATAGATTGCTCTCCTGACGTCATTTCTCGGCTGGCATTTTACCAGACGCCCTTTTCCATAAACAGGGATTTACGAGCGTCACCGTAGTATCTGACCTAAGTTCCGATTAGCAAGAGGGGCTTTACTGCGTTTTCGTGATATTGAACAGTTGGATTACAGGCGCACTCGCCTGTATACACGCACCATGTAACTCTGGTAAATCTCTGATATTCCATTCATTCTCAAAATTTTGATTTTTATGAAACAGTTATTTGTTCTATCGCTTCTTGTCGTTTTTTTTACGGCAACCGTCTGCGCCCAAACCGGTAGCAGTGGCATCTTCCGAACCGCAAAAGATTTTATGAGCGGCAACCTGGAATTCGCCATCCAGTGTGATTCCCAATCGCACAAAATCAAACCCGATGTGCTGTTCAAACGAAACCGGGTGATTGTAAAACACGAAGGAAAAACCTATAAAATAGACAAGGGCAGTGTGTATGCTGTTCGATATTGTTCCGGGGCCGTTCAAAGGATTTATCAAAAGAAGGCATACCTAATGGTCAATCCGGGAGAAGACATTTTGCTTTACAAAGTTGCCACACTTTCAATGGGGAAAGGTCAGCCTGCTGAAACAACCTGGTATTTTAGCAAAGACGCGGCCTGGCCTATCCAACCGCTCACGATAAGCAATTTGGTAGGCGCTTTTCCAGATAACCACGCTTTTCACGATGCGGTAATAGCCGAGTTTAAAACCGATAAGGAACTGACCCTGTATGACAATGCGCATAAAATGATGCGTATCAACAGATTATACGGAAACACAAAAAAGCAATAGCCGTGTAAAATTCCAAAAAGTATCAATGGATATGGCCAACGCGAACAAAAACGAGGTGCTCAACAAATCCGACATTCCCAACTGGGCTTTGCCGGAAGGCGAATTGTTTGCCCGTCTGGGCGCGGATACCGTACACGGCCTATCGGCGGCAGAAGCCGCCAAACGGCTGGAATCTTTTGGCCCCAACACCATTGTCCAGACCGAACAAACACCTGCATGGAAGCTGTTCCTCCGGCAGTTTAAAAGTCCTCTCGTCGTGTTGTTGGTCGTAGCGGCGGGCGCTTCGTTTGCCTTTCAGGAATGGCTGGACGGGACAGCCATCGTGGTGGTTATTGTCATCAACGCCCTCATTGGTTTTTACATGGAGTTTCAGGCAGGGCGCAGCATGGCCGCCCTGAAAAAAATGGTGCCCGTCTCCGCAAAAGTGTTCCGGGCGGGCAGCTTGTCGGAAATCACGATTGAAACGCTCGTGCCCGGCGACGTGGTTTACCTCGAAGCCGGGGACATGACGCCCGCCGATGCCCGGCTTTACGAAAGTGTGCAGTTGCAGGCGGACGAGTCTTCCCTGACCGGCGAGAGCGTCCCCGTAGAAAAAGAACCCGGCGAATTGTCTGCCGACACGCCGCTCGCCGAGCAATCGAACCTGCTTTTTAAAGGAACTTTCATCACCAAAGGCAATGGCCGTGCGGTAGTCACTGGCACGGGCATGAACACCGAATTGGGAAAAATCGCCCACCTCGTCGGCACTTCCGAACAGGCCGCCACGCCATTGGAAAAGAAATTGGAAGCGTTCAGTGGCCGCCTCATCAAAATTACCGTCGGCTTAGTGGTCGTCATTTTTGGGGTGGGCGTGGTTGGCGGGAAGCCAATCCTGGAAATGTTTGAAACCTCCATTGCGCTGGCAGTAGCCGCCGTCCCGGAAGGTTTGTCCATCGTTGCCACCCTCGCGCTGGCGCAGGGGATGCTCAAACTGGCCCGCAAGAAGGTGATTGTGCGCAAACTTTCAGCAGTGGAAACGCTGGGCGGAACCACCATCATCTGCACCGACAAAACCGGGACGCTCACGCTCAATAAAATGGAGGTCGAAGCACTCGTTTCGCCGGGCGGCAATTGGGCAAAAAGCGAAAATGCCGCCGAATTGCCCGCCAAAAATTTACCGGAGGCGCAGTACCGCCGACTGATGCAAATCGCCATTTTGTGCAACAACTCGGAAATAACTGCCGGGAAAAAAAGCATCAAAGAAATCGGCGACCCGCTCGAAACGGGCTTGCTCAAATTCGCGCTCCGGCTGGGCGAAGACATCAACAAACTCCGCAAACAAAGCCCTAAACAGTCGGAAATCCCTTTTTCCTCCGAAACCAAAATCATGGCGACCCTGCACAAAACGCCGGAGGGCAACCTGGTGTTTGCCAAAGGCGCTGCCGAGGAAGTGCTCAACTGTTGCTCGTTTTTGCTCGACGGCGAGACAAATGCCCAGATGACCCCGAAAGCCCGGATGGCTTGGCTCGCCGAAGCGGAAAAAATGGCTTCGTCCGGGCTGAAAGTCATTGCTGGCGCTTTCAAAATGGAGGTAAAAGGCTCGAAGGAGCTGACCGATAACCTGGTGTTCGCCGGACTTTTCGGGTTGATAGACCCGCCAAGAAAAGAGGTGCCAGCCGCCATCCGCCAATGCCGGGAGGCCGGTATCGAGGTCGTCATGGTCACGGGCGACCATCCGGCTGCCGCCAAAGCCATCGGCAGGCAGTTGGGCATCATTGAATCCGACGATGCAGACGTGGTGCTGGGAAAGGAAATGCCGGACTACGAAAAACTCAAAGCGGCGGACAAAAATCGCTGGGCTGCCGCCAAAATTTTTGCCCGCGTCAGCCCCAAACAGAAACTCGATTTGATACGGGTTTTTCAGGAAAACAAGGCCATCGTGGGCATGACCGGCGACGGCGTGAACGACGCGCCCGCGCTCAAAAAAGCCGACATCGGAATCGCCATGGGCAAACGCGGCACCCAAGTGGCGCAGGATGCCGCCGACATGGTGCTGCGCGACGACAGTTTTGCCAGCATCGTCGTTGCCATCCGGCAGGGGCGGGTCATTTTCGACAACATCCGAAAGTTTGTCATTTACCTCTTGTCGTGCAACATGAGCGAACTGGCGGTCATCGCCATTGTATCCCTGCTGTTTCTGCATTTCCAGTTGAAGCCGCTGCAAATCCTGTTCATCAACCTCGTCACCGATGTGTTGCCTGCTTTGGCCCTGGGGGTTACGGCCGGCGGCCCGGATGTGATGAAGCATAAGCCGCGCCCGACGAATGAACCCATTATTGACAAAGTTCGCTGGCGGCGGATTTTTTTCTATGCCAGCGTCATTACGGCAGCGACCATCGGGGCGGTGTATTTCAGCCATTTCACCATTCACGCCGGGGACGGTTGGGCCCCCGCGCTTTGCAACAACATCCTGTTTTTTACCCTGATTTTCACCCAGTTGTTTCATGTGTTCAACATGGGTTCGATAGAACTCCCATTCTGGCGCACCGAGGTTGTGCGCAATCGATACGTGTGGTTTGCGATTGGTGCTTGCATCGGCATCATTGTGCTGCTGTACCAGATTGCCCCTGTGCGCACCGCGCTTTCCATTACGCCCATGTCAGTTGCTGATTGGGGAGTGAGTATCGGGGCGGGCTTGCTGGCAATGGTGGTCATCCGCATTGGCAGAAACCTTCCGTTTTTTAAAAATGAAAAACAATGATTGATACGCTCATCAACTGGTCTCTTAAAAACCGCATCGTCGTTTTGCTGATGGCTGCGGCTGTTGCCGTTATGGAATTTACGCGGTGAAAAACACACCCGTGGATGCCATTCCCGATTTGTCGGAAAACCAGGTCATCATTTTCACCGAGTGGATGGGAAGAAGCCCGCAGATCATGGAAGACCAGGTCACCTACCCGCTGGTGAGCAATCTGCAAGGCATTCCGAAGGTGAAAAACATCCGCGCCAACAGCATGTTCGGGATGAGTTTTGTGTTCGTGGTTTTTGAAGATGAGGTAGATATCTATTGGGCGCGCACCCGTGTGCTGGAACGCCTGAATTACGCGCAACGACTACTTCCCGACGGCATTGTCCCCACACTCGGTCCAGACGGCACCGGCTTGGGGCATATCTATTGGTACACGCTCGATGCGCCCGGCTATGATTTGGGCGAGCTGCGTGCCTTGCAGGATTGGTATATTCGTTTTGCGTTGCAAACTGTGAAAGGAGTAAGCGAGGTGGCCTCCTATGGTGGATTCCAAAAGCAATATCAGGTGGTGGTGGATCCCCTGAAACTCAATTATTACGGCATCACGATCATGGATGTCGCCGAAAAAATACGAGCGAATAATAATGATGTGGGCGGAAGGAAGTTCGAGCAGTCGGACATCGGTTACATCGTTCGGGGATTGGGCTACATCAAAGACATCCGGGAAATTGAAAACATCACCCTGAAAACCCTCAATTCTATTCCAATAAAAGTGCGCGACGTGGCAGCGGTGCAAATGGGCGGCGAACTCCGCCTGGGCATTGTGGAAGAAAACGGCGAAGGCGAGAAAGTGGGCGGCATCGTCGTGATGCGCTACGGCGAAAATGCAAAAGACGTGATTGACCGCTTGAAAGTAAAACTGAGCGACGTGGAGAAAGGCTTACCGCCCGGCGTTAAATTTAAAACGGCTTACGACCGCTCGGATTTGATCGAGGCCACTATTGCCACGTTGAAAGAAGCCGTCATCGAAGAAATCATCGTCGTGTGCCTCGTGCTTTTTATTTTCCTGCTGCACGTGCGAAGCACACTGATTGTGGTCATTACCATTCCGATGTCGGTGCTTATTTCCTTCATCATGATGGGTTGGTTCGGGATTACCTCCAATATCATGTCGTTGGCAGGCATTGCACTGGCAGTGGGCGATTTGGTGGATGCGGGTATTGTAATGGTTGAAAACGCAATGAAATCTCTTGTAAATGAAACAGAATAATATACTCAGCAACGAAGAAAGAGAAGCGCGGATTGAAAAATCATCCAAACTGATCGGCGGCGCCATCGTGAGTTCCATCCTCATCACGCTCGTTTCATTCAGCCCGATTTTGTTCCTCACCGGACAGGAGCACAAACTTTTTTCTCCACTGGTGTGGACGAAAACTTTTGCCATGATCGGCTCTGCTTTTGTCGTTGTGTTCCTCGTTCCTGTGCTGATGGTCATGCTTTTGAAAGGAAAAGTCCGTCCCGAAAGCAAGCACCCCATTTCACGCTTTTTCAAGTGGATGTATTCGCCCATTATCCTGTTGTGCATGCGATGGAAAAAAATGACCATAGCACTGAGCCTGGCGCTCGTGCTGGGCAGTATTCCGCTGATCCTGAGCCTTGGAACGGAGTTTATGCCACCGCTGGATGAAGGCTCGCTTTTGTTTATGCCGGTCACGTTGCCCAGCGTTTCCAACTCCGAAATCAAACGGATCATGCAGGTGCAAGACAAAATCATCAAGGCCTTTCCTGAAGTGGACAATGTGCTCGGCAAAGCCGGCAGGGCGAACTCCGCCACCGACAACGCGCCGATGAGCATGATCGAAACGATTATTTTGCTCAAACCGCAGTCCGAGTGGCGCGACGGGATGACGAAAAACGACATCATTGACCAACTCAACGCCAAACTGCAAATCCCCGGCGTGGTGAACGGCTGGACGCAGCCCATCATCAACCGCATCAACATGCTTTCCACGGGAATCCGGACGGATGTTGGGGTAAAAATCTACGGACAAAATCTCGATACCATCAACAAACTGGCACAGCAGTTCAGGATAGAATTGCAGGGTGTAGACGGCGTGAAGGATTTGTATGCAGAACCGATTACCGGTGGCATGTACGTTGACATTAAAATCAAAAAAGATGAAATTGGGCGATACGGGCTTACGGTAGACGATGTGAATATGTTCATTGAAACCGCTTTGGGCGGCATGAACGTGACTACCACGATAGAAGGCCGGCAACGCTTTTCGGTGAACGTCCGCTTCGCGCAGGATTTCAGGGACAAAATTGAAAAACTGAAACGGCTGCAAATGCAAACGATGGAATACGGCCCCATCCCGCTTTCGGCAGTGGCCGATGTAAGTGTTTCCGACGGGCCGCCGATGATCAATTCTGAAAACGCCTTGCTGCGCGGAACGCTGTTGTTCAATGTGCGCGACCGCGATTTGGGGAGCACGGTTGCCGACGCGAAAAAGAAGTTGGAAGCGGCCGTACAAAAACTTCCGAAGGGCTATTTCCTGGAATGGAGCGGTCAATATGAAAATCAGGTGCGTGCAAACGAGCGTTTGAAAATCATCATGCCGATTGTGCTCGTCATCATTATGATGATCCTGTATTTCACGTTCAATTCTTTCCGCGAAACGTTGATTGTACTCACCAGTATTCCCGTCGCGCTGGTCGGTGGAGCGTATTCCCTTTATTTCTTCGATGTGAACTTTTCGGTTGCGGTGGCCGTCGGCTTCATTGCGCTGTTTGGCGTGGCGGTGGAAACGGGCATCCTGATGCTCGTTTATATGAACAACTCGCTTTACGATAAATCAATCAAACTGAAAGAAGCAAACAAATCCTTCACGAATCAGGATGTTGAAGACGCTATTTACGACGGCGCCGTGCTTCGCCTGCGCCCCAAGTTAATGACCGTCATGGTGGATATTTTAGGCTTATTGCCTGTACTGCTTGCAACAGGCACCGGCAGCGATGTGATGAAACCCATTGTTATCCCCTTTGTATTCGGCCTGATTACCTCCACGCTTTTTGTATTGATCGTACTGCCGGTGCTGTTTGCCATTGTGAGAGAATACGAATTAAAGAAAACCGGAACCCTGAAACTCGTACAACTAAATGATTGAGATGAAGAACATAGTCAAAATCATCATCGTCCTGCTTTTTGCAGCCGCCGAATCCGGCGGACAAACCCCGTTCGCACTCGACAGCATCCTGACCCGCATCGAGACCCTGCACCCGCGCCTCAAAGCCACGGAAGCACGCATCCGCGAACTCGACACTTACGCGAAAGGCGCTATCACGATGCCCGCGCCCCAAGTCGGCGGCGGCTTTTGGATGACCCCGTACAACCCGGCGCGGTGGCGCGAAGGCATGGGCGCGTTTATGGTCACGGGCGAGCAGATGTTCCCCAACCGCAAAATGCAACGGGCTGAGCAACGCTACATGGGCGCCATGTCGGGCATGGAAATCGCCGAGCGCGGCGTGATGCAGAATATGTTGTTTGCCGAAGCAAAAACCGCTTATTACAGTTGGTTGGTGTTGGAAAAAAAAATTGCGGTACTCGAAGAGAGTAAAAATGCTATGCGCCTGCTCATCGAAAGCGCCGAACAGCGTTTTCAGTTCAACCGCGAAAAACTCGGCAGCATCTATAAAGCCCAAACCGAACTGGCCAACCTCGAACGGATGCAGGCCATGTACGCCGGCGAAATCCGCCAACAACGCGCCATGCTCAACGCCCTGATGCAGCGTGACCCCGCCACTGATTTCAGGATTGACACCGCAGGGTGGCGCGTGCCACTAATTCCCCTGCTGCCCGATACCTCGCGGATTGCCGCCCGCAGCGATTTTCGCGCCATTGAGCAAAACCTCCGAATCGCCCGGCTCGAACAGGAATGGCAGCGCTCGAAACTGAAACCCGAATACGGCTTGCGCTTCGACCACATGTTCGCATTTGGCGAAACTCCTTGGCAATTTTCACTCATGGGCATGGTCACAGTACCGCTCGCGCCTTGGGCAAACAAAGATGTTAGGGCCAGAATCGAGGGAATTGACCACCGGCTTGCCGCCTTCGAGTGGCAAAAGGCCGACTTTGTCAATCAAATCCGGGGCAATCTCGCCGACCGCCTCGTGATGATGCAGACCTTGCAAGAACAAATAGACCGCTACGAGCGCGACATCATCCCCAACCAACGCAAACGTTTCCAAAGCACTCTGCTGGCTTGGGAACAAAACACCGACGAACTTTTTATGACCCTCGATGCCTGGCTCGAACTCAAAATGAGCCGCCTCAGCCAACTCGACCTCCTACAACAACTCCTGCTTGCCCGCACCGATTATGAAAAAGAACTGGAACAACGGTAAACTGATAACCCTTGTACTGCTCGTACTTGCCTTGACGGCGGCCTGCCGGCAAAAAAATGCCGGACATGAAGGCCACACCCCGGAAGAAAAGACCGGGCACGAAGGCCATACCGCCGAAGAAAAGCCTGTTTACACCTGCCCGATGCACCCGGAAATCCTGCGCGACGCACCTGGCAGTTGCCCGATTTGTGGTATGGACTTGGTCAAAAAGAAAGCGTCCACGTCAATCACATTGCCGGGCCGGACAGCGGCGACATTCTTTTGAAGCCTACATACGAATACGTGCTGAGTGCCACCAAAACCATCCGACCGGAGCGCAAATCCATTTCCGACACGCTAAAAGTGCCCGGCTACCTGACCTACGATGCCCGGCAACTCAAAGCGGTGTCGGCTCGTTACGGCGGGCGCATCGAGCGGCTCTACGTTCGTTA
This sequence comes from Lewinellaceae bacterium, assembly GCA_016711435.1. GTDB lineage: Bacteria > Bacteroidota > Bacteroidia > Chitinophagales > Saprospiraceae > M3007. Next base: position 17,934 of record JADJSY010000005.1, read on the forward strand.
CCCCTTTCAGTCCGTGCAAAAAGGCCAACGTCTGCTCGACATTTACAGCCCCGAGATCGCCACCGCGCAGCAGGAATTGATTTTTTTGAAAGAAAATGACCCAAACAACACGACCCTGCTCGAAAATGCCCGCCGTCGCCTTTCCCTGCTCGGCATGACCACTGGGCAAATCCGTGACGTGGAAAGTAATGGAAAACCGCTTCTGTCGCTGCCGGTGTTCAGCCCCTACGCAGGTTTGCTCATCGAAAACCCCGGCGCCGGTCCGGCCGAAAACATGCCCGGTGCCGGCATGAATGGTGACAAGACCGGGCAAAACCCCGTCTTGCCGCCCGCTACTGCGAATGCGCCGAACTTTCCCTGAAAGAAGGCATGTACGTCCAGCCCGGCCAGCGGCTTTTCGGCCTGCAAAGCCTGGCGACCGTGTGGGCGATACTCGAATTTTACCCGTCCAATGTGCAGTCGTTGAAAGTCGGCCAAGCGGTCGAATTGCACATCGAATCGTTTGCCGAACCGTTCCGGGGGAAAATCAACTACATCGAGCCGCTGTATGGCTCCGGGAGCAAAAATCTTCGAGTTCGGGTATATCTGCCCAATCCGGGCGACATGCTCAAACCCGGCGCCTTGCTCACGGCCACCGTACAGGCCGGCAGCCGCTCCGCCCTCTGGATTCCGGCAACGGCGGCAATTGATTTGGGGCAAAGCAAAATCGTTTTTGTAAAAACAGCGGACGGCTTCCGGTCGCGGAAAATCAGTACAGGTCGCCGCTCCGGCAATATGCTGGAAGTGACGGCGGGGCTTTCGCCCGACGATGAAATTGCTGAAAACGGGCAGTTGCTCATGGATAGCGAGAGTTTTGTCAAAGCAAAATAACTGACAATGAATACTTTGAAAATAACCATGGCGAAGACGTTTACTAAACTTTTGAAGTTTAGTAAACGCAGCCTGTTTGCCGCGACCCTCCTCGCCGCCTGCACCAAACCTGCTCCGCCGGTGGAGGAAAACGTCTACTACACCTGCTCTATGGACCCGCAGGTCAGGGAACAAAGACCCGGCCCTTGCCCGATCTGCAAAATGCCTTTGGTTCGGGTAGAAATTGCTCGTGACAAAAAAGAGAACGAGGTAAAACTCAGCGCCGAGCAAATCCGGCTCGCCAACATCCAGACCGACACGGTACGACTACAAGCGCTGGGCGAAGAAATCACGCTGGCCGCAACGCTGCGCGAAAATCAAAACGGCATCAACACCGTGACCGCAAGGCTTACAGGAAGACTTGAACATCTTTTCGTGCGCAATGCAGGCGAATACGTGCGGGCAGGGCAGGCCGTTTTTGAGTTGTACAGCGAAGACCTCGCCGCCGCACAGCAGGATTATTTGCTGGCTTTGAAAAGCAAAAATCGCTATGGCAGCACCGACCTCGATTTTGCCCGCATTGCGGAAGCTGCCCGCAACAAACTGCTGCTTTGGGGCATGACCGAAGCGCAGTTGCAGGAAATCGAACAGTCCGGCGCACCCAAAAACACAGTGACGTTTTACAGCCGCTACGCCGGTTATGTTATGGAAGCCCCGCCTGCGGAAGGCAGTTATGTGGCTGAAGGCTCCACGGTGCTAAAACTTGCCGACCTGCGCACGCTTTGGGCCGAAGCACAACTTTACGTCAGCGATTTGCCCTTTCTTGCCCAAACCCGCGATGCCTCGATCACTTTGCCGTATTACCCCGGGCGCATCCTCAAAGGCAAGGTCAGTTTTGTCAACCCCAACCTGGAAGCCTCCTCCAAAATCGTGCTGGCGCGAACGGAAATTTCAAACCCAAGCGGCGAATACCAGCCGGGTATGCAAGCCTGGATCACCCTAAAAGGCAAAACCCGCCCCGCGATCGCCGTGCCTACCAACGCACTTATCCAGGAAAGTCGTGGAGTCACAGTTTGGATAAAAAATACCCGGGGAGGCTTCGAAGGCCGAATGGTGCGTACAGGCATTGCCAATGAGGATTACACTGAAATTGTCGAGGGGCTGCAAATCGGCGAGACAGTGGTCGTGTCCGGAGCCTACCTATTGCAAAGCGAACTTGTATTTAAAAAAGGAGCAGACCCAATGGCAGGGCATAAGATGTAAGCCGAAAGGAGCAATTGATAAAATTCCTAATAAATCTTAAAATCACGGGGAAAAAACTTTCCTTTCGTTTTATCGTTTTACCTTTGCGTATACTATGAATTTTCGTCCTGTCACATTGTTTTTATTCCTCGGCCTGTTCGTCACATCGGCGAACGATGCTGGGGCATGTGGCGACGAACATTCCAGAAATGCGGCACAAACTCAGCAGGCTGTTTCCAAAAAATCCTGCTGTGCCAAAGAAGAGGCGCAAACGTCCTGCTCAAACGATTCCGGGCAACGGCACTCCGACTCTAACTGCCCCTGCGACCACGACAATGGCGGTTGCCACTGTCCCGGTTGCGGTCTGATGTGTCATTCCGGCGCCGCTTCCGCGCTCGAAACGCCGCTCAACTTCGCGGCATCTCTCTTCAACGATTCGGTGCGAAAAATGGCATTTTACTTTGCCGAGCACCTGCCCGAAGCCGTCTACTTTCCAATTTGGCAGCCGCCCAAGATCAGTGCCTGATGCCGCGTCAGCCCGACGTGTGCCCATTTTTTCGGTTTAGAAAGGTTTAGAACGATTGATATGATTTAGAACAATTTGCTTCTAAGTCGCTCAAATCTGTCTATTCACTTTTTAGCCCTATTTCCAACACTCTCAATTTCAATTTTTTATGAAAAATATGCTCATCGCGGGCCTTGCGCTCGCGCTGTCGGTCGTGGTATTTAATGCCTGCAAAAACGACCATTCTCAACACAAAGCCCAAACGACCGAAGCGGCTGCCCCGGGTACGAAATACATCTGCCCGATGAACTGCGAAAAGGGCAAAACCTACGACCAGCCCGGCTCCTGCCCCGTATGCCACATGGATTTGGAGCCGATGAAAGCCGAGGTGGAAGCCAACAAGGCAGAGTATTTCACTGCTTTCACGGCCAACCCTGCCCAACTTGAAGTCGGCAAGGCGGGCATGATGTCGTTTACGCCAAAAATAAAAGGCAATGAAGGCGCGCCCGTGCCGCTCGACCTTGTGCATGAGAAAAAGATGCACCTCATCCTCGTGAGCGATGACCTGTTCTGGTTCGACCATATCCACCCGGAATTTTCAGCCTCGGGCAGCTACGACATCAAAGTGCTGGCCTCAGGAGAAAACTTCACCAACGGTCGCGGGCATAACGAAACGCGCTTCGAGGCCGGCGGCAAATACTGGGCATTTACGGATTACAAACCTACCGGCGGCCTGAATCAGGTGAACAAAACCGAACTCGCCGTGGCCGGGGCGCCCGCCAGAACCGTCGCATATAACCAACCGAAAATGACCACTACGGTGGACGGCTTTACCCTCACGATGGAAGCCGTACACGGCGGCGGAGGCTTCACCACGGGAAGCCAACAACATATACCGGTGACCATCAAACAAGGCGGCAAGCCCGTTGACCCCGCTACTTTCGAGAATTATTTGGGCGAAAAAGCCCACCTCGTGCTCGTGGAAGTGGCCTCCAAAGAGTTCGTCCACACCCACCCCTCGGCAGAAGGCGGCAAATTGGACATTCATACCACTTTCGCCAAGCCCGGCACTTATCGCGGTTGGCTGCAATTCCAGACTGGGGGAAAAGTACATACGGCTGATTTCGTGGTGCAGGTGGCGGAAGGTCAGGCCACATCGGGCGGACACGAAGGACACAGCGGCCACTAAAACTCCATTTGTTCCACCGCCCATTTCATCTTCTCTTTCACATTCAATCAATTCAATTTTAAAAACATGAAAAATCTGATAATTTTCTGCTTCGTGGCCTTCTTGGGTCAATCTGCATTCGCACAACAGTCGCCAGCAACCGCTCCTCCCCAGAACGCCCAGTTCAAAGTATTGGGCAATTGCGGGATGTGCAGAAAAACCATCGAAAAAGCGGCTCTCGGCGCGGGCGCGACCACCGCAACATGGGACATGAACACCGATTTGCTTGCAGTGGCCTTCGACGAGAAAAAAACCACGACGGATGCCATTCAAAAGGCTATCGCCAAAGCAGGCTACGACAACGCAGGTTACAAAGCCGACGACAACGCCTACAACAACCTTCACGGCTGTTGCCAATACGACCGCACGGGAGCAGCGGTCGGCACCAAGACTTGTACGGACAATAAATAAAACTGGCTTTCGCCAACAATCAACTATGAAGCCCGTCCGAATCTTTTGAGGAGCCTTTTCCTTCAAAAGTTTATGGGCCGGCTTCATATCAATCGCCGCATTGCGGAAAGGAAAAAATGCTCAACGCTCTCATAAAATTCTCGCTCCAAAACCGCCTCTTTGTGGCGGCGGCAGCGGCCTTGCTACTGGTGTGGGGCGGCTGGACGATTACCCAATTGCCGGTGGATGTATTGCCCGACCTCAACCGCCCCCGCGTGACGGTGTTTCTCGAAGCCGGCGGGATGTCGCCAGAAGAGGTGGAGGCGCAAGCCGTTTTGCCCATCGAAACGGCGCTCAACGGCTCGCCCGGCGTGGAAACTGTGCGCAGCAGTTCGTCGAGAGGTATCGGGCTGGTGTTTGTGGAGTTCGACTGGGAAGTGGATGTGTATCGCGCCCGCCAACTTGTGGCCGAAAAACTCGCCACCGTACCACTGCCCGACGGCATCGTACCGGTGATGGGGCCAATTTCGTCGGTTATGGGTCAAATCATGCTCGTAGGCGTGACCGCCGAACCCGACAGCGCAACCGGCCAGACGCTCAGCAGTGCCGCAGACTTGCGGACGCTGGCCGACTTTACCATCCGGCGTAGGTTGCTTGCGATAAAAGGGGTGGCGCAAGTGATTCCCATGGGTGGTGATCGGCTACAATACCAGGTGTTGGTATCGTCGGCCAAACTCAAACAATACAACCTGACGCTCGAAGACCTCGACCGCGCCCTCTCCAATGCCAACCTGAATGCTACGGGCAGTTTTTTCAATCGCTACGGTTCGGAAGTGCTGATTTCGGTGCTGGGGCGCTCCAAAAACCTGGAAGACTTGCAGCGAACGGTGGTGGCAAACCGCGAAGGTTCGCCGGTACTGCTGAGCCAGGTGGCCGAGGTGCAATTCGGCGCGGCCATCAAACGCGGCGATGCCTCGGTGAACGCCCGGCCCGCCGTGATTCTGACCGTTGAGAAACAACCGGGCGCCAGTACGGTGGATTTAACGGCGGAAGTTGAAAAGGCACTGGAAGAGTTGAAGCCTTCGCTGCCACACGATGTGCGGCTCAACCCGGAGGTTTTTCAACAAAAAAACTTCATCGTCAACTCTCTGAGCAACGTAGAGGAGGCGCTGCGCGACGGCTTTATTTTGGTCATCATCGTGCTGTTCTTATTCCTCCTGAATTTCCGTACCACCATCATCACGCTGACGGCGATTCCGCTTTCACTGGTGATTACGGCGCTTGTGTTCAAATGGTTCGATATTTCCATTAACACCCTGACGCTCGGCGGTCTGGCTATCGCCATCGGCGAATTAGTGGACGATGCGATTGTGGATGTTGAAAACGTGTTCCGGCGACTCCGTGAAAACCGAGAGCATGGCAGTCCGAAAAATGCCCTCCAAGTCATCTACGACGCATCAAGCGAAGTACGCAATTCTATCGTGTATGCGACCATTATCGTGGTGCTGGTATTTCTCCCCTTGTTCCAATTGCAAGGCATCGAAGGACGGATTTTTGCGCCGCTGGGCATCGCTTATATCACCTCGATTTTGGCATCGTTGGTGGTTTCGCTCACCGTGACGCCCGCACTTTGTTCTTTTTTACTTCCCAATTCAAAACTCAATGAAGGCAAAGAATCGGGTTTAGTCACCTGGCTGAAAGGGCAAGATATGAAACTGTTGAATTTCGGCCTGACGCATCCGCGCACGGTGATCGGCGCGGCGACGACACTGGTCATCGGTTCGTTGCTGATGGTGACGCGCTTCGGGACAGAGTTTTTGCCGCCATTTAATGAAGGTAGTTTTACGGTAAACCTGTACGCTCCGGCGGGCACATCCCTGGAAGAAAGCAACAAAATCGGTACGGTGGCCGAACAACTAATCCTGCGGGTGCCGGATGTGCAGTACACCGCCCGTCGCACCGGTCGCGCCGAATTGGACGAACACGTGGAGCCGGTATCCAACTCTGAAATCGAGGTAGAATTGCGCGAAGGTGCCCGCCCGCGCACGGAGGTGGTGGCCGATATTCGCAAACAACTCGGCAACCTGGCCGGGGTGTCGGTCAGCATCGGGCAGCCCATTTCGCACCGCCTTGACCACTTGCTGAGCGGGGTGCGGGCACAGGTAGCCATCAAGTTGTTCGGCGAAGACCTGACCGAGCTGCGCGCTTTGGCCGGACAGGTGAAAGAGGCCGTCGAGACTGTGCCGGGTGCGGTGGACGTGCAAGTGGAGCGCCTGGTGCTGGTGCCGCAACTCACTATCCGGCTCGACCGCGATGCCCTGCAACGTTATGGAATGCAGACCGGCGAAGTAGCCCGCGACCTCGAAGTGCTGTACGGCGGCAAGGTGGTCAGCCAAATTCTGGACGGCCAAAAAACCTTCGATCTGGTACTGAGAGCCGTAGCGGAAGACCGCGAAAACATCGAAAACATCCGCAATACTCAGATCCATACGCCGGAAGGTGTGCTGATCCCACTGGAAAGTATCGCCCATATCGAATACGAAAAAGGCATCAACACCGTGAGCCACGAGAACGGGCAACGGCGGATGGTCGTATCGGCCAACGTACAAGGGCGCGACTTGGGCAGCACCGTGGAAGAGATGCAGCGCAGCGTAGCGGAAAAGGTTAAAATGCCGCAGGGATATTTCCTGGAATACGGCGGTCAGTTCGAAGCACAAAAGGATGCTTCGCGGCTCATCGGGGTGCTAAGCATCTTCGCTTTTCTGGGTATTTTCCTCGTCCTGTACGCGCATTTCCGCTCCTGGCGGATCGTGGTGCAGGTCATGCTTAATATTCCTCTGGCGCTGGTCGGTTCCGTCGTGGCGGTGTGGTTAACCGGCGGCACTTTTTCGGTGGCTACGCTGGTGGGTTTTATCACCCTCACCGGTATTGCTTCCCGCAATGGTATTATGATGATCTCGCACTACCTCCATTTGATAGAACACGAAGGCGAACAGTTCAATAAGCAAATGATCGTGCGCGGCTCGCTGGAACGCCTCGTGCCGGTGTTGATGACCGCCTTGGTGGCTGCACTGGCGCTCGTCCCATTGACGCTGGATGCACAGGCGGCAGGGAAGGAAATTCTTTACCCCGTGGCGACGGTCATTCTGGGAGGTCTGCTCAGTTCTACCTTACTGGATATGATCGTAACGCCAACTGTTTTCTGGGCGTGGGGCGAACGTGCGGTCAAGGACTATTTTGAAGGGAAAAAACAATCTGCTCACCTGACATCCAATCCCGATACGCTATGAAAATGCTGATAAAAATCCTGATTTTTATTTTGAGTACTTCCCCGATGTGGGCGCAAACCACCTCCGAACAGGCCGTTCAACCGCCCTGCAAAATCACCCACTGGGCCGGGCAGCCGCTTTCGACGTGCAAGCAAAAAATACGCAGAAAAAGCGGCATTCAACCTGCCAAATCCAGAGATCAACGCAGAAAGTCCAACCGGGGAGTTTTATGCCGTGGGGGTGCTGCAATCGTTCGAGTTTCCAACCGTATATACACGACAAAAGCAAGTGGCGAAGGCGGAAACGGCGCTCGCTCAAACAGGACAAGCAGTAAATGAAAACGAACTTCGTTACACTGTACGCACACTGTATTTGGAAGCGCAAGTGGCGGAATATCAAGCACGGCAATGGGCCGAACGCGACAGCGTATATATACAACTGGCTGGAACGGCTGCCAGACAATTTTCAGGCGGAGAGATCGATTTTTTGCAGAAAACACTGGCTGATAACCAGGCAGGTATAGTACACCAGGAACGCCTTGCCGCTGAACAAAATGTGTACTTGTTCCGGCAACAATTGCAATCACTCACAACAATTGCGGATTTAAGTGTTTTATCGCCACTTGAAGCCGATACAGTCGGTTTATTCGGGCAAACACTTCAAGGAAATTTCACAGGCAATCCCTCCATAGCGTACGAACAGCAAACCGCAAGGGTAGCAGAGCAACAGATTCGGTTAGCTAAAAGCAGGGCCTTACCCAATTTTTCGCTCGGTTATCTGAATCAAGGACCACGCAACACCCCGCTCGATTATCGCTTTCGTGCCAGTATTGGTATTCCGCTCTGGGCAGGTCAATACCGTGCCGGGGTGAAAAGTGCTGAAGCCGAAAGTCAGGCAGCCATTGCCCGTGCCGAAGCGCAGAGCCAGGCCATCGCGCTCGAACGCGAACGCTACCAACGGGAAGCCGCTACCAAACTCGGCTTACTGCATTACTACGAACGAGAAGCGCTACCCCGTAGCCAGGTGCTGATTTCCACTGCACTACGTTTGCGTGAAGCCGGCCAGACGGATTATCTCACTTTTTTGCGTACATTAGATGAGGCTTATGGAATTAAGCGCGAATACGCCACCCAGGTGCAGGCTTTTGAAACGGCTCGCATCACACTACTTTACTTATCAGGAAGGTAGTTTAAACGTTTGACTCTCAATTAAAAAATAATGATATGAAATTGTCTGTTTTCATTTTCTTTCTTCTCGGTCTTGGATTGACATCTTTTCCCACTTTTGCACATGGTGATGAAATTGCGACAGACCCTGGCGTAGCGAAAGATCATTTTACTGTTTATGGTCAAAGCGACCGCTATGAACTTACGCTTTACTACCCTGAACTCAATGCAGAGCAAGATGCGCACCTCACACTTTATGTAGCGGACTTTAAAACCAATCGTCCCATCGAGAAAGCAGAATTAAAAATCACCACAGCGGAAAATGCGCAAATTGCTTTTGAGACAAAACAGCTTTCACCGGGTGTGTACGAGTTGCACGTTACCTTTCCTGAAAACAAAATCTATACACTTAATGTGCAGATAAGTCACCCTAACGGAGCCGATTTGATTGGTATTGCGGGCCTGGAAGTCGGCAAAAAACTATCGGATTTCGCGGACACTCCCACCGAGCCTGCTGCACCAAATAACCAATGGCTCTGGTTTATCGGAGGCATCTGTTTAGGTGGTTTGGGTGTTTGGTTCGCAACTCGCCGCAGAAACCGTACACTGACGGTATTGTTTTTATTAGCCAGCGCCTGGTTTTCCACTCCGAATTTTAATCCTGTATTTGCGCACGGTGATGAAGAACACGGTCCCCAATCGGGCGGAAGCGGTTATGGTAAATCGGTGTATGCTCCCAAAAGAGACGCAGTTTTTGTTTGAAATTCTGACCCAGCCGATTGCTATAGGCGATTATCAATCGGCGACCACTATGTATGGAACGATCATCCCTTCTTCCGGAGGACTGGGTGCGGTTATGGCTCCGCAAAGCGGTCGGGTTACAAGGGTAAATGTGGCGGTCGGGCAAACTGTACGTGCCGGGCAAACATTAGCGGTTTTGCAGCAAAATATCGGTACGGCAGAACAGGTAGGAATCGCTACTAACAATGCCGGACTGGCAGTACAAATCGAAAGCGCCAGAACGCGGGTAACGGCTACCAAACGGGAACTCGACCGGCTGAAAAAAATCGAAGACATTGCTGCTGCTAAAGACGTACAGGCAGCCGAAGCCAATTACAACCAGGCATTGACCGAACTGCAAACCCTGGAAAGTCGTGCAATAGGCTCTAATTCAGCAGCCAATAGCCGTACAATAACGCTTACATCTCCGATTTCAGGTGTGGTGGGAGCCTTTACCCTAACGCCAGGCACGGAAGTATCATCTGGACAAACCTTGTTCACCATCACCAATCTGAACAAGGTGTATGTGGAAGCGCAGGTGTATGACCGCGATTTGCCTGTGATCAGGGCAGGCAATAAGTTCCTTGTGACTTGTTCTACCGATGATCACAAAACCGCCGAAGTACGACTGATTTCGCCTGCCCAAACCATGAACCCCGGTAATCAAAGTCAGCGCGTGTTGTTTGAAATGGACAACCCGAAAGGTGAATTCAAGATTGGTGAATTCGTGACGGTAAAAGCATTAAATCGGCAAGTCATCAGAAATATTTCGGTTCCGAACTCATCTCTGACCGAAATCAATGGCAAACCTGCTGTATTTTTAAAAGACGGTCCAGAGATGTTTACCCTGAGTTATGTACAAACAGGCGAAGACGACGGAACTCGAACGCTGATCTTGAAAGGCGTGGAAGAAGGGGAAAAAGTAGTGGCTAATGGAGCCTACGAAGTAAAGATGATGTATTTGAATCAATGATAGTTGTGTTGACAGCCATTTGTTTCACTGAATTGAATGGCTGTCACCCTTCTTTGTGCTACACTTATTTTACAAGAAGGTAAGGAAATATCTTAGAAATGATTACATGAAACCTCATGTCCAAATCGATCATGTTCTGTCTTACATGCTCAATTTTCTCTTTAAGTTTCCCTGTCACATCTTTCGCTAATAGTTCATCCAATTGATGCCGATCAACCCCGCTTTGCGACGTGCCAAAAATGGTTTGGGGTAATAAACCATCAGACGGTGGAAACTTGATTTTTGATACTACGGAAGAAAAAGATGAGTTTCTAAAAAAATAGAGCCACTCGCAGCCAAGTTTATCCGCCCATTTTTAAGTGGTGGCGACTTCATTAACGGAAAATGCGTTGGTGCCTATGGCTCAAAAACGCCCCGCCAAATGAACTGAGAGAGTTAAAAGAGGTAATGAAAAGAGTTGAAAAGGTGAAGGAATCAAGATTGGAAAGTGTAGCTTCTGCTACCCGAAATAAAGCCTTAACCCCAACATTGTTTGCTCAAATTTCTCAACCCGATTCAAGTTATTTGGCCGTTCCCGAAGTTTCATCCGAAAGGCGGAAATACATACCTATTGCCTTCTTACCTGCGGAAATAATTGCCAGTAATAAAATTCAATTGATTTCAAACGCTTCACTCTACTTGTTTGGGATTATGCCTCAGAAATGCACATGACTTGGATGCGCTACACTTGTGCGGTTAAAAAGTGACTTTAGTTACTCAAATACAATCGTTTACAATATTCCCCTTTCCAATCACTCGCATTGATGCACAAAAAAGAAAGTCGAGGAAGCAGCACAAGCGGTTTTGGATATACGTTCTAAATATCCCGATAGCACTTTAGCCGACTCCTATGATCCCGTGACCATGCCGCCCGATCTGTTGAAAGCGCGTGGCATTGGACAAAGCCGTTGATCTGTGCTACCGTTCGCAGGCATTTGCAAATGAGTTGAGCAGGATTGAATTTTTGTTTGGTCTATATGAACAGTATACCGCGCCGATGTTCGGAAGCCAGGTTTCAAAGAGTAAAAAATCAAAGTGAAAATCTTTCCCCTGACCGGTATTGCAATACGCTAATACAAGGCGTTCTATAAATCTTTTCAATTGTAATATCATAACTTAAACTGTCATGCAAAATCCAGAACAGGAACATTGGAACAATGTTTTCAGCACCAAAGCCGAAAAAGAAGTCAGTTGGTTTCAGGAATATCCTACCACTTCCGTGGAATTTTTGGAACTGTTCGACCTTCCGTTGACGGCAAATATCATCGACGTGGGAGCCGGGGAAAGTCATTTCATCGACATCCTTTTAGAACGCGGGTATCAGAACCTTTGGGTATTGGATATTTCGGCAAAAGACATCGAAAACCTGCAAAAGCGGTTGGGAGACAAAGCAGCAAAGGTACATTTTGTCGTATCGGATGTTACTGATTTTCAGCCGCCGGTTCAGTTCGACTTCTGGCATGACCGTGCCGCTTTTCACTTCCTGACAACGGATGACAAAATCAGTCGGTACGTCGATCTGGTGGAAGACGCTATAAAGGAAAACGGTTATCTCATCCTGGGAACATTCAGTGAACAAGGCCCAACAAAGTGTAGCGGGCTGGAGATCAAACAGTATTCCGAAGCCTCGATGTCGGCACGATTCGAGATCAATTTCGAGCGGATCAAATGTATTCAGGAAGACCATACCACGCCGTTCAACACGGTGCAGAATTTTGTTTTTTGCAGTTTTCAACGGAAAGTATGATCCCCGACCTTGGACGCTATGACCTTCCTTACCGACATCCTTCGATTTGCAGCCATTGCGCAAATAATGCTGCTTTTAGGATTGTTGTCCTGGGGGGGAGAGGCAAGCGGCAAGACACGATCCCTACCTTGTTTTTTGGATTGTGTATAGTAGGTTATCTGTTGGCAGACTGGTCGCCGATGGGGGATCATCAAACGCTTTTTCTACCGCTGCTGGTGTTGCCTTTCCTTGCCCCGGTAGCATTTTGGTTGTTTAGCAAGTCGCTTTTCGACGACAGTTATCGGTGGCGGCGTTCGCTCGGCTGGCTTTTGGCAGCGGTGGCAGCGGTACATTATTTTGCGTTTTTCCAAACCAGGCAAGCGTTTTTACCACTCCCGGCAGGTATTCAAATCCTATTGGACTGGTTGCTCCAGATGCTTTCGCTTACGTTCATCTTACTCGGCATTCTCGAAGCAGTCCGCAACCGGAAGGCAGATTTGGTATTATCCCGATTGCAATTTCGCACCGTTTACATTATCGCCACAGCCGGACTGATGGTCATCACGGTGCTTTCGGAAGTGTCGCTCCGGGGTGCGCCACCGCCGCCCGTACTGAATGTTGCACAAAAAAGCCTTCATTTTCGGGCTGACCATTTTTTTCTCCTGCGATTGTTGTCGTTCAAGCCAGGCTTTTTCCCCGAAATTGAACGCCCTGCCCCGCCGATTCCCGCCTCCCCGGAGTTGGACGAGCGCTTGCTGGCGCAACTCTCCGATGTCATGGACACGCAAAAATACTGGCGCACCGAAGGGCTGACCATTCGCCATCTCGCCGAAAAAATGCAGGTGAAAGGAATACCGCTTGCGTCAAGCCATAAATCAGCACCTCGGCTATCGGAATTTCAACGACTACCTCAACGGCTACCGCGTCCGGGAAGCTTGCGCGGTGCTGGCCGACCCGGCGAGACAAGATTTGACCGTGCTGGAAATTGCCTACGACTTGGGTTATGCCTCGCTCGCACCGTTCAACAAAGCCTTCAAGGACACGACGGGCATGACACCGACCGAGTGGCGACGTTCAAAAACAGGCTGACCAATCCTCCTTGATTTCAAAATCCATCAGCATTCTTCATTTTCCGGTGGATTCCTGGCCTTGCTTGACGGTAGTTTTGCCCAAAAATCCAACTACTGTCTTATGCAGGACCTATCTTTCAGGAACTCTTTCCGCACATTTTGTTTGCCGATTTTCTCCGCTATTTTTAGACGGGCACGGCTTACCTTGTTTTTTGGGTCATTTTTTCAAAAAATGGCGGCACCGCATCATCCAGCGGAAGTCGCCGGAGGTAAAAAAATGTGGCTCGAATTCCGCTACTCGATGAGTACGGTACTGATTTTCGCCCTCATCGGCTTTGGCATTTTGAGCCTAAAAATGCGGGCTACACGCTCATCTACGACAATTTCGCCGAGCAGGGTGGGTGGTGGTTTTATCGTCAGCATTGCCCTGATGATGCTGTTGCACGATGCCTGGTTTTACTGGACGCACCGGCTGATGCACCACCCGAAAATATTCCGGCACGTTCACCTAGTGCATCACCGATCTGCCAACCCTTCGCCGTGGGCGGCGTATTCTTTTCACCCCATCGAGGCTGTCATCGAGGCAGGGATTTTTGTCTTGATCGTTTTCACTATCCCGGCGCACGGGCTGGCACTGGTCGCGTTCCTCATTTACATGATAACCCGCAACGTGCTGGGGCATCTCGGCATCGAGTTTTTGCCCAAAAATTTTCTGAACAACCGCTGGCTCAACTGGCATACCACTACTACGCACCACGACCTGCACCACAAACATTTCAACCACAACTATGGGTTGTACTTCACTTGGTGGGACAGGTGGTTCGGCACAGAGCATCCAAAGTATCGGGAAACTTTCGAGGAGGTGACCTCGAGGGAAAAAGAATCGGAAACCCCATCCCGGCACGGATACTGAAAACCTTGTTCGGGGCGATTTTGCTGACAAATGTGGCTAGGCCCAATCGCCGGTCGGTACCTGGCCAACAATTGACGACGAGAAAGGGAATCCTCGTTCCATAGTGCAAATCGAAGAAAAAAGCAGTTTGCTAGAAGGCAAAAGTGTCGTTATACTCTTCAGCCCTGTGGAGCCGCCCGACCCTGTCTGCTCGAAATGTTCCTGGAGAAAAAAAAATGCCAAAATCGTGGGCATGCATTCCTCTGGGGTTTTAAAAAAGAGACGATAGAATGGACAGGAGGTTGCATTCTCGACCCTGCCAATGGTACAACGTACCGAAGCAAGATATGGCTGGAAAACGCCGACACGCTGAAAGTGCGGGGCTACTGGGGCGTTTTTTGGCGGACGCAGACTTGGAAGCGGGTAAAGTGAGGCGTCATGGTTGGTATGCCTTCAATATCCTGCTCAGGTCCTCTGGAATCTCCATCGGTAGCAAAGGTGGTACGTTAGCGCCGCCTGTGTTGCCGACCGGGATGTTGCCGACGAAGGATTTTACTCCTCCGATCAATAAGCCGGGGATCTGCCCCATGATTTCACGCAGGTTTTTATGTGGATGCCAAACAACAGCATGCGCCAATGCACATAGGAATGCTTGCGCGGCCACGCTTGCGCGAGAATATGCGCGTTCGAGGTGGCGCCAGGCCTATTGCAGGTTTTTCGCTGTCCGAACTCGGTTTTGTATAAATCCAGTTCGAGAAGGTAGTGTTCTTTTAAGCCTTGTGGTATGGGTCCAGTAGAATTTCATCATACAATGGTGCGTTTGCCCAACCAACGTCATTCTTGTTCTTGAAGTAGTTCTATAAGTTCAAATACTGTCGTACAGGGATTTTGATCGGCAAACGGCCGATGTCCATGCTCTGCGAGCAGACTTTTGGCCCTCCAATCGCCTTAATCTCGCTGGAACGCGGATCACTGGAAAGTCGGCTGTAAATATCCCTACAAAAATGTTGGCGTTTACCGTCTTCTTCATAATTATCAAGATTCCAAAGCCCATCCAGAATACGATAATAATCAAATCGCAAAAAGGCTTGCTCTACGGGTTGATAATGTAGGACAAACCATAGTTCAAAGAATCATTCGAATAGGCCACGTTCAGTTTATGACGACTGGTTTCAGTTCGATGGACTCATTGAAATCCTGCTTTTGCCCTATTTGGTCGCCCCTTTATAGTCTAAATCATAGACACACCAAACTTCGCGTCCATCATATTCTTCCCGTTTTCGCAATTCCAAGGCCCAGCGAACAAGGGCTGATTTAGATCCGCAGCCGCCTTCAAACACCACACTGGCATTTGGGGCAGGAATGCAGCGCAAATACTCAACTTCGGTATTTGCGCCCTCACATACGATCAAATAGGATTTCCCTTTCGGCTTCGACTCTATGGCATAAGGCTTATCGAAAGTATTTCTACGATTCCATGCCTTATCGCGATCAGTTACTTTTACGGGTTTTGCCATGGATTCAGTTCTCAAAAATTTGGTCCAGACGATTCAGAAAGGGAACTGCCGCGTATTTGCCACTTAGGTAATCCTTGTCATAAGATGCATCATTGCGCACTCCTTTGTACTCTACCAAAGTACGTAGCGTAGAAATACCGAATTATCTTTATTCACAAAGCAGATTTGGTCACGACGTGTAAATTGGCTTTAAGCAGGTTTTGTGTCGTGCGTCGCAAAGATTAATTGCGCACCCTTGGGGTTGAAGGTATCGTTGGAATTGAAAAGTTGCACGATTTTTTGGTCAATAATGGATGTAGCCTCGCATCAAATTCATCTATGAACAATACATCGCCGTCTTTCAAGGTTTGCAGCAAGAAAGCAGATAGATAGAAGAGTTTTTTTGTGCCTTCTGATTCCCACTCGTCGAAATCAGTGGTCAGTATACTGACTTTTTCCCCTTTGTGCCCAAAAACAGGTCGCTGAGTTACGAAAGAAGGTGTCTTTTAATTTTCCTTGTCTAAAAAAGTTCTTTCAATTCATCGGGCATATCATCTGTGGCCCTTGATCTTCGCTATCACTATCCAATGACTCAATGTTATCAATATCAAAATCAGCGGCACGCATAAGTGCCAAGATGGATTCTTGGCTTCCTTGTCCTTTAAAATTTCTTGAAGGGCACTTTTAATACGTGATCTCCCAGCCCCATTACTATTGTGATATCGCTAATTATCTCTGTAATGCTTTTGGCAAATGTTCCAACCCATAGCAGATACGGCTGTCAGAAAGAGGGAATTGTCCCTGAAAATCATTATCGCCGCTCTGCGAAAGTCCGGCAAACTTTTTGGCTTCCCCGAAAGCGGTTATAGCTTGAATATCCATGCCTTGGCGCGTGAAAAAGGCACCTCTTCCCGCCCTATTTTACCAAATAGCCATTCGTAACAATTTTGCCATCTTTCACCTCAAAGCCATAGCGATATAAGGCTGTTCTCCTTCTTTAGGAGAAACGCAAGAATGATTTGAAAAAAAGTCGGGTTCTCTGAATTAGTTGGGCATTCAACTGAAAAAGGCGAGGCCAATTTTGAAATTACTTCTTCGCTTTTGATCGAATGTCGTACAATCATCAAAAAGTCACAGTGCTTTAATGATATTACTTTTCCGCTGGCATTTTGACCATAGATAGCCTTGCTTTTCAACAGATTTAATTTGGTATCTGCCTTAAACATTTGTTGGTATCCAGTTCTTCATACTTGAAGAAATCTTAGCCGCTACCATACTTAAAGTTGTCAAATCCTGAAAAGAACGGAAATTGGCAAACTAAATTCAATTAACATTTTAGAGGATGCTTATTTGTGAAATTTTCACAAATATAAACCGGGTATGGTATAAATTGTTTTTTATATCGAAAATGTTTTCCTTTAATCCTATTTCAAAATGTCATCCGTTGTATCCGCACTGCATTCAAGATCGCCAAAAACGCCACGCCTTATCCGCAAAATACCGCTTCCACTAGTAGCCAGGCACCCGCACCATGCCAGAACGATCAGTTTCACGCCAAAGGCGGAAACCGATGTTTTGCCACACCACCCGTCGTGTCATTCGCCCGATGGCGATCGCCGTCGCCACTTTGGAAGGTTCATCAGTCTGGATGACCACGTCGGCGGTTTCGATGGCAGCGTCCGAGCAAGGCCGCCCAGCGGCGATACCTACATCGGCCGCAGCGAGCACCGTGCATCATTGAGGCCGTCGCCCATAAAAAAGGGCGATGATGCTGCCCGGATTTTTGCGTTTCAAGTCCCTACCTTTTCTACTTTGTCCTCCGGTAGCAGGTCGCCAAAACCCTGTTCGATGCCCAAAGCACCGATCACCTTTTTCACCACGGTGTCCTTGTCGCCCAAAAGCATTACCAGTTCGCGTATCCCCGCACCGTGGAGGCGTTTGATGGTGTCTGCGGCAAATCTCCCGGATGGCTGTTTTGGCTGCGTCCGTCAGGACATGATATTGATCGAAATATTGAAACAGGGGAAGACATGGTCGATTTTAAAAATAAGAGCCACGCCATTGCCAGCCCGCCGTACTTGCTGGCGGATTACCCAAAATGTCCGCTGCCGCTGGTAGCGGTAATTGAGCCTGGCACTGTCTGAGCGGTCGGCCTGAAACTGACGCCGGCACGATAGCCTTGAAATCGTCGGCAATCTCACCGCCGGTTTCCGGAACCTGCCTGTATTCCAGTCCACAGGTATTCCAGGCGGCAAACAACGCTGAACACGGCTTTTTCCAGCCGAACATCTTTTCGGAATACAGGCTGCACCACGTCCAGAAAACCGCCCTGCCGCGCCGAACTGTTGCCCGTAGGTTTCCGGCACGTCTATCGTGATCCAAGCCCATTCTCCTGTCAGTTTGGCGCCGATGCCGGGAAAGGTGGTGTTGAAGTCGACGGCATACGTGTGCAATCGGCGTTTCCGATCCAGCGCCAATCCGTCTTCCTGGAATTTGTTGTAGATGCCGCCCATGTAGGAAAGTGTTGATCTCCCCAGGCGAACTCTGGCGGCGACAACTCTAGCGGTCACCAGCGGCCGCCCGCTGGAACTCTCTTCAAACCTGACGTTGTTGGCTTTGCAGCCTAGCACGGAAAGTACGGTTTTGTTCGTTGTTGATGATGCGTTGTCAAAACCATTGGTCAGATAAGTCTCGTAGCCCAGCGTCCAGTCGCCCGTATACCACTCGCGCATAGACCCGAAACCCGATACTAGATCAGTGTGGCGGGCAGCATTTGCGTGGCGGTGTCGGGACGGGTGATGAAGTCCGGTTTCGGGCCGTCACGATTCCCGGTTAACGTGCCGATGGATCGCATGAGCACGCCGCCGCGCAGGTTGACCGCCGGGCGGCATGGATATCCAGCGAAGCAAACTCGATGTTTATTTTCAGGCCGCCTTTTCGAACGATTTCGATAAAAATTGACGCGGCGCGCAACAGTGAAGCGAAGAACAGCGTCAGGCGCGGTGAACGAAAGATAGTTTTCACATACCGCCGAAAAACGTATCGCTTTCCACGCCGCCCAGCGCAACCGGCATCCCCGCCCAACTGGGTAAGAAAGATTATCGTACACGGCATCCAATGTCAACGTTTCTGGCACGAGCCCGCGGTGAAAGGGCTTCGAGGCGTTGCGTCAGGCGCCGCTGGTCCGTTTGCGAGAAGACCGGAAAATCAGCAATAGAAAAGGTAAAAGCGCAAGAACAGACGCGGCTTTCAGGCCACCCATATATGTATACAGCGTTTTCATCTTCCGTCGCTTTAAATGTTTGAGTGGCCGTTCGGTAGGTCCTTCCAGGAGCGCGCCGGCGGTTGAATTCGCTGCCTGGGCAGGGGCATATAGTACGCCCCACTCCCACCCCCGCAGCCCTCGTGCATTTCCATCAGGCAGGCATCAGCTGTCTTTCTTACGCAGCACCGGAACGCCGCGCCCGCAGGTTCCCATTTAGGAACGTAAATGGTGGGGTTCCTGTATCGTTTCTTCTTCAGGTATTGAAATTCCGATTTCCGGAACGCTTATCTTGTCCATTTATGGTCATCTGGCAAAATAGGCGGCAGTACCGCAACTTTCGCCCAGCAATGCAGTGAGGCAGTTCTGTGTCCGGCCCGGCAGCCGGTAACGCAGGTCTCCTCTTTCCATGGTATTAAAGGGATCTCTAAAAATCGGATGAGTTGATTTTCTACGGTCGTCTAATTGGCTGGTAGGCTGACCTGCTTTGGAACTTTCGCCGCCGTGCAGTAAAATTGCCGATTCGATACCGGTCCCGCCGTCGTGCAGTTATGAAGGCCACGTTCCGAGTTTTGGACAAACCCAACCCCCAGAGTGCTGCGACACTGAAAGGAAGCGGCGGCGCTTTCCGTGTAACCGCTCGTCGACTCGCGAAACCCAATTATCATGTAACAACAGATCGGTATACGGATGAAAGGGGCGAGCCAGCGGCCCGATAGAAGGTCCGGCAGCGTAGGACATGGCATTTGGCACAACCTATCTGGGAAATAGTCGCTTGACTGGCGTTTATCTCCGCGTCGCCCTGGGTTGGTGGGAACAGGCGCTTTCAGGTGCGCAGGTAAAAACAAATGCCTGAATGGTCTGGTCACTTGATTTCAGGGCCGAGTTCCACGCCGGAATAGGCGCTCAGAAAGGCTCAAAATTGGAAACAATGCCGATGTCCCGATTATAGCTACTGCGGTTTGCTGCAACAGGTCGTACGTGGCGGCTTTTTACCAAAACGGGTGATATAGCGGCCGTTTTTTTCTACGGCCCCGGGCGCGGTGGTATAAGCCGGAATATGCCAGTGCGCACGGCCGCCGACGCCGTCGCCATCCGCATCGTCCGGATCTCCAGCGTCAGCAATTCGGCATCGGGGACAAGTCCCAGAAAACCGAGGCCGGGGCGGGCGGCAACATTTTAGCGAAGCTTGCGCCCACCGGTGTCTGCCCGGCGCAAAGCCGGGCAATGCGCGGCGCTGTAAATTGGGAACCGCCCAGGGGAAGGAATTGACTGCCGGTGTCGTCGGACTGTCCGATACGCGTTGCCGCTGAGGAAGGATGTCCTTTGCCGTCTCCCCGCATGACAACTACCGCAGCTGGTAGCGACAAACAAAGGCCCAAGTCCGGTCGCCCGTGAACACCTGATCGTTGAAAGCGACATCGCGCGGTCAGGAAACGCTTGTTTTGTTCGCCGTTCAGCCCTTCTACGGCTGTCAAGAACTCCTGATCGGCGGGTAAAGATGGAAGGGTCTTTCGCAAGCGACCAGAAGCGCGCAAAGGTGAACAGGAAATAGCGTGTCCGAATAGATTGTATGTCCAAAGTTTTGGACAAATATAAGGGTAGTTAGAAAATAAATTTAGATTAGCCTAAAAAATCATCAACTTTTCGAAAATACTGCTTAGGTTGCCAAAATCTATTTCATTGCTGAAAGTCCGGCATGTTCGTGGCTTCTGTTACTAACCCGAAAAATATGGTTATTTTAAACGTTATTCGTTGTATTCCTTACTGCGTGTCAAGATCGCCAGAAACGCTACAACCACATCCGCTAAACCCGCTTTCCACATTGTTGCCAAACCATCCACCCATGGTGATGGACCCGGAGAACACCAAGGCCGGGGACCATAGGACCACAATCTTGTCTACTCTGGTAATGAATTGTGGCCAAAATCCTGTCGAATTTCGTGGTCGATCTGATAAGCCAGCAAAGCCAGGCCCACCCATGATGCCGTCGCCCAGTAGACTGATGATCTGGGCGAGGTACGGTTTCGCGAAGGTTTTGTTTTTGAGAGCGGCAAAGGGTTTGCCAGCTGTTGTAAGGTGTTGGTTTCTGTTCATTTTTCAGGCGTGCGGACGTATTTAGCCAAAATTCAGGTATTGGACGTTCCGTCAAAACCAATTTGCTTGAATTTCCCGGCAGCCAGTATTTGCCATCTTTTGCCGGTGTTTGTAAAAAACGCTTGCCCACCACACGACCAAACGCGTCAGGATTCCTCCATAAATGGTGATCTCGTCTTCATACCAAATCACCTGTTCATCTATTTTTCTCATTGAAATACGATGGTTCCAGACTTTTTGCAGACTCATCCTAATCTCTTGTTTGTAAAGTTTGTTGAGCACCAACTTTTCAAAACAGATGTGTGGAGGCCCCAAACGGCACAATCCAAAGAACGGCATCCCATGGTGACCGTTCATGCCCTTCACACGAGCGGGAATTCCCATTGAAGGCATGAATCGGATTTTTCCTTTGGACAAATTGATAAGCAATGGTAAGTGTCGCTTCACGCCATTTCTGATGTTCGTGGAATTTGTGAAGAGTCAATATACCATGGGCAAGAAACCTCCTTTCCCTGATATTCAATTTTTATTTTTTCTCAATGCTTGACTTCATGTTCTATTGAAGAAAATGTGAAAAATTAAAACTTTGTCCGCTGTATGCGCAATTCGGGTTCAAGATCGCCAAAAATGCCAACTCCACATCCGCAAAAAACAGCCTCCCACATGGTGGCTAACCCGCCTCGCGCCCAGCGCGAGCACTACCACTTTGACGCCAAAGGCGAAGCCGATGTTTTGCCAGACCACCTTCCGCGTCATCCGCCCGATGGCGACCGCCGTGGCCGCTTTGGACGGTTCGTCGTTCTGATGATCACGTCGGCGGTCCGATGGCCGCGTCGGAGCCGAGGCCGCCCTACGGCGATGTCTGCCATCGGCGACAGCCAGCACCGGCGCGTCCGTCGAGGTCGTCGCCCATGAAGGCGATCACGCGGGCCGGGTTGTCGCGTTTCAGGGCTTCTCACGGGCTCTACTTTGCCTTCGGGCGCAGGTCGCCAAAGCCCTGTTCGATCCCCAGTGCCGATCACTTTTGCACCACCGAGTCCTTGTCACCGGAGAGCATCAATACTTCACGTATCCCGGCGGCGTGGAGGCGCTTGACGGTGTCGGTTGTGTCGGGCTTGATCTCGTCGGCAATGGTGACGAAGCCGGCATATTTGCCGCCAACGGATACCACGGCAATCGTATCCACTTCTGCATCGAGCGCAGGTGGGTAAGTGACCTTGAATTTCGAGCAACTTGGTATTGTCTACCATAACCGGCTTTCCATTCACCTGCCCGGTCAGTCCGTGCCCGGCGATTTCCTTTATCTCGGTGACGGCGGCTTTTTTCCAATCTAGTTTTGTTCGTCCGCATACTTTACCAATGCTTTGGCCACCGGGTGCGTGGAATGTTGTTCCAGCGCGGCGGGCCAGCAACAGGAGTTCGTTCTTTCAACGCCCTCGCTTTCAATTTTTGTACTTTAAAAACGCCATGCGTCAGCGTTCCGGCTTTGTCCATCACCACCGTGTTCACCCCTGATCATCAGGTCCAGAAAATTAGAGCCTTTGAATAAAATACGGATTCCTGCCGCGATGCCGCCCGATGCCGCTGAAATAGCCCAGCGGAATATTGATGACCAGTGCGCAGGGGCAGAAATGACCAAGAAAACTGAGGCACGGTACAGCCAGTCACGGAAGAATAATCCGGCGCCACAGCACGGCACCACGACGAGCAAGACCGCCAACGGCGACCACGATCGGCGTATAGACCCTGCGCAACCTTTGCGGATAAACAATCCGCGGGTGCCCTCGCGTGCCGCAGCGTTCTGCACCAATTCGAGGATGCTGGCGACGCTGCTTTCCCGAATGGGTTTGACCTTCATTTTACTAAGCCATCCGCGCTTACGCATACCCGCCAGAACCACTTCGCCTTTGCGGAAATAATGCGCGGTTTGCTCGCCGGTGAGGGCGGCAGGTCGAAGGTTGCGCCCGACTTGCCGCTTAGAGTCCCGTCGAGCGGCACCCGTTCCCCAGGCTTTACGCGGATGGTATCGCCGACATTCACCGTATCAGGCTTGACCTGCACAGGGTTGTCCGGCCTGCAATACCGTAGCCTGATCGGGCCGTACATCGAGCAGTGCCTTGATATTGCGTTTATGGCGCGGCTGACGGCCGCATCCCGGAAAGTTCCCCGATGGCGTAGAACAGCATCGCGGCGCCTTCGGGGTATTCGCCGATAGCGAAAGCGCCGACGGTAGCGATGCCCCATGAGCAGGAATTCCGTGAATATATCGCCTTAAGGTGGCAACGGAATGCCTTTCCAGATGACGGGAAGCCTACCGGCGCGTAAGCCACCAAGCACCATGCCAGGCGCTCCAGCCTGCAAACCAACCGGCTTGAAGCCAGTATTCCAGCGCGCAAGACCGCTCAGCAGCAACAATAACCAAAGCCAACCGGCGCATACGTACGCCAAATGGAGGAACTCGCTATCGTGACCATGCTCGTCGTGGTCATGATCGTGGCCGTCGTCCACCGTGGTCGGAAGGAAGCGGGCAGTAGACTTTTGGATTTTATATTTTTCTTTGCCATGTAATAAAGTGGTTTTCAATGTAAAATAACCTCAATACTCCAGTGCCCACCAATGTGGCACCGGTCACTAAACCCGCATTGTGCTCCAGTAAATGCCAGTCAAAACGACTCGTGCCAAGCGAAGCGCCCGGATCCACAACACCATGCCGCACCTGATACCAGCGTGTAAATAACGGCTACCGCCAATACCAGTCGCCAGCCCTGTGCCCCGGCAAGCAGAAAATAAGCCTCGACTTCAGGCACGGGGAAAGAACATGGCGAGGGCAGTGTCGCCATAATGCCTCGTCCGTTCGTCTTGTCCACATCGGCCAAATGGGAATGATGATGCCGGTAATGCCGCCACATAAAAAACACTCCCAGCCCGATGAGCAGCACCGGAGCCGCCCGACCTTATACTCCTTCTTCAAATGCCGCTGACAACTGCCAGCCCCAGCACCGCCAGCCCGATGCCAAGTAACACCGTACTACCGGCATGGCCAGGCCAACCACCAGTGTTACCCGCGATACCTGGCGGAGCGACCACTTTTGTTTGCGTTGGACCGCCAGCATAGGCAGCCAGTGGTTGGGCAGTAGCGCATGCCAAAGGCTGAGTAAGAGCGTACCGATCAGGATTTCAGTCATATAAATTTAGTCTCACTTTCCTGGTGTTTTTCCTGTTTTGCTGGAGTCAGCATTTTGGTTCAAATCCTTTCCGTACTTCTTTCTCCTTTAATTTCATGTGACAACCGGACCACTCGCTCGGCTGCTCATACGTCTTGCTTTCACAATCCATTGGGCAGGAACAGGGGTGTAATTCGGGTCATGTTTCAAATGGTTGGGCGGGTCGTTTCGGCAGGCAGTAAAACACAGTGTCAGCGCGACTGCGAAACGAAAACAGTTGTATCATAATCATCTTTTGTGCTATTTATTCCCGCTATCTTTTTCATCCTTAAAAAATTAAATCCAGGCCCGATTTGTGGTATAAGCATATCGGTGGTCGAAGTAAGACGTGAGGATCAGGACGCCTTCGCTGTCGTAGCGAGGCTGCGTTGTAAGAAGTATTTGCTCCCCGCAAGTAAGCGCACTTCAATTCGATACCGCCGACTCGTTTTTTGCCGAGTGCGTTCTTATCCCGGCGCTACCGCCGTGAAAAATGACTCAGCGTTCCTTTCGTATCCTCATTTTTGCCAAGATTGATGTCGTTTCCCTCCTCTGTTTTTCCGATAAAACTGGACCTGGGTATGAAGTCATTGGCGCCTGCCTCTCCTTCACATAGGGACTGAAACGCTTTCCAAAAACGGCAAAAACTTCAACAACAGGCCGAGGCTAAACACATTATTGGAGTTTTTGCCCTTGTAGTCATTCAACACCCGGCGACGTTTATAGGAATTGTCTCGTTGGCGTATCCTCTACCGAACAAGCCAATATCCAGGCCGGGTTGCAGTGGAAAAGAAGGTGTCGGGCGAACGTAAAAGTTGAAACGGGCGCCTGCTCCTATATCGGCGTCATTCGTTTCACGAAATGCTCCCAAGGCAACGGGAAGTTGAGGCGGCAGACCAGGCGCCGGTCACTTGCGACCAGGCGCATAGCGGGAAAACCAAAGCGAGTACTATCCATATTTTTTTCATAAGCAGGTGTGCAAAATTAGTTAATGGTAAATCTTCTGTAACTCATTGATTTACATTGCCTTTTGCCCTTTGCTATTTTTGCCCTTTTTACTTAGCAGGGCATTGTTCAATCTATTAAGATTCGCAGGAACATAGATTTCACCCAGTCGCCGTTGCCGATATGCGACCAGCCGTTGGTTTGTTCGTAGATATGCACCAATTCATTGGTCGGAATGCGACGCACAAAGTGAAGTTCGGATTTTGTGGGTCGAACTGCGGACTACTACGCACATTAAGTTCCTTAGAAACGACCACCGCCCGCCGGATTTGGCTGACGCTTTTGCCTTTGGCTAGAACTGCACATCGTTTTTGAACTGCGTCCACAGCGACGGGCTTCTACGAACATCTTGGGACACAACTTGTGGGTGATGTCGTAGTGGCGGTACAGCTGGTCCAAGCCGAGACCGTGTTTGGCAACAAGCCACCAGTCAGGCTCCACCGTATGGGCGTAGGTTTTGCCCCACACCCCGTCTACGTTGACGCACATTTCGATGCCGATGAGAAACTCATTGGCCGACAAGCCGTTTTCCCGGATGACATTGTTCGCCAAATCAGTGTACGGCAGCCCGGAGACCGCCCCGCAGTGAAAAGCCACCTCTGTGTCGGGAACTAACTGCAACACGCGCTCGTCGTCCACCATGTAATGGGCGGATGCTTTGCGGATGCGACCGTTCCTGATAGTGCGGTTGGAACAATTGAAGTGAGCGATGGCATCAGCGCCCCGGCTGTAATTAGCCGTGTAATGTACAACCACTCCTTTCAGTTTGGCGAGGTTGCCGTGGGCGGTTTGTACTCGTAATCAGTTTTTTGCTCGATTGCTGGCATTTTAACAATCATTTGGAGGGTGAAGAATATGGTTATATCGAATAAATCTGTTTCATTTTTTCAGCGGCTTTGGCTTCGCCAGGTGTAGTATTCAGTTCACTAAGATTTACAAGAACCAATCAATGTTTTTCAGACACATAAAGCATGGTGTCAATCTTGGCCCGGCTACCGGAGAGATGTCTATCGGCAAGCTGCCAAAAAAATGGTGGGGGTAATGCAAACTATCGTATCCGAATGCCACCAGCCAATGCCGTCCTTCCGGAACCGATGCCAGGCAGCCGTGTGCATTTTTTCCTGTCCTGAATGAAGCATCGTAGTATCCGGACGACTGATCATAGCCTGGAAAACTGTCGGTGTTGAACTTGACATACACCACGGCATCCGGAATTGGGAAATTGTGGTGTGTCGTTTTTACAGATTTCAGTCAGAACGGAATGGTTTCCGGCGCTACCGGTCGGCATAGTTCCATAAAACAGCGGGAAAACAAAAACAACAGACGCATGGTTTTATATTTTTTAAATGAAAATGCTTTTACATAGCCGTAAACGCCGCGCCTGACTGCTAATGTTTCACGGTCACTTTCTGTACCTGACTTGCGTCGCCGCTTTGCAGGCTGACGAAATATACGCCGGAAGGCAACTGTTCCGCCCGAAAAAGTATCTGGATTCGCCCGTTGGCAGGTTTCCTGAAAAAATGGTCTCTACCTGGACGGCCCAGGTAATCGAGCGATTCAATTTTCCACAGCGCCGCCGTTGGCATTGGACACCGGACACAGGTAATAGCGCTCGCCGGATTAGGGAACACCTCGCCGAGTAACGTAGCGCCTCTTTCAATCTCGCTGATGCCGGTCGATACATTGATTTTAAACTGGAAATACCTTCCGGCGCGGGCATGGCCGGGCAATCTGTTTACCCGAATTGGCCGTTGCACTGGATGTAATAATATACCGTCGCACCACCGGGCTGCTGTGGAATGTCCGCTGTCCAGCGGTTTTCAGCCGCACTTCGCAAAGGACATGGCTAATTCCTGATACGGAGCAGCCAGATCGGTTTTGTAAAACACGCTGGCCGCTGCAATACCGCTTTTGTGCCGGATGGTCGCCTGCACTTCATAAGCGGGCGGGTTGATACCGACAACTTCGTCCAGGCGTCGATGGCTGATCACCAACGGGTCTGTCACACCAACTTCCTTGGTGATGCAATGCACCGCGCCACCGAGATAAATCATAGCATCACAATTGACCCCTACGACGTTGTAACCCGGCATGGCATCCCGCCAGATACGCAGGCCGGTGGTATCGTACTGTTCCGCATACACGGGAACGATAATGGTTTTATTGACAAAAACGGCGTTGGCATAGTTGCGATAATCGCCCCTGATGCGGGTAATTGTTTGGAATAGTCCGGCGGCATCGGCACCGGAATAACCTTGAACGGCGTACCGTAGGAGGAGGTGAAGTTGTTCAACACATATTGCAGGTTCGCCTCGATTTGCGGACCGTCAGCAATACCAGCGGGGTATTCACCCACCAGCAGCGTCACCTCATCGAGCAATTTCATGTGCATATCGATATGATGAATACCATCGTAGGGCAGGACGGTCATTTCAGGGTAAGGCCGATATTCATGTAGGTATCCATGATCTCTTCGACCTCGGCCTGAGTGATTGCTGGCGCCCCAAGTATTTGTGACATCGTTTTCATCCAGCACCGGTTGGATGAAAAGCCGAAACCCAGGCCGTCGGTCATAAAATTACCGCCCGTATGTACAAGATCATTGGGTGCCACAGTAGTCGTATAGACTGGCATATTAAAATACTGGCCGAAGAATTCCGGCATGGCATCGTCCAGTCGCGGACGGTTGTAAATCCAGTCTACCCAAACTAAGGAATCCACATCGTTGAGGTAGCAGGGCGAGCCGCCGTAGTCGCGTACCCAAAAACTGTTGCTCGGCGCCAGGATGAAATCCACGTTTTGCGACCAATCCACGCCGTAGCCGGTCAGTTCGGTTTGACAGGTTTGAATGTTGGGGCAGGCCACCACCACCCTGCATTCCTGCTTGGCAGCATTGATAATCTGGGCCACGATGCTTTTTGAAGCGCCAAACGACCACCAGCGCTCGTAATTCTTCCCATTCCGCCATGGCGCGGATCGGCAAGAGAGGCGGATCCGTTATCCCATAGGCAAATGGCGGATCAGTGCCGGGTCCATCCTCGGCGACCCATTGTTTTTCAGCGTCGGAAAGGCCGCGTGGAAGTGGATCGTCCTGCGCCTTGGAGGTTTGGCTGAATGCCAGTAAGGCAAGGAATAAGTAGATTGTCTTTTTCATGGCATTGATTTTTCTTTGATGAAAATGGAAATGATTTTAAAAGGAAGCCTTTCCGAACGGAACAGAGTGAAGAAGAACTTTCCAAGAAAGATACTGGCCTTGGATTGCTTGTTTCGATACCTATGATCTTCATAAACAAATTCAGCAACTGGAGCCCTCCGCATGCCTTAATGCGGAGGGCTTTATCATTTGTCAATACGCAAGGCAATGGGCTTTATCTGAAAGCAAGGGTTCAAACAAACCGCTACCGGATTCTCATCTTCCATTGGTGCTTATGCCCGTCACCTTATAGCGCGCTCAGTGCGCGTGTCCCTCGCCTTTGTTGTTCATTTTGGCCAGCAGGAAAAATGCGCCTTTCACCACCACTTTCACATTCTTGGGAAGCTCGGTGAGCGGCGTGATTTCGGCATAACCAACGTCGGTCGTACCTCGCCGGACGGCTATTTTTTCAAACACTGGTCCCTCTTTAGTGGGGTCATGTCCGGCCTCTTCTTTCTCGGCCGTATCGTGTCCGGCTTCTTCTTTCTCAGTATGGTCGTGGGTATCTCCCTCGGCGTGGTCGTGTCCGGTCTCTGATTCGTTGTGGTGTTCTTCCTCGCGGTGCGCATCCGTCTGGATAAAAATAAAATCCTGTCCTTCGTGGGTCACGATGGCATCGATGGGTACGGCAGGTACGGTAGATTTTCCAAGGCTGACGACCGCTGTGATACCCATTCCTTCGATGAGGCCCGTTTTGTCGCCTTTTACCTGGGCGTGTACGGGAATGGTTTTCGTATCTTTTTCAAAAGCATTGCCGATGGAATAAATAACTGCGTCGTATTCCTTGCCGGGATTGTTCGTCAGTGTAAAATGGATAATCTGGTTGTTGCGCAGCCGGGGCAAATCCTGTTCATATACAAAAAGATCGAGGTGTAACTGTCGGTTGTCCACAATCTCGGCTACCGGTGTGTTGAGGTCTAAGTAGGAGCCGATGTTTACCATCACATTGCTGACGATACCGTTCAGGGGGCTGCGAACAGCGAGGCTGGCGACCATATTGTCGCCCGTCAGTTTATCCGGCGCGATGCCCATGAGTTGTAGTTGCTGGCGCAGGGAAGCGCGGCGGGTACGCAGCGTACTCAGTTCGCTTTCAGCCTGTTGCAGGTTTTTGAGCGCTCCGGCATTGCCGCTGTTGAGTTCCTGCTGGCGCTTGTAATCCAGTTCGGCCAGCGTAATACGCGAAGCCAGTGTGAGGTATTCCTCCTGCATCGGTATAATCTGCGGGTTGGAGATAGTCGCCACCGTCTGTCCCGCTTTTACCACGCTTCCTGGCTGCACGAGCAAGGTTTTTACCACCCCGCCGTAGAGTGAAGTAGCGTTGGCCTTGTTCTGGTTGGGGACGCGCAGGTAACCGTTGGTTTTGAGTGTCGAAGTAAGATCTTTTTGCTCCACGTCGCCGAGTAGCAAACCGATGCTTTTTATCTGCGCTTCGCTGAGCGACACGGTCGTGGTGTTTTGGTGCTCGTCGTGGCCTTCTTCTTCGTGGCCCGCTTCTTCCTTTTGTTCGCCGGAATCTGCGCTGCTGTTGGAACAAGCATTAAAAACAAAAGGAGATGTCAGGATGGCGAAAGCCAGCGCGATGCTATATTTTTTCATAATGATATGGTTCAGAAACTATTGATTGTTAAGGAAATAGAGTTGGATGGCAGCCTGGTTGTACTGGTTCAGGTTGTCTAAGTAATTCTGACGAATGTCGGCAGCCTGCGCCAGGTATTGCGCGAGGTCTGCAAAACTGATCTCCCCGGCGCGGTAGGCCGCAGTGGCTGCGCGTGTGATCTCGTCGGCCTGGGCCAGACCGGTGGTTTCGTAGAATTGCAAAGCGGCGTTATTTTTCTCCAACTCCTGTTGTGCCGAGGCAGCGGCGGTGTTGAGCCACAGGGTTTGATATTCCAGCTGTTTTTGCTGCACGGCGCTCCCGATTTGCGCGACTTTGATCTTTTGCCGGAAACTTTTACCCGCAATCGGTACGCCCACGCTCACAGAAAAACCCGAAAAAGCGGGCGAAATGCCATACAGGCGCTGCGTAAAAGCCCGCCCCGAAAAATCCGGCTTCAAGCCCTGCTTTTGCAGGTAAATATCGGCGGTTGCGAGATTTACATTTTGCCGTTGCAGCAGCAATATCGGGTGATTAGAGCGGTCGGAAGTAGCATTCAGCGGCAGTTTCTGCAAGGATCCTTCGGTGGGTAGCAGCGGCTCCGGGGCGTTCAGTAACTGCATCAGCGTTTGCTGCTGTACAGCCACTTCGCGGCCAATCTGTTGCTGCTGCGCGCGCATTTCACGCAAGCGGGCTTCGGCGGCTATTTTTTCCAGCCCCGTGCTTTCACCGGTGCGGGCGCGTAGCGCGGCAGCGTCGGCCAGTTGGCTGTAAAGTGTGTCCAGGCGCTGATACAACAACTGCCTTTCCTGCAAATATGCGAGCTGGTAGTACACCGTGCGGATGTCCCGTTTCAATTCCGCTTCGCGGTGCGGTTTTCGTCAGTTCGGCGTATTTGACCTGTTCCTGGAACAGGCTTTTCCGCGCTTTACACCGTCGGGTATTGCAGCGTTTGGGAAAGACCTATTTTGAGAATACCCTTAGAATCCACCGTGCTAATATCTTCATTTTCTACAAAAACACCTGTTTTCGGTAATTCAAATGAAGTTCCGACACTGGCTTTAGCCCGTTCAATATCCAACGCGTTGACTTGCAACAGCAGGTTTTGCTGTACCCCGATTTGCAGGGCTTCTTCCAGGGTTACGCGCCGTTGCGCCTGCACATTCATACTGAAAAACAACAGCAAGGGCAGTAAAACAGGAATAATAGCCGCAGGGCGTCTCCGTTTTTTCTGCGTCAGGAATAAATAAAGCAAAGGCAGCACCACCAGCGTCAGGAAAGTGGCTGTAAGCAGGCCGCCGATCACCACCGTTGCCAAAGGCTTTTGTACCTCGGCGCCCGCTCCGGTAGAAATGGCCATCGGCAAGAAGCCGAGCGAGGCTACCGTCGCAGTCGTTAACACAGGGCGAAGCCGGATGCGGGTACCTTCGAGGACGCGTTGCAAAGGGTCTTCCATGCCGTCTTTTTGCAACTGATTGAAGGTAGCGATCAGCACGATACCATTCAGTACCGCTACTCCGAACAGCGCAATGAAACCCGCCGGCCGAAATGGAAAACGGCATGTCGCGCAGCAACAACGCAAATATGCCGCCGATGGCAGACATTGGAATGGCTGTAAAAATAAGCGCTGCTTCCTTAAAGGAGTTGAACGTGAAAAACAGGAGCATAAAAATCAGTACGAGGGCTGCCGGAACGGCAATTTGTAGCCGGGCGGAGGCTTTTCCAGGTTTTCAAATGTGCCGCCGAAGGTGTAATAGTACCCGGTGGGCAATGCAGCCTGCTGGTCTAACTTACCCTGAATATCCCGTACAACCGATTGCACGTCACGGCCACGCACATTGAATCCGATGACGATGCGGCGTTTGCCTTCCTCGCGGCTGATTTGCGCCGGGCCTTCTCTGAACGTCACAGTGGCCACCTGGCTGAGCGGAATTTGCTGGCCGCCCGGCGTAGGAATGAACAGGTTGCTCACGTCATCGATGGATCTGCGGCTGGCGCTGTCCGGAAAAGCCGCACCACGAGGTCAAATTTGCGCTCGTTCTCGAACACCGACCCGGCAGCAGCTCCGGCAAACGCCGTGCTGACCCACATGGTTGATGCTCTCGATGTTCAGGCCGTAGTTGCCGATGCGGCGGCGGTCATATTCGATGGTAATTTGCGGAAGGCCGGTCGTGCGTTCCACCTGCGGCGGCGTGGCGCCTTCCACCGATTGCACCACAGCGGCTATTTTCGGAGCGATCGCGGCGAGCGTATCTATGTTTTCACCAAAAATTTTGATGGCGACATCTTGTCGCACGCCGGTCATTAATTCATTGAAACGCATTTGAATCGGTTGACTGGACTCGAAAAATACGCCGGGAATGACTTCCAATTTTTCCATGATCATGGCAGCCAGTTCGTTGTAATCTTTCATAATCGTCCATTCTTATAGGTTTTAGCAGCGGTCATCTATCCGTCGCTTCCGGCGGCATAGGGTCGGTAGGCACTTCGGCGCTACCTGTTTTACCCACTACCAGGTTTACTTCGGGAAATTGTTTGATGATGCGCATGGCCTGCATGGAGGTTTCGACGCTTTGCGACAGCGAGGTGCCTTGCGGCGGGAATACGATTGAAACGTAATCGCCTTCCTGCAACTGCGGGATGAACTCTCCGCCCATACGCGTAAATAAAAAAACACTGGCAGCAAACAAAACCAGGGTAGCCGTCACCACGCGTTTAAAACAAACCAGCCCGCTGATTACCGGCGCGTAGATTCGTTGAAAAAAATCCATTAGCCGATCGGAGAAGTTCTTTTTATGCGATATGTTTTTGGGCAAAAATAAAGCGCACATCATCGGAATATAAGTCAGCGAGAGGAGCAAGGCGCCCATAATCGCAAAACCTACGGTCTGCGCCATCGGTCCGAACATCTTGCCCTCGATGCCGATGAGCGTCAAAATCGGGATGTAGACAATGAGAATAATGATTTCGCCAAAAGCAGCACTGTTTCGGATACGGGAAGCGGAAACGAACACTTCCTGGTCCATTTCAGCCTGGGTCATGCGACCCACGGTTTTGCGTAGCCCGAGGTGGTGCATCGTTGCTTCCACGATAATAACCGCGCCGTCTACGATCAGACCAAAGTCGATGGCCCCAAGCGACATCAGGTTGGCAGATACGCCGAACAATTGCATCATGCCAAGCGCAAAAAGCATAGAAAGCGGAATAGCTGAGGCTACGATCAATCCTGCCCGCAGGTTGCCGAGAAACAGCACCAGTACGAAAACCACGATCAGCGCACCCTCAATCAGGTTGGTTTGCACCGTGCTGATGGCGCGTTCGACCAAATCCGTCCGGTCGAGGAACGATTCGATCTCTATGTCGGCGGGCAGCGATTTACGGATGGTCTCCATTTTCACCTTCACTTTGCTCACCACCTCAAAACTATTGGAGCCTTTCAGCATCATGACTACGCCGCCGACGGCTTCTTTTTGGCCGTTGTAGGTGAGGGCGCCATAGCGTACCGCTCCGCCGAATTGCACCTGCGCTACGTCGCGTACGAAAACGGGCACGCCATTCGCATCCGTTTTGATAACGATATTACGCACGTCTTCCAGGCTCGATACCAGGCCGATACCCCGGATAAAATAAGCGTTCGGTTTTTTATCGATGTAGGCTCCGCCGGTGTTCTCGTTGTTTTTACCCAAAGCATCGAATACGTCCGGGATGGTCACCCCCATCGCCCGCAAGCGGTCGGGATTCACCGACACTTCGTATTGTTTGAGGATGCCGCCGAAACTATTGACCTCGGCAATGCCGGGCGTCCCATATAGTTGTCGTGCCACGATCCAATCCTGCATGGTGCGCAAATCCATAGCGGTGTACTTGTCTTCACTGCCTTTTTTAGGGTGGATGACGTATTGGTACACTTCGCCGAGACCTGTGCTTACGGGCGCGAGTTCAGGGGAGTACCCACGCCGCTGGGGATGGATTCTTCGGCTTCTTTAATTTTCTCATTGATGAGTTGACGGGCAAACCAGACGTTCACATCGTCGTCAAACACGACCGTTACCACGGACAATCCGAAGCGGGAAATAGAGCGCATTTCCACGAGGTCGGGCAGGTTGGCAAGGCTTTTTTCAATGGGGTAAGTGACGAGTTGCTCTACCTCCTGGGTAGCAAGCGTTGGGCACAACGTGATGATTTGAACCTGGTTATTGGTAATGTCAGGTACCGCGTCTATCGGTAACCGGGAGGCGCTCCACACGCCCCACACCACCAGCGCGAACGTAAGCAGCCCGATGATAAATTTATTTTTGATGGAAAATTGAATGATTCCGTCCAGCATAAAATGACTTGGATTGAGCGAATACCTGGATTTGCCTGCCGGATGGCAGAGTAAATTCAAACAGCCGCTAAGTGAATGGGAAAATACCATGACCCGACCCTGGCGCAAAGCGAAAACCGGGAATCCTCTGGAACGACGGCTTGCGCCGGCAGCAGGTCACTAAACCAAGTACGGTATGGGAGGGCGGAACAAGGCCGCCAGATGTGCTGAGGAACAGGGCGCGTTGTAACAGAAATTGGCAGCGCGGTCGGCATGCGACCAGTCGGTAACCGTCAATTTAGAAAAAGTATTTTTTAAAAAACCGGCATAGGTCATACCGCCGGTCGCACCGCAGCCCGGGCAATGGCAGTGCCCGCAGCCGTCGGTATCGGGCGGGCAATCCTGACCGGGGTGGGTGTCTACGCAGTCGTCACTGACAGTTGCGCAATGTTCATCGGCGGTCTGCGAAACAGTCTTTTTTTGCATTTGGCTAACCTCGACCTCGCCACATGCCCGCACCACATCCGTCGGTAACGCGACAAGATGAGCGATGAAGAGCAGGAATATACCGATACGGAATTTCATAATTTGCGGCAAAGGTAGGTGAACAGTAATTAAAACGCTGTTCTAATTTTTTTGTTCGTTTAGACTGACCATGAAGCCAGAGGTGTCAGTAACTGCCAAAAATAGCGTTGGAATGGCACTTACGCAATAAATTAAAGAATATTGAAACATACAGGAATGCCAATTGATACTTTACGCCACTTCCCCCAACCGCTCCCTCAACTTCGCCAGCATCATAACACGGATGTCTGCCGACCGTTTCACTTCTTCGTAGGGAAGTTTAATGACAATATAGTGCACACCTTCTTCGACCCATTCGTCGTCGCCTCGATCATCGTTGGTACAGACATAGGTAATACCTACGTCTTTCTTTAGGTGGTTGAGTTTGGAAGCGATAAAGGATGTATCTACTTTATCGGCTACATCCTGTTCGACAATTTTTGTGACTGTGACCAAAGGATAAGTTTTTTGCAAAGTTAGGGAATTTGAGTAGAAAAGCAACTTCTACCGTCGTATCGGATTGTAAGGCGGTCTTATGAGCCTTAGTTCTTCTTCCCTGGCAAGGTTTTCAGGAAGCACAGGATAAGTGTAAATTTTCTTCTTTTCTTCTTTGAGGCATTCGTGTAATGTTCCCCGAAATTGAACGATGTAGTAAACCCCGTTGCCTCTGAGAAATTTATAGTCATAGCGCCCTTGCTCACCTTTCGTCGTTGTCCCGTATTTCCAAACTTCACCGGCTTTCAAAAAGTATAACGCAAAGCCACTGTGTACACAGGTGTACCAACCGTCCGTGAGCGCTACTAATGCGTATTGTTCGGCTTCATCGGCTTCGTCGAGGTGGTTTTGCAGTTCTTTCCGGTATTTGGCGGTAAGTTGTGCTTCTCCGTTAACGTATTCCACTACATCCCGCCATTTAAGCGCACATAAGATAAGTATTGACGCAACGATAAAAAGCGGCAAGAAAAGTGTCTTTTCTTTTTTCGTTTCTGACGGCGAGTAATCCGGCCGAGGAGTTTGATCTGCTCCCATGACTTCTATGGTTGGATTTTGTTTTGAAGAAGTTGAGTCACTAATTTAAAGCAAACAAAGTAGTTATTGTTCCGTGATTGTTTTGTTATGTGGTTGATGGTATTCCCAAAAATTGGGCCACTTATACAGTAAAGTATAAAATATCGGTATTTTAGCCGGAAAACGACTAAAAACTGTGACTCACCAATTTCATGTGTTTGTCATATTATCCGGCTCAATTTATTGCGAGGTTGGGTATTAAGGTTTAAAAAGCATTCTTTATCCGGCTTATTTGAGTGATGAATGAAATATTTATAAACCTCACATTTTCAACCGCATAATCCGGCTCTTATCTATTTCCAGATATTCCGGTATTAACCCTGTAAATGGCAATCAATCCGGCCTTTACGAACAATATGCCCGGCTATTTTTGAATCCCTCCACTTTTTTGCTCGTTATCCGGCCTAATTGTTTGGCGTTTCCGGTAATTAGAGGGGCTTGGGTATAATAATCCGGGTAAGTCGAATTATAGTTCCGTCTATTTCCGGCTGTTCTGATCTTCAATCCGGCCTATTCAATTTTCAATGTTTTTGATATTGTAGGGTAATAAATCCGGCCTTTACAAACTATGTCCAGCTGTTTTTATATCCCCTGACTTGTGCTCGTTATCCGGCCTGATTGTTTGATGTTTCCGGTAATAGTGGGCTTGGGCATAATAATCCGGGCAATTTGCATAGTAGTTCTGTCTATTTCCGGCTGTTCTGATCCTCAATCCGGCTCATTTAATTTTCAATGTTTTTGATATTACAGGGTGATAAATCCGGCCTTTGTGAACAATAACGTCTTCTATTGGTGGCATATCTAATGCAAATTGTCTGTCTCAAACGTTAATCTGGCTTTGCCGAATTTTTCGATAAAAGCCGGATTAATAATCCCAGAAAAGCGGATAACCCTTATCGCTGAGCGCCCAGCCAAAGTCTGGATCAGGCCGGATAAAATAATCTGCCAGGTCATATCCGGCCACTTGATCTTCCTTCACAGCAAAACGTTCCAATAAATTCGATACTTGAACTTCAAATCCGGCTTTTCCCATTTCTTTCGCTTTCTCCAGCCAAAGTAAATAGCATCCTAAATCCGGGTAGAGCCGGATTTTGTACTTCTTCAATGCCGCACATTTTTCCGGATTCAAGTTGTGTAAACCACCGGTAGCCAACCACAAAAAACCAGGCAAGACGGCTGTCATTAAGATGGCAGTTTTTTCACTTTCGACAATACACACCGGATTATTATTTGAATAGACCCGGATTTGATGAAGCCCGAACAGGCATTGTTGTAATTGAAAGTCAGGAATATTCATAACGCTGTGAACCCATTGCACATGATTAAATGGTTTTTTCACCCGCTTACCGGTCTCGGTATTGTAAAGCATGATTTTTCCGGCGTGTACATTTCCAACCTCATCTATTTGCCAAAATACTGTCGCACCAGACCATTTCTTCGCCGTTCCAATTGCAAATCGATTGAGTAGTTGCTCCGTTAGATCATTTCCTAAAATTCGTCTCAGGTAAAGCACAAAACAATTATTGGAGTATCCACGTCTTGATGCTTCATAAACCGATAGAGGAATAGTAGAAAATTCATCCGTTTTTGATTTTGAAACATTGGACACCGGACATGCCCTATATAGGCCTTGTCCGGTGTCCAACGTTGGATGGTCGATGAAATACTGCTTTGGAGGGTAATGGTATCCGCAATTGATTTCACGGTTGCAACGTCCTACGTTCTCCGCATGGAAAAGTTCACGGCTGGCAGATTCCTGATAGCGCTTTAATTCCCGCTTGCCACAACCCGGACAAATGAATTTTCTCGTCGGGCGTTTGTCATCCAAAGTAAATTGATGGTTATTCATCACCGGTTTCCAGTGGAGTAATCAAATAAATGATTTCTCTTCCATCTTTCTTTTTTGCAAAAGCCCAGGACTTATCCCGAATATTTAAAATCGTATGATTTGTCAAAATATCTGAGAGACGCCGCTGGATAGTTTTTTCACTGGTTGTGAATCTTTTCGTTAGGATACCAATTAATTCTGTGGCTGAAGTACTACTTACATTTTGGAACAAATCTTCCAATGCAGCGATTACGTCTGGTTCAATAGCCGAAATCTGGCGGCTATTTTCAACATCTTTCACATCATGTTCATTGGCCATCATCAAACGGTTTTCCTCCTGTGAATAATAGACATGAAAAGAAGGAAGCCTGCGTGAGTTCCTGCACTTCAAAAATTTGATTTTCAATAAATCGGAGTCCTCACCATCTGGACCCTTTTCAAAAGCGATCTGAATAACGGTACTCGCTTTGTTGATCAGCTCCGTACCTAAGTGACCACGCGCTTTACCTTGGCCAGGGTTTTCATGGATAACGCAAAAAAATGTGCAGTTATGCTCATTGATCATTCTGTTGAGAAAGTCAATTAATTCTAATGATTTATCCGCCCTGTTAAAATCTTCTACACAATCAGTCAACACATCTAAAAAAATAACCATGTGCTTATTTGTGCTTTGACGCAAAAAGGTTAGGTATTCATTCACTGCTGGAAATCGATCTTTACGGGGCACATCCAACAAAGAGGTATATCGAAACATCTCGGGATCTTCTTCAATTGAATATCCGGCGTTCTCCAGAACTTCTTGAACAAAGCACGGGAATTGTTCACAGTGGTTTCGCTCAGTATCTACGTAAACCATGAGGTCTTGTGATGCATCGTCATACTCAAGATCCAGTAGATTAATAGTGCATCCCTGTTTTTGAAGTATCTGACTTGCAAAATGAGAGGCAAGCCTGGATTTGTGTACACCCGACTGACCTTGGATAACATTAATTGTATAACGGAAAATTACCGGCGCATTTAACCTGGTTATGATAGGAGGAGAAAAAACGATACGCTTCTTTTTCAAAATTTGGAGTTTCTTCTCTGTTGCAACTATCTTTTCCAAGTATGACTCTGAAGTTGAAGGAGTAGAGATCAATATTTCTTTGCACTCTTTTGGACCATTTAAAATGTCTTCTTCCAGGGCCTCTATGGGAATATATGCTTCTGGTGTTGGAATGGAGGGAGATTATTCATGGTTTTTTGTAGGATTTGATTTCTGCCTTAATTTCAGTGGTAGTCTTTCGCCGGTTCTCCAACATCCAAAGTTCCAACTCAGTACGACGAAATTTTACGCCTTTCCCTCGTTTAAAGTGCGGAATAGTACGTTGTGAGGTAAAACTATACAGAGTTTGTTTGGCTAAGCCAGTTAATACAGCAGCCTCCTCTATATTCAGGATTTCCTTAGTAGGGCCTGAGTTTTCCGTATAAGGCTGTGCCTGTTGAAGTAACAGGTTAGCAAAGGCTTCCAGATCGCCTTTGGTAATTTCGAGTTTGACTCGGTCGGGTAATTGAGTAAGATCTATTGGGTGCATTTTGAGCGTCGGTTATATGACGCCACAAATATGTATAGACAAAAAATTGATAATCAGGTGGTTATGCTCGATATAAGTTCAATATAAGCTCGATATATGTTCGATTCTTATTGATCGTTGTTAAGTTGATTCAATTGGCTAATATCAATGCGCGTACTTTGTCCAATCGACCTGGAGTATAGGGTAATATTTACATTGCCGCGATCGAAGAGATGGGCTTTATCTGTCTTATAATTGAGATAAAGAAAGTTTTTGACAATCCAATCTCGAACTGCTTTTTTTGAAGAATGAATGAGGTTGCGATGATGGCATTCACGGAACACTTCGATTAATGACTTGCCTTGGTTTTTGAAAAATAAAAGGGAAGAAGTTTCGTAACCATCAAAAACATGTTGCAGCATGGCATGGTCAGTTTCCGCAAAAAATCGTTGGAGTATCGAAAAAATAACTTCTTGTGTTGGTACATCAATGATGATCATCCTTTCCTGGTCAGTTGCAGGCAAAACAGTTGCGATCTTCTTCTCGAACACGCTATTTGAAGGACCAATTGTAGCCTTATTATTTAGCCATAGATCAATTGATTGCTCGTGAACAGGAGTCAGAATTAATTTTTGGGCGTAATCATCCAAGGTAGATTGGTCCTTTCCAAGAGCCCGATACTGCCAAAATATTTGACGGATGTAAGAAGAGCAGGCATTTAAGTCGTATTGGAAAGTCTGCTTCAGATGAAAATCAAAAAACTTGGTGCTATCCGTAAAATCTAACTTCGCCCATCGAAGGGCAAAGAATAAATCAAAGTCTTTTTCATCCTTCTCTTTGAAAAGTAAAACTGGTAAATCCATCTCGTAGCCGAATGAGCCAGCTACCATAAAGCCATGTGCTAATAGCATCGAATCGTTCTCCCCTTCGTGATCGGGATCAGCAATGGCATATATGTATTTCCTTTCAAAACTCAGGTTTCGACGTTCCATTACTCGAATGACGGCAGACTGGAGCATATGGATGAAAGGAGATGGACTGGGGAACAGAGCCATCTCCTGTGGCAGTATCCCGTAATCTGCCCAAATCTGCGATACACCTATTATATAGGTGTCGTCCGAAAAATCCGGTGACTCTTGCTCAGCCAGTATAGCGTCCCTATGGTTTACCCATCGCTCCCGGACTTTCCGTTTCCAAGTAATTTTCTCGCTGACTTCCTGAGAATCAGAATTGTCGGCAGAATCGCTGAAAATATCTTCGATCATTGCTTCTGTAGATTAGAGAATTGATTTCATTGCCTCGTCCATAATCGTATTGCCAAAGCTGTCGAGGTATATCTGCGTAGTCCTTTCCGACTCGTGTCCCAATGCCTGGCTAATAATTGCAGTGGAGACACCGCTTGACTTCATATTCGTCGCAAAGGAGTGCCGAGCCACATAAGTAGTCAGGTTAATAGCAATTCCTGCCTGTTCCGCTAAAATTTTCAGCGCCTTATTGATTTGCTTCAAAACTTTATCAATACGATAGTCTTTGCTTTCGGCTGAAGCATGCATTTCGTTTAGAATGGGAAAGATATAACCTTCAGCATTTGAATAGTGCTCCTGGTAGTATTCTAAAATCTGCTGTGCAGGAGGAAGCAGCACTACATTGATCATCTCCTTGGTTTTTCGCCGTATATAAACCAGTCGGTTGTCGCGTACATTTTCTTTTTTGAGGTAAGCCAGGTCAATGAAATTAATCCCTGCACAGTAGTAGATGAAAACGAAGTAATCCCGAGCCAGGTAAAGTTGAGTACCTGGTGTTAACTCCAAATGTTCAATTTTCCGAATCTCTTCCCGCAATATTGCCCTTTTGTGTGGTTTGTCACGCCTATACTTGGTGAAACTGAAATCTTTGAAAGGGTTAAAATCTTCCTTGACAAGGTCTTCTTTGCGGGCACTGTTGAGGAGGGTTTTGAACGTTCTCATTGGTACAAAAACAGAATTCGGTTTCATGCCACTACCGGAAAGGTATTCATCAAAACGAAAGAT
The DNA here is from genome assembly GCA_016711435.1 of Lewinellaceae bacterium. GTDB lineage: Bacteria > Bacteroidota > Bacteroidia > Chitinophagales > Saprospiraceae > M3007. The sequence continues at coordinate 59,262 of JADJSY010000005.1, forward strand.
AAAACTGGTTGTGATGTCTGAAAAAGTAAAATCCTTCCCACCACGAAACTTTCTCAAGTAATTCCGTGTCGAGACAAATACAGCAGCATACCCCAAACGCCCTGCTTTCCGTAGCCGCTCGATGGTTTCGTCAAAATATTGGAGGACTTTAATTTGGTTGCGACGTTTATCTGCAGACAGTCGGTTGCAAAGCTCTTCCAGGGAATAATCTCCACCTTCAGACTCCAAGTCGATGATGAGTTTTTGGGCTTCCAAACGTTTGGTATCGATCAATACGCTCAACTCACGAAAATGTGGATGTTTGCGCTTGGGCATTTTTGTCTCTTCATCCCAAAGGTCTGGATGGCAAGAAGCATTCAAATAAAAATACTTCGTCTGACGGTTGTGTATAAGGCGCAACATAATGGGGTGGGCACCATTGCTGAGCGTTTTGGATGTGAAGAGCACTACCTTTGCTGAAGCCATTCGTTTAAACCGGTTTAAACATAGTTTAAACAAAGATAGCAGAAAACGATAAGTATATCCAAAAATATAAAATGAGAAAATTATTATATCATTGATTGTCAATGGTATAGTAAAAAATAAAAACATTGGAGTATATAATTAATCCTGCATGGCATGCAAGAGGTCATCGGTTCGAATCCGTTATCCTCCACGTTGATTATGAAGGAGTTGCACCTGAATGGGTGTGACTCCTTTTTTGTTTTGTAGTAAAAAGGGCTCTCCGCCAATACATATCTTCATATTATATTTGTGTCGGTGTCGAAATAAATTTCGACTTCCGTTGATCAAGCCCCGGAAGTCGAAATTTATTTCGACACCACAAAACTTATTTCGACACCACAAACTAATCACGCGAATCATTTTTTAACGCTCATTTATCCCACGCTTCACACCATGAAAATTGAATATCGGCGAAAACTGCCGCATAAATTTTACCTCGGCTATACATTCTTCATCACATGGAACCTTAAAGGCGCCATTCCCGCCCAAGTAATTGCCCAAATGAAACAAGAGCGCGACGATGCTTTGAAACATATCGAATCTGCGAAAAACCTTAGCCCCGAGGAAAAGTTATCTGAAACCCACCAAGTGCAACGGAAATATTTTTTACTTTTCAACGAACACCTGGATAGGCCGTATCCCGAAAGCCCGCTTTGGCTCAAAGTCCCGGAAGTAGCACAAATTGTAGCCGATCGGTTGCACGAGTTTGACAACAAATACTATCGCCTCCTCGCATATTGTATCATGGCGAATCATGTACACGCCATTTTTGATTACTCCATACAATTGCCGGATGACGAAACGGAAGTGACAGACGCTAATTACAAACAAGTTGACAAGGTGATGAAACTCATCAACGGCGCCACCTCGGTCCAAGCCAATCGAATCTTGCACAGATCGGGAAAATTTTGGGCGGAAGCGTATTTTGACCGGTATATTCGCAACGAAAAACACCTTTATAATGCCATCAATTATACGATCCGGAATCCTATAAAAGTCGGTATTTGTAAAGATTGGCGGGAATACCAGTTTAATTACCTGGAGAGCGAAATTGATTTCACCGGGTAAAGAGAACGAAATTTGTTTCGCCGAGCCGAGCGCTGGCGGAATAAATTCCACTGTCCGGCGAGAGCGAGAGCGGAATAAATTCCGCTGTCCGGAGGAGCAGGAACACCTGCCGAGACGAAAAAATAAAAGTTGGCTCTTTTCCCCTTTTCGACACTTGTGAGATAACCACCAACGAAATCTTCACCGTTTCCACCAACCCTCACCCACCATTTCCGCCTGTCCCAATGCCGCCATTGTTTCCAGCAGGCGCTGCATATCAGTTTTGCGTTTGGGCGTCACCTTGCCTTCAAAAGCGACTGCCAAAAAGCCGAGTTCGACCGGCTGATCGTGGGTAGCCAGAAGGGCAGGCTCCGGCAAGACGAAAACGTTGTTGCAAAAAATAATTTACCTGATCGAGGAAAAGGGTGTAAGCCAGTTGGAAGAACGATTTGCGTATTGCCCGTTTTGTAGAGCAAAAAGACAGTAAAATGTGTGAATCATATAACTATTTTATCTGATTGTATAACAGGTCCCAGTAATTGTAGGGATACCTTCATGGGTTCAATTTCCTTTCAAAATTCAACCACAAATCATGAAGAACATACCAAAACTCGCATGTACGATTGCATTGATTTCGATGTTCGCATCCTGCCAGACCAACCCGGACGCTGAAGAACTGCTGTCAAACCCGGAAACAAGACAGGCGGTGATGACAACGATTACGAACAGCAATGAAATGATGAAAGAAATGGCGGATGCCATTTTGAACAACAATAACGCTAAAATGGGCATGCAGAAAAACGACAAAATGATTGTGATCATGTTGGAGAACCGCGATACCATGGTGAAGGTCATGAAAGAAAATCCCGTTATGATGCAAAATATGATGTCGGATATGGTGGAAGCCTCTCAAGGCGACTCAGTGATGATGTCCGGCATGTGCAAAATCATGATGGGAAACCAGCCCATGATGAATATGATGCAGAAGATGAAAGAATGATTTGCGTTGCTGCCCTGGCATCGCCTCATATATTTAAACTGAGACCATCATCGCAATGGAAAACGGCAGCGTGAGGGACTGCACGAGGATTTATACGATCAAAAAGGCGCCTATTTTCGCATTTTTAGCGCTATTGCGAATGCTTTGAATATTGAAAAGATAGCGAAGACGCTGGATTGAGGCGATCAAAAAATAACCGATTTTTTAAATTTGATTTTAAAAATAAGGCCTTTTTTTTAAAATAGATTCATAATTTATTCCTATTTCCTTTGCCGCAGCCCCTAATAACTCATATCATCCAGTTTCACCTTTCCTTTAAAAGTCCAGAACACAAAAGCCGTGTACAACCCGACCATAGGTGTTCCGATCAGGGCAATGGTCAACAAAATACCCATTGTTTTTTCGCTCGATGCCGCATTGGTAACGGTGATGCTATTGGCCGGGTCATTGGGGGCAAATACCAGATATGGGTAAACTTCTACGGCTACCGTAGCGAGCAGGGTAGCAATGGTGACGGCTGAGCTGACAAATGCCCAGCGATACCGGCCACGCGTCAGCTGCCGCGGGATATTGGCCACCGCCAACACCATGATAATAGGTAGTATAAAGAACTGCGGGCTGGAGCGGATTTGGTCGCTCAAATGAGGGATGTACAACAAGGTGTACAGGGTAGTGAGCAAAAGCGATCACAAAGAAAATGGTGAAATTTTTAGCCAGCAGAGTGAGTTTGGCAAAGAGACGGTTTTCGGTTTTCATGGTCAGAAAAATAGCGCCGTGCATCATAAATAGTGCCAGGGTAGTAATCGATACCAGGATGCTGAATGGATTAAAGAAGTCCAGCCAATTGCCCGCAAATTCGTAGTTGGTGTCCAGCGGAATGCCCAGCGCTACATTTCCAAGCATCAAGCCGAGGGAGAGTGTGACCGTGGTGCAGGCGAAAAAATAGATAAAATCCCAGGAGGCCCGCCAGATTTTTCCCGGCTCTTTGCTCCGAAATTCGATGGCGACGGCGCGGTAAATCAGTCCAACGATAAAAATCATAAACGGCACATAAAAAGCCGAAAAAATAGCGGCGTAAGCCACCGGGAAACCTGCAAACAAGGCGCCGCCGCCGATAACGAGCCAGACCTCGTTGCCGTCCCATACCGGCCCAATCGCATTCAGGGCGATACGTCGGCTTTCTTCTTTTTTCAAAAAAAGGTGGAGCGCGCCGGCGCCGAGATCAAAGCCGTCGAGGATAGCGTAGCCCGTAATGACTGCTCCGAATACCAAAAACCACCAGGTAGAATAATCGATGCCGAGAAACATGTTTCAAAATTTTGGACGTGAGGAACTGGGTTAGGGTTTTGGTAGGTTGCGCATCAACGGATTCTCGCGCCGCGAAAAGGCTTCATTATCTTCGATGTGGTGCGTTCCATCTTCCGGTCCATGTTGAATCTTGCGTGTGAGCAAGTAAAGAAAAAGGACGAGTAACACGACATATACCAGGGTGAACAGTGCCAGGGAAAACAATATCTGATTAGCCGTCACCGTACGCGAAAAAGCGTCGCTGGTGCGCAGCAGGCCATACACCACCCAGGGTTGCCGGCCCATTTCTGCGGCAAACCACCCTGCCTGATTGGCGATTTGAGGTAGCACCACCGCCCATACGAACACCTGCATCAGCCATCTTTGCTCAAACAAGCGGCCACGCCGCCAGAGCCAGACTCCCAACAGAGATAACCCGATCAGCACCATACCGATGGCCACCATGATATGGTAAAACTGGAAAACAGCATTGACCTGCCTGGGGCGTTCATCTTCCCGGAAACTTTTCAGGCCGCGCACGGGCGTTTTAAAATCCTGGTGAAATAAAAAAGTGAGGCTGCCGGGAATACCGATGCCGGTGACTTTTTGCGCTTTCTGATCGACCCAGCCCAGCAGGTACATATCTGCAACAGCCAGCGAGTCGTAGTGGCCTTCGAGTGCCGCAAGTTTGGCGGGTTGATTTTTGGCAACACCTCCGGCACTGCTATGCCCGGTGACGAGTTGTGCCAGTGAAGAGATTACCGCAACCACCAATGCAATTTTGAAGGCAGGTTTGGCGATTGCCAGGTGGCGATTTTTCAGAATATACCAGGCATTTACGCTCATCACGAAAAAGGCTCCGGCCAGGAATGAACCGATCCATACGTGCGAGAGCCGGTCAACGCTCGATGGGTTCAATACCATGACCCAAAACTCAGTGATTTCCGCACGGGCTTTCAGGCCCTCCCCAACAATATGATACCCCGCCGGTGTTTGCTGCCAGGAATTGGCCACCACAATCCAGACCGCCGAAAACATGGAGCCTAACCAAACCATAACGGTAGAAAAAAAGTGAACCCGCGGCCCGACCCTGTTCCAGCCGAACAACAACACGCCAAGAAAACCGGATTCCAGCGCAAAGGCAAATATCCCTTCGGCAGCCAATGCCGACCCGAAAATATCGCCTACATATTTGGAATAAGTAGCCCAGTTGGTGCCAAACTCAAACTCCATTACGATACCAGTAGCGACTCCGATGCCAAAAATCAAGGCAAAGATTTTGATCCAGAATCTTGTCATCTGCTCATAAATCTTTTCTCCTGTACGGAGGTACATACCTTCCATGATAACAAGTATCAATCCTAATCCGATGCTGATCGGTGGGTAGATGTAGTGAAATGCTATCGTGAATGCGAATTGAATACGCGCCAATATTTCGGTGTCCATAGTATGGTTGTATAAATAGTCCTGTTTCTCCCATCAATCAGTCCATGCTTTCCGGTGCAGCTTCCTTGACCTTTGCAGCACATTTTTCAAAAAAAAGTATTCATACATGGAATCTATAACAGTAATGGGTATGCCGCGCATAGGCGATCTTGCTCCTGATTTTAAAAGCCGAAGATACAACCGCTTCGGCTTTTTTTATTTGGCCGGCCTTTACAGTCTTCCTGTGCAGGCACAGCACATGGATAGTCACTTTGCCTGTTATGTGAAATTTTGTTTTTAAAAAACCTAAACCCGCCATTCAATATTCCACCAAACTTAAAAAGTCCTGAATCTTCCATGAAAAGTGCAATTACCTGCCCCGCTATATACCGCAGTTTTGCACCTGCATTCAAACTTCACTATTTACTTATTATCATGGTACACCATCAAATAGTTATTATCGGCGGCGGCAACGCAGGTATTTCAACCGCTGCTCAACTCTTGCGCAAAAACAAGTCTTTGGATATTGCCATCGTTGACCCTGCTGACAAGCACTATTACCAACCGGCCTGGACTTTGGTTGGTGGAGGCGTGTTTGATATCAACAAAACGGAGCGCACAGAAGCATCCGTTATGCCAAAAGGGGTGACATGGCTTAAACAAAAAGCGCTTTCTTTCGCGCCTGACCAAAACCAGGTAGAACTGGAAAACGGACCGGTACAATACGACTATCTGATCGTTTGCCCCGGTATCCAACTCAACTGGAATGCCATCAAGGGCCTTCCGGAGACCCTGGGCAAAAATAATGTGTGCAGCAACTACTCTTTTCGAATCTGCTCCATATACCTTTGAATGTGTGAAAAACTTCAAAGGTGGGAAGGCTATTTTCCACAACCCGTCTACCCCGGTGAAATGCGGCGGAGCGCCGCACAAAATCATGTATCTGGCGACAGATTATTTCCGCAAACACGGGGTGCTGCCGAAAGCCGACGTGCAGTATTGGAGCGGTGTAGGCAAGTTGTTTGCTGTGCCACAATATGAAAAAACACTGCTGGAAGTTGTCAAACGCGGCAACATCAAGTTGAATTTCATGTACAACCTCACCGAAATTGACGGCCCGAACCATGTTGCCAAATTTGTCGGCTTCGGGGAGAACAACAAGGACCAGGTAGAGGAGGTTGTATTTGACATGATTCACGTCACGCCACCGCAAAGTGCGCCCGATTTTGTGCGCAACAGCAGCCTGGTGAACAGCGCAGGCTGGGTAGAGGTGGATCAGGGTACGCTGCAACACGTACGCCACGCCAACATTTTCTCGCTGGGGGATGTCGCCGGATTGCCCATTTCCAAAACAGGAGCCGCCATCCGCAAACAAGCGCCCGTGGTGGTTCAAAACCTGCTGGATGTCATTGCCGGCCGTAAACCATCGGCTACCTATTTGGGTTACACATCCTGTCCGCTGGTCACGGGCTACGGCAAATTGGTGCTGGCCGAGTTCGACTACAACAACACACCGATGGAAACCTTTCCTTTCGACCAGTCAAAAGAGCGTTGGTCTATGTACCAACTGAAAAGAGAGGTGCTCCCGCGTATGTACTGGGGCGCGATACTGAAAGGCCTGGCTTAGCGTGTTGCAATTGGTGACTTTTATCACCTTGTACAAATTACTTATTCCGGACTTTTGCATAAAAGAAATTATGGCAAAAAAAATGCCGACATACAGCATTTGCAACCTGCTCGGTGCAGACCGCTGCATGACCGAAATTGTGGTAACCCGGCTCCGCGATTTTATGGATTCGCACCGGGATATTCAATTTCCGCATCGGCACGATTTTTATCAAATCGTACTTTTTACCCGGGGTGGCGGGCAGCATTCTATTGATTTTCAGCAATACGAGGCGCAACCGCACCAGGTGTATTATATGGCGCCAGGCCAAATACATACCTGGGATTTCAGCGCTGAAACAGATGGTTATCTGGTCAATTTTAATGATTCGTTTTTTACATCCATGTATCATAACCCGTACTTTGTACGGGAATTTCCCTTGTTCAGCAACATTAGCGGCTCATCGGTAAATACATTAGACATGTCTTGTTGCGCCGAGGTCGAGCAAACGTTTGCCCAAATGCTGGACGAGTTTAACCATGGAGGCGACTATACCATGGATATCTTGCGCGGGATGCTCATGGTCATTTTGGTCCGGCTCTCTCGCGTAGTGCCGGTTACCTTCAAAGAGGGCGCTTCCAAACATAATGTAGTGCTCATGCGGCAGTTTGAAAAACTTATCGAGATTCATTTTCGTGAAAAAAGACTGCCCAAAGAATACGCCGAGATGATGTTTGTGACGCCCAATCACCTCAACGCGCTCACCAATAATGTCGTTGGAAAAAGCGCAGGAGAGCTCATCCGGGAGCGCATTCTACTGGAAGCCAAACGCCTGTTGGCCAACTCCGACCTGATGATCGGTCAAATAGCCGAGGCACTTCATTTTGAAGACAATGCTTATTTCACGCGATTTTTCAAAAAATATTTGGGAACGACCCCGGAAGGATTTCGCGCAGCCTATGCGCTGAGCGGTACGGGGTGACTCCTGTTTTTTTGGCCCGTGTGACAAATATCACAGGATAGCGCTGCCGGCTGCCACCACCTTTGCACTATCATTTTTACAACTCTAGTTTTAGTTCATGGAAATTATAGGCTATTTCGCGTCGGCACTCATCGGCGTTTCATTAGGGCTGATTGGCGGCGGCGGCAGTATCCTGACTGTACCTGTTTTGGTTTATCTTTTTGGCGTTGATCCCGTGTTGGCCACCGCATATTCGCTTTTTATCGTCGGCTCTACCAGTTTGGTGGGGGTTTTCCCCAAATATAAAGAGGGTTTGGTCAATGTAAAAACCGCTGTCATTTTTGGTATTCCGGCCATTATGGCGGTGTATGCTACGCGTGCCTGGCTGGTTCCGATGATTCCCAATCCGGTGTTTTCCATCGGCGACTTCGTGGTATCAAAAGCGATGTTAATGATGGGGCTTTTCGCCATTCTGATGGTGTTTGCCTCGTATTCAATGATACGCGATAAAAAGAGCAGTTCAAAAGAAGCGGAAGTAACAGGACCTCAACAATTTAACTACCCGATGATATTGGCGGAAGGCGCCATTGTTGGAGTGCTAACCGGCCTGGTAGGCGCAGGTGGCGGATTCCTGATTATCCCGGCGCTCGTTTTGTTCAGCAAGTTGCCCATGAAACAGGCAGTTGGCACCTCATTGCTTATCATCGCTGCCAAATCGCTCATCGGCTTTACCGGCGACCTTTCGCAGTATGAAATGGACTGGACATTGCTCGGTGTCGTTACGGCACTGGCTATTGTGGGTATTTTTATCGGCAACCGGCTCAGCCGTAGTGTGGATGGAGAAAAACTCAAAAAAGCCTTTGGCTGGTTCGTGCTTGTCATGGGCATTTACATCCTGATAAAAGAACTGTACCTCAATCCCGCATCTGCTGTCGCGGTAATGGGACATTAAATTCTTTTTGCCGAAAAACCTATTGAACTATACGCAGTAAGCGTCCACTTCAGCGGTCACGGTGGATCACATCCAGCGGGATTTCAGTGTACTCCAATGCGCTGAGGCGGTGCTCCATCCCATCAACCAGTTGTTTATAAACCACGGCGCCTTCCAATACCAGCAGCATGGGGGCACGGGGCTTTTGTGTTCTTTGATAACCTCGCCTTTGCGCAGGTGAATGGCAGTCAGGCGGCCATTTTGGGCTTTGAAAGGGGGCGGAATACGGGTCCTCCTTACCTTTTCGGAGTAATTCAGATAATTTCATTGAAAAAAGATTTGATTGTTAGTGATCGGCACTAGGCTTGTTGTTTTTGAGATTAAGTACCAGGAAATTCCGGTGAACAGAATGGTCATTGAAATACGAAATAGCATAGCCTTCACTGTTCCCATTTCATAAATACCACCAGATTCTATATGCCATAACAATCCTAAGAAACCTACCAGAAGAACCCGAGGAGGCAATAAGCAGTTGTTGTCCATATCTTCTGAACAGCCCAAAGGCTGCAAGTAAATACAAGAAGCCGCAGATAAAATTCGTGACTACCACAAACAGCACATAATTGCCTTCTTTAGCCCGTATTCCGAATAAGTCAAAGATGACCGAGCCGCTCATAAATATAGTCAGCAATGCAAACAGCGTAAGCACCACAGCCGCGATTTTGGGAAAGATATTTTTCATAAAACAACCAGGTTTGATTATTGAAAAAAGGTCTGATAATCAGCGAGATGCTGCTTCAATTGGCCAATGGCGGCTTCTGCCTCCGTAGTGTTGTCGCCATCTATTTTTTCAAACAACGCCTTCATGGGCAACAGGTAATTGTGCAGTTGGTCGTGCGCAGGGCCTTTCATCGTACATTGTTTAAAAATATTCTGAAAAGTAGTTTCTAATTCGGCCCGCATGGCTTTTCTGGTGGCGACTTCGGCTGTTTGGCCTTCGTATTTTGCCAGAATAGCCTGCATATCAGCAATGCCGCTGGTGGTTTCTGGATTGGCGACCCAGCGATTGCCCTTGTCCAACTGAATGGCTTCTGCTTTTTCGTGATGGTCGCCGGTGCAGGCTTGAATGAACGGAAGGGACAACAGGGCGAAAAAAGTATGTATTTCATGAAATTATTTTGTTGAAATGAGCGAAATCAGATTTTCAATGTGTTGATTTTCAGCATTTTTACATCAAATTTAAAAGCCCCTATCCTCCATTGAAGCATAAGCAAACGAAATGAACCCATGAGAATATGGGTCAGTTCTTCCGCTGGGATATGTGCGATAAACGCCTTATTTTTTGCCCGTCCTCAATAATGCAATACTGTGCTGCGCATTAGAAACATAATGCGCAACATATCCGCTTTAATCGCCGGACTGTAGGTCAGTAATCCATCCGAAAAGATTGCAACCAGAAAATGAGGATGTTCGGCAAGATATTCGATTTGATTTCCAAACAAAAGACGCAAGCGCTCCGAGGGGGCAACTTCTGTCATTGCGGCAATAGGCGGCAAACGCTCCTCCATATTGGCGTACAGGTATTGCAATAGGGCAGCGAGGATTTCCCTCCTTGCTGGCATAATGCCGATACAAAGCCGACTCCGTAAAACCGACTCGTTTGGCCAGGCTTTTAGTCGTCAAGCCGCCGACACCCTCCTCATACAGGATGGCGCCAGCGGCTTCGAGAATTTCTAATTGACGAGGTTTAAGTTCCATTTTAGGCAAACTCTAATGTGTTACTGGCGGGTTTTTCACCTGTTCCAAGGATAGTTTCTTAGTGCAGAAAAACCAATCGTAACATTTTACGCTTTCGTCTTTACTGTCCATTCGTTCTTTTGCAACGCCACAAGAACCTGCCGTCGGAACAATCACATCATCACCAGGCTCCCAGTTGCCGGCGTCGCAATACTATAAGCATCAGCCGTTTGCAGGGCGATAATGACCCCTTTTCAATTCATCAAAATTTCTTCCCAATGAAAGCGGATAATAAATCATTGCTCTGATGACGCCCTTGGATCAATAAAAACACGGCGCGCACGGCTTTGGTCGCTCTCGCCAGGTTGTATCATGCCGTACTTTTTTGCCACATTCATCGTGATGTCTTCTATCAGCGGAAAAGTGACTTCAATATTTTTCATTCCGTTGAATTCGATTTTCTCCTTAATCGTGCGCAGCCATGCGATGTGGCTGTATAGCCCGTCAATGGACAAGCCGACCAACTGGGTATTTAAAGCGGCAAACTCATCTTGCATACTGGCAAACGTCATAAACTCTGAGGTACACACAGGCGTAAAATCGGCCGGGTGACTGAATAATATCACCCATTTTCCGGTATAATCTGATGGAAAATTGATATTCCCTTGTGTGGTTATAGCTTCAAAGCTGGGCGCCATGTCGCCTATGCGGGGCAGAAAACTGCCATTGTCTGTGGGTTCCATTGTTAATTATTTAAATTTTGATTTGTTTCATGTTTAAAAAAGAGAAGCCAAGCCAGATGACTGAAATCGTCATTGCAATTGCGCCTATTAATACCAGGGCAGGCGGTAATCCAAAATAGACTTCGGATAGAATTCCTATCGGCATCAACAAACCTGTTAAGGCCAACCAGGAAATTGCCTTGGTATTTTTAAGTTTCACCTCGAAATGCAGCAATAAATAGCCTATCAGGATATTTAAAAACGCAAATAAATTGCCATGGACGTGTGCCAATCTGGTCTCGAAGTGTTTGCCCGTGGAGTATGTATTGATCCATTCTTCCTTGCCGGGAGCGAAGTCCCGTAAATAGATAAGCAGGAATCCATAAGCCATAAAAAGCCCATGGTCAGGAATCCGATGGCGATGTTGTTTTTGCCGTTCATAATCAATCAGTTTTAGAAGTGTGTGAATACTTACTCACAAAGATATGGGCTAGTTTTCTCCGCGGTTCGTGACATTGGTCACGGAAGGGGGTGATGCTGGTTAAATAAGCGCCGCGTAGTGGCGACACCGTTTATAGTGACATAAGTCACGCCCCCCCGCCCCCCAACTGCCTGACCTTTGTGGCGGTATCTGAAGAAGATATTGTACCACAACATGAAACGCACCATTCTACTATTGGCCGGAGCACTGCAAGCCGCTGTACTGTTTGCCCAAACCGCCCAACCCGCCACAACAGAGCCAAACCCCCAGCCACCAACCTCTTGGAGGCTTTCGAGCACGGACATTTTCACGGACATTTCCGCACCTATTTTATGGCTACCGACAATGCGCGCGACTTGTCAGACTACTATGCGCTGGCGGCGGGTGGCGGCTTGCATTTCAGCACAGCCCCTGGCACGGGTTCAGTTTCGGTGTCGGCGGTTTGTTTAATTACAACCTCGCTTCGTCCGACCTCGCTGCGCGCGACTCCCTCACCGGGGCCGTCAATCGCTACGAAATCGGACTTTTCGATGTGGAGGATCCCGAAAACCGCAACGACCTCGACCGGATTGAAGAACTTTGGCTGCGATACCAGTGGAAAAAATCGCACATCACCGTCGGACAGCAATCCATACAGACACCGTTTGTCAACTATCAGGATGGGCGGATGCGCCCCACCGCAGAAGCAGGCGTTTGGACAGAAATAAAGGAAATCAAAAATACCAAAATCGAGGGCGGCTGGCTCTGGAAAATATCGCCGCGCAGCACAGTAGATTGGTACGGCATCGGCGAGTCCATCGGACTTTATCCCAGGGGGCTGAATCCGGACGGTACCGGCAGCGGTTATCCCGAAAACCTGGAAAGTGCGGGTATCGGAATCCTTGGAATCACCCGGCAGCTGGGTAAACGCACAAAAATCCAGGTATGGGAGCAATATGTGGAAAATATATTCAGCACATCGTTTGTACAGGCAGACTATACCCATCCGTTCAAAAATGACCATAAGTTGCTGTTGGGCTTACAATTCACCCATCAGGATGCGCTCGCGCACGGCGGCAATGAAGATGCCTCCAAAACCTATTTCAAAAAAGGTGGCCACTCGAATGCGATCAGTGCCCAGTCCGGCTGGCAACGCGGCGGCTGGCAGGCACTGGCAGCTTACACGTATATTACATCAGATGGGCGCTTCCTCTCCCCCCGTGAATGGGGGCGCGAACCGTTTTATACTTTCATGTCCCGCGAACGGGTAGAAGGCAGTGGTGATTCACATTCGGTTACAGGGCGCTTGAACTGGCAAACAGAAAACAAAAAACTGCGAATCGAGGCTATCTATGGCCGATTCTACCTGCCCGATGTAAAAAATGCAGCGATCAACAAATATGCCTTCCCGTCTTTCCAACAGGCCAATTTTGATGTCCGGTATGCATTCAGTGGCATGTTGGAAGGCCTGCGTGTCCAGTTTCTCTACGTCTGGAAAGGCCGTTTAGGCGAAGTGTATGGCAACGATAAGTATGTCATCAACAGGGTCGACATGTCTTTATACAACCTCATTTTCAATTACACGTACTAAAAATGAAAAATCAGTAAGAAGTACCAAAACAAGATAGAAAAACACAAGTGTTACCTGCAAAAACAGGGCGAATTTTGTACTATCATTTATTCAAAACTTTGCCATGACATTTGCAGACCTGACCAATACCGACAAGCCGGTACTTGTGGACTTTTACGCCGACTGGTGCGCGCCCTGCCGGGCCATGAAGCCCGTGCTTGAAGACCTGAAGACCCAAATGGGGGAAGAAATTTCTATCTTCAAAATCGATGTGGATCAGCATCAGATGCTTGCCGAGCGATACGGCATCAGGTCCATTCCTACGCTGATTCTGTTCAAAGACGGCAAACCTGTCTGGCGAAAATCGGGTATGGCTTCTTCCGTTGAATTGCAAAAAGCGGTGCTTCAATTTCAGACACTCCCTAATTAAAAATAGTGCTCCTCGTGACTTTTGTCATGTAAAGCTCCGTAAACGCCATTTTACCTTTATTGTCAAATTCAAACCACCACGTTCAAAATTTATCACACATGAAAATCGAACAAATTTATACGGGCTGTCTCGCACATGCAGCTTACTACCTCGAAAACAAAGGAGAAGCCGCCATTTTCGACCCACTTCGCGAAGTAGAACCGTATATCCAGCGCGCCGTAAAAGGTAATGCAAAAATCAAGTACGTTTTTGAAACGCATTTTCACGCCGATTTTGTGAGCGGACATTTGGATCTGGCCCAAAAAACGGGCGCGAAAATCGTTTTCGGCCCTACCGCCAAACCCGGTTACGATGCCATTGTAGCGGAAGACAACCAGGTTTTTAAAGTGGGCGACTATTCGGTAAAAGTCATCCATACGCCGGGCCATACGATGGAAAGCACTACCTATTTACTGATAGACGAAAATGGTAAAGAGCACGGCATCATCTCCGGCGACACCTTGTTTATCGGGGATGTGGGCCGGCCCGACCTGGCACAGCACGTGATTGCCGACCTGACGGAGGAGAAGCTGGCCGGATACCTGTACGAATCCCTGCGCAACAAAATCATGCCGCTCAGCGACGACCTCATCGTGTATCCGAACCACGGAGCGGGAAGTGCCTGCGGAAAAAACATGAGCAAGGAAACCACTGATACTTTGGGGCATCAGAAAGAAGTCAACTACGCGCTCAACCCGAATCTGACCAAAGAACAGTTTGTGAAAGAAATCCTGACCGGCCTGACCCCGCCGCCCGGCTACTTCCCACAAAATGTGCTGATGAACATCAAAGGTTACGAAAGCCTCGATACCGTGATGGAACGCGGCACCCAGGCGCTTTCACCCCGGGCATTTGATGCTGCGGCCAATGAGACCAACGCCCTTGTACTCGATACCCGCGACGCCCAGAAATTCTCGGAAGGTTTCGTGCCCAACTCCATCAACATCGGTGTCGATGGTAATTTTGCTCCCTGGGTAGGCGCTTTGATCCCCGACATCAAACAGGAAATCCTGCTCATTACCGAGCCGGGCCGCGAAGAAGAAGTGGTAACACGGATGGCGCGCGTGGGTTACGATCATTGCATCGGCTTCCTCGACGGTGGCTTCGATGCCTGGAAAAATGCAGGTATGGAAGTGGATAAAATCGGGCGTGTAACCGCCGACCAATTGGCCGACATCCTCGAAGTCAACCCGGAAACGCTTGTTTTCGACGTTCGCAAACAGAGCGAGTTCAACAGCGAGCACATCCTTGACGTGAAAAACGCCCCGCTCGATTCCATCAACGAATCCATGTTGAGCATTCCGAAAGATAAAACCGTCTATATCCTATGCGCCGGCGGATACCGTTCCATGATTTTTGCCAGCATCCTTCGGGCGCGCGGCTACGACAACCTGGTGGATGTGATCGGCGGCTTCAAGACCATGAAGGAAAGTGGAAAATATAAATTGTCCGACTATGTTTGTCCGACCACTTTATTGTAAAAAAAAGTTGAGAACAGTGAATTAGTTTCTGATGATTGCCGGGAGCGGATTACCGTTCCCGGCTTTTTTTATGCTACCTACTTTTTCGATCTGTTCCCCGCCAGGAATCCCCATCCGCTGGAGCCGAGTAAAAATCCCAGATCGTACAAGCCGCCTGAATTGTTGACGGCATAAATAGCCACATTATCGTTAAAAAGGCTGGCAATGAAACTGATCGGCGTGATGAATCCGTGGATCAATCCGTATATCAGGCCATACTGACGCCCCCGCAGGCAGTCTTTGACGGGTTCGACGTCGGCGCAGGAAATGAGGAAAAAGCAGACGAACAATGCCATGCTGAGCAGGAAGAGTTTGCGGAATTTTTTCATTGGAAAAATTTTTGGTGAAATGGAAAAATAAACAGCAATGTACTTACGGATTCAGAAAATCCGATAATTTTACCGTTTATAATATTCGCCATAAAAAATCCCGCCATGAAACGTATTGTTACCGCCCTGTTTTGCCTGCTCCTTCATTTCCCTAATTTTTCTCAATCGCTACAGCCGCTCGTTTTTGCATCGGGCGGCGGTTTTGCCTTCCTCAGCGACAGCGCGTTTTGTTTGTCTTACACGGTGGGCGAAAGTGTCATTGAATCCCTGATCCTGCCGTCGGGCAGTCTGACCCAGGGATTTCAGCAGCCCGACAAAGTTGTAAAGGTCACACAGGTAGAAACCCTTTCACCTGCCGAATGGGGCCTCTCCGTATATCCCAACCCCGCTCATAACAACCTGATGCTGGATATTTCTGCCTATAGGGGGCGTGACTTGACCGCGATGGTGTGGAATGCTGCCGGGCAAGTGGTCATCATGCCCATCGGGTTGAACAATCAGCTCACAACACTCGATATTTCTTTCCTACCCGCAGGTTATTACCTCATCCGGTTTGCCGATCAGGCATTGCAGC
Source organism: Lewinellaceae bacterium (assembly GCA_016711435.1). Lineage (GTDB taxonomy): Bacteria > Bacteroidota > Bacteroidia > Chitinophagales > Saprospiraceae > M3007. The sequence goes on from JADJSY010000005.1 coordinate 75,404, forward strand.
AGGCTTATACGCTGGCATTTATTAAAGCGGGTTTCTGAACATCTAGTTATTGACTTTAAATCTTCAAAAAATGAAAAAAACTGCCTTCTCCTTCTTCTTTTGCGTTTTGCTGTACACTGCCGGCGCGCAAGCGCCTGCGGGCATCAATTACCAAACCGTTTTGCGCAATGCACAAGGCGATCCTTTGATAAATACGCCGCAAGTCGTGCTGTATTTTGATATCCTGGACGGCTCGCCTGCCGGAAATATCGTGTACTCCGAAAGACACACCGTGACGACCAATGCACTGGGCATCGTCAATCTGCAAATTGGTCAGGGCACACCCACCCTGGGTGCTTTTGGCGGTATTATTTGGGAAATAAATCAAAAATACCTGAAAACATCCATCGACATCGGTAATACCGGTACCATTGTAACCGCAGGCACAATCCAGTTGGTGAGCGTGCCTTATGCGCTGTTTGCGACCAAAAGCGGCAGTACCACCATTGTAACGAATGCCACACTCAGTGGAAACGGCAGTGCGGTCAGCCCGTTGCTACTTGCGCCTCAAGGCGCCGCTACGGGGCAGGTACTTAAGTGGAACGGCAATACCTGGGTACCTCAAAATGATAATAATACCATTTACACCAATGGCGACGGCATCAACATTGTGGGCAATCAGATTATTAATACCGGCGACACAAATCCCAACGACGACCTGACCACCGCCAGCAACGCCGGTGGCGACCTCAGCGGGCCGTTCAGCAACCTGAACATCAATACCAATGCTGTCGGCAGTAACGAAATAGCCGACGCGGCAGTGAATACAGCAGAACTGGCCAACGGCGCCGTTAACGGGGTTAAAATAGCCCAGCAGGGCGCCGCCACCGGTCAGGTACTGAAATGGAACGGCACCACCTGGGCGCCGCAAAATGACAACGGTGATACCTATATCAACGGCGCGGGCATCAATATTCTGGGCAATCAGATTATCAATACCGGCGATACGAATCCCAACGACGACCTGACCACCGCCAGCAACGCCGGTGGCGACCTCAGCGGACCGTTCAGCAACCTGAACATCATAGCCAATGCCGTCGGCAGCAACGAAATAGCCGACGGGGCAGTGAATACAGCAGAACTGGCCAACGGCGCCGTTAACGGGGTTAAAATAGCCCAGCAGGGCGCTGCCACCGGTCAGGTATTGAAATGGAACGGCACGACCTGGGCGCCGCAAAATGACAACGGTGATACCTATACCAACGGCGCGGGCATCAATATTCTGGGCAATCAGATTATCAATACCGGCGACACAAATCCCAACGACGACCTGACAACTGCCAGCAACGCCGGTGGCGACCTCAGCGGGCCGTTCAGCAACCTGAACATCATCGCCAATGCCGTCGGCAGCAACGAAATAGCCGATGGGGCAGTGAATACGACAGAACTGGCCAACGGCGCTGTTACCGGCGTTAAAATAGCCCAGCAAGGTGCTGTCATCGTGCAGGTATTACAGTTCAACGGCACCACTTGGGGGCCGGCGAGCTTACCATCGGTGCAAGGCGACAACTGGGGCGCACAGGCAGCAGTAACCAATGCATCCCTTTCCGGCGACGGCTCTCCTGCCAACCCGCTTGGAATCGCTACGCAAAGTGCCAACGCCGGACAGGTACTGCAATACAATGGAACAGAATGGGTGCCCACTACCTTTATTGCCAACGGCGAAGTGACCGGCGAACTGAATAACCTGATCGTAACCGAATTGCGGGGCCGCCCGATTGGAGGCATGGCCCCACAGGATGGTGAAATGTTTGTGTACAATGGAACCACAGGCGAATGGGAGTCCCAAGCGCTCAGCGGCGAAGTAAGCGGTACCTGGAACAATACCATCGTAACCGAATTGCGGGGCCGCCCGATCGGTGGCATGGGGCCGCAGGATGGAGAAATGTTTGTGTATAACGGCACCACGGGCGAATGGGAATCCCATGCGCTCAGCGGAGAGGTGACCGGTTCCTGGAATAGTACGATCCTGACAGAGTTGCGGGGCCGCCCGATTGGCGGCATGGGGCCGCAGGATGGCGAAATGTTTGTCTACAATGGTACCACAGGCGAATGGGAATCCCATGCCCTATCCGGCGATGTGACCGGCGCCTGGAACAACACCAATGTAAACGGCCTGAGCGGACAACCCATTGTCGGCGTACCCGGTGCAGGACAGATGCTTTCCATGAACAGCACCAATACCGGCTTCATATACACCAATGACGGACTCACCCTGCCTTATAATAATGTCGCCAATTTTGGCAACAATATTATGTTTAACATTGAAAATACGGGGAATACGGCCATTGGTATGCAGGTGACTTCCAACAATGAAACGGGGATACGCGGGGTGACGAAACGGGGCGCAACCGGTTTCGATCAGGAAGCATTGAAAAATATTAATGCTACTTACCAGGCTGGTATTGTGGGCGAATCTACTTCAACAGGTAATACGGACGGCATTGGAATTTTAGGACGTTCCAGAAATGCCAGTAATGGGTTTGGAGTGGGCGGATTGTTCCAGGGCAAATGGTTTGGTACCGTAGGTGTGGGTAGCCTCATCTCCGGGAGCGGGATTGCTACAGCCGGTGTTGCGGGATTTGCACCCAACGCTGCTTATGGAGGATATTTCACGGGTTCGAATGGAGGCAGTAACAGCAGCCGGGCAGGTGTTTATGCATTTGCCAATGGTGCGAGATTCAGCGCTTTTTTAGAGGGCGGAAATAGTGAAGGTGGAGGATTTGCGGGTAATCTCAGTACAGGCTCTGCTTTGTATGCCAGAGAAAACAGCGGCTCTTCATGGGCTACTTTTGCAGAAGGCGACTGTTTTTGCGGCTTTTTTGTGAATGCCACTACACCTATCGTACAAATAGACCACCCGCTGCACCCGCAGGAACAACTTCTGTCCCATAGCCTGATGGAAAGCCCCGATATGAAAACAGTGTACGATGGCGCTATCATAACTGACGCAAATGGACTGGCGCAGGTACAACTGCCGGATTATATCGAAGCGCTCAATGAGCAGTTCAGATACCAACTGACGGTGATTGGACAGTTTGCGCAAGCGATTGTCGCTGAAAAAATAAAAGACAACCACTTTGTCATTCAGACCGACAAACCCAATGTGGAGGTAAGCTGGCAGGTTACTGGCATTCGAAAACCCAATTTTGCCATGGCCGACCGGCCGCCGGTAGTAATGAACAAACCGGGTGAACAATTGGGTAAATATCTATACCCGGAATTTTTTGGACAACCGCAGAGTATGAAATCTGTCATAGAACCCACTGATACGCAGGCTTCTCCGGCTGAAATACGGCGTCCGATTATTCTGCCGGACAATGATTAACAAGTGTTTACATTTGATTCTTCTACAACCAACGTAATCAATCCTATGCACCTCTCCGACCGCCAGTGGAAAAGCCTGTTTCGAGATATTGAAAACAATCGCTGTATCCTCCTGCTTGGCCCCCGTTTCTGGGCCAAGCAGGAGCTCGGGCATGGGCGACCGCTGCTTGAAATGCTGGCCGAGCACCTGAGCACGGAATTGGAAGCCGAGGGCGTAGGTTTTGAAAAACGCGCCGTACACAACCTGCCCTATATTGCGCAGCGCTTTCTTTCTATTCCTAAAATCCGCCGGATCGACCTGGAGGACGAAGCGACGTCGTTTTTTTTCCGGCATTCCAAAGACGTTCCGGAGGCATACCGCGCCCTGGCCCGCATTCCTTTTCACCTCATTGTCAATACCGCTCCGGACGACCTGATTTTCAGGGCTTTGCAGGCGGAAGGCCGGCCTGCGGCCAACTTTTTTTATTACAATTTCAAGATTGACAAAGGGGTGAATGTGCCGCCAATATCTGTACAAAACCCATTGGTATTCAACTTGTTCGGTTCCATATCCGACCCCGAATCATTGGTTTTGACAGAGGAAAACCAGGTGGAATTTATCAAAAATGTGGTGCGGGGCAATCCGCCCATCCCGTACCAGATCATGAGTCAGTTTGACAACCGGAAAACCTATCTTTTCTGGGATTCGATCTCGAAAACTGGCACTACCGGCTCCTGCTCGACAGCCTGAAATTAGAAAATGAAAACACTACTATTTTTCCGCAGATGGAAGATTGTCCATTGACGGAAATTACAAAGTCCTTTTACGAAGACCGCTACCATTTCATTTTTGTAGATAAAAAAACAACTGATTTTGTACTCGATTTGCACGAAGGATTTGCCGCAGCAGTTCCGGAAACACCCGCTGGAACGCCCCTGCGCAACATTGTGCTGCTCTTCGATGAAAACGAAACGGATACCGATTTTGTGCAGCGATTAAGTGCCCAATTGGCCAATTTACAACACAGCGGATTGGCCAATATCTGGCATAAGGGCATGCTCCAACCCGGAGATCCGATAGATATGGTTGCGGCGAAAATGGAATCCGCCGACCTGATCCTGCCTGTATTAAGCGCCGACTTTTTTGCTTCGGAAGCCATTAACCGTACCGATTTGCCCGCCCTGATGTCGAGTCATTTTGAAAAAAATACCCGGATTCTGCCCGTTTTATTCCGCGATTGCGATGTGGATAATTCAGCGCTCCGGCGATTTGCATTGCTGCCCAGAAACGGTATGCCGATACGCCGATGGGAGGATCAGGACGAAGCGTTGCAACACATCGTCGGGCAACTTCAACTATTGCTGCACGAATGAAAACACCTCAAACCGGCGTGAAACACCGCTATCCCGGTATACGGGCTTTTGAACAGGAAGAAAGCGACCTGTTTTTTGGCAGGGCGCACGAAACTGCCGAGCTGTTCAGTATGGTAAAAGTAAGGCCGCTTACAGTGCTTTTTTCCAAATCGGGTATCGGTAAAACTTCTTTGCTGAATGCCGGCTTGATACCGCTGCTGCGCCGGAATTTTTTTCTGCCGGTCAAGATTCGCCTGCAAGACACCTCCATTTCCCCGGCCAACACCCTGAAAAGAGTGCTGACGCCTTACCTGCAGGCGCATGTATTGCAACAAAATGTTCCCGGTGCAACGCCTGAAACCTGTTCCATCTGGCAATTTTTAAGGGCTTGCAGCTTTCAAAACGAAGGCGTCGACGCGCTTCCCGTGCTGGTGTTTGACCAGTTTGAAGAATTTTTTAACCATGTCCCCGCAGAAAGAGACGAACTGATCGACCTGCTTTCCGATCTGATCAACGAACGTTTGCCCGCTTTTGAACAGGAACAGTTCAGGGGCATTCCCAGGCGCGAACGTACGGATGAACAGATGGACTGGTACACCCCGATCAAAGCGCGCGTAGTGTTCTCCATCCGGGCTGACCGCATGAGCCAGTTGGACGACCTGAAAGTTAAAATACCCACCGTGTTGCACGACCGTTTTCACCTGAAACCATTGGGGCACCTGGCTGCCAGTACCGCTATTATCGAACCTGCTCAAAAGGAAAGCGCCGAATTTGCCACGCCGCCGTTTGAATATGAACCGGACGTTTTGGCTGAAATGCTCGATGCGTTGAGCAATAAATTCCAGGAAATCGAATCATTTCAACTTCAACTGCTTTGCAGGCATGTAGAGCAACAAGTCAGACAACGTTATGCCAACAAAACCTGAAATTGTCATCACAAGGGATTACCTCGGTGGCAAAGAAGGCATCGCGGCAATCCTGAACGATTATTACGAAAGAGAAATCGGCCGGTTGGATGCCGAAGAGCAGCCTGTTGCCCGGCGATTTATCGAAGAGGGCCTGATCGTGAATGGCAAACGGGTGGGCCTGGCGGAGGGCCTGGAAAACAGCCAGTTTGGCGTGACCGGCGATTTGTTGCAGAACCTGCTCGACAGCAGGCTGATCCGCAGCGAAGCCATTCACCTGGGAAAAATTTACGAAGTCAGCCACGACACGCTCGTGGAACCGATCCTGCAATCCTTTGAACAGCGCAAAAAGCGGGAAGATGCAATCCTTGCCCGGGAAAACCTGGAAGCCGAGCGCGCCCGGCGCAAGGAAGCCGAACGGCGTAGAAACCGGGCCAAACTGTATGCCATTATAGGATTTACCCTGTTTTTTATTGCCCTGGTGGCAGGAGTAATCGCGTTTCAGGCGTACAGGGCTGCCGAAAAATCGCGGCTCGAAGCCGAGGCCGCCCGTGCCATGGCGCAATCAGAACAACGCAAATCGGAAGAAGCCTACCGGCAGTTGCAACGCGAAACCGAACAACGTGAAACGGCACAGTTCAATGAAATCATGGGGCGCGGCCGTTCCCTGCTGCTGGAAGCGAATTACGTGGAAGCGGCCAATGAGTTTCGGCTGGCCCTTAGCCTGCGCCCCGAAAACAGTGAAGCAAGCGCCCAACTCTTGCTGGCGCAACAACGGTCGGGTGTAAAATCCCGCTACAATCAACTTATGCAGGAAGGCGACGCACTGGTTTCCCGCGGCAGTAATTACTACGTTGCTGCCCGGCAGAAATACCGGCTTGCCCGCCAATTGCGCTACAACGATTCGGAAGCGGATAGCCGCCTGACCGGTCTGGAAGGTCGCCTGGAAAAATACTTTATAGAATTGGTCGGCTTTGGCGACACGTTTTTTAAAGCGGGAAATGGTTATCAGGAAGCATTAGAATACTATCGGAAAGCATTGGAAATCAAAACAGATCCAGGCGTACGAGCCAGGATGCTCAGTTGTCAGGAAAAATTAAAAAACAAACAATGAAACACCTTCCTGTTTTCCTTTTTCTGCTTGCGGGAATAGTGCCGGTCTCCGCCCAAAGCTGTTTTGAAAAATTTTTTTACAACAGGCCGGAAACTATATGACTCCGGGCAAGCGGATCATGCCATCGACCAGTTTAAGGCTGCCCGGATATGCGCCACAGGCGCCCAGTTAGACAGTGTGGATGCCTGGATCGCCAGGTCGAATATGGCCTACATTGAAAACCTGACCAAAGCCCGCGATGAGGCGCAATCGAACGCCCGTCGGGCAGCAGCTACCGCGCTGGCATCCAAGGCCTGGAATGCCTACCGGACGGATCATACGCTGGCCTTGCGTATTGCCGCTGCCGCTTTGAAAAACGATCCCGGCAATACGGACATTCAGCAAACCATCCGCAGTATTGTCAATGCGGGCGCCAGTTTTTACCGCGTCACGCTGAAATCGCAGGAGTTTGCGGTGTATGCGCTTGCCTTTTCTCCCAACTCCAAATCAATTGCATTGGGCACCTGGGATGGCTCCGTAATTTGTTACGATCTGACTGGGAAACCCGTATTTCAGGCATTGAGCGCATCCCGCTATTTTATGCCAAACGGACACAGCGGTACTGCACATGCTCTGGCCTGGTCGCCCGACGGCGCCTTTTTACTCAGTACAGGTCTGGACGGGGTGGTGAAAAAATGGGAGGCGGGTACCGGGAATTTTTTGAAAAATGTAGCCCGTGTGCGGGCGGAAACGTACGACCTGGAAATTTCACCCGATGGGAATAATTTTCTGACGGCAAGTCGCGACAGCGCTGTTCGCATCTGGGACTGGAACGGAAAAACCTTAAAGACCCTGCGCGGCCATATTTCCGATGTCAATGCAGCCTGCTATGCGCCCAACCAGCAGTATATTGCTACAGCTGGTAAAGATGGTCTTATGATTGTCTGGGATACCGCAGGGAATATCGTCAGGCGTTTCGATCACCATGCCGTGGTCAATTCGGTTGTCTTTTCATCTGATAACCAAATGATTCTGACCGGTTGTGCCGATAATACCGCCAAACTATGGAATCTTGACGGCACGCTTCTGACAACTTACGGCGGACATGGTGGATGGGTACGGTCTGCCATTTTTTCACCGGATGGGAAGTATGTGCTCACCGGCTCCTGGGATAACACCGCAAAAATCTGGTCGATTGACGGCAGTGAAATTAACACTTTGGCAGGCCATTGGGAGAAAGTAGAAGCCGTTGCCTGGTCGCCGGACAATCAGAACATCGCCACAGGCGGCTACGACTTCACGGCCAAATTATGGGATGTCCCGTTAAACCTCAAACAAACGCTCAATCGCCATACCTCTTCCATCAATACGGTAACGGTGTCGCCCGACGGTCAGAAAATCCTTACCGGCGGCCAGGATCTGGTGGCAAAAATATGGGGTACGGATGCTAATCTGCAGCAGGATTTGACCGGCCACACGGATGAACTCTACGCAGTGGGTTTTCTGCCGGACGGGAAAAAAGCCATTACCGCCGGCAAGGATAGAACTGTACGAATTTGGGATGCCGCCACCGGCAAAGGCATCAAAATACTGGAAGGTCATACCCAGGCCATCGGCGATATCGCTTGCTCATCCGACGGGAAATGGATTGCCACCGGTGAACACAACGGCTTTATCCGGCTGTATGACGCTGAAGGCAATGTGGTGAAAACATGGCGGGGACACAAAAAGCGGATTACGGCCATGCAATTTGCCCCTGATAACCAGCATTTTGTAACCGGTAGCCGCGACAGCACTGCCGTCATCTGGAATATTGAAGGAGCGCGTACGCAGACAATCGTCAACGATACCTGGATCAATTGCCTGAATTATACGCCCGACGGAAAATTTCTGTACACCGGAGGCCGGGAATACAAAATCAAACGATGGCGCATCAGCGATGCCATGCTGGATAAAATTTTTTATGGCCATACCGAAGAAGTGTACGCCGTTGCTGTACTGCCGAAAGGAGATAAATTAGTGAGCGGTTCCTGGGACGGCAGTGCCAAAATCTGGGATACCAGTGGCGTAGTGTTGCAAAATGTTGTCCATGCCGACGCTATTTTCGACGCGGCAGTGTCGCCCAAAGGCGACTATTTTGTAACAGGCTCCCGCGATAATATTGCGCGCATCTATGACTTGAATGGGAAACTGCTCAACTCTATCGGTATAGACGAGGAGCAAAATTATGCCCAGTTGCTCAAGTCTACGGCCATTGAAAACCTCAACTCGCTGCCCTTCTCTTTTATCCGGTACGGGATACCTTTGGAATACCTGGAAATGGTATTTTCTGACAGCCCGGAAGGTTTGGCTTTGCAGGCCAATGAATTTTTAAAAATCGGAAAATCGCAAATAGAAAACCTGGAATCCGGTCTGGTAAGTTTCGGCCAATCCCAAAAACTGTACCTCGAAGCGCGGCAAAAAGTATCCGCAACAGCGGTACATCACTTAGATTCCTGCCTGGCTGAATGCTACCGCTGGCAGACCAATCACCTGATTGCCAATCGAAAATTTACGGAAGCACTGGAATCAGCCCAGGCGGGCCTGCAATACTACCCGCTGGAATACCTGCATATTTTCAGCGTTATTACGGCCCTGTATGCCGGTAAGTACGATATGGCGCTGTCCAAAGCGCTTTCCCTGAATGACCAGGCACTACACACCATCGGTTTTTACAAAGATTACAAAGAGGCTTTTGACGGGGAATTGTATTATTTCCATGAGTTCGGCATCTTTTGTCCCGATGAGGAGCGGTTTTTAAAAAAGCGATAGGGTTTTAGTTGTGCTTATTATTGCAATCAATTGGTCTGCTTTATGAAAATATAGTGTTTTGTGGCGGGTTGGGGTTGACGGAATGAATCTAGCGCCTGGGGGAGAATTATCCCTTGCGCGATGGATTTGAGGTGTTGGGATGGGGTTTGGGGGGGGTTTTTGGGGAGGGAACCCGGCGGCGTTCCCAACTCCATCCAAATATCCACTAAATTAAAATTTCTATTTCCCTCCTTCCACCAATTCACATTCTGTCTCGCATCAAAATCGCAATTCGTCGTTTTGAAATAGGGCAATTTTTCCGAAAATTTTAGAAACGTTTTGGGCCTTGTTTGAAAAATAATTGTGTTAATAATATTGAAAATCAAGTATTTACAAATAATGCCCGTATCTTTGCAGCGACAAATTGTCAAAATCACATTATTATTTTTTTTGCATGTATCAAGGTACCGTAAAGTTCTTCAACGAATCCAAAGGATTTGGTTTCGTAGTAGACAACTCTTCTAAAGAAGAAATTTTTGTCCACGTCACTGGTCTGATCGACAACATTCGCGAAGGCGATCAAGTTACTTTCAACACCGAACGCGGTAAAAAAGGAATGAACGCAGTAGATGTTAAGATTGCTTAATTGCGTCTAAACACTTTATTGATAAGTACTTACCTCCGATGGGCAACCATCGGAGGTTTTTTTATGCCTTTTTTCAAGGTAGCCGTTCAACAGCCTCCACTCAACCTCTCAACCCTTCTCAACGTTCTCAACCTTTCTCTCCTCCCGATCGGAACTTCTTTTTGTAGTCTTCTATGCTTTGCAGCACGATCCGTTGCGCAATAGTTTTGTCCTGAAAGGTTTCCACCACCACTGTTTTGTTTTCGAGTCTTTTGTATTCCTCAAAGAAATGCCGGATTTCCAGCGTGAAATGAGGCGGCAACTCTTCCATATTGCGAATATGGTTGACGCTCACGTCGTGCGCGGCCACAGCGATAATCTTGTCATCCGCTTCTCCGTTGTCAAGCATCTGCATGACCCCAATTACCCTTGCCTCCACAATGCACAAGGGTACAAAATCAATTTGCGAGATGATCAGAATATCCAGCGGATCATCGTCGTCGCAGTACGTCTGCGGGATAAAACCATAATTCGCCGGGTAATAAACCGAAGAAAAAAGGACGCGGTCCAGCCGAAGCAGCCCACTTTCCTTGTCTAATTCATATTTGGCGCGACTCCCTTTGGGGATTTCAATGATGCCCGTCACTATTTCAGGCACCTGGGGGCCGATAGAGACCTCATGCCAGGGATTTTGCATATTTTCTTTATTTTGTTAAAAATACTCATCTTGTGAGCAAAATACCCAATATAATCGCCACAATACCGCATACAAAACTTAATCCGGCATACAGAGCGAACACAAGGTAATCGCCGTTGCGGAGAAGCATCAGGTTTTCGTATGAAAATGTTGAAAAGGTGGTAAAACCGCCGCAAAATCCCGTAGCCAGGAAAAACCGCCACTCCGGAGTCAGCCACCCCGATCGTTCTGTCAAGCCATAAACTACCCCAATAATCAGGCTGCCTACCACATTGACAAAAAAAGTGCCGTACGGGAATGCGCCTGTAAGGTACTTTGAAGCAATAAACTGAGCATAAAATCGCGCCATGCTCCCCAGGCCGCCCCCCGCTCCAACAATCAGTAGTATTTTTAACATTGCCGACATGATAAATCCGGGTAAATTTAAGCCTTTTCCTGCAAATGAGGTGCGCTCAAAAGGTTTATAGTTTATGGGTTTATAGGTTTATTACAGCCGCTCGAAAATGAAAGATTCGCGCTATCGAGCCTCTATTATAAACCTATAAACAATAAACTTATCAACCTTTATAAACCCATAAACTTTTTGAAACACCTCTTTTGTCCGTTATAAATCACCTATATCAATATGAAAAAATCCTCATTCCTCACTCCTCATTCCTCATCCCTAAGAAGCGCCGGCTGGTTTTCCCGCACCGGAAAAGACGGCTTTATTTACCGGGCCTGGTTTAAAAAGCAAGGCATCCCGCAAGACGAACTGTCGGGAAAACCAATCATTGGCATCTGCAATACCTGGTCGGAACTGACGCCTTGCAATTCACATTTCAGGGAATTGGCCGAATTCGTCAAACGGGGCATCCTGGAGCAGGGCGGTTTTCCCGTGGAATTTCCGGTGATGTCGCTGGGTGAAACCATTATTAAACCAACCGCCATGCTGTACCGGAATCAGGTAAGTATGGATGTGGAAGAATCCATCAGGGCCAATCCCCTGGATGGCGTGGTGTTGTTGTGCGGTTGCGACAAAACGACGCCCGCCCTGGTAATGGGCGCCTGTAGCGTCGATATTCCCAGCATCGTACTGTCGGGTGGCGCGATGCTGACCGGGAAACACAGGGGAGCAAGTATCAGTACCAGCGACATCTGGCGCTTCAGCGAAGCAAACCGTATGGGCAAAATGTCGGACGACGAAATGGTGCTGGCCGAGTCGGGCATGTGCCGCAGCGACGGTCATTGCGCCGTGATGGGAACGGCCTCGACAATGGCTTGTATGGCGGAATCTCTGGGGCTGACTTTGCCGGGAAATGCCGCGATTCCTGCACCCGATAGTGCCAGGAAAGTAATGGCGCTGCTGACCGGCAGAGAGATTGTGCGCATGGTGGAAGCCGACCGGAAACCCTCGGATATTCTGACAAGGGCCGCTTTTGAAAATGCCATTATGGTGAATGCCGCCGTGGGCGGTTCTACTAATTTTGTCATTCATTTGCTGGCAATTGCAGGCAGGGTGGGCATTCCATTGAACCTGCAGGATATGGACACCTTTTCGGCAGGCATTCCATTGATTGCCAATTTGCAACCATCGGGAAAGTACTTTATGGAAGATTTATATTATGCCGGAGGGTTGCCCGCCGTGATCCGGGCGCTCTTGCCCCGCCTGCACGGAGATTGTATCACCGTGAATGGCAAGACCGTCCACGACAACTATGCCACGAGCGAATGTTATAATCCCGATGTCATTTCAGCGTTAGACCAACCCTTTAATGACATGTCGGGAGTGGTGGTTTTGAAAGGGAATCTTTGTGAAAACGGCGCCGTTATAAAACCTTCCGCGGCCAGCCCGCAGCTGATGGAACACACGGGAAAAGCCGTCGTTTTTGAAACAATTGACGACTACAAAGCCCGCATTGACGACCCTGATCTGGATGTGGATGAAAACAGTGTGTTGGTGTTGAAAAACGTCGGATTAAAAGGTTACCCGGGAATGCCCGAAGTTGGTAACATGGGGCTTCCACCCAAGTTGCTTGAAAAAGGCATTACGGATATGGTGCGCATTTCCGACGGACGTATGAGCGGAACAGGTTTTGGAACGGTCGTGCTGCATATTTCGCCGGAAGCGGCGATGGGTGGCGCCCTGGCTTTTGTTCAAAACGGAGATTTAATCACCCTGAATGTAGCGCAGCGTCTGCTACATTTGCACGTAGACGAACAGGAATTGATGCGGCGGAAAAGTACATTTGTGCCCATCGATTTGGGATACGCGCGCGGCTACACTAAACTGTTTATAGAACACGTATTACAACCCGATTTAGGCGCCGATTTCGACTTTTTAAAAGGGTGCTCGGGGGCTGATATTCAACGCGACTCACATTGAGTTATCTGTTATCAGTTATCCGTTATCAGGGTGGTAGCCTTTGGCTGCTCTATATATCATGCCAAGCGTTACCACCCTGATAACGGATAACGGATAACTGATAACCAATAACGGATAACAAAACATGAAACTCATTGAAAAACCCGGTGTGCTCGACGAGCAGGGCAGGCGGTGGGATATTTCCGGCATGTTTACAGATTGGGACAGAACATTTTTCCGGCAAGGCGGCATGGCGGCATTAAAAAAGCAACTGGAAAATATGGATGCCTTCCCCGAAGTGCCCGAGTCGGCGCGCTGGGGGGCCTGCGTAGCGCGCCCCGGCAAAGTGATATGTATCGGGCTCAATTATTCCGATCATGCAACCGAATCGGGTATGGAATTACCGTCGGAGCCGATTGTTTTTCAGAAAGGCGCCAATACCGTTGTCGGCCCGTATGATCCTATTCTGATTCCCCGGAAAAGTGAAAAAACCGATTGGGAAGTGGAACTGGGTATTGTAATCGGACAAGATGCCCGTTACTTAGATAGCGTCGAAGATGCCAAAAACTACATTGCCGGTTATTGTATTTCCCACGATGTGTCTGAAAGAGCCTTTCAGTTGGAGCGGGGCGGGCAGTGGACCAAGGGCAAATCCTGCGATAATTTTAACCCGATCGGACCCTTTTTATCTACGCCCGACGAAATCGAAGACGTGCATCAACTGACCATGTCTTTGTGGGTAAACGGCGTTCAGATGCAAAAAGGCAATACCCGTACCATGGTTTTTGATTGTTATTATATTGTGCATTACTTGTCGCAGTTTATGACCCTCGAAGCGGGTGATTTAATTACAACAGGAACACCGCCCGGCGTTGGATTGGGCATGAAACCGCCCCAATATCTGAAAGCAGGCGATGTGGTGGAACTGGCCATCGAGGGCCTGGGGAGGCAGAGGCAAGTGTGCGTTAATGCGTGAGAAGTAAGAAGTGAGAGGTGAGAAGTGAGAGACATCCCCTTTGGCTCAGGTTAATATTTTGAGTTTAGGTGTTTCAGGTTAGTGATTGAGCGCATAGTATTATTGCAATAAATTGAATATCAAATATTTAGATCGAAATGTAAACCTGAAACACCTAAACTCAAAATATTAACCTGAGCCAAAGGGGATGCCTCTCACCTCTCACCTCTCACCTCTCACGATGAAAGTAGCCATCATTACGGGCGCCGGACAAGGCATTGGTTTTGAAATCGGTAAATGCCTGGCGACAGCAGGCGTGCAGGTGTTGTTGAACGATATAGACCCTGTGCTGACACAACACGCCGCACAGAAAATTTGTGCCGAAACCGGCGGAACCTGCCTTCCCCTGCCGGGTGACAGCAGCGACACGGCTTTTATCCAGACCATGGTGGATACGGCGGTCGCGCAATTCGGGCGACTGGATGTTGTGATTGCCAATGCGGGTATTACCTTGTTTGGAGATTTTTTCGAGTACAGCCCCGAAGCCTTTTTCAGGGTAATGCAAGTCAATCTGGGCGGCACGTTTTTTTTGGCGCAAGCCGCAGCGCGGGTGATGAAAAACCAGCCTTCCGGCGGTACACTCCTGTTTACTTCATCGGTAACGGGTCATCAGGCGCACAAAAACCTGGCAGCTTACAGCATGAGCAAAGCGGCTTTGGAAATGCTCGCCAAAAACCTGGTGATCGAACTATCGCCCTATCAAATCAATGTAAATACCCTGGCGCCCGGCGCTACCTTGACCGAAAGAACCCTCGATGACCCGGAATACGCAGCCGTCTGGTCGAAACTCACCCCCATGGGCCGACCGGCGACCGTGTCTGATATTGCCAATGCCGCCTTGTTCCTGGTTTCAGATAATGCAAAACATATCACCGGGCAAAGTTTGATCGTGGATGGCGGTTGGACCTGCATCAGCCCAAACCCGGATACTTGATAAATTTGTCGTTCATCACCTCTCACCTCTCACCTCTCACCCTCTCACTTCTAATGATACGCCTCCACACTTGTACCGGCCATAAAGCCGCCCTCTATGCGCTGGCTCCGGGGCGAACAGAACGGCATTTTCTTTCCGCAGGAGGGGATGGTTGGATTGTAGAGTGGGACACCGATGCGCCGGAGTCCGGCACCTTGCTGGCTGCGGTGGAAACACAGGTGTTTTCCCTGTGCGCATTACCGGAACGAGATTTGGTAGTAGCCGGGAATATGAACGGTGGGGTACACTGGATCCGTTACAACCAACCGGAACAAACCCGGAATATCCTGCACCACCAAAAAGGGGTGTATGATATACTGGCAATGGGTAGCCGGCTCTTGACAGCCGGAGGCGAAGGTATACTCACTGCCTGGGACATCGAATCGGCCCGCGCACTGGAGAGTTACCATTTGTCCAACCAGGCGCTCCGCTGCATCGCATACAATGAAGCAAGAAGCGAACTGGCGGTGGGCGCCAGCGACGGCTCCATTTATTTGCTGGATAGCCACAGCCTGGCTCTCCGACAGGTGTTGACGGGGGCGCATAAGCCCTCCGTATTTACAGTGGCATACGCTCCCGACGGGCGTTACCTGCTGAGTGGTGGCCGGGATGCCATGTTGCGGGTTTGGGATGTGGAAGACGATTTCAGGTTGGTTTCAGAGCAGGCTGCGCATTGGTACACCCTGAACCACATTGTTTTTTCACCCGACGGCGCTTTTTTGCCACAGCCAGCCGCGATAAAACCTTGAAAATCTGGGATTCAGCGACTTTTACACTCCTGAAAGTAGTAGATACCATCCGCGACGGCGGGCACATCAATTCCGTCAACCGGCTGCTTTGGTTGCCGGAATGCCTTGTTTCGGCAAGCGACGACCGGAGCGCCATACTTTGTGTTGTTTGTTTGGGGCGGTGCCTTGGCATTTTGGGGTTTGTTTTGTGGTAAAGGGCGCTTACCTTTGTCTCACAGTTGCTAAAGGCGAAGCACCCCCAAACACGGAAGGGGACGGGGTGAGGCTACTAAACACGATTTTCTTACATTTGCCCCATGCCACTCTCACCTTTTTTCCATGCGGATTTGATCGAAGCGGGCTGCGATGAAGCCGGCCGCGGCTGTCTGGCCGGACCGGTTTTTGCGGCTGCAGTGGTATTGCCCAAAGACTTTTACCACCCGTTGTTGAATGATTCCAAACAATTGACAGAAAATCAGCGCGATACGCTTCGATATGTCGTTGAACGCGAGGCAATTTGCTGGTCGGTGGCAAGGGTAACGGCAGATGAGATCGACCGGATTAATATTTTAAAAGCATCGTTTTTAGCCATGCACAGGGCACTCGACGGGTTTCCCGAAGCGCCTGAATTTATACTGGTCGATGGCAACCGTTTTGTGCGTTACCGCGAAGTACCACATGCCTGTATCATTAAAGGAGATGGGAAATATGCATCCATTGCGGCTGCGTCGGTGCTGGCAAAAACCTACCGGGATGCGTATATGAAGGATTTACACCCGCAACATCCGCAATACGACTGGCAAACCAATAAAGGATACCCGACCCTGGCGCACCGCGAAGCGATACGGCAACACGGCATCACGCCCCACCACCGCCGATCTTTTCAGTTGTTGCCCATCGGAGAACAATTCACACTTTTCAATCGTGTAGTGGTGAGTGGTGAGTGGCATCCCGTTAGAAAAGGAACGTCAATATCCTCCAAATTGCCACTCACGATTCACGACTCACGACTCACCACTCACTACTCACGTCTATGTTCGTTCACCATGTTTTTTTCTGGCTCAAACCCGGTGCTGACCGCGAGGCGCTCATTGCCGGACTTCAAGCGCTCACATCTGTCAAAAGTATCCGGCAATGGCATATAGGAATTCCGGCTTCAACCCATCGACCGGTAATTGACAGCAGTTATGCCGTTTCCTGGATGTTGCAATTCGACACTGCTGCGGATGAAGCCTTTTATCAGGATCACCCCGATCACCATCGTTTTATTGCAGAATGCTCACACCTGTGGGAACGGGTGGTGGTGTATGATTCGGTGGAAGTGTAAAAGGCAACATGAGTCATCCCGGATTTTGCCTAAAACGACCACAAAAAGGTCAAACTCGTATTTATTGATGATTGCTTATTGACAATTGATGATTTTGATGCAGGTGGCATCTTCACATCAAAAATCAAATTGTCAATAGGCAACCAAAAAAAAAAATTGGGATTTGGGGGGGGGGCGCGTACTAGGAGTCGCAACAAAAATCCGGGATGACTCATATTGCATCTTGCCCTTTTAACAGGGCTACGTGCGTTTGCTCAGATTCGCCAGTGCCTCGGCTAAGTGCGCATTGATACCTTTTTCCTGTTCCAGTATCTTAGTCAACCGGCTGATTTCTTCGCGCAGGGCAGCGTTCTCCGCTTCCAGGCGCTTTTCCGTTGCGCCGTAAGTGGCGTCTTTTTCCGCTACGCCGCCGGGTTTTTCTGCATTTTCTGTAAAATAAGATTGTGTTACCTGGAAAACAGCCATCGCTTTCTGGAGCGGTTTGCGCGGCAGTTTCTCCATTTTATAGAGTTTTGGCAGGTATGATTTATCCAAACCGAGCGCGTCGGCGATGGCTTCCGTCGTCCGGTCGTCTCTTTTGACCAATAACATCAATTTTTCACCTTCTTTGATGGGAGTCATTTGAATAAAAATCCTTTTTGTGATTAAAAAATAATTTTAATGGAATTATATTTTAATATATCCATTTAATGGAATTATATTTGTCTGGTCATTTATGTAATAGCTAATCTACGTCATTATGCCAGACAATGGAAACGAACCCGGTGGGAATCTGTTGCGGGTTATCTGCGAAACCGTTGCTTTCCGGTTCAGCGATGAACAACACATCATGCTCGTTGGGGAAGCAGAGGTAGTCATTGTTTTAACAGGAATGCAGTCGGAACCCGGTGTAAACCTGCATTCGGTACGGGTGGATATTCTCTCCGCTTACGATCCGGAAGGGCAGGATGTGTACACCCGGATTATAACCGATACGGCGCTCAAAAGCGCTGTGGAACGGGCTGCGCTGGAACATTACCTGCATCCGCCCAGGGTGCCGGTGGGGCTGCCGGGAAGGCTGGAGTGGTAGGGGTTGGGGCGCTCGGAATAGTGGTGGCATGGGTTTTAGATACTGCACTGATGGTTTTCCTGCAGGAAAACCATCAGTGCAGTATCTAAAACCCATGCCACCACTAAAAGCCATCGGCGTTACAAATAGCCCTTCACCGCCTCCACGGCCTCTTTCAATTGCGAAGCATCCGCGCCGCCCGCAGTGGCGAAACCCGGTTGGCCGCCGCCGCCGCCTTTCAGGTACTTTGCTGCGAGTTCGCGCACCATCGTACCCGCATTCAGGCCTTTTTCTTTGACCAACTGATCGCTGATTTTGACAGATAGTTGCGATTTGTCGACTTGAACGGAACCAAATGCAATCACACAATTGCCCGTTTCGCGCTCCAGTTCGGAGGCCAGCGTTTTAATAACGTTGACATCGCTGAAAGGCAGAATCGCTGACAGAAATAGTATGCCGCTATCGAGCGTGATGAATTGTGTGCGCAATCCTTCCCGCAGGCTGTTGGCCTGGGCCTGTATAAAATGTTCTTTTTCTTTTTGCAGGCGTTTGTTTTCTTCCTGCAAATCCGTCACACCTTTCACTAAGTCCCGGGCTTTCAATACATTTTTGATGGCCGCTATTTCCGCTTCGAGTTGGTTGACGTATTGCTCCGCCCCGGCCGCCGTCACTGCTTCGATGCGGCGCACCCCGGCGGCTACGGCACTTTCGGCTGTAATTTTAAAATAACCGATTTTGCCGGTATGGCTCACGTGGCAGCCGCCGCAGAGTTCACGGGAGTAGGTGGGATCGAAGGTGATCATACGCACCGTTTCGCCGTATTTTTCGCCGAACAACATCATAGCGCCCGACTTTTTCGCCTCTTCAAGGGGCAGGTTGCGCGCCTCATCGAGGGCGATGTTTTCCCGAACTTTTTCATTGACGATTTGCTCGATCCGGGCCAGTTCTTCGTCGCTCACTTTCTGGAAATGCTGGAAGTCGAAACGCAAGGCTTGATCGTCCAGATAAGAACCTTTTTGTTGCACGTGTGTACCCAGCACTGTGCGCAGCGCGGCGTGCAGCAGGTGCGTTGCGGAGTGGTTGCTTTCCGTCAGGCGGCGGCGCGTTGCGTCCACGCGACACACAACAGATTCATCCTGAATGTTTTCCGGTAATTTTTCCAGAATATGGATCACCAGGGTATTTTCTTTTTTGGTATCGAGCACGCGGATTTCTTCCTCGCCGAAGGTCATCCAGCCCTGATCGCCCACCTGTCCGCCGCCTTCCGGGTAGAAAGGTGTGCGGTTGAGCACCAGCTGGAACTGATCCTGCCCTTTAAAATTGACTGTGCGGAATTTGGTGACGTAGGAGGAACGGGTTTCCAGCAGGTCGTAACCGAGAAATTCCACATCCGCTTCGTCGCGGAGCACGAGCCAGTCGCCCACCTGTTTGGCGGCGTCTTTGCGGGAGCGGGCTTTTTGTTCGGCCAGCGCTTTTTCAAAACCGGCGTCATCCACGGTGTAACCTTTTTCCCGTGCAATCAGGCGCGTGAGGTCGATGGGAAATCCGAAGGTGTCGAGCAGTTCAAAAGCCTGGTCGCCGGCAACAACCTTGTTTTGAATGCTGATATTTTCAAAACGTTTCAGGCCCGATTCGAGGGTGCGCAGGAACGATTTTTCCTCTTCCAGGATCACTTTTGACACAAAGTCGATTTGCGCTTTCAATTCCGGGAACACATCGGCAAATTCTTCCGCCAGCACGGGGCACAAGCGGTATAAAACGGGTTCTTTCAGATCGAGGAAAGAATAATAGTAGCGTACGGCGCGGCGCAAAATGCGGCGAATGACATAACCCGCCCCGCCGTTGTCCGGCATTTGACCGTCGGCAATGGCGAAACTGACCGCCCGCAGGTGGTCGGCCACCACGCGCATGGCCACGTCGGTTTTGGCGTTTGGATCATAGGAGCCGGTGTATTTTTTGCCGGAGAGGTTTTCGAGCAAATGGAACAGCGGCAGCCACAGATCGGTGTCGTAATTGCTTGCTACGCCTTGCACAGCGCGACAAAGCCTTTCAAAACCCATGCCCGTATCCACCGATTTGGCCGGCAGTTCTTCCAGCGAGCCGTCGGCTTTGCGGTTGAACTGCATAAATACGTTGTTCCAGATTTCAATGACGTCGGGGTGGTCGTTGTTGACCAGCGTTTTACCATCCACACGCGCCCGTTCGGCGTCGCTGCGGAGGTCGACGTGTATTTCGGAGCAAGGGCCGCAGGGGCCCTGGTCGCCCATTTCCCAGAAATTTTCTTTTTTGCCGAAAGGCAGGATGCGGTCTTCCGCCACAAACTGTTTCCAGGTATCGAATGCTTCCTGGTCGAAGGGCAGTTTTTCCTTTTCATCTCCTTTAAAAACCGAGACATAGAGGCGGTCTTTCGGGATTTTATAAACCTCCGTAAGCAGTTCCCAGGACCATGCCAGGGCTTCTTTTTTAAAATAGTCGCCGAACGACCAGTTGCCCAGCATCTCGAACATGGTGTGGTGGTAACCGTCGAAACCCACGTCTTCCAGGTCGTTGTGTTTGCCGCTTACCCGCAGGCATTTTTGGGTGTCCGCCACGCGTTTGGCAGGCGGGGTCTGGTTGCCGAGGAAAAAGTCTTTGAGCGGCGCCATACCCGAATTGATAAACATCAGGGTTGGGTCGCTTTTGGCTACCATCGGCGCGGAAGGGATGATTTTGTGGCCTTTCGATGCAAAAAAGTCGAGAAACTGGCGGCGAATGTCGCGGGAAGTCATTTATGGATAGTTGATAATGCTGTAAAATTCAATGAGGCAATGAGTCAAATAGTATTGAAAATCAATGCGTTGCAAAAATATTGCTGATACCTGATTTTAACCGCTTACTTACATGTATGGAAAAAAACGCTGCAAATGTACTGCGTTTTCAGAAAAACCGGGAACAACATAAAAACTGTAAATACCTCTGCAGGGCCGTGCTACCGGTACATTGCAGCGGAAAGTGGTCGTCGAGTAGGGAAGCAATTACTACCTTTGCCGTCCAAGTTTTTAGAAAATGGCAAAGAAACATGTAATAATACCCGATGTCGCTATTCATGGCATTGCCGACCGGGGCAAAGGGGTGGGCCGAACGGCGGAAGGGCTGGCGATTTTTGTGGAAGGCGCCGTGCCCGGCGACGTGGTGGATGTGTTTGTACAGAAAAAAAAGGGTGGATTTGCGGAAGGATTGGTGGAACGCATCGTGCAGCCCTCGCCCGACCGGATCGATGCTTTTTGCCAACATTTCGATGTGTGCGGCGGCTGTAAATGGCAAAATTTGACCTACGAAGCCCAACTTCGACACAAACAACAGGTGGTGGAAGATGCGTTGCGCCGCATTGGGAAAGTGGACATTGGCGAGTTTCTGCCCATTCTCGGCGCACCGGCTACTACTTTTTACCGCAATAAACTCGAGTTCGGTTTTGCCAACCGACGCTGGCGCAGCAAAGCGGAAATGAATCCCGATCCCGAAGCGCCCAAACCTGAAGGGCCGGACGATTATGCCCTGGGTTTCCACAAAGCCGGTTTTTTTGACAAAATTATCGATATTCAGCAGTGTTGGCTACAGGCCGAACCTTCCAATGAACTGCGCAATACCTGCCGGGCGATTGCTTTTGAGCAGGGACTTTCTTTTTACGACATGCGCAGGCATACCGGCGTTTTGCGCAACCTGATGGTGCGGCTCACCACCACCGGCGAACTGATGCTGCTGGTGAGTTTTGCCAAAAATGACATGGAAGTTATTGCCCGTTACTTAGACGCGATTCTGGAGAAATTTCCCCAAATGACGACGCTGGTCTACACGGTCAATACCAAACTCAACGATTCCATGTTCGATCTCGACATGATAACCTATTTTGGAAAAGGATATGTGGTGGAGCAGTTGGGCGACCTGAAGTTTAAAATCGGCCCGAAATCATTTTTTCAAACCAATTCGGAACAAGGCAAAAACCTGTACGACGTGACCGCCGAATTTGCCGGACTGACGGGCAATGAAAATGTGTACGATCTTTACACCGGCACCGGCAGCATCGCTTTGTACCTGGCCCGCCAATGCCGCCAGGTGGTTGGCATCGAGGAAATACCGGAGGCCATTGCAGATGCGGAAGAAAATATGCGCCTGAACGGGATTGAAAACGCCATTTTTTATGCCGGAGATGTGAAAAATGTCCTGTCGCCGGAGTTTGCCGAACGCCATGGTCGGCCAGATGTGGTAATTACGGATCCGCCGCGCGCGGGCATGCATGAAAAGGCCGTGCGTTTTTTGCTCGATCTGGCCGCCCCGCGCATTGTATATGTCAGCTGCAATCCGGCCACACAGGCCCGCGACCTGCAACTGCTTTCCGAAAAATACGAGGTGCTGAAAGTGCGGCCGGTCGACATGTTTCCACATACACACCACATCGAAAACGTGGCATTGCTGGAGTTGCACCCTTAATAGTTATCGGTTATCAGTTATTGGTTATCAGGGTTGATAATGAGGCATTTACAGAAAATTTAATCTTTACTAGTTTTTCACATCTGCTTAAACTGAGTGGCCAAACTTCACCACTCACCACTCACCACTCACCACTCACTCACGTCTATGTATTCCCCTTCCCTCCAGCGCCAACTTTACGAACGGTCCAAAAAATTGTTGAGTCCGCAGGCGACGCTTTTTGAAGGCGATCAGTCACGGCTTGTTGAAGATTTGCAGCAGGTGTTGCGTTTCCATGAATGGAAATATTATGTACAGAATGACCCGGTCATCAGCGATTTCGAGTACGACCAGTTGTACAAACAACTCGAAGCGCTGGAAGCGGCGCATCCCGACCTGATCACGCCCGATTCACCGACGCAGCGCGTGGGCAAAGACCTGACGGAAAACCTGGCACAGGTGGCACACCTGACGCCCATGCTTTCTTTGGATAACAGTTATGATGCCGAAGACCTCAACGACTTCGATGAGCAGGTGAAAAAACTATGCAAACTCGACAAGGAGGGAGATGTTGAATATTGCGTAGAACCTAAATACGATGGCGGCACCATCGTTTTGGTATATGAAAACGACCGGCTCGTCCGCGCTGCCACACGTGGCAACGGTGCTGTCGGCGACGATATTACCGCCAATATCCGCACCCTGCGTTCGGTGCCTTTGCAGGCTGAATTTTCCAAATACGGTATTCATAAAGTGGAATTGCGCGGAGAGGCGCTGATCCGGAAAGATATTTTTGAAAAAATAAACAAAGCCAGGCAGGAAGCCAACGACCAGATTTTTGCCAATCCGCGCAACGCCGCCACGGGCGCCCTGCGGATGAAAGACCCCAAAGAGGCCGCCGAACGCGGGTTGGAGGCTTTTTTGTACCAAATGGGCTATGCCGTTGATAATCAGGATAATAACATCATTGAGCGCTTTCACAGCCACGATGAAAGTATTCATTTGCTGGAATCGCTGGGTTTTAAAACGCCTTTGGCCAATGCAGGCACCCGGCAACATTTGCCCGCTACCAAAACCTGCGGCAGCATCCGGGAGGTGATCGAATTTTGTGTCAACTGGCAGGAATACCGCGACGAGTACCCCTATGAACTCGATGGTATGGTGGTGAAAGTAAACAGCATCGAATTGCAGGAGCGCTGCGGCTATACCAGCCACCACCCGCGCTGGGCGATTGCTTTCAAATTCAAGGCGCGGCAGGCTACCACCCGCCTGCGCGATGTGGAGTTTCAGGTGGGAAAAACCGGGGCGGTGACGCCCGTCGCCAAACTCGAACCGGTGCCACTCGCCGGTGTGACCGTGTCGAATGTCAGCCTGCACAACGAAGAATTTATCCGCGCCAAAGACCTGCGCATTGGCGATCAGGTACTGGTGGAACGCGCCGGCGACGTGATTCCCTATATTGTGAAATCATTGCCCGAACTCCGCGACGGCTCCGAACAGGTGGTGCATTACCCGAAAACTGTCCGGTTTGTCATTCCCTGTTGGTGAAACAGGAAGAAGAAGCCGTGTGGCGCTGCGAAAATGCCGAATGTGAAGCCCAGGTGGTGCAGCGTATGATTTTCCATACCTCCAAACACGCCATGGACATCGAAGGGCTGGGAGAAAGCACCATCGAACGTTTTTATAAACTGGGCTGGCTGCGCTCCATCGCCGACATGTACCGACTTGATTATGAGGCGATTGCCCAACTCGAAGGTTTTGGCGAAAAATCGGCTACCAATCTCCGGGCGGCCATTGAAAAGGCGAAACAAAACCCGATTTACAGGTTGTTGCATTCGCTGAGTATTCACCACCTCGGACAAAAAGGGTCGAAATTAGTGGCCGCAGAAATCGGACACGTGCTCGATTTGAAAGACTGGGACCTGGAAAAATACCAGACCATCAAAGACGTTGGTCCGGTGCTGGCCAAAAATGTGTTTCATTTTTTTCAGAATGAACACAACGTCGAACTGCTGCAAACCATGGAGCAACTGGGCGTGAACCTGCAACAAACGGAAGCCGACAAACGCCCCGACGCCCCGACCGAAGGCCCGCTGCTGGGCAGGAGTATTTTGTTTACCGGCACACTTTCGCAAATGACCCGCGAGGAAGCGGAAAAACGCGCCATCGCCGCCGGAGCGAACATCGCCAGCGGGGTGAGCAAACACCTGAGTATCCTGGTTGTGGGTGAAAAAGCGGGGAGCAAACTGAAAAAAGCGCAGGCGCTGGAGACGGTGGAGATTTGGAGTGAGGTGGAGTTTTTGGAACGGATTGAGGCTAGGAATGAGGATTGAGGGATGAGGAATGACCAGAGCGTGTTGTCCGACATCACGCTCGGTCATTCCTCATCCCTCAATCCTCATCCCTGGTCCCAATCCGTGTTCCATTCAATCCCAAAAGAAAAAAGCCGCCTGTACATTGCGTACAGGACGGCTAAACCCCAAAAAACCAAATGAAAACAATCTTCCTTTTTTTGCCTTGTGTCCTCGCTCACTTGCAAAGACATACTTTATACGCCACTGCGAAAAGAGGTCACAGGCTGAAAAGAATTTTCTGTAAGTTTTAAATGTTGTTAACAAACATCCTTCTTAACTAAGAGTGACTTCTTTGAAATAGCCACTTTTTATTCCGTATTTAGCACATGGAGTTTTTTTTAAACACATAGGCACATAGGACACATAGTTTGTAGAGTACTCTACAACTATGTGTCCTATGTGCCTATGTGTTAAAAAACTATGTGGCAAAACTCAGAATTGCCCGACAGGATCCCCGAAGTCATAATCGATAAAAACGGCGTCGAGCAGCGGGTCTTTACCCGGTATATAACCTTCCTTCAGATCATAGCCCCATAGTTTGCTGAGCTGATGCCAGTAGGTGGCGGTGGTGCCGCCCCGCGTCTCGCGGATGATGGTGTAAAAGGGTTTGCCCAACTGGCTCTCTATCATTTTGATCAGCACTTTTCCCTCCGTTTTGCTGAGGTTTTTCATTTGATCGTTCAAGTCGCCTTTCATTTCTTTGTGTTCCCGGCGAATATAGCGCCGGCGTTGTCCCTTGCGCATATCCTGCGTTTCTTCCTGAATGTCTTCATACATACCTACTGCCTGTATGGCGTACGGGTAGACCTTTCGGGCGGCGCGGGTGTAGAGGTAGTATTGCCGCTGTTGTTGCATATCAGTAAAATTCCAGCGGGCGGTAACACGCACCGGCCGGAGCGACATCACAAAAGTGGTATCGCCGTTTACGATTTCCATACGTGCCCAGGCGCCCAGTCGCTGTGTGGTGTCTGTATTTGGGCTGAGGATTAGTTGTGCGGCGGCAGGGCTGCTGAAGGCAAGCGTCAGTAGCAAAAACCAGTTTTTCATGGCAGTATTTTTCAAAAAAGAGGTATCATGTTAGGGAGTGTTCAAAAAAGTGTGGCACACCTCACGTAATTGATTGATAATGAAAGTTCAGATGAAGGTGTGCCACACATTTTTGAACATTCCCTCATGTTACGGGAGCTGCGGGGTAAAACGTTTACAAAACGACAAGCGCTTCTTTATGTTTTGTAAAGCGGCCGTTCACGTCATTTCAGACGGAAAACACCCCGGTAAACTGGGTTGCTTAAATGTATCAAAAAGGGCCACCTCGGCTAAACTTTCCAGGTTTTAAACCTGGAAAGTTTCAAGGGAAACGAAATAAGAATTTGTACTGTTGTTAAAGTCATCCTTTTTTGGAGTTTGGTCGGGCGCTAAATTGACAACTTTTAAAAAGTTGTCAATTTTCATTGCTCAACTAAATTTGGCGCGAAAACTTTTTATTAGGCTGACACAACCTCATACTCACAGCAGCGCCGCCCTGTACACCCCGGCGCTGTCGCCCAATTTCGGTTTCAGGAAAATGGTATCGATGCGCGGATTGAAAATATGCTGGAGCGCTTCCGCCACCCCTTCTTTGTAGAGCAAGTCGATATTGCCGACGCCGCCGCCGATGACAATAATATCGGGGTCGACGATATTGATCACAACTGCGATGGCTTTGCCAAAATAGGTTACCAGCCTGTTCATTGTCAGGGTCGCTGCGGCATCGGTGCCGATTTCGGCGAGGCTTACGATGTCTTTCAGGGGCAGTCGCCGGCCGCTTTCATTTTCATAAAACCGTTCAAGTGCCGGGCCGGAAATGATCGTCTCCACACAGCCGATCTGGCCGCAATAGCAGCGTCCGCCGCTTTCGTCGAGGAAATTATGCCCCCATTCTCCTCCGATGCCTTGCCGTCCGTTGATCACTTTACCCCGAACCACCAGGCCTCCGCCCACACCTGTGCCCATGATGACCCCGAATACTACTTCTGCATTGGGCAACACTTCCGGCACGGCGCCCATGAGTGTTTCTGCCACGGCAAAACAATTGGCGTCGTTGGCAAGCCGAATCGGTACGCCGATGACGCGCTCGAGGTCAATATTAAAGGGTCGACCGTTTAATGCCGTGGTATTGGCATTTTTGATCATCCCGGTGTGCGGATCGAGTGTGCCGGGATGGCCGATACCAATGGATTGGGGCTTCAAACCCGATTCGGCGGAGAGCATTTCCACCAATTTTTGTACCTGCCCGATAATATGATCGTAGCCCTGCTGGGCTTCCGTCGGTACACGCATACGGTACAGCACGTTCATATTTTCCCGGCTTTCCAGGATGACGCCTTCTATTTTGGTGCCTCCAAGGTCGAAACCCCAGAGCGGATGCTTTTCTTGCATGGCTTATCGTTTGTGTGAATGAAATAGAGGCTTAAAGAACGGCTATAGCCGCAGGTGGAACAAAGGAAAAAAATATTTTGAAAAAAAAATAGAATTGCTTGTTCACGCAAGCCTTGAAAGCGGCATTCACCAGTATAATATTTCAATGGAAACATCTTCTGCAATGATCGGCTGATAAACCCAGCCCCAAAAAACGGCCCCCGCCTCAATTTGTGTAATCGCCCTGAAGTAGTTATTAGTTATTGGTTATTCGTGTTGATAATCAAGCATTTGTAATCAATTTAGTCAAAACTAATATCGACAAAGTACTTAATTTTTTTGAACCAATGAAAACGGCTCCAAAAACCACCCCCTCAGACCACTCCTAAAACCAAATGCCTCGTGATGACCATCCGCCGGGAAGCCTTCCTCAAAGGGCTTCACCGGCGGGTGTTTTTTTGGGTGTTTGGTGTTTAGTGTGTGGTGTTTAGGGCTTAACGTTGTACGAGTAGTTTCTTCACTGCTGCGTTTTTTCATTTGCCTGTATATGAACAAAATAGATGCCGACAGGCAAAACTTGTGTATCTATTGCAATTTGTTGCTGTCCGGAAGAAAATGGCTGTGCCGGCATTTCCAAAACGACGTGACCGGCAGGACTGATGATGCGAATTTGCACGTCCGCTGTTTCAGGCAGTTGTAAAGAAAGCATCGCCCGGTCTTGTGCCGGATTGGGGAAAATTCTGCTATCCAGTACCAATACCGGCTGGCGGATGCTAACAGGATCGAGCAGTCCGGCTCTTGGCCCCATCAGGACACTCCGCATGAGCGCTGCCTGGCCTTTCGTGAACATATTCATGCAGCTCTCCTGGGAATAATCCATAAAATTTTCCACCAGATCGAGCGGGTCGTCATTGTAAAAGGCTTCTACCTGTTCGCAGGAGTTTTTAGTCACCTCGCAGTCAAATGACGATTGTGCGCTGGCGAAAGGGGTGTCGTCGACGCCATCGCTTTGAGCGCAGTCATTGGGGCCGAGAAAACCGCCGTCGCCCCAGATATGCCGCAGCCCGAGGTAATGTCCTACCTCGTGAACGGATGTGCGGCCTTTGATGGTCAGGTTGCCGGTACCGCCGGCCACTTCAATGGTATTGGGATTATTGCTACCCACTGCGCGAAAGTCGATCACCACGCCGTCTTGCTCCGCAGTTGGAGCACTCACACCTTCGGGCCAGTGGTCGAGGCCGTTTGGCGGGAAAGCAATCCCCAGTGTTTGTCCAATAGTAAGACCGAAGATCGTAGTCGGTTGAATTTTACATATCCAGATGTTCAGATAATGTTCTGTATCCCAGGCATTGCTGCCGCCGGTGGCATCACTTTTGAGCGCGGAGAGCAGGTCGCCTCCAAGTACGTCTACTTCAAACAGGGCGTTCGTCTGCACCCGCACAATTTCAGCCAGTTCGAAATGGATATCGGCACTGCCGGCCACGTCTTGAAAGTAGGCGCGCAAATTGCCCGTATCGGCATTCATACGGTTGTAATCGGCATTCAAAATTTGTATTTGGTTCAGGATAATGCTGTCGGCCAGGTTTTCCGCCGGGTCGTTCCATACGACGTGCACTACTACGTTCACATGCAGGGGCGAACGTTGGGTGACGGCGTGGCTCTGGCGTGCGGCCTCCTCAAAAGTAGCGCGGAAGGCCGCGTCGAGTTCGGGATATTTTTCCTGAACAATGTGGGAAAAAATTTCGTTGCCGCAGATGATCGGCAAGGGAGCGTTTTGAGCGCTTAGCATGGCGAGGCCCGCTAAAAAAGCGAGCAGGGGAAGTAATTGTTTCATGTTTATTGTTGATTTGAAAGGAT
The DNA here is from genome assembly GCA_016711435.1 of Lewinellaceae bacterium. Classification (GTDB taxonomy): domain Bacteria; phylum Bacteroidota; class Bacteroidia; order Chitinophagales; family Saprospiraceae; genus M3007. The sequence goes on from JADJSY010000005.1 coordinate 104,701, forward strand.
TGGATGGTTTGAGCGTGTTTGATGGTTTGAAAAGTTTGATGGTTTGAGGTGGTAACTCATTGCTTAGGTTACCCCCTCAACAATCCACTCAACTTTTCAAACCATCAAACATGCTATCTTTTTTGTATTTCCTTCACCTGCCCCATCGGGGTAACAGACACTGCTTTTTGCCCTTCCGGCACATAAAACAGGTAACCGCTGTTTTGTCCGATCATTTTTACCTGTTTCGATTCATTGTCGCTGAAGATGATCGTGTGGTCTAATTTAATGTCTCCCTTTTTAATTCTATTGCTGATTGCGGTGCCTGAACCAATGCCCATACCTAAAAACATGGAGGCTAAAAAAAAGAGCAAGAATTCTGCTTTTTTGTGGTTGTTACTATCTATTGCACTGTAATACTTATCCCATTTGTCCATATTCTGGAATTTTCGGTACCATACTTTATGCCTGTTCTTTAAATGAAAATTAGGCATGACTTTAAACATAAACCAAGATGCCAGACCGATGAAAACTACGACGAAAATTAACACCCTGATATCTTTCAGCAGGGTACTAATGGGGCTGATGAGTATGTCAGAAATAGCGGCGTATTTTAAAATATTGATTCCGAAGAAGTTGAAATAAATAACGTCGCTGATGATGCCCAGAATAATCAGGTAGACATACCCAAGGGAGAGGTATTCCTGGAGACCGTATTGGTGTGTATTTGCATGACTTGTCTTTGCTGTGTTTGCCGGTTCGCTCAAGTTGGATTCGGTTGATGGTTGTTGCGTCATTTTTTGAAATTTCAGCAGCGCTTACAGGCTGCCATTATATGTGTCGTTTGCTTCAAGTAAGTACAAGTACGATATTAATTGATATTAAGATATTGGGATATTATCACTCAATTTATTGATTGTCAATAGAATATCCCAATATCTTAATATCTCAATAATTTTGCCCTATACTTTAGAAAGCTTTAATAATTAGTCCTGATCGGCGGCGTGGCATCTTTAAAATCCGCTAAAGTAGTCTGCATGGCAATTTTCCAGGCGCCGTCTCTTTTTTCGCATACCCGCGTTTCCGTACTACTGACTTTGGTTTTCTTTTCGTCGTTTTCTACACGCTGTTCGAAGGCAACAAAGGCTACATTGCCTCGAATTTGAATATTCCAATGGTCATTGGTCATTTTTGATTTGCGCATTTCTTTAGCAAATTCGGCCGTTTCGCCTTCAAACCAATTCATCATAAAACCTTTAAGGGCTTCCCAGCCACGCATGGTCACCACGTCGCCCGGGTCGCCACCGTTGGTTACCGTCCAGGTCAGGTAGGGTTCGTGGACAAAGGATGCTGACCAGGCTTCGGCATTTCGGTCAAGCCACATCTCCGTTTCGTTAGAGATGAGTTTTCTGATGGCTTCTTCATCGCTGTTTTGAGCATACACTGCAGGAAGGGTTGCTGCAAAAAACAGCAGGGTGCGTAAGGCGGTAAGAAATTTTGTTTGCATGGTTTAATGAATTTAAGAATTAAGAGAATTGTCCGGTTTGTCAAGGCTCTGTTTAACCCCACAAGTATAATGCTTAGTTTTAAATTCCCAGCCATCCAAACAACTTTCCCCCTCCCTTAATCGCGCGTGTTCATTTTATAATGATCTATTTGGTGCAACAGTTCCATGGACTTGATGACAGGTTGCCATTCTGTTCCATTGAAAATCAGGCGAAACCACTTTTTATCTCTGTTTTCGTAATTGATATTCAGGAAAAGCCAGACAGCGATCACTGTAAATGAAAGCGTTACAATGCCTTGAATGATATACAAGAGAAAATTGCTGCTGCTGAGCATACTTTCATTCCAATAAAATGTTGTCCAGACAGGAAGTTGCAGAAACAGAAAACGAGCAACCCAAAGCGTTGAAGATTTCAGACGTGCCAATTTTTCCTGGATTTCCAGAATCGGTCCGCTCATATCTACCTGATGAATAAGGATTAATTGATAAAGATAAATCCCAATTGCCAACTTGGTCAATATTACCTGTATACCCGCCGAAATGAGGAAAAACGGGTTGGCTACCTGGAATAAATTAATCATTAAGACATCAACAAAGCCGACCCAAAGGATGCCTGCTAAAATGGAAAAAATTTTAATAGGTTTCATGGAGAACAGGATCGTTTGAACCTTTATTTTAGTGATTTCCGCTGCGTTTTTTTTGCCGATAGCGAGGCTCAATTCCAATTGTTCAGTAGAAGATTGCCAGAGTTTTTTTAATGTCATCTCGTCCATTTTAGTGATTTTTATGTCGTGAAATATTGTTTCAATTTGTCCTTAATACGGCCCACCTTTGTGGAAGCGTTGCTCGCCGAAATGCCCAGAATTTCGGCGATTTCTGCATGGCTCTTGTCCTCCAGATAAAGCAATATCAAGGCTTTATCTAAATCGTTGAGTTTATTGATAAACTGTTCAAGCAACTTCATCTGCTGTTCTTTTTCAGTGGTTTCAGATTCTTGTATTTGAGAAAAATGCTCGTTCAGGGCAGTACGGTTACCTATCCTTACTGCATCTTTTCGATAAAATGAAATAGCCACATTCAAAGAAATGCGATACAGCCAGGTAGAAATTTTAAACTTGTCGTTGTACTTATGAAGCGATTGCCAGATTTGTATCATCATTTCCTGGATAATATCTTGTCGATCCTCCTCATCCTGGCAATAGGTTCGGGCAATTTTGAATAAAATGCCCTTATGTTGTTCCATAAGTTGCTGAAATAATTGGTTCTGTTCTTTTTCGTTCATTTCAATTTAGAAAACCATTGTGCGAAAAATTTTATGTTTCCTGATTATTCGCATAATGTTTCAAAAAATCACAGTCACTGAAAAATATTTTTCATTTTCCTGATTGGGGTGTGCGTCCAGAACGAAAAAAAATGTTACTTCCAACCCCCAGGCAGCAAAAATCCGCTTGCCTGTATCTGCTCAAAATCCCATACCTTCGAGTTATTTCCCGTAAACCGGCGCCATAATCAGCCAAAACATAATCCTCACTTGAACGAAACAGACATCATCCGGGGTTGTCTGCGCGGTTCGGCGCAGTGTCAGCGACTTTTGTACGAGCAATTTGCCGGCAAAATGTATGCGGTGTGTCTGCGGTATGCACGTTCCCAGTCGGATGCGGCAGATATTTTGCAGGAGGGTTTTGTCAAGGTATTTACCAAATTAGAGCAATTTCAGTTCAACGGTTCTTTTGAAGGCTGGATCCGTCGGATTATGATCAATACTGCTTTGCGGGCCTATCAAAAACAACGCTTCGATTTTGAGTCGTCAGGTTACGAATATTTTCCCGATGCGCCGGTCGACCCCGATGCCATCGCGGCCCTGTCGGAGGCTGAGTTGCTGCAGCTGATCAGCCGTTTGCCGGAAGGCTACCGGGTAGTGTTCAATTTAGTAGCTGTCGAAGGATATTCCCATGCCGAAGTGGCCGAAACACTGGGTATTCAGGAAAGCACTTCCCGGTCTCAGTTGACCAAGGCCCGGCGCTGGTTGTGCGAGCAACTGGAAATATTGAATAGAATCCGGCTTCATCCTGCTTTAATCCCATAATCAAAAGGGCAAAAAGTAGTTATTAGTTATTGGTTATTTGTGTTGATAATCAATCATTTGCAAATAATTTAGCCAAAACTAATTTTGCCTGCATATAGAATTATAGTATAATGGAACATCCGAATCAAATAGACGAACTTTTGCGACAACGCCTGCGCGGTGCATCTGTGCCGCCGCCTGCCTTTGTATGGCCCCGGGTAGAAGCGGCTTTGCGCAAACGCCGTCGTCGTTTCCTGTTTTTCTGGTTGTTTGCAGCAGGCATCGCCGGAACGGGATTACTGGGTTGGTGGTTGAAGCCGGAACAACTGCCGAATGTAGCGCTGACACAAAACAATGCGCCGATAGAACGGAATAAGGAAGCAACTACAAGCGCCGTACCTGTCCCGGCAGAAAACGGCAAGCCGGACATGGCCGCGCCCGACCGGATAAATACTGGGAAAGACATCCTTCCTATTTTCCCTTCAAAAGGGGCTGCGACGCCTGTGTCCGACCTGCGGGTGGCGGCTCGTACGAAAGGACAGACACAAGCAGCATTGCCCGGGTTGAAGCCCGTGCAACAGCAAACGCCAGATATTGCCCTGGTAACGGAAGCGCCTGCTGACAACACAGATTCAAACAACCAGACAGAGGCCATTCCAACAACCGACGCCCTCTCATTTCTCACTTCTCACCTCTCACCCCTCACTTCTCACTTCTCCCTCCCTCGTCCCCTCATCCCTCATCCCTCATTCCTCATCCCTGACAAACGGATCATTCGCAACAAAAAAGAAACCCGAAATTGTTATGATTTCGCGGAGCACCCCAATGTTTTCCTGCTCGACGCATATGTAGGCCCATCACTGACCCGTAAAGAAATGCGCACCGGCCCGGACAACCAGCCTTACCTGGCCCAGCGCCGCAATACGGAAACAAGAGACTGGTCATTCAGCGCCGGCTTGCGGGGTTCGCTGTTGCTGGATCGCCATTTTTTGTTGCGCAGCGGGCTGCATTACGACCAGATCACGGAAGTGTTTGAATTTATTGATCCAAACTCTGTGGAAGTGACGATCCGGCAAACCACGCAGATTATCAATGGACAAACCGTCACGGTGATCGATACGCTGGGAGTGGAGTACGGCGAGCAGTACCTGAAAACCTTTAATCGCTTCGGGATGCTGGATGTACCCCTGGAAGTTGGTGTGGAATTGCGCAACGGGCGTACCGGTGTGAGTCTTAACGGCGGGATTGCGCTCAATGTATTGTTCTGGAAACGCGGCGCCATCCTGTCTCCGATAGATGGCCGGCCGGCTTATTTTACGCCCGGCAGCGGCACAGTCGATGTATTTCGCGCAAAAGCCGGGTTAAGCGCTATCGGCAGCGTACAGTGGTTTTGCCACCTGCGTCCGCGTCTGCGTGTTTTTGCCGAACCTTATGTGAGAATGGTCCTGCGCCCGGTCAATATTCCCGGCCATCCTGTGGAGCAGCGTTACGGAATGATGGGATTGAATGTGGGCGTAACCCGAATTTTTGATTGAAAAATTGACCCTGCAAGCAGCGCTTTTGCCGGCCCTTGTATCTTTTTTGTGTTTGAATCCAATCATGTTACACCCCATGCAAGGTGGTACTGGAAGGATAATCACCACAAAAGCGAAAGCGAGCATCCAAGTAGGCGTGCAAAATTAGTTAATACTAAATCTTCTGTACCTCATTGATTTACATTGCTTTTTGCCCTTTGCAATTTTGCCTTTTTACTTAAACCTTACAAACCATTCTTAAGCATCTAAACTGACATATTTTGAGAAATACATGGCTGGCTATATTATTGATGCTGGCGGGTTGGAGTTGTCGTAAAGATGTGGAAATATTCCGTCCTTACGATATATCGGTCGCCGAGATTTCGCTGGCGTTGCAACAAGTACCCGCAACCCAGGCGAAGTCGGTATTGGTATTAAGCAATCGACTGGCGGACACCTTATTTGTTACTTCCGGCGGCGTACGGATTTTTTGAATCACCTGGATCAATTGTTCTCGAATACTTCCGGCGCGGTCGTACCCTGCAGTACCTGCTCCGATTTTCGGCTGGAAGTAATTGAAATACAGCGAAAAGGAGACCTGGTTGCCCGCAATACCGGTACTGTTACCACCGAAAACAGGGTGTTGGAAAGCGATGGTATCCTCCATTTGAAGGCTACTTGTAATGGGCAGGAACTACAATTGTCCCAGGGGAATTTATTGAAAATTCAAATACCGGGCGCTGCGCCGCTCAATGCTAATCAGTTGTTTACCAACACTTCCGGCACAATGGATGTTTTTACGGGCTGGTCGGGTACGAATCAAGCGGTCACCGCTGCGGAATGGCAGTTGCCCGGAAATCCGCCCTTTCAGTTGGGTTATCAATTGCTGGTTCCCAACTTGCGATGGATATGTGCCGGACGCATGCTCGAAGAACCAAATAGTAGTTATTGTGTTGAATTACCACTTGGGTTTTCAGATCAGAATACGCAGGCGTTTATGGTATTTAAAAATATGCAGTCTGTCGTGCCGTTGAAATACCAGGCGGCTGATTTCCGGTTTTGCGCGCCTTTTGTCCCGCAGGGATTCCCGGTGCAGGTCGTCACGGTGAGCAAATTAGGCGATCAGTTCTGGTTGGGAAATAAGGACGAAGAAACCGGCGGCTCGAATGCATCGACCCTGTTACCCCAAAAAATGAGCGAACAGCAAGTCATTGATTTTATTAAAAGTCTTTGATTTTCAATAAATTACCCGTGTTTAGTAACGTTACCTTATGCCGGGCCGGAGCAATCTGGACCCGGCTTTTTTTCGTGTTTCGTGTTTTAGTGTTTTAGTTTTTCGTGTTTTAGAGGGTCTCCGCTTTCAGCATTACAAATTTCCAGGCAGCGCGTCCACCAAAACACGAAAACACTAAAACACTAAAACACCGTTTTCAACGAATTAACTCAAACTCCACCTCCTGCACATCCCTCGAATTCCCACCGGTGAACACCTTGAATTTTCCGGGATCGGCCTTGCGTTTTGCATCGGCATTCCAGTACGCCAGTTCATTTTCCGTCAGTTTGAAAACTACCGTGCGTTTTTCGCCGGGCGCCAGGCGTATTTTTTCAAAACCTTTCAATTCTTTTACCGGGCGCGAAATATCGGCCACGAGGTCGCGGATGTAGCACTGGACGGTTTCGGAGCCGGCTACTTTGCCGGTATTGGTGACGGTAACTGAAACTTCGACCGTTTCGCCCAACTTGATTTTTGCTTTGTTGACTTTAGGCGCGTCATACATAAACGTCGTATAGCTCAATCCAAAACCGAAAGGATAAGCAGGGGAGTTAGGGCTGTCCAGGTATCTGCTGGCCCACACTTTGTCCTCGCGTTCTATTGGGCGGCCGGTATTCAGGGCGTTGTAATAAATCGGCACCTGTCCCAGCGAACGCGGAAAAGTAAGCGGGAGTTTACCGCCCGGATTTTCCTTGCCTGTCAGGATATCTGCCAGTGCATTGCCTGTTTCAAAGCCGGGCTGCCAGGCCACCAGGATACTCTCTATGTTTTCGCCTGCCCATGGGAATGTCAGCGGGCGGCTGTTGAACAACACCATCACAGTTGGTTTGACGCCATTGGAAGTGGCGATGCGCAGGAAACGCTCCTGGCCACGCGGCAGGTTGATATCCGTTAAGGAACGATTTTCTCCGCAGTCGAGGCCGCGCTCGCCAACGCAGGCTATAATCAGGTCAGCGCCCTTGGCAGCCTCAATGGAAGCGGAGTATGCCGCTTCATCGCTGGCAGCACTCAGGTCACTTTGCACCACTGTTACCTCGAACCCGAGCGCTTCGAGCGCAGGTTTGAGTGCCATCGCCGGTGTGACCACTTTGGTGGAGTCGTAGTCTCGCACTCCGATGCCCAGCGTCCAGAAACTCATATAATCTTTATAGCTCCGGCTATCGGCAAGCGGGCCGATGATTGCTATTTTACGGAAAGGGCCGGAAGGGTTCAGCGGGAGTAATCCGCCGTCGTTTTTGAGCAGTACCATACTTTTCGCGGCAGCTTCGCGGGCGGTCTGGCGGAATTCCGCTTTTTCCAAAGTGGCTGCGCGGCGTTGCGGATCGAGGTATTTGAACGGGTCGTCGAACAGGCCGAGCATGTATTTGAGGCGTAGCACCCGGCGTACTGCTTCATCGAGTTGAGCGGTGGTGACTTTGCCGTTGTCGATTGCTTTTTTCAGGCCGCGCTGGAATGTGCCGCCTGCCATATCTATATCGCTACCGGCAGAGATGCATTTGGCGGAAGCCTCTTCGTCGTCGGCAGCAGCGCCATGAATAATCACTTCGCCGAAAGAATCCCAGTCGCTGACCACAAGGCCTTTCCAGGTCCATTCGCCGCGCAAAATATCTGTAATCAAATGTTTGTGCATACTGGCCGGGACACCGTTAATGGTATTGAAGGCATTCATAAAAGTGGCGCTTCCGGCATTGGCGGCAGCCTGAAAAGGCGGCAGGATGATTTCCCGCAGGCGTTGTTCACTGAAATCTACCGTGTTGTATTCGCGGCCGGCCTCCACAAAACCGTAGCCGGCAAAGTGTTTGGCGCAGGCTGCGACGGTATTATTGGCGCCCAGGTCTTTGCCCTGGAAGCCGCGCACGCGGGCTTCGGCGATGCGGCTTCCGAGGTAGGGGTCTTCTCCCGAGCCTTCCATGTTGCGGCCCCAGCGCGGGTCGCGGGAGATATCCACCATGGGAGCGAAGGTCCAGTGCTGCCCGTCGGCAGACGCTTCTTCTGCGGCAATACGTTCGATACGTTCGATCATATCCGGCTCCCAGCTGGCTGCTTGTGCCAGGGGGATCGGAAAAATGGTTTTGTAGCCGTGAATCACGTCGAAACCGAAGATAATGGGGATACCAAGCCGGGTTTCCTTCGTGGCTACGCGTTGCATGGTGATCTTATTCTGAAAATTGGTATGGCTGAGGATGGAACCGATTTTACCGCTGCGAATCTGATTTAATAAATCGTCTTTGGCAACATCGGTGCCGGTGCTGATATCGCCCGGCATCTGGGTGAGTTGCCCGATTTTTTCTTCCACTGTCATACGTGCCAACAGCGCTTCGACACGCGGCTCGATGTTTTGAACGGAGGTTTTTTGAGCAAAGAGACTGCCCGCACAAAGCAGCAGGATAGTGCGAAGTGCAAAGTGCGAAGTACGAAGTCGGGCGTTGCCGGTAAAGAGCAACAATAGGGAGCGTAATCGAGTGGTCATTTCTTATAAATTTAGGGCAAACCTAAGTAACTCGTTCGCTCTAAACAAGTTTTAGTGGGTTGATGAGGGTTGATGAGGTTTATAAAGGTTGATAAGGTTTAAAAGGTTGATAAGGTTGATAATACATCCGCTCGAAAAAGAATAAATTGTTCCTTCTCGAGCGGATGTATTATCAACCTCCCTTATAAACCTCATCAACTTTCAAAACGACAGGAGTCAGCCCGAACATTCGGACTGACTCCTGTATATGGTTAAAAAATAGCGGAGCGCCGGAAGGCCTCCGATTAATGTCTGCGTTGGACTTGTGCTTCTTTGAGCATGTTACTACCAAAGAGTACCAGAAGGAGCAAGAGGAATGCGAGAATAAGCATAGGATTAATCTTTTTTTGGTGGAAAGATGTATGTGTCGATCGGTTATTGTAGCAAAAACGAGGCCAGTCCAATTTTAGTTTGTCAGAAAGTGCATTTTTAATTTGTCCTGTGTTGTCATTTTGCCGACTTCCCAAACGAAAAAGCAGATTCCAGCAGCCATCCCAATATCATGACCAAACCGCATCCTAAAGGATTGTACCACAAATAAGGGTTTTTATCCACGTAAAAAAACAAATACGCCACTATGGCCTGGGTGATGACGGCAGCGTAGAACACGGCTTGGCCGCCCACTTTTTTTAGAAAAAAAGCGGTAAAAAAAATACCGAGTATGGTTCCGTAAAAAATGGAACCGACCATATTGACCGCCTGAATGAGGTTGTCGAACAAACCGGCATAGGTAGCAAATAACATAATGAATACTCCCCAGAGCACCGTCGCCCATTTGGAAGCCTTCAGGTAGTGGTGGTCGTCGCGGCCCTGTACAAGCGACCTGCGGTAAATATCAGATACGGATGTGGCAGAAAGGGCGCTCAATTCGGAAGCCGTCGTACTCCAGGAAGCGCAGAAAATCATGGCAATCATCAGACCGATGATACCCTTCGGAATGTGCCGCAGAATGTAATGTATAAATACATAGTCTTTGTCGGAGGAATCCGTTCCGGGATCTGCGGCTTTGATCAGTGTTTCGGCCTCCGCGCGCAGGGTAGCGCGCTGTTTTTCAAGGTCTATCAAACTGACCCTGGCCGATGCTTCGCGTTCTGCTTCGCCGGTTTGAATGGCTGTGGTAAAATCATTCAGCACTTGCCTCTTTTGTACAAACACGCTGTCAGCGCGCGCTTCCAATTGTACGAATGCGGCCTCCTGCGCGCTACCGGCTACTTTGACGCGGTGCGCATCGCTGAAGTGCAGGGGAGGCCGCTGAAATTGAAAAAACACAAAAACCATGACGCCGACCGACAGGACGAGGAATTGCATGGGTATTTTGATAAAACCATTAAAAAGCAATCCGAAACGGCTTTGTTTCAATGATCTGCCCGATAAATAGCGACCTACCTGGCTTTGGTCTGTGCCGAAATAAGACAGAAACAGGAAGGTTGCGCCCAAAATGCCCGACCAGAAGTTGTAACGATCGCCCCAGTCAAAAGTCCAGTCGATGACCTGGGTTTTGCCTGTCACCCCGGCAATTTCCCAGGCTTCATTGAGTCCGACGCCCTCTGGAAGATTGTAAAGTATCAGGAAAAATGCGGTAATCAATCCGCCCAGCATAATACTCATTTGCAATTCCTGGGTACGGCTCACGGCATCGCTGCCGCCGGAGGTGGTATATATAACTACAAAAGCGGCCATTGCAAAATTCGTCAGCGCCAGGTTCCAGCCGAAAACTGCGCAAAGAATGATACTCGGCGCATAAATGCTGATAGAAGCGGCAATACCGCGCTGGATCAGGAACAAAACGGCGGTCAGCGAACGCATCCGCAGATCGAAACGTTGTTCGAGGAATTCATAAGCCGTGGTAATATGCAATTTGTAATAAACCGGCAGGATAAAAATCGCCAGGAAGATCATGGCTATCGGAAGCCCGAAATAAAACTGTACGAATTGCATGCCATCGCTGTAGCCTTGCCCGGGCGTACTCAGAAAAGTAATCGCGCTGGCCTGTGTCGCCATGATGCTGAGTCCGATCGTCCACCAGGGCAGGTCGCGTTTGCCGGCCAGGAAATCGTCGCTGCTCACATCCCGGGCTTTCCGGGTGCGCCACAGTCCGTAGAGGAAAACAAATGCAAGAGTGCCAACCAGCACCATCCAATCGAGGGTATGCATATCTTTAATGGTACTTGGGTGCTAGTGTGTTTTAGTGTTTTGGTTTTTTGGTGTTTTAGTGTTTTGGAGGTTCTTTGCTTGAATCACACACAGTTGCCAAAAGCAAAGAACCTCCAAAACACTAAAACACAAAAACCAAAACACATAAAAAGAGTGAAGCGAAGGAGACAATTGGCAGCACAAAAAGTTGCCTGAACTATTTTGTCAATCTACCGATCCGTAAATTATCAGGCCTAAAAGCAGGATAAAGAAAATCCAGGCCCATATACTCAGGCTGTTTTCACGCCAGATATTGTACAATTTTTCCATGACGTTGCGCCAGTCCAGTTCCCCACCGCTGCCTTTGGCGGAAGGCTCGTGTACCAGGCAGAAAAACACGCGTTGTCCTTTGCGGAGCTGATCGCCATGTTTGGTCAGGATCATAAAATCGCCGTTCATAAAACGCAGGTCGAAGAGTTCGCTTCGACCGCTCATTTCGATAATCAGGGTGTTGTAAGTACCCAATTGTCGCCAGCCTCCTTTTACAATATTGCCATCTAAGGAAAGCAGGTACTCGCCGCCGGGGTTGAAAATATGTAGAATCGATTCGTGAAAACCTTCATCATCCCGCACTTCTTTCCAGCGTTTTCCCAACCAGAAATGCGCTTCCACCAGGTCTTCGCCGTAAGCGACCACTTTGGGCAAAATGAAGTCGAGGTGCTGATCGAGGTTGCCCAGTTCGGGGGGCAACTCCGGGCTGAAGGCGCGGGAAATATCACGGACAATACTGGAAATCATAAGTGGACGGTTGTTTGCGGCTGCTGGTGTACGGCTCGTAAAACAGCTGCAAAATTCGCCAAAACGTTGAGATTCTTATCATAAAATTAATTTTCATGCGGAAACGCCCGGATTAAGTTGTACAATGCCGATGGTTTTTGCAGTTTTGCGAACCGGATTCATTTGCCCGTTTTCAAATGCTGTTTAAATCATATACCGATAGTTGGACGAAAAAGGTGCCCAGAAAGGCTTTTTCGATCAAAAAATTATACGCTTTTGTTTATCCTTTCAGTTCGGGTATCGTCATTTATGCCGGATTGATGACCTTTTCGGTCGTTGTCACCAATGTGACCGGTTTGCTGCCGCAAATAGCCCAGGATTTGTACGAAGGCAAATTGAATACAGCGGGTTCTATTTTTTTATGGCTGTTCGCTTTTTTCCTGGGCGGTTTTTTTGCAGGTTGGTGTGTCGAGCGCGAAAAACTGCGCAAATGGCGTTACCTGCATTTGTTGCCTTTGTTTGTGGTCATGACACTTTTTTATGCTGGTGGGCATGTCCGACCATATCAACGGCCTGCACCCGGTTACATTTCCGGCCATGGTGCTTTTTTCTATCGGAATTCAAAATGCAATGGTCAGCCTGACCACTTCATCGCTTATCAAAGCCAGTCAAATGACCGGTGTCGTCAACGAATTAGGCGTCGATATTGCCGAGATTTTCCATTCGGAAGGGGAGAAGCGTCGCCTGATTCAACGGGAAGCCCTCCTGCGCGTCATAGTTATGTGCAGTTTTCTGCTGGGCGCTATGTTCAGCGTGGCGGTGTTTCCAACCTTGCATACCAAGGTTTTTTATTTCCCCGCAGGCATTATCGCGGCGGTGATCGTACACGATATCATCAGATTTTGAGAGAAGTGAGAGACGTCCCTCTTGGCATTGGGTTGGATTTTGGCATGGGCTTTTCAGGCCTGTAATCGTGAGTCGTGTTTAGTACGTTGGTGTTTCGTTAGGTTTGGGTTCTCTCTTTGGCAACGTAATGCCACTTTCGACTCACGTACGCACGACTACACGCCAAAAGCCCATGCCAAGACTATCGAGCCTCAAAGGGGGACCAAAACCACTCACTTCTCACTTCACTCTCATCTCTCACACCTCCATCACCGTTCCACAATGCTCGCAGGTACGTGCAGCCAGATCATTTTTAAATGCGCCAATGGCTTCCTTGATTTGTGTGCCGATATCTTTGAGTGGAAATTCGGCTTCATGCAGCGGGGCATGGCATTTTTCACAAAACCACAGCAGTTTATCTATTTCGTCCGGATGACGATGGCGTTCGATGACCAGACCGACGCTGCCGGCCGGCCGCTGTGGGGAATGCGGGATACGGGGCGGCAATAAAAACATCTCGCCCTGGCGGATATCGATGGTTTCCGGTTCGCCGGCTTCATTGATGATTTTTACCTGGATATCTCCTTCCAACTGGTAAAAAAGTTCTTCGCCTTCTTCCCAGTGGTAGTCTTTGCGGCCATTGGGGCCACCCACCACCATGACAATAAAATCGTCGTTTTGAATATAAATCTGCTTGTTGCCGACGGGCGGTTTCAGCAGGTGGCGGTTTTCATCGATCCATTGGGTGAGGTTGAACGGTCGGGCGATTGGCATAGGATACGTTTTGGTTAGGCGACAAAGGTACGTGTTTGGTTTTTGGTGTTTAGTGTTTAGGCAGCTTCGCGTTTGGCAGTAGTTGATATTTTGGTCGAATTTTGACAAATGCCAAAAGCGGAGCTCCCTAAACACCAAAAACGAAACACCAAACACCTAAAAAAGACTCACATATCCCAGGTGAAACTTTGCCGTCCGAAAATCCACGGGTTGCCCGTTGTCGCGGCGACCGACGGCCACGCTGATGCCGAAAATACCCGCCTGGGTTTCAAAATTAAGTCCTGCTCCGATGCCCAGTGGGCGTAAAAATAAACGGATCCGGTCTGTTTCATTTTCCAGGTACCCGTAATCGGTAAACACGGAGAGGTAGGAATTCAATGCCAGCAACAGTCGAAATTCGGCAGTAGCCACGGCAAAACGGCTGGCAAAAAGACTTTCTTCGTCAAATCCGCGCTGGAGTTTGTTGCCGCCCAGGCGGTATTGCTCATTGGCGAATATCGGTTTTTCCGAAAAAATACCGCCGCCGCGGATGCCTAATTTCAGGGTACTGCGGGCAAAAAGGGAATATACAGTTCCATGCGCGACTCTAACCGGAGCCGGGCACGTGGTCCGGCCACAGAATCATACAGACTGGAAAACCGGTATTCGGGGTCTCCCGGGTCGCGCAGGGACTCGATCTGGCTGTTGCGCCGCACTTCACTGAATCCGGCCACTGCTTTCAGGGAAACAGCCCAGCCTTTTCGCGGGTTGAAGCGATAATCGAGGCGATTGAGGCCGGTTTCCAAACCAAAACCATTCAGGCGCAGGTCGAGGTTGGGCGGCAACGTGCGGGTACTTCGGATCAAAGCCGTATCTACTTTTTGCAGGGAAGAACTTCTGTTCTCCCAGAAAATTTTGATAAAATCACCACCGGGAAATAAATATTGAATGCCCAGTTCACTTTGCGCATCCACCCAGGTGCTGTCCCGCCTGAAGATGTTCAATTTCCCGTCGACGCCGAATGGTGTTCCCAGGAGGTAAGGCACAGCTGCCTGCACATCGAGCCGTTGCGTTTCCGGGCGCAACCGCTCGAATTCCACTGAAAAGCGCTCGCCGAGACTCAGCGCATTTTGAAACGCTGCATTCAGCGAACCGGTGACGAGCAAACGCCCGTCGTCGCTATTGGGCCGGGGCAGCAAACCGATGATAAAATCGAAACGGCCGGCCCGTTTTTTTTGCAGAAACAGGTTGATCGTCGCTTCGCCTCCCGCAAACGTAACGGAAGGATTGCCGGTAGACTCCACGAATACGAGGCTGCGCAGTTGATCCCGCAGGCGCAAGACCTTGGCGCGGCTGTACGGTTCGCCCGGTTTGATACCGAGGTAATTGCTCAAAAAGGCGGCGGGCAGTTTCAGATCGCCGTTGATTTTAAGGGTTTTAATGGTAAAAAAACGATTGCGCTCGATACGCAGCAGCGCCGATACAGCGCCGTTTTCGACCACTTCTGTGCTGTCTAACCACACCTGGGCAAAAGGGTACCCGTTGTTTTCGGCCTGCTCCAGCAAGGCGCGCTCCAGCTGGAGCAATGCTTCATAGCGCAGGGGTTTACCGCTGAAAAGTTTGTCCCGGAAACCTGCCGCCGCGAGCCAGGCCTGGTTGTCGTCGTCGGCCGGGCGCAATTGAACCCAATACATGGCCGGGCCGGGATAAAACACCGCTGTGGCTGTGGAATCTTTTATTTGCAGGCTGTCCAGGGAAACGGCGAGGTAACTTTCCTGCCGGAAATGTTGCAGCAAATCGCTGCACAACAGGCGAAAGGCCGAGGAATCGGGCAGCCGGAAAACGGCGGTTTCCAGCGTCCGTTCATCGGGTTGCAGGCGAAATGTTTTTATCTCTTCATCAAAAACAGCCGCCGCCGGCCCCGGAATCCGGAGTTGCAAAATGGTCTGCGCACGGGCCTCGGCGCTGCAAACCAGCAACAAGATCAGAAAAACAAGCGGCTGTTTCATGGTTATACCCCTGACGCGCGCGGTGGAGTTCAGGTTGTTTAGGTTGTGTCAAGGATAAGGTTTATAAATCCCCACACAACTAAACCTACAATGTTTACAAAGGTAGCGCATCCGTCCGAGTGGCGACATGGGAAAGATACCGGACGCATTACCTTCGCGCCATGTTTGACAACATTCGGAGGTTCACTTTCCCATTGGTGGGCACAGCCGCTGCGGTTTTAACCATCTGGCTGGGGTATTTTGCCCAAAGGTCTCAGTTCGGGTCGTTCCTGCTCGTGTTCGGCGTTTTTTTTGCGCTATATCTGTGGGTTGTTTTTGCCCAAAAAGAATATGTAGATGACCAGCGCCGCTACCTGTGGCTGGGGATCGGCTTGCGGGCGCTCCTGTTGTTCAGCATCCCCCATTTTTCCGACGATTTTTACCGCTTTCTCTGGGATGGCCGATTGACGGTTGCCGGTTGGCACCCGTTTACACATCCGCCTGATTACTTTATGGAAAATCAGATTTTTCCAAAAGGTATTACCCCGGAATTATACGGCCTGCTCAATTCGCCGCAATATTTTACGGTTTATCCGCCCCTTTGTCAGGCGGTGTTTGCGGCGGCGGCCTGGATAGCGCCCGATCATATCGGAGCCGAAGTGGGGATACTGAAATTGTTTCTGCTGTTGTGTGAAGCAGGCACTTTGTACCTGTTGTCGAAGGCGCGTTTTGCGCCCCGATACGCCGTGGCGGCCTACGCGCTCAATCCCTTGCTGATCCTGGAAATCACCGGCAACTGCCATTTTGAAGGCGCAATGATCTTTTTTCTGATTGCAGGTTTAGTCGCCCTGCAAAAGGAGCGTCTGCGCCTTGCAGCGGTCTGTTGGGCATTTGCAACGGCCGCCAAAATGCTGCCGCTGTTGTTTCTGCCTGTTGTCTGGCGCTGGCTGGGTTGGCGTAAAGGTTTGATTTTCAACCTGGTATTCGGAGCGACATGCTTAGTTTTATTTGCGCCGCTACTGAGCGTACTGCCCAATATTTTGGAGAGTCTCGATTTATATTTCCGACAGTTTCAGTTCAATGCCAGTGTGTATTATTTGCTGCGGGAATGGGGTTTTGCTTCACAGGGTTACGATATGGGCGAGTGGTTGGGGCCTCGTCTGGGCGCTGCCACTTTCGCCGGCGCTTTGCTGATTGCCCTGGCCTGGCCCATGCGCAACAACCACCGGGACATCGTTTCCCTTGCCGGGGCCATGCTTTTTACGCTGCTGTTGTACCTGAGTCTTTCGGCCACGGTGCATCCCTGGTACCTGTGCGTTCCGATGGCGATTTCAGTGCTTACCCGCTGGCGTTTCGCCATATTGTGGTCGGGGCTGGCGGCGCTTTCCTACAGCCATTACGCGAACGGGCAGTTTCAGGAAAACTTTGTGTTGATTGCGGTGGAATACGGGGTTTTGTGGTTTTTTATAGTTTGGGAAATTAAAAGGGCAATATTGCAAATGGCAAATGGCAAAACACCTCTTTTGCCCTTGACTTTTGCCCTATTCCTTCCCGCTATCCCCCACAAAATAATCCTCCTTGTTTTTAAAAAGAATATTGAACGTCGTCATACTTCCATAGCAGCGGGTGATATACTGCTGGAGGTTAACTTTATCTTCGTCGTCCAGTTTTTTCGAGGCATTGATCTGCTGTTCGAGCACCCGCAGGCGGTCGCGCATCATCACAATTTTATGGAAAAAGGCGTCGATGGGCACTTCTTTCGGTTGAACGCCGTCGGCCTGTAGCACCATTTTGCCATTCTTCCAGCGGTCGCCGAGCGGCACTGTTTCGAGGCTCACAGCCGCCCAGGCGCGCAGGATACGCACCAGCGATTCTTCCGCTTCGGTAAAAGAAACCAATTCATCGGCGGGCACGTGTTCGATAATCTGCCAGTTGGCGTAGTCTTTACCGACCATTTTGATGCCGAACTGGGTGTAACAAACTTCATAAGCAGCCACATGCAGGCGTATCACCACACCGTCGCCAAATGCGGGATGTTTGACCCGCGAACCGATACCAAGTAATTGTTGCATGTTAAAAATTAGTTTGTGTTTTTGTGTTTTAGTGTTTTTGCATGCGTAAAGGTTTACAACACGCACCTTTTCTTTATGTACAGACCTCACTGCGTTTTTTTGTACGCGCCAACGTGGTTGCATAAAGGACACAAAGCGCCGGAGTTGACTCATCCGCTTAGTGATTATTGTAGCCAGGCATAAATCATCAGCAAATGACTATAATAATATAGGTCAACTCACGCTTAGTGTCCTCTTGTTTAAGCACGTTTGTGGCCAATGCAGCTAAAACACAAAAATGCGTGGTCTTACGAAAATCCGTGTCTAATCCCTCTAATCCGTGTGCCATTTTAATCTAATTTTCTCATCAAACGCATCGTCGCCACTATCATAAACAGCGACAGCAGCGCCACAAACCACGGCACTTGCATATCCTGTTCGAGGTCAACCACCGAGTTATTGTCGCCGACAGCGTATTGGCCCATGACCTGAATACCGTTGTTGAAAAAATGCGCGATAACGGGTATCCAGAAATTGCGCGTTTGCCAGTACAGCCAGCCCAACAGAAAACCTAATAGCATGCGGGGCAAAAAACCTTCAAACTGGAAATGGAAAAAACTGAATACCGCCGCCGACACGATCAGCGCCCACCAGGGATTGGCAATGCGGCGCATCAGTTGCTGCTGCACGACACCCCGGAAAACAATTTCCTCTCCAATGGCCGGCAACAGGGCAATCAGCGCCATATTGCCCAGAAACTCGCCAAAATGATCCATGCGGAGCAGGCTTTTGATGGTTTCATTGGCTTGCGCTTCCATGGCATGAAACTCGTCGGGAAGCGGCAGCATTTTATTCAACTGGAAGGAATACAGCACCAGGGGTACGGAAACCAGCAGGAGCAGGATGCCTAAACCGGCCATGCTCCAGGAAGGTAATTCCCGGGACCGCAGGTAATCCGCCCAGCCCGGCACGGGTTTGGTGATGCCCCGGTAAAAGAGCCACACGGTCAGGAAACCGCCCACACAAAACACCGAAAAATGCTGTAGTCCGAGTAAAAAACGCATTTGCCAGCGTTCCGGCTCCGTCGCATCGGCGCCGAGCAATCCGGACAGCAGGCCTTCATTCCAGCCGCCCCATTGCACAATCAATTGGCATAGAATGGTAGCAATACCTGCAAAAAAGATGCAGCTCGCAAACAATGCCAGCAACACCACCAGTACTTTCGGTTCCGCAGGTTGCCATCGCTGTACCGAATCGGAACCGTCGGGCGACTGCAACATATCCGGTGTATTTGGGTTTTCTTCCATGCCTGTCTACTTTTGCGGCAAAGGTAACGCATTGCACACCACGACACCCCACGCGGGGGGGGTTTTGAAAGAAAAAAAAAAACACCGCCCAAAAAAAAAAAAACCACAAACTGATTAGAACATGACCCGACTCAGCGTAAATATCAATAAAGTAGCCCTGTTGCGCAATTCGCGGGGCGGCAACCTGCCCGATTTGGTTCAGGTAGCCAAAGATTGTGAAGCCTTCGGCGCCGAAGGTATTACGATACACCCCCGCCCCGATCAGCGCCATATCCGGTACGACGATGTGCCTGCGCTGCATGCCGTGGTAACTACCGAATTCAATATAGAGGGCAATCCTACCCGGGAGTTTTTGGACCTCGTACTGGCCTGGCCGCCGCATCAATGTACGCTGGTGCCCGACACGCCGCAGCAACTCACTTCCGATGCGGGCTGGAACACCATAGATCATGGAGCGGAATTGAAAGAAGTGTGTGCCGAACTGCACAGCAAAGGAATTCGTGTCTCCGTGTTTGTCGACCCCGTTCCGAAAATGGTGGAAGGCGCCAAAGCTGCGGGCGCCGACCGGATAGAATTGTACACGGGGCCTTTCGCGCATGATTTCAAACAAGACCCTGCGGCAGCCGTACGCACCTATACCGAAGCGGCAAAAACAGCCAATGAAATCGGGATCGGCATCAATGCCGGACATGACCTGAACCTGGAAAATTTAGGTTTTTTCAGGTTCACTGCCCGCAATTGCTGGAGGTTAGTATCGGTCATGCACTCATATCGGATGCCCTTTATTTCGGGCTTTCCAACACGATTCGGATGTATTTGAGACAATTACAGACAAAATAATGTAAATTTTGGTCTAAAAAATTGAAAAACAAAATGAAATAACATCTTGTAAATCTGCTGTTTATGTAAAAAAGCAAGTCTTGACCCTGCCAACGGCAATGAAAAAAAATAAAATGTCGTGTTTTGTATGAAAGAAGGTTTTTACCTTTGCGATTGCAAAACCCACATCTATATATTTTTCTAATCGCGTACCATACCATATCAAATTTTCGGAAGTCGCAAAATGTTCATTTCTCTTTCAGGAGGGTGTCAATATTTTGCGGCTTTTTTGTTGCGCCTGAATCTTCTTTTCCCCGCAACTGTGGAGTGATTTATTTTTAATCGCTCTGTTAAGCTACCATATCATTTTTCTTGAAGTCACCTGCGGAAGGTCGGTTTCCATTACTGGAACACTGCATCGCGTGTGGCTATTTTTTATGCCTATCCGGTTCGGTACCAGCAGTGCCGGCAATTGCTTCCGTGTCTCCATTTCAATCCTTTACTGCTCGAACAAAATCACATTTTCGTTCACTTAAACTATTTAAATTATGAAGCAATTGTTAACAACATTGTTGCTGCTGCTGGCAGTGTGTGGGACGAGTATGGCCCAACGTAAAATTACCGGCGTTGTAACAGGCGACGATGGTGAAACCCTCATTGGGGCTACTATCGCAATCAAAGGTGTTGCCCGAGGTACTTTAACCGACTTCAACGGCAAATACACACTCGAAGTGCCGGATGGCGCCACTGCATTGGTGGTAACCTATACCGGGTACAAAACCCAGGAAATAGCTTTAGGCGCTTCCAACGCCATTGACGTTGTCCTGGAAACAGGTACAAGCCTCAGTGAGGTGGTGATCACAGCCACTGGCCTGACCCGCAACAAAAGTGATGTGGTGTATGCCAACCAAACTGTCAATTCGACCGACCTGAATTCAGTTACCAACAAAAGTGTGCTGAACGCCCTGCAAGGGAAAGTAGCCGGTGTTAAAATCGGTTCTGCTTCCGGCGCTGTAGGCGCTTCCACCCGGGTGGTATTGCGCGGTGAGACTTCTCTTACGCAGGGCAATAATGCCCTGATCGTGGTAGATGGCGTACCGGTGAACAACTCCACTGCTTCTGCCGGCGGTGGTTCCGAAACACTAAACGGCAGTACCGGTAAAAATGGCGACCGCGACAACTATGTGGATTTTGGCAACCGCGGCAACGACATCAACCCGGACGACGTCGAGTCGGTTACCGTACTGAAAGGCCCTGCCGCTACCACTTTGTACGGCTCCCGCGGTGGTTCGGGCGTTATCCTCGTTACCACGAAAAAAGGTAAAAAAGGAGATAAACCAAACATCTCGGTTTCCTCTTCTTATAGTGTGGAAGAAGCGTATGTGCTATTCCAGAACCAGGAAAAATTCGGTTCCGGTTATGCAACCTGTGGCGGTTGCGGCGGCAGTATCGTATTTTCATGGGTGAAAACTTTGCATGGGGACCCGAATTCGACGGCCAGCTGATTCCATGGACAACTGTTCCTGCCGAGTACAGCGCCGTGAAAAACAATGTTCAAAATTTCTTTGATATTGGCAACACAGCACGCAACAGCTTCGCTATTTCCGGCGGAACAGACAAGTACAGTTACTATGTGTCTTATACCAATTTCAACAATGAAGGTGTCGTGCACAACACCAAACTGAACAAACACAACCTGTTGTTGAATGTGGGTTCCCAGTTTTCGCCAAAACTGCGCTCTGATTTTTCCATGAGTTATTCCAAACTCAAGCAGCGCGGCGCAACGGAAGGCGGTTACCCGTTCGGTTATTCTTCGGGCACACCTGCTCTTGCCTTTGCCACCCAGACGCCCTCCAACATTCCGTTCAATGAATTGCGCGACTACAACAGCCCGTACCACGACTTCAAAGGTTTCTACGGACAGTATTCGATCAACCCATACTACATCCTCGACAAACAGGACGTAAGTAATACCGTGGATAATGTTATTTCCAGCGTTTCCTTGTCTTACATGCCGATCAAGGACCTGACGTTTACCGGTAAAGTGAGCACCAACTTTATTACGAGCAACGTAACGGAAAAAAACCCGAAGTTCAATTATGAATGATCACTTTCCTGGTCCGATGGCGTATTGGTAGATGCAGGCCGGGGCGGTACTACTTTCAGCCTGGGTTCCTACAAAGAACAAACCAACCGTATTATCAACCTGGTTTATGATGTATACGGTACATATGCCAAACAGTTGAATGATGATTTTAAACTGAATACGACCCTTGGTTTCAACTCCATCGATCAGGCGAATCGCGCAGTTGCCGGTTCTTCCGTAGGTGGTCTGGTTATTCCTGAGTTTTATGACCTCACGAACTCGAAGAGGCTCCAAGGGCTACTGCATTCTCTGCGCAATACAGGATTTTCGGTGCTTATTCCAATACTTCTGTTGGTTATAAAAACTGGATTTTTGGTGAATATTCCGCCCGTCAGGACTTCTCCTCTACCCTGCCAAAAGGCAAACGAGGATTCTTCTACCAGGGTGGTGGTCTTTCTATCGTTCCGACCAATCTGGAAACAGTTGACCTCGGCGTTGTTCTTTCCTGAAATTCCGTGCAGGTCTCGGTTCCGCAGGTAAAGACGCACCGCAATACCGTTTGAATTCATACTACGGCCTCAACCCGACCTTGCTGGACCTGGGCGATGACTTCCAGATACGTTTCCCATTCAACGGCGTTCCTGCCGCACGGAAACTGAACCTGATCGGCAACCCGGATCTGAAACCTGAACTTTCGGTTACTTCGGAATTCGGTGTCGACCTCGGATTTTTCAACAGCCGGGTTGAACTGGAATACACCTATTACAACATCGATTCTAAAAACCAGATCGTCGATGCCAATATTCCATGGTCTTCCGGTTATGCCTTCGTGCCGCTCAATATCGGCCGGATGGTGAACAAGGGACATGAGCTTTCGATGAGACTGAATGTGGTGAGAACCAAGATGTTCGACTGGAAACTGTACGGTACCTGGTCGAAAAACTACAACGTGGTAAAAGAGATCATCAAAAATGATCTTGAAACAGACGAATTGAATATCATCACCAATTTTTCACACTTTGCAGGCCACGGTTCTTTGAACCTGGTGGCTGCGGAAGGTTTGCCGTTCGGTACTTTCAAAGGCACTACTTATGTGCATGATGACCAGGGCCGCGTCGTAGTAGACGCCGTTGGTAATCCGATACAAAGCCCGACTGCAGAATACCTGGGCAGTTATCAGCCCGATTTCCTGGCTACGCTGGGTACGGAACTGATGATCAACAGGCGCCTGTCTATTCGCGCGCTGCTGGATGGCAAAAAAGGTGGCGTATTCTATTCCGGCACCAAACTGAGCACAGAAAACAACGGCACAGCTCTTACAACGCTTATCGGCGACCGCCAGAATTTCGTAGTTGAAAACAGCGTACAGGCCGACGGCACTGGCGGCTTTACCGTAAACTCTACGGAAACAAATTCCTATGCTTATTTCAGAGGCCAGCCTGCCGGTTCCTACCTGCTGGATGCTTCCTACCTGAAATTGCGCGAACTCGCTGTTTCTTATAGCATTCCTACAGGCAAAATGGGTGCATTCAAAAGCATCACAGTGGGTGTTTTTGCTAAAAACCTGAAATACTGGGTAGCCAAAGAAAACACCTTTGCCGATCCTGAAGTGGGTGGCGTAGGCGCTGCTTCCGATGCCGCAGGTATTGAAACCACCACCACTCCAACTTCCAAAAGTTTTGGCGCAGAGCTGAGACTTAATTTCTAATCAAAAAAAGACAACAGCAATGAATACGCATAAATTCAAATTCATATTAATGCTGGTTTTGGGCCTGGTTTTTCCTTTCACGTCTTGTAAGGATTACCTGGATGTCAACGTCAACCCTAACCAGTCCTCTACTTCCCGTATCGACCTGCAACTCTCAGGCGCCATTGTGGGCACATCAATCGGTATCGGACAACGTATTTTTCCGGAACTCGGCGTATGGTGTCAATACCAGACAGGCGGCCCAGGTGTTGCTTTGAGCGACTGGGATCAGAACAAATTGAGCGCCTCGGAATGTGATGAATTGTTCAGAGAATTGTACAGAAGCAGTTCAAACCTGAATTATATCATCAATAAATCTACCGAACTCAACTACATAGCCATCGCAAAAATTCTCCGGGCCAATAATTTCCATATTTGCGCGGATGTATTCGGCGATATACCCTACACTGAAGCGCTAAGTGGCGATATTGAAGATGGCTCCATCCTGCACCCCAGGTTTGAAAGCGCCAAGGATGTCGTATATCCTGCGATCGAAAGTGAATTACTGGAAGCGATCGACCTGATCTCCAGGGGGGATGTTTTTATCCATCCTGGCGCTGACGACCTGATTTACCATGGCGATATGGAACTGTGGAACAAGTTCGCCCACTCTTTGTTGCTGAAAGTTTACCTGCGCCAGGGCGCTGCAGGCCAGGCTAAGGCGGCGGCACTGTATACAAGCGATGACCAGTTTATCCTATCGAATGATGAAGCGGCAAAGGTTTCATTCCCGGGTGGATCTGCGGGCAGCAATCCTTTCTGGAATACTGCAAAAAGTTCTGCATTGGGCAATTATTATGTGGCTACCACTACAATGATGGACTACCTGAACGCTACACAGGATCCGCGCCTCGACGCATTTTTTGACCCAACTCCCGCCGGTGCGCACGCCGCATTGTATCCCGGAGATATCCAGAGCCAGCCGCTCACTGCAACCTTCTCTTCGCCAGCCGGCGCTAAAGATCCAACAGGAGGGCTGTTATTCAGCCCGACTGCTCCTGTATTTTTGATTTCCGCATGGGAAAGCAACTTGCTGCTGGCGGAAGCTGCTGCAAGAGGCTGGATCGCTGCTGATGCCGATGCGCTGTATGCTGATGCCGTACATGCCAATTTTGATTACGCCGGACTGGATGCAACTGCTGCCGACGATTACCTGGCTGCCGGTGGCGCGATCAACGCAAGCAATAAGATCAAATCCATAGCCATTCAGAAATGGGTTTGTATGAACGGCACACAACCTATCGAGTCATGGATCGAAACCCGGAGACTGGACAGCCCTGCAACACCGATTTTCGCATCGCCGGGCGGTTTGTTCAAATCACCGACCAGCAACTCTTTGGGAGTTGGCATTTACCCAAGCATTTTGCCCTATTCGGAAAATGAACAGAGCCTGAACCAGAATTTCCCCGGACAGAATGCACTCACGGATAAAGTGTTCTGGGATAATTAACAAGTTTATAAAGGTTGATGAGGGTTTGAAGGTTTGAAAAGTTTGATGGTTTGAGGTGGTACCTCACGGCTTGGGTTACCACCTCAAACCATCAAACTTTTCAAACCTTCAAACCCTCATCAACCCTCATCATTCACAAATTCAATCCATTATGAAAAATAAAATTCTCAATCTTTCTGTCCTTGTAGGAGGCTGTTTTTTACTGATGATGGCCTGCCATAAGATAGAGGACAATGACTCTGTTGTTATAGCTACCTCTATTCCATTTATTGCTGTCCAGAATGTCAACAGCGCTTATGTATATGGAGAGGGGCAAACCAGTATTTATTCGGATCTCCCGGATGTACTTGCCATTGCAGTTGACACAATAGTAGGTTTTGAAGGAGGATATGGCGGCAAAACCGGCATGGACTCCATCAAAATATTGAAAAGCGATATCACCGAATGGCCTGATACCGTCAGCCTTGGCGGGAAGACTCTTTCCCTAGGAAGTATAACAGAGCGAACTACAAAGTCACGACCGGAACGAATATCGTTATTGCAGGCGCTATTCCGAACCCCGGCCCGACTGCTCTGGAAGGCAATTACCTGAGAGCCGCTACTGGTTACATCCTTCAAATAAAAAAGGTGTTCAACGGCGTTTATGTTATTGACAACCCGGGCGGTGCGGCTTCCGTGGCTCCGTTCCCTTACCTGTTGTACAACCATAAAAGTTCTTCCGGCGCCGACAGCCTTGTTTTCCCAATTCAGCCCAACCCATGCGGTACGGCCACGCAATTGGTATCTCCCACGGCGCCTAATGACTTAACAAGCGCAGTTTATACGGCGCAGCATACGCCCAAAATAACTTCCATGTCGCCGTTAACGTTGAGCTGGAAGGTATTCACGTTCGGCGCCGTACGCACAACAGCCGCTCATAACTCCGCTTCCGTTTGCCAGTGGGGCTTGGCTGTCAGAACGTTTATAAAACAGTAACGGTGTGTCGTGTATGGTGTTTCGGGGGCTTCGCCTGAACCACTCACAATTACCTAAAAGTAGCGTATTTTAAAAATGCGTGACACGTCTTATATAATTAATTGATTATCAATGTTATAACAAAGATGTGCCACACTTATTGGCAACTGTGAGTAGCTTAGGCGAAGCACTCCGAAACACTAAACACTATACACGAAACACCATTTTTTTATTTCCCACAGCGCCCGGGTCGGGCAACAAAATATCACGTCTGCGCAGTGCCGCAGCGAAAAAACGCTTATTTGGACAAAACATCCCAATCGAACCTATTACCTTCATATTCTGCAAGTTAGATGCGGATATAGTGTCGTGACATTTGGCTGATTTACAAAAAGAAAAGATTTTTGTACAAAATTCCTGATGAATCGCACTACCTTTGAGTGTGCAAAAAACGAATTTGCAAAATATTATAATCGCATCCTTCTACCAATCAAACTTGCGAAAGGGCTATTGCCGATACGAACGCGTCGTGTTCTATCGGCAGTAGCCTTTTGTATTTTATATCATTTTTTTAATCGTAGTTCATGCCGGGGATTTCATAAACCTGAGCAGTAATACACATTTTTTAACCAAATTCATCTTTTTGTATGAAACGATTATTTACCACCATTTTTATGGTGCTTGCCGTAGCAGGGTTTGCCCTGGCGCAGCGCACCGTAACTGGTACGATCGCCGGCGATGACGGCGATGTACTCATTGGCGCATCGGTAGCCGTAAAAGGAGCTCCCGGTGTTGGCACCCGCACTGACGTCAATGGTCAGTATTCCTTAAAAGTACCTGCCGAAAATAACACGCTGGTGATTACCTACACCGGCTATCAGACGCAGGAAATTGTACTCGGCGTTTCCAACGTACAGGACATCATTATGGTTTCCGGCCAGATTCTGCAGGAAGCCGTTGTTACAGCAATGGGTATTTCCCGTTACAAAAACGAGCTGGCCTATTCCGCTCAAAAAGTGGAAGGGGAAGACCTTACCAGAACACGCGACAACAACGTAGTGAATTCGCTCGCGGGTAAAGTAGCCGGTCTGGAAATCAAACGCAACAACTCACTCGGCGGTTCTACCAACGTAGTACTGCGGGGCAACAAGTCGCTGACCGGTAACAACCAGGCGCTGTTTGTTGTAGACGGTGTTCCGGTTGACAACTCCAACTCCAACACCGCCAACCAGAGAACAGGCCGCGGCGGTTATGACTACGGCAATGCTGCCGCCGACATCAATGCAGATGACGTGGAATCTGTAACGGTGCTGAAAGGCGCTGCTGCAACGGCTTTGTACGGCTCCCGTGCTTCTAACGGCGTGGTGATGATCAACACCAAAAAAGGCCGCAAGGGAAAAGGTATCGGCGTTAGCATCAATGCCGGTATGAATGCAGGCACCTACGACAAAAGCACCTTTATCACATACCAGGATAAATACGGCGCCGGTTACGGCCAGTATTATGAAGACGATTCAGGTTACTTCCTGAGCCGCGACATCAATGAAGATGGTACGGACGACCTCGTGGCGACTACCAGCGAAGATGCGTCATATGGCGCGCCTTTCAATGCCAGCCAACTGGTTTACCAATGGGATGCATTCGACCCAAGTTCGCCCAACTTTGGTAAAGCGACTCCATGGGTGGCTGCCGCCAACGGCCCCGCTTCCATTTTTGAAACGGCGCTCGGTACCAACAACAGCATCATGATCGATGGCAGCACCGATAAGGGCTACTTCAAACTCGGCTACACCAAAACCACGGACAAAGGTATTATGCCCAACAGCCGTATCGATAAGGATATGGTCAACTTTGGCGCATCGTACAACCTGACGGAGAAACTGAACATATTTTCTTCCATCAACTTCACTGCTATCGATGGCAGAGGCCGCTACGGTTCAGGTTATGACTCGAAAAACCTGATGGGGAACTTCCGCCAATGGTGGCAGACCAACGTAGACGTACAGGAACAGCGGGCTGCTTACGAACGCACGCAGCAAAACGTAACCTGGAACTGGACTGACCCCACCGATTTGACGCCGATCTATTGGGACAATCCATACTGGACGCGGGAAGAGAACTTCAGCACGGATCACCGCAATCGTTACTTCGGCTACCTCGGTTTCACGTATAACCTGACCAGCTGGTTTGATCTGACCGGTCGTGTATCGATCGACCAGTTCGACGAGATACAGGAAGAACGTATTGCAGTAGGTAGTGTCGACGTTTCCCAGTATTCCCGTTTCAACCGGAATTTCCAGGAGAAAAACTTCGATCTGCTCGGCCAATTCAAACCATTTGAACTGACTGACAACCTGAAATTCGACGCCCTGATCGGTGGTAATATCCGCCGCTCCAGCTTAGCAACGATCCGCGCTACGACCAATGGCGGTATTTCTATTCCACGGCTTTACTCGCTTGGCAACTCGACCAATTCTCTGATAGCGCCTACTGAAGTAGCCAATGAATTGCAGGTAAACGGTATTTTCGCTAAAGCCGGATTTGTGTACGATAGCTGGGCGATCCTCGACTTGAGTATCCGCCGCGACCAGGCCTCTTCTTTGCCTGAGGAGAACAACGCCTATATCTATCCTTCGGCTTCTTTGGGTATTGTATTCTCCGAGTTCTTTAACGCAAACAAGAACGTTACTTTTGGCAAACTCCGCCTGAACTATGCGGAAGTCGGCAATGCAGCACCTCCATTGAGCGTATTAGACGTGTACGACGTAAATGCCCCATTCGGCAACCTGAATGTGTCCCTGCCGGTGACTAAAAACAACCCGGACCTGAAAGAAGAACGTACCAAAGGTTTTGAAGCCGGCCTGGAAATGCGTTTTCTGTCGGATAAAATTGGTTTTGACGTAACGTACTACAAACAGAATACCATCGACCAGATTTACCCTGCTGCCGTGTCGAGAGCAACCGGTTTCTTCTCCAAGTTTATCAATGCAGGCGATGTAGAGAACACAGGCGTAGAAGTATCGCTGTACTTCCGTCCGGTTCATACCCGCGACTTTGACTGGCGTATAGACCTGAACTGGGCGCGCAACCGCAATAAAGTAATTGATCTGGGCGGTATTCAAAACCTCCAACTGGCATCCTTCCAGGGCGGTATTTCTGTCAACGCAGCAGTGGGCGAACCTTACGGCACCATCAAAGGCAATGATTACCAATACCTGAACGGTGAGAAAATTGTATCGGCTACTACCGGCAGATATTTGTTCTCCGCTACTTCCGATATTATTATCGGCAACGTGAATCCGGACTGGATCGGTGGTATTACGAATACCCTCCGCTACAAAAACGTGTCTTTGGGTTTCCTGATCGATGTGAAAAAAGGTGGAGATATGTTCTCGCTCGACCTGTACTACGGTCTGGCAACAGGTTTGTATCCTGAAACAGCAGGAAACAATGAACTGGGCAACCCAATCCGCAACCCGGTCAGTGCAGGTGGCGGTTTGTTGCTGCCAGGTGTTAAAGCAGACGGAACGCCAAATACTACCCGCGCCAGCGCGGTGAACTATGGTCTGCAAGGTTATGCAAGAAACCCTGCAGCTGCATTCGTATACGATGCCAGCTTCGTGAAATTGCGCGAAGTGAACTTAAACTTCGATCTCCCGAGCAAAATATTGGGCGATAAAAAATACGTGAAAGGTATCACGATCGGCGCGTATGGACGCAACCTGTGGATCATCCACAAAAATACCCCATATTCTGATCCGGAAGACGGTTTGAGCTCAGGTAATGTACAGGGCTACCAATCAGGCAGCTACCCTGCTGTTCGTACCGTGGGTGTCAACCTCAACGTTAAATTCTAACAAAAACAACAGTACGTATGAAAAAGATATTAATGCTTTTATTGACCTCCACGCTGTTTTTCGCCTGCCAGAAGGATTTCGGCGACCTGAACGTGGACACTAAAAAACCGACAGTAGTTGACCCTGGCGCGTTGTTTGTTTACAGCCAGAAAGAACTGTCGGACCTGATGGCTTCACCCAATGTGAATATCAACATTTTCCGTTTGCTTGCCCAGTACTGGACAGAAACGACCTATACAGATGAAGCCAACTACGACCTGACTACCCGTAATATTCCACAGAACTTCTGGAATACGATGTACGTCAGCGTATTGAACAACCTGAAAGAAAGCCAGCGTTTGATCCCCTCGCAGAATGCTGCGTTTTTCCCGCCTGCAGTGCAGAAAAACCAGAATGCCTGTGCGGAAATCCTGAACGTGTATGCTTTCTCTACACTCGTGAATACCTTCGGAAATATTCCTTACACTGATGCACTGGACATTGCCAATGTATATCCGAAATACGATGATGCTGCTGCTGTTTATGATGCACTGTTCGTGCGCTTAGATAAAGCCATCACGGATATTGATGTCAATAGCCCGGGATTTGGAAGCAACGACTTGTTTTATGGCGGTGATATGGCCGGCTGGAAAACATTTGCCAATTCGCTGAAGCTCAGAATGGGTATGACCATTGCCGATGTCAATGCTGCAAAAGCGAAAACAATCGTTGAGCAAGCTGCTCCTGGTACGATCGCTTCCAACGACGAAAATGTAGCCTTTACTTACCTGTCTGCTCCACCGAATACCAACCCTGTATGGGAAGACCTGGTACAAAGCGGACGTAAAGACTTTGTAGGCGCCAATACCATTGTTGATGCCATGAATGCCCTGAATGACCCGCGTGTACCACTTTTCTTCACAGTGGATGCCAATGGCGGTTACAGCGGCGGTATTTATGCAGCCAGCAACAACTACTCAACTTATTCCAAACCTTCCACTACGCTGGAAGATCCAACGCTGGAAGGAGTCCTGATAGATTACGCAGAAGTGCGTTTCTTGTTGGCTGAAGCCACTGCAAGGGGTTTCAATGTAGGCGGAACGGTTGAAGCGCATTACGAAGCGGCCATCCGCGCTTCCATGGAATACTGGGGTGCAGATGCTGCCGATGTCGATACTTACCTGGCGCAAGCCAGTGTAGCATATGCTACGGCTGCCGGCGACTGGAGACAGAAAATCGGCACTCAAAAATGGATCGCTCTGTATAACCGCGGTTTCGATGCCTGGGTAGAGTGGAGACGTTTCGACTACCCGATCCTGAATGTACCGGACGGCCTGACCTACGGCGATATTCCACGCCGTTACACTTATCCTGTTCAGGAACAAACCCTGAATAGTGAAAACTATACCCGCGGTGCAGCATCTGTGGGTGGTGACGAGGTGACAACCAAATTGTTCTGGGATGTTCAATAATTGAACTTTTCCTGACGCATACACACGAGTCCCGGATTTTTCTTTATGGAAAATTCGGGACTTTTGTTTTTATAGTCAGGTTTGAGTGGTTTGAAATGGTTTGATGGTTTGAAGTCTTCGCTTTCAGGCACTTGTATTGATCTTTCGTTCAAAACCACTTTACGTTGACTATAGGTATAGATTCATATTTTATCCTTTTTTTCATTGAGATACCCATTTCACACCAATTTTTCAGACTTTAGCATCTTTAAAATAAAAAGAGAAAAAAAGCGCTCAACAACCTCAAGATTCCTTACCCCAATGTCATTGATTTAAGGGTAGTGAAGAGGTGTCATCTCCTGACGAAGGAAGGAGGTGACATCTCGAAACGGCCGTTTTCCAGCAAGTTTCCGCTACGAGATGTCACTTGCTCCTGCGTCGCAAATGACACCTCTTCGCTAAGTCAATGACATTGCCCTTGCCCTGACCGCGTCCGATCTCTCAACTTTGCCTATAACACCGACACATTATGTCTACCGACGATCGTATCAGAAATACCCGGAAATTCCGTAACCCGTTATTTATTCTCGGCATAACCATGACGGCTTTTTACGTTATTCTGGGTTCACTTTTGCTGTTTGTAAAAGATTTTTTGCCGGAGGTTCGTTCCGAGTTCCGCAACATTTTTGCCGGTATGGTTATTATCTATGGGGTATATCGCGGTTGGCGTGTGTATGCCGATTATTATCAAAAAAGATGCAAAAAGCAAAGGTTGAGGAGGGTTTTGGGGGGGTACTCTCGGCGATGTTTTTCAACCCTAACCTCACCTTTTATAACCATTCAAACCGACCATAACTTATGCAACGCTCTGTCTTTATATGCACCCTGCTGTCTTTCGTCTGCCTGCTTTCTTGTGGAGAAAATAAGGATAAAAGTGGTAAAGTCGTCGACACGCCGACTACCGGTAGCATTCGAATTATGGTGGATGAAGGGTACAGGCCTATCATAGAATCATCGATTGATGTTTTTGATTCGATCTACCGGCAATCTACCATCGAGGCGATCTATACCTCTGAAGGCCAGGCCGTAGACGCTATCCTGCGCGACTCCATTCAGATCATTATTATTACCCGGAAACTCACCGATGATGAATTGAAGTTTTTCACGCAAAGGGGCTTTACACCGCCGATGACACCCATTGCGCACGATGCAGTAGCCTTTGTTTTGAACCCGTCCAACAGCGATACCGTTTTTACGCAGGCACAATTGCTTGATATTCTGGCCGGCAAAACAACCAAGTGGTCACAGATGAACCCGAAATCGAAGCTGGGCGATATCCAGGTGGTTTTCGACAATCCCCTTTCAGGTACGCTCCGGTATGTCAAAGATTCCATACTGGCCGGGGGGGCGCTCACTACCAAAGCCTCCGCACTCCAAACCAACGCGGAAGTAATTGCGTATGTAGGTAAAAACAAAAATGCCATCGGTATCATCGCAGCCAACTGGATTTCGGATACCGACGACAGTGGCGTGCAGCAATTCAGGAAAGAAATCAAAATAGCAGACATAGCCAAAACCGTTGATGCGACTGGTTACGGCCCTTATCAGGCCTACTTAGCCACCGGCGACTATCCTTACAAACGTACCATGTATATTATCAATGCCCAGGCGCGGAAAGGGCTTGGTTTGGGTTTCGCTTCTTTTCTTGCCGGGGATCAGGGCCAGCGGATTGTTTTAAAAGACGGCCTTTTGCCGGCTCAGGCGCCCACGAGGCTGATTAAAGCCACGCGCGACTAGAAAATTGCTTACACAGTCAACGACAGGCTTTAACCTTGAAAATGAAGCACTTGCGAACTTATGTTATCAAAACCAGTGCTCTTTTGTTAAACTTGTTTTAAGATTGCTGCATTTGGCCAAACGTTGTGTGGATTTTTTTGAAAAAAAGCGTCTGAAAAGCGGAACTTTGCACCCGCACTAAAATTCAGGTTATGGGACAAGTTATTATTCACCTGTTCCTAAGTAAGTAATCAAGCAA
This sequence comes from Lewinellaceae bacterium, assembly GCA_016711435.1. Taxonomy (GTDB): domain Bacteria; phylum Bacteroidota; class Bacteroidia; order Chitinophagales; family Saprospiraceae; genus M3007. The sequence goes on from JADJSY010000005.1 coordinate 137,820, forward strand.
AATTAGTTTTGGCTAAATTATTTGTAAATAATTGATTATCAATACAAATAACCAATAACGCCCTTTACTTAGCAGTATTCAACTAAACTTTTTTCCGAACAATGACAACCTTTTTGAGAAAATTAGTCTTCCCACTCCTTGTTGTACTCGCTCAAATGGCGACTGCCCAAACCCATGCCGATGGCATGACGGCCATGCAGTTGGAAGAATGGGATAAAGCGATCAGTATCTATTCGGCTATTGCAAAAGCCAATCCTACCGACCAGGTTGCATTGCTGACGCTGGCAAATGCCTACCTGGCCAAAGGAGATAAGGTCGAATCTGAAAAAAGCATCGACGCTGCGTTCAATGCCAGACCCGAAGGCGCCTACGCACTCATTGCCAACGGCCGTAAAGCCCTGCTGCGCAATGACGACACAGAAGCCACCAATCAGTTTAGAAAGGCCGCCAAAAACGCCAAAAAAGACGTGACGGCATTACGACTGATCGGGGAGTCTTTCTTTTTCTACCTCTCGCCGGGCAGCAAAAGACCTAATCTGACGCGCGCGGAAACGGAGTTGAAAGTTGCCATGGACGTAAGTTCTAAAGATTTTGCTACGCTGATGTCAATCGGGTATTGCTACAAAGAAATGCCTAATGGCGGATTGGCTGCCCAGCACTATGAGTACGCCGAGGCGCTTGAACCCAGAAACCCCCTGGCCAAACTGATGCTGGCAAAAGTGTACAAATCTGCCAAATTGCCGGAAAAATTTGAGATCAACGTCGATAAAGCGATCGCTGTAAGCCCTACGTTCACGCCGGCCCTGCGCGCCAAAGCGGAACACTACTACTTTGCCCGCAAATGGGAAGAAGCGCTCAAAGCATATAAAGAACTCGTGGCCAATGGTACCGATGTAACGATTGATGACGAAATGCAATTAGCCAACACCTTGTATATCAACAAGGACTGCAAGGCGACCAGCGATCTGGTGGAAAAAATCCTCAAAAAAGACGGCACCAAAAACTACCTCCGCCGCCTGCAGGCATACTGCGATTACGAAAACGGCGAGTACAAGCGCGGTCTGGATATCCTGAACGGCTACTTTAAAGTGGTTACACCGGATAAAATCCTGCCTTCCGATTACCTGTACCTGGGCCGCCTGCAAATGAAAAGCAAAGGTGATACCATCGTAGCCATTGCCAACCTGGAAAAATCCATCGAATTGGACACCAATGGTACGAGCTGGGGCTTGTACAAGGAAATCGCTGAAATCCAGTACGCCCGCAAAGACTACTGCCATGCTGCTGATTCCTACGGAAAATACCTGGATTCTCTGCCCAGAAACGATCAGTACTACGTGTCGGAAACCTATAAAAGAGGTTTGGCCCAGTTTTACTGCAAAGACGACACCCTGCGGTATGTAAAAGCAGAAGCGATTTTCAAACAAGTGGCAGAACTGGTTCCAAAATCGGGTCTCGGCTGGATATGGGCAGGTAAAGCAGCCGCCCGCCAGGACCCAGACGTAGAAGCGCACCCGGAACTGATAGGAGAATTCGGTAAAGCAAAAGTTTATTTTGAAACGTATGTCGGGCTGGGTCTCGATAAGGTCAAAAACAAAACAGACCTGATTTTAGCCCTGGAATACCTCGCCTACTATTACTATAACAAAGGTGATGCCGCTAATGTAAAAATCAACTGCCTACAGCTGCTCGAACTGGATCCAACCAATGAGACAGGCGTCGAGTTGATGAAAGCGGTGGAATCGGGCACTATTGTACCTGTAGTGCCAACGCCGCCTCCTACGCCGGCAAATGGCACCGGTGGGAAAGGGAAGAAGTAAGCCGGTTTATGGTTTATAAAAGTTTATGGGTTTATGGTTTAATAAAGGTTGATGAGGGTTTATAAGGGTTGATGAGGGTTGATAATACATCCGCTCGAAAAAGATAAATTTATCCAACTCACGGATAAACTTTTATCAACCATAAACCCATAAACCTTTTAACCCCATAAACCACAAACCCATAAACTTTCCTCAAGAGCCTCCCATCTGTTCTATCCTGTTCGTAGCGCGGCTTTTTTCTGCCTTAAAGCCCATCAGGTGACTTTCGATACTCGCGTCAATGGTAGACGTCAGCAGGCTTGCATCGTGTTGTACAATTGCCTGTAGCCAGTCGCGCACGAGACGCCAGTCGCCGCCGCCGTGCATATCCCCGGCCACAGCGCTATCGTATACCGTGCTTTTACCCGTGCGGAAATCGGTCAGGGTAAACGTTTCCATATCTCCTACAATATCGCCCATGCTGCCCATCAGTCGGGTGCGGCGGCCTTCGTAAGACGTGAATGCTTCCATGGAAAAGTGGCTGTCACGCCGCCCTCAAACTGCACGGCCATGACATAATGGTCTTCCTGGTTGTTGTCCATTTTGTACACACAACGCCCGTAGTTGGTTGTGCGCAGTTTTTCCAGAATAGCCTCTCCTTGTTTTTCCGGTTCTTCCGGCAAATCAAAAACGCCTGTGCGCTGTCGGTTGCGGTAATAAATTTTCAGTGCCGAGTACGGGCAAGTACTTTCCGCTGCGCAGCCGTCCGTGCAGCGGGCCGTACTACCTGCTGGCGCATTTTCAGAGCGGAACCATTTGAGACTTCCCATTGCTACGACTTGCTTGCAGGGCTTGTCCACGATCCAGCGCAAAATATCGAGGTCGTGGCAACTTTTAGCCAAAAGAATAGGCGTCGTGACATTGCGGTCGTGCCAGTTGCCACGCACGTAACTGTGGCTCATATGTACGTGCTCGATCGGTTCCAGGTGCTGTATGCTGATCAGTTCGCCAATCGCTCCCGACTGCACCACTTCACGGAGTTTGATAAAATATGGCGCATAGCGCAATACATGGCAAACGGCTACAATACGCCCGGTTTCTTTGGCCAAAGCCAGGATATTCTTACATTCCTGTTCGCTGGGAGAAATCGGCTTTTCTAATAAAATATCGTACCCCGCTTTGAGGGCAGCCATACAAGGGCCGTAGTGCAGGTTGTCAGGCGTGGTAATCATCACGGCGTCTGCAAATTTAGGCCGCTCGAATACGCGCTCCCAGGTATCAAAACGATGGGCATCCGGGATATTATGCTTTTTGGAATAGCGATCGTTGCGAATGACAATCGGCTCGGCCACACCCACAATATCCATTTCTTCGGGATAGCTGAGGGCAAAATTACCATATACATTACCACGATTGCCTGCTCCGAGCGTAATCACCGTAACAGGCTTGTCCGGCTTCACAAAGCCCGGGTATTTATCCAATGCAGGTATTTGTTCGAAATAATTTTCCGATTCTTCGCTAAAGCCGCTCAACATGGCGACTCCGGTAGCTGCTCCAAGGGTTTGTAGTAATTTGCGACGCGAGATAGGCATGATAGTATGACAATTGAAGGTGAACGTTGGAAGCGTTGCCAAAGGTAAAAAATCTAAGTAGTTATCTGTTATTAGTTATTGGTTATCAGTGTTGATAATCAAGCATTTGTAAAAAATTTAAGTAACTGGTTAGCATAGGGGCAGCGCCCCGGTAATATTTGTAGCAAAATAGGAGAAATCAGGGTTGGAGGTGCAGCGCACCGTAATATTTCCGGTGCGCTGCACCTCTTGTACACACACTATTACTATGCTACAAATATTATCGGGGCGCTGCCCCTATGCTAATCAGTTAAGAATTGAATCAAGGGTAATTTTGCAAACCTACATAAACACCACTAGTTATGTTTAATTTTTCAGTTCATTAAGAATAAAAAAATTAAACATTTTTGCTAAAAATCGACAGATATATAACAATTTACAAACCAATGGAAAGTGCCCCTGTTATATATCGATCTTTCAGGGGGCAGCGAAACAACTTGTTTTTTGCCTTTTGTCCGTTGCAATTTTGCCTTTTTTATATTTCACCCGATTCTTATCCATCTAAAACGATTTCACAAACCATGCGTAACATTCTTTCTACCCTGATTCTTTTGCTGCTGGTCGGCAACCTGTTTTCCCAGACTGCCCGTGTACAAATCATTCACAATGCCCCGTCTCCAACCGTAGATATTTATGCCGGTACGGACAAATTGCTCGACAATTTTGCTTTCCGTACCGCTACGCCTTTTATCGACGTACCTGCCGGAGTTGTTATTTCCATCGGCGTCGCACTGGGTAGCAGCGCCAATTCTACGGAGTCGATCGCTACCTTCGACGTCACTTTTGAATCCGGCAAAACATATGTAGTCGTGGCTACCGGGGTCGTAGGCGGCAGCCCCGGTTTCACCCTAAAGGTATTTGATATGGGACTGGAAACAACCACTGATCCCAACAATGTAGGCATCCTGTTCTTCCACGGTTCGCCCGATGCCCCGACCGTAGACGTGCTGACCGGCGGCACACCCATTATCAACGACGCTTCTTACGGCGATTTTCAGGGATACCTGCAGGTGCCCGCTGCCAGTTATGATTTAGATATTACACCAGGTAATGACAACAATACCATTGTTGCTTCCTATCGCGCCGATTTATCGTTCTGGAAAGGCCGTACAGCGGTCATTTTCGCCAGTGGTTTCTTGGGCAATGGCAATCCCAAATTTGAACCCTGGGTAGCGCTGAGCAATGGCGGCACTTTCCCGCTGGAAACCATCACGTCGCCTCCACCGCCACCGCTTACTACTGCTCGTGTACAAATTATCCACAATGCGCCCACGCCTACAGTAGACGTTTATGCAGGCGCAGCGCTCCTGCTCGACAATTTTGCCTTCCGCACCGCCACACCATTCATAGATGTTCCTGCCGGCGTAACTATTCCGATCGGCGTAGCCCTCGGCAACAGCGCCTCGGCAACCGATGCCATTGCCACTTTCCCGGTACAATTCCAGGCCGGTAAACGCTATGTAGTGGTAGCAACTGGAATTGTGGGCGGCACACCCGGTTTCACCCTGGCCGTATTCGATATGGGCCTGGAAACCGTAGCCGCCGGCAATGTAGGCATCCTGTTTTTCCACGGTTCGCCCGATGCACCTACGGTGGATGTGCTGACCGGCGGAGCGCCCATTATCGATAATGCTTCTTACGGCGATTTCCAGGGGTATCTGGAAGTGCCTGCCGCCAGTTACGAACTCAGCATCACGCCCGGTAACGACAACAACACCGTTGTAGCAAAATACCTGGCTGATCTTTCTTTCTGGAAAGGCCGCACAGCCGTCATATTCGCCAGCGGTTTCCTGAGCGGCTCCAATCCCGCTTTCGAGCCTTGGGTGGCCCTGAGCAATGGTGGCACCTTCCCGCTCCAGGCTATTCCACAATTGCAAAATCCTGCGGATAATCTACAACTGCGCAGCGCAGGTTTTGCCTCCGGCGTCAGTGCTTTTCCGAATCCTACCGCAGGCCGTTTCACCGTAAATATGGAATTGGAAGAAGCCTCCGATATGCAGGCCATTGTAGCCAATAAACTGGGTCAAGTGGTGCGTGAAAGCAACTTCGGCGCATTGCCTAAAGGATTCAACACCCTGGAATTTGAACTGGGCGATTTGCCTGCCGATCAGTATTACATTTTGTTGCGCAGCAAAACAGGCGTACAGCGCATTCCTGTGGTGGTGCTGGGAAGGCCGTAATTTTAGGGATGAGGAATGAGGAATGAGGGATGCCGAGCGTGACAACAGGAATGAGGGATGAGGGATGAGGAATGCCGAGCGTGATGTCCGGCATCACGCTCGGCATCCCTCATTCCTCATCCCTCATTCCTGAAATTATTCCTCATCCCTCATTCCTTTATTGTAACTTAAACCGCACCGGCAGCGTAAACCGCACTTTTACTGCATGACCGTTGGCCTCTCCGGGCGACCAGCGGGGCATTTCGCGCACCACCCTCAAGGCTTCTTTGCCGCAGCCTCCGCCAATATCTTTCATAATATTGATGTCTTTGATGCTGCCATCTTTCCCTACTACAAAACCCAGTACGACGACACCCTCGATATTGGCTTCTTTGGCCAATGTGGGGTAATCAATGTTTTTGGCTAAATAAGCCATCAGGTCGCGATCTCCGCCGGGGAAACTGGGGAGTTTGTTAACGGCATAGCTTTCCAGCGGTTCTTCCTCCGGCTTGGCATGGCTCACAATCACGTTCTTGAATTCAGTCGGATCAATGTCGATCGGCGGCGCATCCCCATCGCCTGCCACATCTTTATTGGAAATGTCTACGTTGGAGGCGACTAAGTCATCCTGAGCCGGAGGGTCCTCGTCAGGCACATCATTATCTTGCAATACCACCGGCGGCACAAACGCAATAGTAGCGTGCACGGGCGGCGGCGGCGTTATGGGTGGCGGCGGCGGTGGTGGTGGCGTTGCGGGATCAATATCACGCGGTGGACTGAGTATAATTTCCCGGTTATCCAGGATGATTTCCCTGGGGACAAGTCCGGCAAATGCCTGTAAAATATGTGGTAGAACGATAAAAAAGCCGATCAACAAAAAACCGATACTGAGCGCTTTGCCCAGATTTACGGGATATTCCCGGCGCAGTGCATAAGCGCCGTATGCCCGGTTGCGTTGAGCGAAAATGATGTCGAGTGCGTCCCGGGAGGACACAGGTTGTGCTTGAGTTGCCATACTTGAAAGATTGAAATGTGAGACTTAAAAGAAATGGCAGCGCTGCTCAATTCATACTTATAAGATGCTGATAATGAATCTGTTGGTGTGTAAATAAAAAAATAAAAGCGGCACCGACCTCAGGTCAATGCCGCTTTCAGAAAAGCAGTAAATGCTGCTGTAATTAATCCAGACGGAAACGTACTGGAAGGGTAAAACGAACCTTTACAGGGTTACCATTGGCTTCACCCGCTACCCATTTGGGCATGGATTTCACCACGCGTACGGCTTCTTTGCCACAACCTCCACCGATGTCTTTCACCACCTGTACGTCGGTCACGGAACCATCCTTACCGACTACGAATGTGAGTGCGACGACACCTTGAATGTTGTTTTCCTTTGCCAGGGTCGGATACTCGATGTTTTTAGCCAGAAACTTCATCAGTTCACCATCGCCACCCGGGAAGCTGGGCGGCTTTTGGATGTCGAACAGCTCGTAGGTTTTTTCTTCTACAACCTTTGGCTGTTCAATGATCTGAAGTTCGGAAGGATTCTCATCGATAGTAGGCGCGGCTTCGTCGTTACCTTGTTTGTCTTCGGTACCGATATCGGCTTTTTCCTCTATGAGTTCTTCTACAGCCGGCGGCTTTTCGTCCACAACTTCGTCGTCTTTTTTAATAACCGGCGGTACAAATTTCACGGTCGTACGTGTCGGCGGCGGCGGAGTTGGCGGCGGCGGCGGCGGTGGCGGCGGCGGATTGTTCGGGTCGATATCCGGCGGCGGGCCAAGTTCGGCTATGACATCTATAGGTTTTTCCTTGGGCGCCAGGTCGCGTACTGCATCCAGAATATTGGGCAATACGAACAGGAATCCAAGTAACAGCAAACCGGTAATAAGTGCACGTCCTACAGTTTTAGGATACCCACGACGGAGCTGATAAGCCCCGTATGCCTTATTACGGTCGGCGAAGATGATGTCCAGCACATCCTGGTAGGCCCCTGCACCTTTTTCTTCTGCCATTGTTTAGATTTTTAAGTAATTGAATGAATATTAACAAAGGGCATTACTGCGTAGCTGCTTCCAACTGTTCCTCGGCATTAAACTTGAGGCCTCCAGCGGGGTTCTTGATAAAATCTTCTTCTAAACCGGAAATATCAAGAATCACATAGTAACGAACTTTGCAGATTGCCATCTCGTCGAGCGCATCCACTAAGTTTTTGTATCGGGCATCTTTGGTCGGCTTGATGATAACATTCACAAAAGAGCCTTTTTTGGGTTCTTTTGTTTTGAAATCTTCGTAGTCTTCCATCCCGAACTGCGTTTTTACTTTGTCCATCTTGTCCAAAATAACTTTGCGCATTCCCTCAGCAGAATAGTCCGTCGAGTCGAGTTTAGGCTCGGTAATACCTTCATACCAGTATACTTTATCATTGGCGCCGAGCATTAAGGTCAGCACTTTCGATTCTTTTACCGGTTCGACATCTTCTTTTTTGATGTCTTTTTCGGGCATCACCAACGCCATAATCTGCGGTTTTGCGAGCGTGGTGGTCAACATAAAAAAGGTAATGAGCAAAAATCCCAAGTCAACCATAGGGGTTAAATCTACCCTCGTGGACATCTTTTTGGATCTCTTTTTCCCACCTTTTTTGCCACCGCTTTCCGCGACTTGCATTTCAGCCATGTTGCTGTTGCTTTTTTAAGTGATGAAATTTAGAAACAATCCCTCTCGGAGTACTGCGACAGGCGAACAGGTTTCCCTGTTTTGTCTGCCGGAAGCGGTCATTCTGACTTCTTTTCAGTACCCAGTTTGTTCGGATCGGCTTCCATATTTGTGATCAGGTTAAACTTGTTCACATTGATATCCACCAATGTATTAACCACTTTCTGAATAGCCGGATAAGGTGTGTCCTTATCTGCCTTCACAACCATAACATACTCATCTTTCACTTTTCCTTCCTGTTTCATTCGGAACTGTGCCAGACGCGCATTGTGAATCCAGTCAGCCAGTTCGCTCTTGTTGACATCTACCGTATCGACCGGAATTCCCGTAGAAATTTTATCGCGTTCGGCATTATCCATCTTGAGCCATTGCCGGAGCTTGTTGCGCGGCACTCCAAAACTTCCCGAATTAGCGAACTTGATTTTCTCTTCCTCGGTCATCGCTATCTGGAAGCGGGAGCTCACATCGTCGATCAGGCTTTTGCGCGTATGCTGTCCGGCCATATCGAGGAATATTCTGCCATCTTTACCCACCAGAATCGTGAGTGTACCGGCATCGGGCAACTTAGTCTGCGAAACAGACGACGGCGTATCCACGACAAGGGTTTCCTGGGGCTTTGCTTTAGCGGTGAGCATGAAGAATGTAAGCAGCAGGAATGCCACGTCGCACATAGCAGTCATGTCAATCGTAGGATTGCCGCGTTTAGGTTTATGCTTTGGCATAGTATTTTATTTTTTAATCATAAATTTTGACCGTTTAAGCACCTGTAAAAGAATTAGGTTGCGCTTCATCGTTCATTATTCATAATTCATAATTAAAAATTAGTGGTTTTTTGCCGCAAATGTTTGCGACAGACTGAAACCGGCCTCATCAATGCTGTATGTCATACCATCGATACGGCTGGTAAAGTAATTGTAAAAAACGATGGCCAATGCTGAAGTACCGATACCAAGCGCCGTATTGATAAGGGCCTCGGAGATACCTACCGCAAGTGCCGATGAGTCAGGCGCGCCTGCATTGGCAAGTGCCGCAAACGCCCGGATCATACCCAATACCGTACCGAACAGACCCACCAGTGTGGCTACGGAAGCCAGCGTTGCCAGGATGTTCAGGTTTTTCTCCAGCATAGGCAATTCCAGTGTGGTTGCTTCTTCTACTTCTTTCTGGATGGCCAGAATTTTCTGGTCTTTTTCCAAATTGGGCGTTTTCTCCATTTCCGCATACTTGGTCAAACCGGCGCGCACTACATTGGCGATAGAGCCTTTTTGTTTGTCGCAGGCAGCAATACCTCCGCTGATGTCACCGCGATCCAGAAATCCTTTGATGTTGCGTACAAATGCGTCTGAACTGCCTGCGCCACCTGCTGTCCGCAGCGTAATGAAACGTTCAAAAATGAACACTACTACGATGAAAAACATACCTAAAAGAATAGGTACGATAAAACCACCTTTATAAATCGTTCCAAAATAATCACCAGGAAGCGGGTCTTTTGTTGGATCGTTGTCAACGAAGTGGTGGGAGGCTCCAAATACATACAAATACACGAGTGTGGAAGCCACGAAGCACAGGGGTAAAGCAATGAACGGGAAAATTGCGCCAATACCGCCGCCTTGTTGTTTTGCTTGTGTGGGTTTTGCTGCTGTCATGCTGCGTAAAAATTTTAGTTGATGAATGATTTAGTTTGATAGATTCTCTCGCCAGACAGCGCATTTTTATATAACCCTGAACAAATTAAACTGCTTCCCCAGGACTTGCTTGCTGACATAGATGCTGCAAACGAAGGCAATGGTGTGTGCCGTGAAAAAAAAATTCAGGTATTAAAAATGCCCTCCTAATGAGAAAGGTGAATTTTAATCGCGGTAAAAATAGTGTAGGCATTACAATTTCCAACAAAGCAGGACGGAAATTCATTTTTTCTTAGCGCAGAAAAGCAAACTTTTATTTGTCAAATGGACATTTTAGGTGTTTTCTGGCTTAAAAACTGCCAAAAGGCCATTTTTCGATGCGATAAATGTTTTTAGAGAATAATAAAAAAAGGCCGTCCCGTTTGAAACGGGACGGCCTTTAGGGCATGATTATGACGCTGACGACTAATCGTAGCGGCGTTTTTCTTTTTTCTTTTTCGTCTTGAACATGTTGCCGTCCGGTTCTCCGTTGCCGGTCGGGCCGCCTTTGCGGGTCATGGCGCAACGGAAGCCAACGGTTCTGCTGGATTTGGTCTCATCCAGAAAACGGCGTGTGCCGGGAGATAGCCAAAACGCGCGGTCGGCCCATGAGCCACCCTTGATAACGCGGGCCTGGTCATTGATAAGCGTACTCACGCCATAGCGGTATTCCACCAGCGACTCTTTGTCTCCATCGAGGAAGTTATACACCTCGGGGCGCTTGTAGTTGTCGCGCAGTGCGGTGGTCGTGGTATCCATCAATTCATAGGTCAGTCGACCAAGGCTGTCTTTTGTAATGGGCGCTCCTGTTTCGGGGTCCAGTTTCTTCGTTGTGAAGATATTACCACGATAAGGGTTCAACTCCTGGTTTTCGTTGTCGGCCAGGTCGGCACTCGTCATCGGGCGATACAGGTCGGCAGTCCATTCATTTACGTTACCGGCCATATTATACAGACCGAAGTCATTTGGCCAGTTGCTGCGTACGGGAGCGGGTGTAAATGCGCGGTCATTCAATGCGCCGGCCATACCGCCATAGTCACCACCGCTGCGTTTGAAGTTCGCCAGCATTTTACCCTGGTACTTGTTGCGTTTTTGGTAGCGGACGGTGTTGCCATCCCACGGATAGATACGACGGTCGCTGATCAGTTCATCCTGGCCGTTAGCCTGGTTGCCGATCAGAGAAAGCGCGGCATATTCCCACTCCGATTCAGTCGGGAGCCGGTAAGCAGGCAGCAGGATACCATCTTCGAGGCGGACCCGGCGTTCGCCGCCTGTGCGCTTGTCTTCGATGTTTTTGCGGACGCTGGGCTCATACTGGCCAACGAGGTACGCTTCTGTATTGAAGTTGTTCTCGTTTTTCTGGTCAGGTGTGTTGTCGATAATTCCGCGGCGAACCAAAATCATTTCGTTTACACGGTCGGTCCGCCATTTAGCAAATTCATTTGCCTGGTGCCAGCTCACACCTACAACGGGATACTCGTCGTAGTCGGGAGCGCGGAAATAGGTTTCCACCAACGGCTCATTGTAAGCCAGTTCTTCCCTCCAGACCAGTGTATCCGGCAGCGCGCGCTTCCAGACTTCCGGGTAGGTTTCTCCAAATACGCGGTCGACCCAGTACAGGTACTCGCGGTAATCAATGTTGCGCACCTCGGTTTCGTCCATATAGAAGGAAGATACAGTCACACGACGTGCCATGTTATTCCATTCAAATGTTACGTCCTGGTCTGTAAGCCCCATGGTGTAAGTGCCACCTTCGACAAGTACAAGGTTTGGGCCGGTGGCTTGGCCTTCGTAGTCGGTTTTTTCAAAGCCGCCCCACTTTTGGTCGTTGTATTTCCAGCCGGTCGTTGCAGATTTTTCGGTTTTTTTACCGCAGCTGGCAGCGAGCAGGACCAATAGCAGCAAGCTCAACCCGTGAATGAGTGTTTTTTTCATTGTTTGTAAAAAACAAGTTTTAAAAAATGAGTGGCAAATGTAGGCAATTAAAGCATTCTATTTTTGCAGGCTCTTCCAATTTTAACGAAAAACCCTAATATTACTGAAACATTCGAAGGCAGTTGTTGATATCAACACGTGATTTCTTTTTTCGGATGCTTTCGTTCTTGTCAAAAAGGATACCAAAACTCAGTTCATACGTGCCTCCCGAGCGACCGGCCAGGCCGGAAACAGTCAGATCGTAGCTCAAACCGATTTTAAACATGTCTTTCCGAAAGCCCGCCAAAAGTATCAACGCATCTGCATTTCGAAAGGTATGGCGGAACCACGCTCCTGCAAACACAACATCCATTCCGGCATAAGCGCCAATATTCAATTGTCTGTATGGTCCCTGGGATACAAACAGGAAATTAGGTGAGATAAACGAGGGGGCTTGACGTTTATTGCCCTTTTTAACAATGATTTCCGTACCGCCATGCAGCGTGTAGCGCAGGGGCAACCCGGTAGTGACATTATTATTGATAAGCAGGAAGCCTTCGTTGGGGGTATTGAGGTGTTTGAGCGCTCCGCCGAAGTAAAATTTTTCACTCAGCACCAGCATGCCGGCAGAAATATCGAAACGGGTACGGTTGGTCAGGTCGGGCCGTGTCTCTCCGGTATTATTGCCAATTCCGCCGATCGGATCAATCTGGTCGGGAAAGGTGAGTTTTTCCCAGTCCAGGTTGGTTTGCCAGGCGCCTGCCTCCACGCCGAGTTTGATAGCCAGCTGGTCGCTCAAATTTAACTGATAAGCATACACTGCGGATAAACGGGTGCTTTTCAGGATACCTGCGCCTGCATTATCGCCTTCGATATTAAAGCCGATGCCGCTGTTGAGCCGGTCCAGTTTTTGTTCGTAAGAGACTGCATACGTGCGATATGCGCTGTTGAATCCCGTCCACTGATTGCGGTATGCCATCCCGATGCGGGGTGCAAAAGAACTCCCGGCAAATCCGGGATTAATTTGTAGCGGCATGGCATAAAACTGGGAAAATATAGGGTCTTGCGCACATGCCCAGGCCCAGAAAAGAGAAAATACTGCGGTCAGGATTGGTTTCATGTTGTGAAGTTCCCGTTTTAAAACGAAAAGCAGGGATGAAACGGTGTAATTTTTCGAGAATTGCTTGGTTTGGACAAAATAGTGCGAGTTGGTGTTTGGTGTATAGTGTCAGTGCGAAGTCCGTAGAGTGCGCCGTTCCATTCCTGGTGTTTCAAAGCATGAATCGTGTTTCGGGCGCTTCGCCTTTGGCTTGACTTATCACTTTTGCAGACCTCGAACCACACGACGGACTTCGCACTTCGCACTGATGACTTCGCACTTTAATTTCTCTTCGAACTCGCAGGCACCGGATACCGCCGTGCATAAGCCTGGGCTTTCGGTACCAGTTCGCGCAGCGTCTGGCTTCTTTTTGCCGGATCGGGGTGTGTGCTCAGGAATTCCGGCGGGCGACTACCTCCGCCACTGCTGCTCATGCGTTGCCAGAATGGAGCGGCTTCGCTGGGATTGTAACCCGCCATACACATCAGGTAAAGCCCGATTTCGTCGGCCTCCGATTCGTGTTTGCGGCTAAACGGCAACATGACTCCCAACTGTGCGCCGGCGCCGGCGGCAGACAATAACAAATTGCGGGTTTGTGCCGGCTTCTGCGAGAGTGCCAGATCCAGCGAGGTGAGGCCCAATTGTGCCACCAGACCCTGGCTCATCCGTTCATTGCCGTGGTTGGCAAGTGCGTGCGCAATTTCATGGCCCATCACTACGGCCAACGCGTCTTCATTCTGGGTTACTTTCAGGATACCGGTATAAACGACGACTTTGCCACCCGGCATACAAAAGGCGTTTACGGTCGGGTCGTCCACTACATTGAACTCCCAGGCGAAGTCTTTCAGGTCTTTTTCCAGCTTTTTGGAGCGGTAATACACATCCACGGCGGCTTTCAGGTCGTTGCCGACGCGGCGCACTAATTCTACGTCTTTGCCGGAAGAAACGGCTTTGTTTTGGGATAAAAAACTGCGGTATTCCGTGAAACTCATTTGATTGAGTGTTGCGATGGGGATCAGGTTGAGTGTTTTGCGGCCGGTGAAAACGGTTTTGCTACACGCCATCAGCAGAAATAGCGCAGTAAGACTCAGCAGGATTTTCTTTTTCATATTGTAAAAGTTAAGCGGTTGAGAGAGTTAAACGTTTCGTCGGGTATAGATCAGACGTTATAAGTGTAAACAAGTCATTTCGCAAAAGTGTAAAAATAGCCGTAAATAAAAAAAGCGGCGGTGTGTTTTAAAACACACCGCCGCCGGGCGATATTATATCATTGCAGGAAATTGCTGTTTTATTTGCCTGCTTTCAATGCACGTGGTATCTCGATAGACGCAACCGGAATGGCAACATTGTTGGTTACTTCCACACCTTCCGCTACCAGAATGTCGCGTACCCGCAGGGTAGCGCCCAGTTCCATTTTGGAAATATCGACAGACATTTCGTCCACTACCTTTTCAGGAGTGGTGAGAATGTTCACCGAACGAAGGCTTGGGATAAATTTACCGCCTTCTTTCACGCCTGGCGCAGTGCCGACAAAACGCAACGGAACGGTGGCTTTAAACTTAACGCCCGGAACCAGTTCGAGGAAGTCGATGTGTACCACTTCGTCCGTCACCGGGTGGAACTGTATATCCTTTACAATGGCTTTGTGCGTGGAGCCGTTCAGGTTTATTTCAGCAAGTCTGAATTTAGGCGTGTATACCAACGCGCGCAGGGCCGTTGCTTCTACACTGAATGATACCGCGTCACCACCGCCGCTTTTGTAAATTACGGCAGGGGCGTGGCCCTTGTCGCGAATTTTTCTGGTTGCTTCTTTACCGGAAGCGTCTTTCTGGTGTCCCTGAATAGCAATGATTTCCATCGTATTGTATGCTAAATGTTATATCTGATTCTGAAAATGCCCGCAAAGGTAAGCTCGTACTTTGCTAATAACCAAGGATGCTGTGAAAAATTTGATATATTTTTTAATGCCCTGAAAATTATAAAAATCAGCATACTTGCATGGTGAATTTGAGTTAGTTGTTATCAGTGATTCAAATCCAAATCTGTTTATGAAGAAAAATTTCAATAAAAACGACACATGAAAAACATACAATGGTTGCTCCCGGCCCTGCTTTTATGCAGCCTGCCGGCCTGCCGGCAAAACACATCCACACCCGACTCGACTACCAACTACCTCCAAAGCACCGAAACAGGGGTAAAATCAGGCGGCGTCCGGCTGATACCTGTTGAAGGCGGCAAATACAAGGTCTGGACCAAGCGCATCGGAAACAATCCCAAGATCAAGGTGCTGCTGCTGCACGGCGGTCCGGCCTGTACCCACGAGTATTTTGAATGTATGGAGAGTTTCCTGCCGCAAGAGGGTATCGAGTTTTATTATTACGATCAATTAGGCTCTTTATATTCCGATCAACCGAGCGATACCAGCCTCTGGAACCTGCCGCGTTTTGTGGAAGAAGTGGAGCAGGTACGGCAGGCACTGGGGCTGAATCAGGACAATTTTTACTTGCTCGGACATTCCTGGGGCGGTATTTTAGCCACGGAATACGCCCTGAAGTACCAGCAACACCTGAAAGGACTGATTATTTCCAATATGATGTCGAGTTGCCCGGATTACGACCGCTATGCCAATGAAGTACTGGCCAAACAATTGCCCCCGGCCGTACTCGACACACTCCAGATGCTGGAAGCCAAAGGCGATTTTGCCAATCCGAAATACATGGAACTGCTGCTGCCGCATTTTTACAACAAACACATTTGCAGGTTGCCCCTGGATGCCTGGCCCGACCCGATGCAGCGCGGTCTGGATCATATCAACCCAACTATTTACGTGACTATGCAAGGCCCCAGCGAGTTCGGTATTTCCGGGAAACTGGAAAAATGGGATCGAAAAGCCGATCTGCCGAAGATTAAAGTACCCACGCTCACCATCGGCGGCACCCACGATACGATGGACCCGGAACACATGAAATGGATGGCGACTCAGTTTCCCAAAGGCCGTTTCCTGCTCTGCCCCAACGGCAGCCACATGAGTATGTGGGACGATCAGGAACAATATTTTAGGGGACTGATCGGGTTTTTGAAGGAATAGAGGAATGAGGGACTCAGCAGGGATGAGGAATGAGGTATGAGGAATGACCGAGCGTGATGTCGGACATCCGACATCACGCTCGGCATCCCTCATTCCTCATCCCTCATCCCTAAATTTACTCCAGGCATTGGCCGCCAGCTGCTGCGTCAGTTTTTCAATATAGTAACTGCCCGCAGCGGGGTCGGACATATCGCCGAAACCGCTTTCTAATTGGAGCAAATGCTGCACATTGCGGGCGATACGGCGGCCAAAAGCGGGCGGATAAGTAGCATTTGCTTCACGTCCGGCATCATAGGGCAACACGGTCAGCCGGTCGGCGCCGCCGAGCACAGCCGACATGGCCATCGTGGTAGCGCGAATCATATTGGTGTAAAGGTTGTCAGTATATACTTCCTCGCGGAAATGCACGGCCGCTACCGGGAGCACAAGCGGTGCATTCCAGGCTTTTAATACGTGTAGCCACAACAATTTGAAAGCCCGCATTTTGGCGATTTCGTAGAAATAACTTTTGCCAATAGAGATGCTGAAATGCATGTGTGCTGCGGCAAGTCCCGGCGAAACACCGCGTTCGGACAATTTTTCCAAATATAAATTCCCCTGACGCAGCAGCGAAATAATATCCGTTACAGGACTTGAATCAGCATCGGAACTTACCGAAATGATGGGAAAATGCGGGAAACTTTCCGCTGTAAACTGAAGTAAATCAGCGAGATAGCGCCAGTCAACGATTTTGTTGTGCAGTGCCGGATCGTAAGCCAGCGACCCGCGCAATTGCCCGGTTTTGAGGCCTTTGCTACCCGCTAACTGCGACAGATGCGAAAAAATAATCCCCGGATTGGCCTCCACCCCTGCGCCTTCAAAATGCAGTCCGATGAAATCAAGGTAAATACCTTCCAGCATTTGAGCGACTGCATCTGCATCTACGCTGCCGTTCAGCCGGAAACAAAGCCCTTGTGCACCACCTTCCAGCGCATCCAGCGCCGTCCGGTTGGCAGTTGCCGGATCGCTCCCGGGGATATTTTCGCATATTTCCCAGGGCTTTACAGCAGTCATCAGTGGCGCCGGGGGCACAGAAAAATCATCGGCGTGGGCAAAGGGATCAACCCTCAACCCTTCGGCCAATTTCCAGGAAAGATCATCCAAAGTCTTGTCTTTCAAGTCCTTGCTGATCTGGTTCAGCCATGCTTCTTTGCTGACGGTCGGGAATTCGGAAAAATCGGGCATCATGTTCGGGTGGGTGTATTACAGAGGGTTGATGAAGGTTGATAAGGGTTGATGAGGGTTGATATACATCCGCTCGAAAAAAGTAAAATCGCTTCATTTTCGAGCGGATGTATATCAACCCTCATCAACCCTTATCAACCTTCATCAACCTTCATCAACCTTTTTCGTGGCTACAAAAGTAAGATCAGCCGGGAAGAAAAGTAGCACCTGAACTTTATTTTCAAAACGAAGCAAAATCCGGGATATAAAACTTTCTAAAACACAAAAAATTACAAACTTTTTTCTAATAAGCCTGTTTATCTTTGCGTTTGATTCAATCTAAATAAGAACATGGAAAAGCGTCGACTGATATACTTAGACAACAACTCAACGACTCCCTGCGACCCGCGGGTAGTCGATACGATGGTGCCCTATTTTTATGAAAAACACGGCAATGCGGCAAGTCGCAGCCACCAGTTCGGCTGGGAAGCGGAAGATGCCGTCGACTATGCCCGCGAGCAAATTGCCAAACTTTTAAACGTAGAGGATAAGGAAATTATCTTCACTTCAGGCGCTACGGAAAGCAATAACCTGGCGCTGAAAGGCGTGTTTGAAATGTATGCCAAAAAAGGCAACCACATCATCACCGCAGAAACGGAGCACAAAGCGATCCTCGATACCTGCAAACACCTGGAAAAAGCCGGCGCCGAAATCACCTACCTGAAAGTACAGGAAGATGGACTGGTTAGCCTGGCCGATCTGGAAGCCGCCATCAAACCGACCACCATTCTGGTATCGCTGATGTGGGCCAACAATGAAACCGGCGTGATTCAACCCATGCAGGAGATTGCAAAAATCTGCGAAAAACACGGCGTGTTGTTCCATTCGGACGCAACGCAGGCCGTTGGTAAAATACGCACCCATCCCCGCGAAGTAGGCGTACACCTGATGTCGTTCACAGCCCATAAAATGTACGGCCCCAAAGGCGTAGGCGGACTGTACGTCAGCCGCAAAAACCCGAGGGTAAAAGTAACCGCCCAAATGGACGGTGGCGGCCACGAACGCGGCATGCGCTCCGGCACCCTGAACGTACCCGGCATCGTCGGTTTCGGCAAAGCCGCCGAAATTGCCATGAATGAAATGGATCAGGACGCTGCACGGCTCAGCAAATTGCGCGACCGCCTGCAAGCGGAACTGACTAAAATGGAAGAAACCAAAATCAACGGCAACATTGACAGCCGTATGCCGCACGTAGCGAATATTTCCTTCAAACACGTGGAAGGCGAAGGCCTGATGATGACGTTCAACCAGAATATCGCCGTTTCTTCCGGTTCAGCCTGCACTTCGGCTTCTCTGGAACCTTCGTATGTGCTGGTGGGAATGGGCCTGGGCGACGATCTGGCACACTCCAGTATTCGTTTCTCCCTCGGTCGCTTCACTACGGACGAAGATATTGACCAGGCCATCGAACTGGTGCGCAACGGTGTGAACCACATGCGCGACCTCAGCCCGATCTGGGAAATGTACCAGGACGGCGTGGATCTGACGAAGATTGAATGGTCGGCACATTAATCAAATTAGTTATTAGTTATTGGTTATTAGTGCTGATAATGAAGCATTTGTAATCAGTTTAATCTAAACTAGTTTTGACGAAGCACTTATTTTCAAATGAGTGAGTTGTAACTCAACAATCTCAACACCCAACTCCTCAACAAAAATGAGCCCGATACAAAGTCCGCCCGATCCGTTTACGCAATTGATGTACAAGATTTTTTATGGGCTGAAAAGCATGTATTATACTCTTTTTAAAAAAAAGAAATAAACGTGAAACAAGCCCTGCCTTTCAAATATCCGAATCCATCAGACCCGAACTATCCTTTTAGCAGATATATCGCGAACCCTCTTTGCATAGGTTTTAAAAATATCTGGAAAGGCATACGCTGGTTGTTCATACGGAATTAAATCTCTTGCAAATACTTGATTATCAACACTGATAACCAATAACTAATAACTAATAACTGATAATTACTCATTATGGCATATAGCGAAAAAGTGCTCGAACATTTCAAAAATCCCCGCAACGTAGGGACTTTGAACAAGGATGCAAAAAATGTTGGTACCGGCCTGGTTGGCGCACCTGAATGCGGCGACGTGATGCGCCTTCAAATTGAAGTGGACGAAGAAACGGGCATGATCCGCGATGCGAAATTCAAAACCTTCGGGTGTGGATCTGCTATCGCGTCCTCTTCTCTGGCTACCGAATGGCTGAAAGGCAAAAGCCTCGATGAAGCGGCAACGATTGACAATATGGACATTGTGGAAGAACTGGCGCTCCCGCCTGTAAAAATCCACTGCTCCGTACTGGCAGAAGACGCTATCAAAGCAGCCATTGAAGACTACCGCCAGAAAAATGGCATCCAGGTAGAAATCAAAGAATCTGTAACTGCTTAAAGTGTGTTTTAGTGTTTTCGTGTTTTAGGCTGTAAATTTGGGCATCTGTTTTTTGAAAAGACAGTTCATCCCAGTAGAAACGCCAAATATATCCACCTCCTAAACACGAAAACACTAAAACACCAAAACACTCGTCTATGATTTTCGTAGCAGAAAGTGCCAAGGAAAAAATCACGGAAATTCGCTCTTCCAGCAAATTGGCCGATGATTTTTTTGTCCGGGTCAGCGTCGTGAGCGGCGGCTGCTCCGGCCTTTCCTATAAGCTGGATTTCGACAACGAATCGAAACCCAACGACCAGGTATTTGAAGACAACGGCGTCAAAGTGGTCACCGACCTGAAAAGTTTTTTGTATCTTTTCAATACTACGCTGGAATTTTCAGGCGGCCTGAACGGTACCGGTTTTGCCTTCAACAACCCGAATGCCTCGCGTACCTGCGGATGCGGAGAGAGCTTCTCGGTGTGAATCGTGAGTTGTGAGTCGTGAATCGTGAGTGGCATTCAGGTAAAAGAATTATTGAGTTGTTTTTTTCTAACAGAATGCCACACACTCAACGAGGGTCAAGGCCTGAAAAACCCAGGCCAAGACCCAAAAAATGGCCAAACGGGACGCCTCTCACGATTCACGACTCACAACTCACTACATGGATATCGAACTGCTCAAAACCGAACTGGAATACCGCACTTCCCGATCCGGTGGCAAGGGTGGTCAAAATGTCAATAAAGTAGAAACCAAGGTAGAAGCCCGTTTTGAAGTAGCCGTTTCTGCGGCGCTCACGGATGCCGAAAAGGTTTTGGTACTGGAAAAATTAGCCAACCATATTTCCGGCGAAGGTATCCTGTCCGTCACCAACCAGACCGACCGCTCACAACTTACCAACAAACAAAAGGCGGAAGAAAAACTGCTCGCTTTGATCGAAAAAGCGCTGATTGTGCCCAAAAAGCGCAAAAAAGTGCGTGTGCCTGCTTCCGTAGTGGAGCAGCGCATCAAAGAGAAAAAAATACAGTCGGAGAAAAAGGCGAATCGGAATTGGACGCCGGAGTAGAAGTGTTTAGTGTATGGTGTTTCGGGCGCTTCGCCTTTGGTAATTTGTGAAAATTTGACCTAAAACGCTGGTGGTTCATCTGAAATGTGCGGGGTCGTAAGGCCCTACGGTATGCACACATTTCAAACACTTCATTTACAGGCCGTAAGACCCGCGCACGGCGGAAAGTGCTTAGCGGGCATCGTTTTTTTGGCTTTTGGCGCCAATACTTTCGTCCAGGGATAAAGTAATGCTAAGTTTTGGCACTACGTTTACTAAACCTTGAAGGTTTAGTAAACGTGTGTAAAGCGCTTAGCCGGCTTCGTTTTTTTGGCTTTTGGCGGTGATACTTTCGTCCGGGCATTCAAGTAATGCCCAGGTTCGGCACTACATTTCAAGTTTAACACCAGCGTTTTATCCCAAATTTTCACAAATGCCAAGGGCAAAGCACCCCAAACACCAAACACTAAACACCACACACCATCACCACTGCCCGCGCCACATTCTGCCCGTCCATGGCTGCCGAAATAATGCCGCCCGCATAACCAGCGCCTTCTCCGCAGGGAAATAACCGATCCATTTCCGGGTGCATGAGGGTAAGCGGATCGCGCGGAATACGCACCGGCGAACTGGTGCGGCTTTCCGCAGCAACCACCGTCGCTTCTTCCGTATAGTATCCGCGCATTTGTTTGCCAAACTGGGCAAGTCCGTCGCGCAAACGTTTATAAATAAAGGAAGGCAGCAAATCATACAGCGGCGCCGGATAAAACCCCGGGATGTAAGAGGTGCCGGGCAGGTGATTCGATAATTTTCCCTTAATAAAATCGGGTAAACGAAGCGCCGGGCCTTTTTGGCTGCCATCTCCGGCAGCAAACAAGCGCTGTTCCACTTCAGATTGAAATTCCAGGCCGTCAAAAACACCGTGTTGTTGCCAGGGGAGCAGGTCTTCCGGTTCGATGGACGTAACAACTCCCGAATTGGCATAAGGTGAATCTCGGCGGCTCATGCTCATGCCGTTCACTACAATTTCTCCCGGAGCGGTAGCAGCCGGCACAATCAGTCCGCCGGGACACATACAAAATGAAAAAACGCCGCGCCCGCCTGTCTGGCACACCAGGCTATAAGAAGCGGCAGGCAAGTGTTCGTCGCGCTGATTTTGTTTGTACTGAATCCCGTCGATTAGTTCCTGCGGGTGTTCTACCCGAACCCCCAGGGCAAAAGGTTTGGATTCGATGCGGATGTTGCGCCGCTGTAGCAACCGGTATATATCGCGTGCCGAGTGGCCGGTCGCCACGATCACAGCATCGGCCAGCCACTCGCGTGTTTTTTCTTCCTGTCCGACTTCCTGCGTAACCACACCGAGTATGCGGTTCTTTTGCAGGATAAATTCGGTGACAAACTGCCCGAAATGCACTGCTCCGCCGTATTTTTCAATGGTAGCGCGTATGTTTTGTACCACGCCCGGCAATTTATTGGATCCGATATGCGGGTGCGCTTCCGTGAGTATATCTGATTTGGAGCCGTGTTCGACCAATAATTTCAGCGCCTTGTACACATTGCCGCGTTTGACGGAACGCGTGTACAATTTGCCGTCGGAGTAGGTTCCTGCGCCGCCCTCGCCAAAACAATAATTGGAGTGCGGGTTAACGGTACCGAATTGCTGGATCGCCCGAAGGTCGCGCCTGCGCGCCTGCGCATCTTTGCCGCGGTCGAGCACGATGGGCTGAATACCTTTTTCGAGTAATTCCAATGCCGCAAAATAACCTGCCGGTCCGGCCCCGATGATGATTACCCTTTTGGCCCCATCCGGGACGGGTTTGAATCCGTCGAGTATAGCCGGTTCGGGTGTGAAAATTTCATCCTGGGTATAGACCTGTACCCGCAGCCGGTACACCGCCTGACGGGATCGGGCGTCTAAGGAAGACTTAATGATTTCAATATGGGATACCTGATCGGGACGAAGGCCTGTTTGACGGGCTGCTTTTTGCAACTGCAGGGCTTCGTTGTCGCGTTCATGCGGAAGCAGGACGAGTTCTACTGTTTGTGGCATATTTAGTTATCGGTTATCAGTTATTAGTTATCTGGGGTTTTTCAGGCAAGAAATGAAGTAGAATGCTTTCTCTCATTCCCCATGCCGAACCTGATAACGGATAACTGATAACCGATAACAATAAGGAGCAGAATGTACTATTCATAATCAATACCAGCCTGAAACCCGATAACAGATAACTAATAACTGATAACCGGTAACTAATTTCCCTTTTTCTTCTTCTCTTCCTCGTCCGGCTTGTGATTAAATATCCGCTGAAAGATATTTTTTTTGCCTTTCTCCTTATCCTCTTCGGAGGGCGCTTCAGTTCCGTCACTTTCGCCGCCGGGCGTTTTGGTGTCCGGGCCTTTTCTGTTGGCCGCCTGAACGGAATCGCGGAATACAGAGTCCTGCATCAGCAAATTAAAGGAATCCGGATTGATACCCACCCAGGGGTAGCAACCCATATTACCGAATGCATCGGGTTTGGTGGGTACCGGGAATTTTTCGAGCACCATTCTGCCCAATTTGCGGTCGTTGGCCACTTTATGCCAGAACCAGGCAACGATGGGCAGCGCCATCGACGATCCTTGTCCCATATCCATCGACCGGAAGCGAACGGCCGGGCTTTGCGCGCCCACCCATACGCCGGTAACAAGTTGCGGATTGTAGCAAATAAACCAGCCATCCGATTGATTCTGGGTAGTACCGGTTTTACCGGCGAAATCACCCTGAATACCAAAACCCCGGCGCAGGCGGGAACCTGTGCCGTAATCTATTACATTTTGCAGCATTTTGGTCATAATGGCAGCCTGATTGGACGTCAGCGCCTGCACATGCGGACCTAAATCCGGGTTTTCTGCCAGTTCTTTTTTGTAATCGTACAGCACTTCTCCGTTGCGGTCAACCACTTTCAGCACGGCAACCGGTTCCGGGCGTTTGCCCTGGTTGGCAATGGTGCCGTACACCTTTATCATATCGTATAATGCAATGTCCGTAGCGCCGAGACTGATGCCGTATTCGCGGGGAAGTTTGGACGTCACGCCCATTTTGGCGGCCAGGTCGATGGTCTTTTGAATACCCACTTTTTCAATAAGTTGCGCGGCCACAACATTCACTGATTTGGTGAGCGCGCCTGCCATGGAATACCATCCGCCGTATCGCTCGTCGGAATTGTGCGGCTCCCAATCGACGATTTTTTTGATCTGGTTGGGGAAATACTGGCAGGGTTTGATGCTGTCCTGCAAAGCGGCGGCATAAACGATCGGTTTGAAGGTGGAGCCGACCTGGCGTCTGCTGAGGATATGGTCGAATTTAAACTGTTTGAAATTAGTGCCACCCACCCAGGCCCGGATATAGCCATTGCGGTGATCCATAGCCATAAAACCGCAATTGAGCATGCAGAAATAGTAACGCACCGAATCAATAGGCGTCATAGTGGTATCCTGCACGCCGCCGCCGTTTTTCCAGGAAAAAATGGTCATGTTGACCGGCTTCTCAAAGTTTTGCAAGGCTTCTTCCTTGCTCAAGCCGCTTTCCATATACGACTCCCAGCGATCGCTCCGGCGTATCTGGTCGTCGATCCATTTGTCGTCGCCCCAGGGTTTTTCCTTTTTATAGTTTTTCCAGTGCTGATCGAAACGTTTCTGGAGGTCCTGCATGTGTTTCTGGACGGACTCTTCGGCGTACTGCTGCATTTTGGAATGCAGGGTGGTGTATATTTTCAGTCCGTCGGTATACAAATTATAGGTGCTGCCGTCCTCTCTTGTATAGTTTTTCAGCAATTTGGGCATCACACTGGTGCGCAGGTATTCGCGGAAGTAGGTGCCGAGGCCGTCGTTGTTGCTGTCTACATTGTATCGTTTGGCGCCGACCGGTTTTTTACTCAGTTCTTCGTATTCCTGCTGCGCGAGGTCGCCGTTATTGACCATTTGCCGGAGTACAAGATTACGGCGTTTTTTGGCATTTTCCGGATTGCGAACGGGGTTGTAAAAAGTAGTTGCCTTCAGCATTCCGACCAACGTGGCGGCCTGGTCGACTGTAAGGTCTTTCGGTTTTTTATTGAAATACTGGCGGGATGCCACGCTGATACCAAAAGCATCGCCGCCGAAAGGCACCGTATTCAGATACAAGTGCAGCAATTCCTGTTTATCATATACTTTTTCCAGGCGAATTGAGGTGAAATTCTCCTTTATTTTATTGATAATCAGACTAATGCCCGGAATATGATAATTGCGTCTCGGGTACAGGTTTTTGGCTAATTGCTGACTCAAAGTGGATCCGCCGCCCAAATTTTCCGCACCGGTAGCCATACCTTTTACCACGCGCAACCAACTCATAAAGTCGATGCCGCTGTGTTCGAGGAAACGCCGGTCTTCCGTTGCGATCAGCGCATTGATAATATAAGGCGAAACCAGATCGAGCGAAACGGCGGTGCGGTTTTCAATGAAATACTTGCCGATGAGTACGCTGTCGATCGTATAAATTTCGGTAGAATTGGCGGTTTCTACACTTTTTAACTCGGCCTGGGTTGGCAGGCGACCGAAAACGCCGAGCCATACGCCGAGCACCAGAATCAAAAGCAGGTTAAATCCCCAGAGCATAAACGTGCCCAGCCAGCCCAGTACAAATCCTGATTTCGGGTTGTGTTGCCGAAAAGATGCCCAACGCTGTCGTACAGGTGCGGTGAACTGGCGCCAGGGTCTGGTAACCGGTGCAAAAAATGCGGCAACAGGAGCAGTTATTTGCTGCCAGGCCGCACGGACAGGCGCCGTTTTGACGGAGACCCATTCTTTCGCTGTGTGTAAGATTTGATTAAGAGACTTCAACAATTCGCTCATAGAACTTTTTCAAAATCAAAAAAGGTGCGCGAAGGTAGGAAAAAATGGTCGAGGGCAGGCAGTAAAAACGAATATTTAAGTAAAAGTGCAAAATGGCAAGAGGCAAAAAGCAATGTAAATCAATGGGTTACATTGCCCTTTGCCATTTTGCCTTTTTACTTAAGATTGCATTTGAGATCAGGCGTAATGACCGCGCCGCTCCAGCAACCAGAATCCGGCCCAGACAAGCGCTGCCAATGCCGCTGCCAGCGACCACAATGCCGTATAACCCCAGGCTGCTATGATCTGGGTTCCGAGCAAGGGCGCCAGGATGTTCGAGCAGGAATAAGCCATCGTATAAATACCCATGTATTGCCCCAACTGGCCTTCCGGCGAGCGCCCCATCACATAATTGCTGCTGAACGGCATCACGAATATTTCACCTAAAGAAATAAAAATCATGTAGGCAATTGCAGCCGCCACAGCCGCCCCCGGAGCAATAAACGACAAATGGGCCAATACGTACATGACCAGACCCAGGCGGATGTACACAATCGGCGACCTACGGCCTTCAATCCGGTAAATAAGCGGCATCTCCACCACAAAAACGAACAAACCGTTGAGCGCCATCATCAATCCGATCTGCGCTTCCGTCCAGTGGTACCCTTCCTTAAAAAAGACGGGAACGGTCCACATAATTTGCATAAAAACAACGGCATTCAACATGGTCAATATGATAAACCACATGAATGACCTGTCGCGAAACGGCGAGACCCGCGCAGGTTGGCGCACTTGATCTGCTGCGTTTTCCTCCTTTTTTTCCGGCACAGGTTTTTTCAATGCGGGCAACCT
This sequence comes from Lewinellaceae bacterium, assembly GCA_016711435.1. Classification (GTDB taxonomy): domain Bacteria; phylum Bacteroidota; class Bacteroidia; order Chitinophagales; family Saprospiraceae; genus M3007. Next base: position 164,266 of record JADJSY010000005.1, read on the forward strand.
GTGCAGCATCAGCGCAGCGCCCACGCAGGTGAGGCCGTCTACCCAGAACAACCAGCCCCAGCCAAGGGTAGCCAGCAAACCACCTAATGCAGGTGCAACGGTCCAGCCCATATTGGCAGACATCCGGTAGAGCGAGATGGAGCGGGTACGGTTTTCCGGGGTAGTGTTCTGGCTGATGGCTACGGAGTTGGCCGGCCTGAATATTTCGGAAGCGACACTCATGGCAAAAACGGCGGCGCACATGGGCCAAAACCCACGCACTTGCAGCAGGAGAATCAGGATCAGTCCATTGAGAATCAGGCTCCAGAACATGACAGGGCGAAAACCGGCCTTGTCTGTCAGCCGACCGCCGATGTAAGCGCCCGCCATGGCGCCGGCGCCAAAAAAGCCCATGATATAACCCGCCTGCGCAATACTGAAATGTAATTGCTGGGTGAGGTACAACGTAATAAATGAAATCACCATGGCGCCACAGCGATTGATCAGGGTGACCAATGCCAGGAACCAGATCGTGGGAGGTATTCCCCTGTACGAATTGAGCCAGTTGTTGTATAAGTTCAGCAGCATAAAAAGGAGTTGTTCTTTTCCTGAAACTGATAAGGTAGGCCGAAAGGTTTCGCAGATAAAAAAAATTTAGAGAAAAAAGAGGAGTGCGCACGTGAAGGGCAAGGGTAGCACGGTCTTCTGGCCGTCTGGACAAGAGGTTGTGTCAAAAGTCGTATTCTATTAAAGCCAAGGTTCTATTGTAAAATTTAATTTCGCGTTACCTCCAACTTCCCGAAAGTTTTAAACTTTCGGGAAGTTTCGAACCGAAAAAATCAAGTATAATTTGGCGTCTTATTCCACTTCGCCCCTTTTGACACAACTCCGTGCCACCAAAAAAAACGCCGACTGCGGAAAACCACAATCAGCGTTGTTCATACAATAGAATGGATTGCAAAACTGGTTAATTGCTACCGGGTCGTTCACAATACCGCCGGCTTAGCAGCCGCTAAAGTCGAAACTTTGGCGGAGTACACAAATTTTTTTTTCTACTTTCGCCCGAATGTTTGAAACAGATCGACTTTTTCTCGTCCTGGCCCAGGTCCCGATGCTGGACGCTATCGTCCGGGAAGACTGGCCGGAACTCTCCCGCCTCCTGGGGGGCGTTGATTTTGCGGACAACTGGTACCACTTCCCCGAAGTGTTTGCCTGGATGCACGATTACCTCTCCGAAAACCCCGAAGAGGGCATGTGGTGGACCTACCTGATCGTCCACAAACAGGATGTCCGGCTCATCGGTACCTGCGGCTACAAAGGCGCCCCTTCCATCGACGGCGAAGTGGAAATCGGTTATGAAATTGCCGATGCCTACCAAAACCGCGGATTAGCCACCGAAGCGGCGCGTGCATTGAGCCAATTCGCTTTTGCCCAGTCCGGTGTGAAGAAAGTCATCGCCCAAACCTTGGCCGAAGAAAATGCTTCCGTACATGTGCTGCGCAAACTGGGTTTTCAGTTTGTCTGTGCCAAAGTAGATATTGAAGACGGGGAGATTTGGGAATGGAGGAAAGATAGAAGTGAGAAGTGAGAGGTGAGAGGTGAGATGCGTAGAGTGTACCGCTCCGATTAAACAATGTTGATTCGGAGCGGTACACTCTACGCATCTCACTTACTTCTCACTTCTCACTTCTGTTTTTCAGTACGCTTTCGCGAACAGCACCCTCCGTCGGCTCGGCTTCCCTGTCAGGATGCATGCGCCGTTTTCTTCCGGCGAATCGAGCGGAATACAGCGAATGGTGGCTTTTGTTTTTTCCTTGATTTCCAGTTCTGTTTCCGTTGTGCCATCCCAATGAGCAAAAGCAAAACCGCCTTTGTTTTCCAGCACATCCGTCAATTCGTCCCAGGTATCCACCTTCGTAATATGTTCGTCGCGGTACGTTTTGGCGCGGTTGAACAGGTTTTGCTGGATTTCATCGAGCAGGTCTGATACGTAACGGCGATGGTATCGAGCGGCACATTGGTTTTTTCCTTGGTATCGCGGCGGGCCACTTCCACCTGGCCGGCGGCGAGGTCGCGCATGCCAAGCCCGAGGCGAACCGGAATACCGATCATTTCGTATTCTGCAAATTTGAATCCGGGGCGGTTCTGGTCGTCGTTGTCAATTTTCACCCGGACGCCTTTGGCGCGCAGTTCGGCAGCAATTTTATCGGCGGCTTCGGTCAGTTCGGGCGATGGTTTCGGAATTGGAATGATCACCACCTGCACCTGCGCCAGTTTGGGCGGAAGTATCAGGCCGTCGTCGTCGGAGTGCGTCATAATAAGACCGCCGATCAGGCGCGTAGAGGCGCCCCAGGAGGTGGCCCACACGAATTCCTGCTGGTTTTCCTTGTTCAGAAACTGCACATCAAATGCTTTGGCGAAGTTTTGTCCCAGGAAGTGGGAGGTGCCTGCCTGAAGCGCTTTGCCATCCTGCATGAGCGCCTCGATACAGTAGGTTTCCACGGCGCCCGCAAAACGTTCGTTGGCCGTTTTCAGACCTTTAATCACAGGCATGGCCATCCACTCTTCTGCAAACTGCGCGTATACATCGAGCATCTGCTCGGTTTCGGCAATGGCTTCTTCGGCGGAAGCATGCGCCGTATGGCCTTCCTGCCACAGAAATTCCGTGGTGCGCAGAAACGGGCGCGTACGCATTTCCCAACGCACCACATTGGCCCACTGGTTGATGAGGATCGGCAGGTCGCGGTAGCTTTGAATCCAGTCGCGGTACGTATTCCAGATAATGGTTTCGGAAGTGGGGCGTACGATCAGTTCTTCTTCCAGTTTAGCATCCGGGTCTACGATGATACCGCCGCCATTCGGGTCGTTTTTGAGTCGGTAATGTGTCACGACGGCGCATTCTTTGGCAAAACCTTCCACGTGTGCGGCTTCTTTGCTCAAAAAACTTTTGGGAATAAACAAAGGGAAATAGGCATTGACGTGGCCGGTTTCTTTGAACATAGCATCCAGTGCATCGCGCATACGCTCCCAAATACCGAAACCATGCGGCTTGATAACCATACAGCCGCGTACAGGCGAGTTGTCGGCCAGGCGTGCTTTCTGCACAATATCGAGGTACCACTGCGAATAATCTTCCGAACGGGGTGTAATTTCTTTTGCCATTATTTATTTGTAGTTTTGAGCATCGTTTGGAACAAGCGCGATGAAAAGGCTATTCCTGACAATTTTACGGATAGGTTTGGTTAAATACCGGTTAATGTTTCAACTGAATGTTACTTATGAAGGTTTCATTGATCTAATGAATAATGAAAGTTTTGAATGAAAAAAGTTTGCATAAACGCCCAAAATTCGAGAACGCTTTATAATTTTAACAAAAGTGTCCATGAAAATTGTCGTATTAAGCCAACTTTAACCACAACTCATTCAGCATTTAAAGCCACATTAACCAAAAAAAGTGCGCAAAGGTAATATTTTTGACCCTGTAAACTTGCGTACCGGAACACTCGCAAAAAAACATTCTACACCATGAAAGAAAAAAATAAGTCTCTGTTTTGGATTTTCCTCGCCTTTTGCACTTTTGGGCTGTATGCTCCTGCAATTGCACAGGATGATCTGTACTATGACCCGGCCACAGACGCGCCTGCACCAACTGTTAGAACAAACAACAACAGCGACGATTCTGAGTACCGGGAACCAAGTAACATCACGCGTCGCTATGACAATGATGATGAATATTACAATGAAGACGACGATTATGCGTATCAGTATTCTTCGCGTATCCGACGTTTTCACCGCCCTGCAAGGGTGATCGATTATTACGATCCCTTCTTTGTGGACCTGTACTACTACGATCCTTTCTTTATGCCGGGTAACAGCATTTATACCTACGGGTACAATGACTACTGGACCTGGAGGCAATGGCGCAGGGCACAGCGCTGGAACAGCTGGTACTCCTGGGGTGTCGGCCCGGTTTGGAGTTCCTGGGGCTGGAACAGCTGCTACAGCGGTTTCAATGCCTGGAATAACCCATGGGCTATGAACAATTATTATTACGATCCATACTGGACGATGAACGGTTTTAACCCGTACTACGGCAATAACAACTGGGCAAATAACAATTATTACTACAGTAATACCGGTAATTCCAGCGGATACCAGCCCAAAACGTACACCGGCGTCCGTCGCCACGGTTCAACAGTGAATACCGGCTATGCCCGTATCGCAGAAAGCAATGGTGCGCTGGGCCGCCTGGCTGCAAAAACAGATGGACCTGTATTGGAAAACCGGGGCACCCGCGGTGCACCCAAAAATATGGAGCCGACCAGACCAACTGCTCCTCCGACAGACCGCACCCGGGCTTCGGAAGACTATGGCCGCCGGGCTGATGACAAAACAAACGCTCCAACGACCAGGGATGGCCGTAATATGGATCAACCGGAAAGCACACGGCCTACCCGCGAGACTGCGCCGCGCCGTAGCGAAGCGGAAACAACCCGCCCAACCAGAACGGAAACACCCGCACGTCGCAATGAGGCAGAGACAAGGCCTTCCCGCACTGAAACGCCTACGCGTCGCAGCGAGCCTGAAACCCGTCCTTCGCGTACCGAAGAGCGTCCGCGCACCTATGATCGTCCATCCAGAACGGAAGAACGTTCACGCAGCAACGATACGCCTGCCAGAACGCAGGAAAGCCGCCCGAGTCGCAATGATAGTGGCAGCAGCCCGCGCACATTTGATAGCGGCAGCAGCCGTTCCAGCAGTCCCTCTTCCTCTGGCAACAGTGGCAGTAGCAGCGGCGGCAGCCGGAGTTCCGGCGGCAGCAGCGGTGGCGGCAGCCGGGGTCGCAACTAAACGGCGAACAAACTGGAATATATAAACGCACTCGTTAAAAGATGGGTGGGGAGTGGTCTTGTCGCCTTTTCCACCCATTTTTTATGCCCAATTGCCAAAAAGCAAAAGGCAAAGGACAAAAGGCAAACACAAAATCTTCTGTAACCCATTGACTAACATTGCCTTTTGCCCTTTGCTTTTTGCCTTTTGTTTTTTGCCCTTTGCTACACCTCTTTTTTTCTTGTTCAATATAACTTACAGATGAAACGATATTTTTTGCCCGTATTGATCCTGTTTTTATCGGCCTCCGCTTATAGCCAGACGGTGTCCGACGTCCTGCGATACTCTTATCTGCAGCCGGGCGGCTCTGCCCGTTATCTCGGCGCAGGCGGCGCTTTTGGCGCATTGGGCGCCGAGTTTGGCGCTATCAGCCAGAACCCTGCCGGCTTAGCCATGTTTCGCACCAACGAGCTGGTCGTCACGCCTTCCCTCCGGTTTTCCCGTTCTGAAACAACCCTGGCGGGCGGTAACAATGTTGGTTTTGAAGACGATAAAAGCGCTTTCGGTTTTGACAATTTCGGCATGGTATTCAACACAACGCCGAATAACAGCCCCTGGAAAACGTTCAACGTGGCGATCGGCCTGAACCGGCAGAACAACTACCACCAGTCCATTTTTTACGAGGGTCAGGCAGAAGGCTCCATTATGAACGGCTTTTTCGCGGATGCACAGGCTGTATTTAACAGTGGCGGCAACGAGGCTGACCTATATCCTTTCGGCTCGGGATTAGCCTGGAATACGAATGCGATTTATGAGCAGAACGGCGTGTTGGATTACGACTTTTCCGCTACGCCCAATGCGCTCCTCGATCGTTCGCAGACGCTTACTACCTATGGCCGAATGAATGAAATGATCCTGTCTTTTGCCGGGAATTACGATGAAAAACTGATGGTGGGCGCTACGGTCGGCGTGCCTTTTATCAATTATCGCATCGAAGGAGAATATAATGAAAGTGACCCCGGCGGCGGCCTGGATGGCAATGCACAGTATTTTGACAACCTGACGTACACGGAATACCTGCGCACGGAAGGTATCGGCGTCAACCTGAAACTCGGCGTTACTTATAAAATTTCACAAGCCCTGCGTATCGGCGGCGCATTCCACACCCCGACTGCGATACGGCTCACCGATACGTACAGCAATACCTTTGCCTATACCTACGAAGACGGCAACGGCCTTTACAGCAGCCCGGTCGAAAACTCTCCCGAAGGCACCACCGACTACCGGTTGCGCACGCCTTGGCGGGCCATTGGCAGCGTAGGGGTGATCGTGAAAAAATACGGCTTCCTCAGCGCCGATGTGGAATGGGTAGATTACGGCGCAAACCGTTATAACCTGAATGCACAGGTGCCCAGCACGGAAAACGAGCGCATCGAACGCGAACTGAACCGCGACATACAACAGGCTTATCAGCAGGCGATGAATGTTCGACTGGGCGGCGAATTAGTGCTCGATAAGTTCAGGTTGCGCGCAGGCGTCAACCTGAATGGCAAGCCGGAAAATGGCAAAGATGGATTCAATACGGCATTCTCCATGGGAGCAGGCGTACGCAGCACCTCCTTCTACCTCGATCTCGGTTACCGCCGCGGTACGGGCATAGGTTCGGTAGCGCCTTACGCAGGCGCGCCGGTCGCAACTACTGATATTGTGTCGAGCGACGTGCTGATGACGCTGGGATTTAAGTTCTGAGTTAGTTATCCGTTATTAATGCGAATCATGGGTTAAAACTGGGCGTTTTCCGACAAGTTTTGACTGCTCCGCAGTCTTTTTAACCCATGATTCGCATTATTAGTTATTGGTTATCTGTGTTGATAATCAAGCAAAGAGCATAACATGAGTTATCCCGGATTTTTCTTCTGCGAAAAATCCGGGATTTTTGTTTTACATTACTTAAAATTCCGCCACTCATACTCCCAGCGCGCAACTTCCTGGATCATACTAATTTCATTGCTCAACAGCGCATGGGCTTCCTGGATCATCATGGATTGTGCGCTTAAAACAGTGGTGTAATGGATGCCAAAATCATAGCGGGCGCCAAAGCCGACCTGTTTCAGCGCATCATTCAGTGGCGTGACGCGTTGAGTTGCCTCCTGGCGAAATGCCTGCAACATCAGCCGGAGTTCGAGCCACATGGCGGCGGCTATGTCGCGGTGTCTGGAAAGCGCTTCTTTCTGAACGGCTTTCACCTGTTCCGGGTCGTGGTCGTGGCCGTACTCGCCAAAAGAATACATCGGCAACTTTTTGATGGCGGCTTCCGCCCAGTCGCGCACTTCCTGGTGTTTGTTTTCATATTGCTGTTGCAGGGCCGTTTGTTTTTCCCAGCGGCTGACGTCGGTGGCTGTCTGCATGTATTCCGAGCAGAGTGTGGCCCATTCCACATCCGTTCCGGGTATAGGCGCGGTATTGACATTGGGTGTTCCGTTGACCGGTTTCAGGCCTTTTTCTGCCAGCAATCCTGCGATATAGGCGTGTTGTTCCTGTTCGCTCATCTTTGAAAATTTTTGAGCGAAGGCCGGATCTGTCAACATTTTTTGCGCCAGTTCAGAAGTGGCGGCATTCATGGAGCTTTGCTGCTGCGGCGTCACCCGGGAAACCGGTTGTGCAACAGGGCGCACCCCCATCGGGTTTTTCTGGTAAAACTGCATCTGGAGTTGTTGGTTCTCCAGACCGGCTTTTTCGATCTTGTCAAACCAGGGCATGTAATGCGGTTTGGCATCGGGGCGGGCGGCGTTGTTCGGATAGGCTTGTTGAAAGGCTTCCGCAAGCGTTGCAGGTGGTGCGGGCAGTTCGTTGATCAGGGCAACGGCATCCGTTGCACTCAGCGGTTGTGCGGCGGCGGGGATGATTGCCAGCAGCAACCACGCTATGATGAATTGATTGAAAATCAGGTGTTTCATTGTTACTAGTTATCAGTTATCTGTTATCAGGGTTTTTCAGGCTGGAATGGGTGGATAAGGGTTTGTTTCTTTCCCTTCATTGTGTTGTTATCCGTTATCAGTTATCAGTGTGGTAAATCTTGGCTATACTATTTATCTAAGCCAAGAGTTACCACACTGATAACTAATAACCGATAACGAATAACTACTTTACCTGGCGGTACAACTTAAAACCGTGTATCGCAGTCCGAAAGCCGGCGATGATGACGGCGATCGTGACAATTTGCAGCAATAATTCTAATGTTTTCATGGTGGAAATGGATGGTTGAGGTGGTGGAGGTTGTTGAGGGGTTGAGATTGTTGAGTGTTGAGAATGTTGAGATTGTTGAGGGTTGAGAGTGGTAACTCATGGCCCTCAACATTCTCAACCCTCAACAAAAAATCAGTCTCTTTCCGCTTTCAGTTCGTAACGTTCGCCTTCAAGGGTACCGGAAAGTTCGAGGTCGTCGCCGTTGATTTCCACGTCGAATTTGAGGCGCTCGCCGGTATTGTTTTCGAGTTCTACTTCGGCGTCTTCTTCATCCAGGGTGTAGTCGCCGCTGACGATTTCGCTGCTGCCGTCGATGTAATTGATGCTCCATTTAAAGTCGCCGTTGGAACCGGAATAGGCTTCAAATTCCATTTCGGAGGCCAGAACGATGCTGCCTTTGAGTTCGACGCCATCGACCGTGAATGATTTGAGTTCCCATTCGCCGACGATGTCACCACGCAGGCTAGGTTTTTTGTCTTTTTCGCAGCTGGTGAAAGCAGGCAACAGGATCAGGAGAAGCAGGAATGCTGGGAGGTTTGTTTTTGAAAATACGGTTTTCATTGCTTAATTGAATTTAGTTGTTGTGATGAATGGTTGCGTTGGTCGGAATGTCAATTCCTCCAATTGCTTGATTGTCAGTGATGTGATGTTGGAAAATGTTGTGTTTTCCGGGGTGGTTTCTTTGGGTGTTTTTTTATGCGGTCAAAGCGAGTGGGGTGTAGGTTTGAGGCATAAATCCCGATTTGAACGAAGAAGGTTTTTTGCCTGTAAACGTTTTAAAATCGCGGATAAAATGCGATTGGTCGGCATATCCAAAATGGTGGCTTATTTCCGTCCAGCTGACTTTGGGATTATTTTGAACAAAATCATAGGCGCTTTTGAAGCGTACAATCCGTCCGTAGGTTTTGGGGCTGATCCCGATGTTATCCTGGAACGTACGTTGCAACTGGCGTTTCCCTACGAACACCTGGCCGCTAACATCGTCGACCGATTGCTGCCCGGTTTCCTTGCGGATATACTGCATGGCTTCCAAAAAGTAAAAACGATCCTGTTGCTTTTGCATAGCGACCTGTTGGCGGAAAAAAGCGACTGCTATTTGTACACGATGTTCATTGGAGGGTGCTGCCTGTATTTTTCCACCAGGTCTCCGATGCCTTTTCCGAAGAAACTGTGCATCTCTGCAAAACTATCCACCAGTTCTCCAATAGGTTTTTTGAACAAGGAATAAATGGCTTCGGGTTTGCAACTTATTCCAAACAGACCTGTACTGCCTGCCATTTTAAACAGAATAGGTTCTATATGAATGCCTCCCAGAAAAGCCTCGGGGAATTCTACCGCGTTACCGTTGATATAGCCGGTATGGATAAAAGGAGGCGTTACATGTATGATCATTTCTGCCGAACCTGTTGCCAGGCAATATTGAAGATCAGATATTTGATCCGGTGAGCCGTCGCTTTCCAAAACCAAAAAAGAATCGAGGTATGGTTGCAAGTCAGCCGGTACGGCAAAATGTGCTGTACTGATTTTCATGTTTTCAAATTTGGTGCTGCAAAGGTGCAGGCGTTTAAAAATGCAAGATTGAATATAAACGACATTGTTCCAGATAGGGATGAGGAATGAGGGATGAGGGATGATGTACATCCGCTCGAAAAATGTAAGTCCACCTAACATCACGCTCGGTCATCCCTCATTCCTCATCCCTCATTCCTTTATTTGCCTTGATATCGTTCCACCTTATTCTGAATCACCGGCACCGTTTGCAGGTAGGCATAAACGGCTTTAATTTCCGTTTCGCTGAGTCCGGCATGGGGCAACATCGGGTAATGCAGCAGACCCCCTGTGGGCTTTTTGCTATACCGCACGGCTTCCACAAATTGTTGTTCCGTCCAGTTGCCGATCCCCGTTTCCTTGTCCATGGTGATGTTGGCAGTAGTGACGCCCGTTTTGCCATCCAGATCGAGCATAACCGTGCCACCGCCGTAAAAACCAGGCGTTTTTTCGGGTTCCAGGTCGTTCAGCGTTTTCAAATCGGCGCTGTGGCAGGCAAAACAACCGATCATACCGTCGGCCACATATTTACCCAGCGCTACCTTATCAGTCGTATCCGGTTCCATAATCGGCCGGCTGGGCAAGGGCAATGGCTTGAAGGCTATGTTGCACAAAAGTTTGATGAGGAAATTGGGTTTGTTGGCGGGAAATTCATGCGAATCAGCCGCCAATTCGGGGTCGGGCGAACGCAACCAGGCAATGACCGAATGTATATCATCTTCCGACATCCGCGGGAATTTGGGCATGAAAGGCGGCACGTACGCGCCTGTCTGCGGGCGGATACCCGTTCGCAGGAAATAGTAGAGTTCGCCGTCGGTCCAGTTGCCGATGCCATGCGTTTTGTCCTGGGTAATATTCAGCGAATAGGTATCGCCGAATTCCTTGGGAATATCCGCGCGGAAAGAGCCGGTGAGTTTTTGGGTTTCGGTCGAATAGTGGCATTCGCGGCAAAGCATGGAGGAAATCCGTTTGCCTTCCGCAATATGAGCGGAATCAACCGTCACTTTCAGGTTTTTAATGGCGTCGGTCATTTCAACGGGGTACTTGGGGATACCTTTGATCTGGATGTACAAAACAAAAGCACCCACCAACAGGACGATAAAGCCCAGTGTGTACAAGAGGATTTTGAAAAATCGTTTCATAATGAGAAAGTTGGTTTAGTTACTAATAAGGCAATGGAATTTAAGTAAAAGGGCAAAGGCAAAAAGCAATTTATACTTCGCGCCGCGAGGTTTTATGCATTCGGTTTGGCAACGTTTACTAAACTTTTTAAGTTTAGTAAACGTCTCCTCGGCTTAGCTCATCCACAAACCTGGCGGCGCGAGGTGTAAATTAATGCGTTACGGAAGATTTAGTATCGGCTCATTTGCACACCTGCTTACGGTTAAAAATCAACCTCAAAAAGCGTCCGCATTTGCCGCTCATTGACGCGTTCCGGCAACATTCTGAACAGTGCATTGCGGGCGGCGGCCAGTACCGGATTGTTCAGTTGGGCCACCCTGCCCAATGCCCGGGAATTGTTGACGATATAGTGGGTGCGTTTCAACCTTCTTTGCTCGAAAGCGCGGAAAGCAACAGCCGGATTGCTGTTTTTTGCCATTTCGTCGGCCAGGATCACCGCATCTTCGATCGCCTGACAAGCGCCCTGTCCCATATTGGGTGTGGTGGCATGGGCGGCATCTCCGATCAGCACAATATTGCCAAATGCAAAGTTTTTCAGGGGTTTCAGGTCGATGATGTCATTCCAAATCAAATCTTCATCGCGGGTTTGGGCCAGAATCTGCGCGACCGGTGCATGGTAATGCCCGAAATGGCGCTGCAAATCTTCCACAGTGTACCGGCGCATGGTCGCATCGTTGGCCGCTGCATTGATACAGGCAAACCAGTAAATACGGTTATCGGTCAGTGGGACGATGCCGAACCGCCCGTCTGTGCCCCAGGTTTCCGAAGCGGCTGACAATTTCAGGTCGCCTGCATCGACTACTGCCCGCCAGCAGGTATACCCTGCATACCTCGGCGTGGCATCGGGCAATAACTGACGGCGCACCGAAGAATGAATCCCATCGGCAACAATCAGATAATCGGTAGCAATAGTAGCACCATCCTGAAATTGAATTGTTATAGTGTCTTCATTTTTTTCGAAACCCATCGCTCTTTTGCCGGTAATGATTTGTTCGGCATCCAGCTCCGTCAGCAATGCTTCGTGCAGGGCGGCCCTGTGGATAGCAAAATTGTGCAGTCCGTATTTTTGGCTGATCGCCCCTGCATCTGCCCGTGTGATAGTGCTGCCTGCCTGATCGAGTATCTCAAATGTGGGCAGCAACCGACCGCGTTCAACCATTTTTTCTGCAATACCGAGGTGCTGATACGCTTTTACGGCATTGGCAGCAAGCAGCAAACCCGCTCCCAACGGTTTGATATCCGGCGCGGCTTCGAATACCTGCGCTTTGATCCCGATTTTTTGAAGTGCAATGGCAGTGGTAAGTCCTGCAATACCTGCTCCGAGAATAGTGTATTTCATTGTTGGCTGGCGTTTGATATTTGGTGTTTGGTGTTTGATGTTTCGGGCTTGGGTGTTTTCATTTGGTTCAAAGGGTTTGGGGGTGTTTTCATTTGGTTCAAAGAGCCTTGCGGTGCTTGTTAATTCAAAACCTGAGACAAATGTGCGGGCCGGGGGCAAAACATTGCAATCAATTGTGGGTGAATCGCGAAAATCAGTGGATGAATCGCCAAAAGTCGTTACTGAATTTCTGTTTGCCCGAAAAGTATAAAATCCTGTTACTTTCGCAGTTATGAAAGCAATATTTTCTTCCCTTCCGCTGCCCCAATTCGATACTGTTTATGCTTTGTTGCGCATCACCACGGGCTTTCTCATGCTGTTGCACGGCTGGGAAGTGTTTGACCCCACACTCATGGCCGAGTACGGCAAATGGCTGAATGACCTTCATTTCCCGGCGCCCCAATTCATGGCCTGGCTCGGAAAAGGCACCGAACTGGTAGCAGGCGCCTGTCTGATGCTCGGTTTTGCCACCCGCCTGATGACGATCCCGCTGATGATTGCCATGCTGGTGGTCGCTTTCGGTATGGGGCACGGAAAAATCTGGTATGGCGATCAGCATCCTTTTTTGTTCGTGCTGTTGAATGTGCTGTTTCTGTTCGGCGGCGGAGGAAAGTGGAGCCTGGACGGGGTGTTGTTCGACCGGAGATGAGATTATTAAACACATAGGCACATAGAAAACATAGTTTTTAGAGTACTCTACGCTATGTTTTCTATGTGCCTATGTGTTTAAAAAATAATTATGTGACTATGTGGTTAAAAGCAATAAATACCATGATGAACAGAACCCTATTCCTCCTGCTTTTTCTTTCCGCACTTTCAACCTGTGCCGCGCAACAAACCTATTGCAACCCCGTCAACCTGGACTACGGATTCACACCCATTCCAAATTTCAGCGAATGGGGCCGCCACCGCGCTACCGCCGACCCGGTTATCGTGACCTACAAAGGCGACTATTACCTTTTTTCCACCAACCAGTGGGGTTACTGGTGGAGCAGCGACCTGCTGAACTGGAATTTTGTTTCGCGCAGTTTCCTCAAATCCTACCATAAAGTGTACGACGACCTCTGCGCCCCTGCGGTGGGTATCATCGGCGACACCATGCTGCTGTTCGGCTCCACCTATGGCCGCGATTTCCCGATCTGGATGAGCACCAACCCAAAAGCCAATGAATGGACGGAAGCCGTACCTGCCTTCGATATCGGCGGCTGGGATCCGGCATTTTTTACAGACGACGACGGACGGCTGTATATGTACAATGGCAGCAGTAACCGCTATCCCATGTACGGCGTCGAACTGAACCGGAAAACCCTGCAACCTATGGGGTACCGCAAGGAAATGTACCTGCTCGAACCGGATCGTTACGGCTGGCAGCGCTTCGGCGAATACATGGACAATACCTTCCTCGATCCTTTCATCGAAGGGGCCTGGATGACGCGGCACAACAACAAATATTACCTGCAATACGGCGCGCCCGGCACCGAATTCAGCGGCTATGCCGACGGCGTGGTGGTGGGCGACAACCCGCTGGGGCCTTTTACACCACAGTCCGATCCGTTTTCTTTCAAACCCGGCGGTTTTGCGCGCGGCGCCGGGCATGGCGCTACTTTTCAGGATAAATGGAACAACTGGTGGCATGTGTCGACGGTTGTTCTGTCCGTCAAAAATAACTTCGAGCGGCGCCTTGGTATCTGGCCCGCCGGATTCGACCGGGATTTAATGTACTGCAACACGGTTTTTGGCGATTACCCGCACTACCTCCCGAACGGCCCCGCCAACCACCTGCAAAGCCGTTTCACGGGCTGGATGCTGCTGAATTATAAAAACCGGTGCAGGTTTCGTCTACTTACGGATCTTACAATGCCAACCACGCCGTCGATGAAAGTATTAAAACCTACTGGTCTGCGGCAGGCTCCGATCCAGGCGAATGGATACAAAGCGACCTCGGCGCTTTGGCTACCGTTCGGGCCATTCAGGTCAATTACGCCGACCAGGATGCCGGCCTGTTGGGCAAACAAACCAATATTTACCACCAATACAAGATTTGGCATTCCGCCGATGGCCGCAAATGGGAACTGCTGGTGGATAAAAGTAAAAACACCACGGATGTGCCGCACGATTACGTGGAACTGGCAAAACCCGTCCGCACACGTTTTATCAAACTGGAAAATGTCCACATGGCCGCCGGCAAATTTGCCATTTCCGGCCTGCGGGTTTTCGGCAACGGGGAAGGGGCCAAACCTGAAAGCGTCCGTTCTTTCATCGTGCTGCGCACTGAAAAAGACAAACGTTCCGCCTGGCTCAAATGGGGACCTGTGGACAATGCCTATGCCTATAATATCTACTTCGGCACCGAGCCGGACCAGATGCACAACTGCATTATGGTGCACGACGCCAATGAATACTACTACAAAGGCATGGACAATCAAAAAACATATTACTTCTCGATCGAGGCGGTGAATGAAAATGGGGTGTCGGGGAGGTCGGAGCTGAGGAAAGTAGAGTGAGGGATGAGGGTGAGGATGAGGAATGAGGATGGTGATGAGGAATGAGGAATAATGAGAAAAAATACTAATTTATTGTAAATCAATATTTTAGTACAAAAAATATCGGACATAACGCTCGGCATTCCTCATTCCTCATTCCTCATCCCTGTAAATCCTCATCCCTTACTGAACTCCTTCCCCTTCCTCCGAAATTCCCCCGGCGCGCACCCTTTCGCACCCCGCCAAAACCTCGAAAACTGCCGGGGATTTCCAAAGCCGCACTGCGCCGCGATTTCTTTTATCGACATTTCGGTGTGCAGCAACAACTGCTCGCCGTGTTCGAGGCGCATTTTTTCCCGGTAAGCCTGCACAGTTTCTCCGGTGTGTTCTTTAAACAGCCTCGACAAGTGGCGGCCGCTGATGTTCATTTTTTGTGCCAGGTTTTTGATGGTAAAAGAGGCATCCAGCCGGTTGGCTAATATTTCCTGGGCTTTATAAACATCGGCATTGAAGTGGTTTTTGAAATCCAGGAAAATATTTTTTTGTCCGGCGGTTTCATTGCGCCGCACGTTGATGACCATTTCCTGCGCCACCTTTGCCGCCAGCAGCGGGCTTCGCCAGCGCTCCACCAGCGCCAGCGCCATGTCGATGCCGGAGGTCATGCCGGCGCTGGTAAAAATACCTTTGTCAAAAACATACAACCTGTTTTCCAATATGCGGGCTTTCGGGAACTGTTCTTTCATGTAAGCCAGGCATTTCCAGTGACTGGTACATTCTACATGGTCGAGCAGGCCCATTTTGCCCAATGCCATAGCCCCCGAACAGATCGAAGCGATATAAACGCCTTTTTCACGCTGCATCCACAGCCAGTTTCCGGCGCGTTCGATTGCCGCGTCCAATTCACCGGCCTGAAAACTGGCAAAATCGAAACCCGGCACACAAACCATGTCTCCTTTTTTCAGCGACATATCCTCCATACTGGACAGCATCGATAACATCAGGCCCTGTTCACTGGTCGCACTTTGATCCAGCCCCGCAAACAGGATTTTAAAATTCCGGTTACCCAGTTCGGAAGCCTCGTAAAACACCTGCGCCGGACCTGCCAGGTCCTGCAAATGCACTTTCGGGAACAGCAAGAACACAATTTTTGTGATTTCCATGTAATGGGGAATGAGTAGAAAAACAAATGATTTATGCGGACAGTCTTTGGACAAAAGAAGACATTTTCGGAAAGGCTGGGTTGCAGGGAATAACTTTGAATAAAATTTAAAAGTTACGGCTATGAAACAAGTATTAAAAATTACCCTTTCCCTTTTGTTTTTTATGAACGCATATATCCTGCCGGCGCAGTCGGGTGAAAAACCACTTTCGGTAGGCATTTTTGTTTATCCCGGGGTAGAAATACTGGACTTTACAGGCCCTTCCGAAGTATTCGGTTCGACCGAAGGGTTCAAGGCTTTTATTGTTGCTTATAAAAAAGAACCTATTGTGAGTCAGGGATTTATCACGGTTACGCCGCAGTATTCCATTGACGATTGCCCCCCGACCGATATTCTGGTTTTCCCCGGCGGTGGCACCGGTTCTGTGATGGGTGAACAAAAGATGATCGACTGGATCAGGGAACGCTCTGCGACCACCCAGTTTATGATGTCCGTCTGCACGGGAGCGGGCCTGCTTTCCAAAGCAGGTTTACTCGACGGAAAGGAGGTGACTACCTGGTACGGTTTTATCCCGGGTTTGCAGGCCATGACGCTTTCTGCCACGGTGCTTTCCAATACCCGTTTCGTCGACAACGGGCATGTGGTGACGACTGCCGGTGTTTCTGCGGGAATCGACGGCGCCCTGCACCTGGTTTCCAGAATTAAAGGAGAGGCAACCGCCAGGGCTACTGCGCGCTATATGGAATACGATAAATGGGAGCCCAAAATGGGCAAAGTGAATGAAACCCCCTTTATCAAAACGCTTAGATCGGAAGGCCTCGAAGCGGCGCAGAAAAAACACCAGCCTGTTTCAGGGAGCTTGCAACCCTTGTATTATCCGGGTGAAATGATCAACCTCGCCATGGAATTGCTGGAAACAAAACCTGCGGAAAGCGAAGCTATTTTGCAATGCCTGATAAAATCTGCATCGCCCACGCCCGCTCTTTACAATGTACTGGGTACGGCGTACAAAAAAACGGGCAAAACAGCTCCGCCCGACAGCCGTACGTTCCTGGACAATCTGGCAAAAGGCGAGACGCAATGGGCTAAAAAAACCTATCGGGAAACGGTTCAAATGTATCCGGATTGGCTGTTATTTACTGAAGATGAATTGAACAGCGTAGGTTATCAATTGCAGGCCGCGAAAAAAACCAAAGAGTCGATAGAAGTATTCCAGTGGAATACGGAACTGTATCCCGCTTCAGCCAATGCCTGGGACAGCCTGGCAGAAATGTATGAATCTGCGGGAAAACCGGAACTCGCCATTGCTGCGAGTGAACGGTGCCTGGCAAAATTGCCGGGCAGTGGGTATGAAGAAGGCTCGAAAGAAACTCTGGCTAAAGCGTCTAGTGAGCGAATCGCGCGACTAAAGGAAAAACCGTAATACCCAAATCAGTTTCGGATCAGTTTCATCTCTTTCACCCCACTTTTCCCCTGAATTTTTAATAAATATATACCACTGCTCCATGCAGCGCCCGTTATCCGTTGTTGCCCGGCGCCCTGCGGGATGTTGCCTTCCAGCAGCAGGCGTCCGTGTATATCGCGCAGCGCATAACGGAGCGGCTCCGTTGCTGTTTCGGGGAAAAGCAACAGCCAGTCTCCGTTGCTGGGATTGGGCGCTACCTGTACCGGAAAGGCCAGCGGTTCGAGCCGGGTGGAGACCAGGAAAAACGAATCGGGCGTAATGATGCCGGTGGTGTCGCCGTTTTTGATCCAGCCTGTCAAATGCCCGTAGTCCCAGACCTCAAAACAAGAAATGTTGTGTGATACAAGCCCCAGCCCGACCGAATGCCGGCGATGAAACGAGCTGCCGCAACCATCGCAAGGCAATACTTCTTCTTCGCTTCCGGTCGGTTTCTGGAATAAAGCACAGCCGCCCCATTGAAAAGGAAAATCAGGACTTCCTTCCCCCAATACCTGGCTCAACCCATACGCGGTATTTATTTCCCAGTTTAATCTGCCGCCCTGTTCGCCGTTCGGCGCCCCGGATACTGTGAAAAACTGGCCCGGGTAACCCGCCGTCCAGGGTTCTGCCAGCGCGGGGTGTATTTTCCATAAATACGTATTGTGTACATAAAAAGGAGAAGGCGGGCCACTCCAGTACAGGGTTTTATAAAACAACTGATCCACGGCGTATACCAGCGTATCCGCATCCCAGAAGCGGCCGAGGATACGACGTTTATCGCGCGTAAAAAGATTGGCCGCAGTGCCGGGCGCCCAGCTGTAATTGCTTTCGTATTCGAGTACGTCGCCCGGCTCAAAATTGTAAAATTCCAGCCATCCGGGCAGTTTTTCGCCCAGGTTGCGGCTGGGAATACCAACCAGGTCAAACGTAGCGCCGCTGATGCCATCGGGAAATTGCAGGATGCCGTGGCCTTTGCTCAGTAGAATCTGGGCGCCGTTGGACAAACTGATGGTTTTCACGGAATCGGGTTCTCCTAATACCGCTTGGGCATGGATACCCAGCACCGTAGCGATCAGGTTTTGAGCGGTATCCAGCACCCAACTTTCACCCAATTGCGCCAGCGGGAACAATACAAAAGGTTTTTTGCCTAGAAATACCCAGCGCCCGTCGGATGTACGCAGCATGGTTTTTTGTAAAAACTGCCCTTGATTGCCCAGTTTAGCCCGTTGAACGATACAGGTATCGCAATCCAGTACCACGCAATTGAGGAAAAATGCGAGGTCGCCGCCGGGTAGTATTTTCTGGGAATCTACCTGTAATACATTGGAAATTAACACGGAATCGGAATGCCGGTAACTGAACTGATCGCCGGGGGCAAGCGGGAGCCAGTTTTGCGCATGCAGGGCGCCGGCCAAAAAAGTCAGCAGGAAAAGACAGCAGTGTTTCATGTTGGAGATGTTTTCCTACAAATAAAAGCAGTTTCTTTTCATGTGCTGTGTTAAATCGGGGAAAATGCTTGTGCTGGCAAGGGAAGTGTGGTGTTATAAGTTAGCGTTGCGATGAAGGGGAGGGGAATGTAAATCAGGCCTCTCCACAACCCAAAGACCAAACCCCGCAATTCCACGTACCTTTGCGCCATGGAATCAGAACAAATCCTCCTCAAAACCCTCGGCCACCTGGGCATCCCGGCCTTGAATGCCATGCAGGAAACGGCTATGCCGGCTATTCAGAACCTGCCGAATGTTATCCTGCTGGCGCCCACGGGTTCCGGCAAAACCCTGGCCTTTTTGCTGCCGGTATTGAGCCTGCTGAAGGCCGATACACCCGGCGTGCAATGCCTCATTTTGTCGCCTACCCGGGAATTAGCCGTTCAGATTGAACGCGTCTGGCAGAAAATGTCCACCGGTTTTAAGGTAAATACCTGTTACGGCGGGCACTCGATGCAAATAGAAACGCAGAACCTGAGCCAGCCACCGGCATTGCTGATCGGCACGCCAGGACGGATTCAGGAACATATCAACCGCGGTACTTTTGCCCTGGACGGGATCAAAATCCTGATCCTGGACGAATTTGACAAATCCTTTCCTTAGGTTTTCACGAACAGATGGGCGACATCATAAAGCCCTTCCTGCGCTGGAAAAACGCGTTCTGGCTTCTGCCACCAACAAAGCGCACATTCCCGCTTTTACCGGCATCAGCAACCCGAAAGTGCTGAATTATTACAAAGCCCTGGATCAATCGACGGACGGTCTGGCGGTCAAACAGGTGGTTTCACCCGACGAGGAAAAAGTGTCGACGCTCTTTCACCTGCTGTGTTATCTGGGCAGCGAGCCGACTCTGATTTTTTGCAACCAACGCGACAGCACCGAAAAAGTGCGGGATGAACTGGCCGCCATGGGAATACCCAGCGCCTGCTATCACGGCGGACTGGAGCAGCCCGAGCGGGAAAAACGCTGGTGCAGTTTCGGAACGGCAGCACACTTTACCTGATCGCCTCCGACCTGGCTGCCCGGGGACTGGATATCCCGGAAGTGAAAAACGTAATCCATTTTGAATTACCCCTGAAACAAACGGATTTTGTACACCGCAACGGACGCACAGCCCGTATGCACGCGGAAGGAACGGCTTACCTGATTGTGCAGCACGACGAACCGCTTCCGGTTTACCTGACGGAAGCGCCGCCCGTACTCGAAATAACGGAAGACGAACCCTTGCCGGCGCTATCGCCCTGGGTCACTTTGTACATCAGCGGCGGCAAAAAAGACAAACTCAGCAAAATGGACATCGTCGGCTTTTTGTCCAAAAAAGGTGATTTGCACAAAGATGATATCGGGAAAATTGAAGTGATGGATTTTATGTCTTTTGTTGCTGTCAAAAAAGACATCGCGCAGCATTTGCTGAAAGCCATCCACACGGAAAAAATGAAGGGGAAGAAATACAAAATTGTGGTGACGAATTGAGGATGCCCTTCCGGTTACTCCTTCATAGCGGCTTCTATCTCCGCCCAGGTATCCCATACGGCTTTGACCAGGGATTTAAACTGATCGGCGTGTTCGCCGGATTCCAATTGTTTGAAAAGCACGTGCATTTCGCCGCGTAGACCGGAATATTGGTCAGTGACCGGCAATAAAGCCAGCCATGCCTCCCGGTGCTTTTGGAATGCGGTAGAAAAAGCGGCCGGGCAGGCTTCATAGTCGATGTTTTCCAAAGCGAAGGCGTATTGCCGGATGGTTTCGCTCAAGGGAGTCGATTCGCACGTGTGGTTGCGTACTTTTCCTAAAGAATCGTCCAGCGCGATAACCCGGGCCATACAATCCCTGGTCTTTTGGGTGGCAGGTTCCTGACCATGCAGCAGGAACGTGTTGAGCAGCAGGATAGAAAGAATAAGTCTCATAAGCATTTGTTTTACAGGTGGTGAAGCAAACTTATGGTATTGTTCCGTACATTTTTCCCTGTTTGGTCATTTTGATCAGGTAATCCAGCCTTTTTTGTGCCTCTGCGCGTCTGCTGAGCGTTTTTATTTCTGCGATCCAGCCGATCTTCAACCGCTGGTAATTCGGCGGAAACTGTTGAAACGTTTCCCATACCTGCGGGTCGGCCTGTAGTTGTTCCAGGGCCCATTCCGGGAAATAGAGCCGCTCTTCCGGCGAACCGATCTGGTCTGCAATCGGATCCAGTCCGGCTTGTGTGATGAGCCCTTGTCGCTGCAATTTCCATACGCGCTGGCGGTTGAGTTCCGACAGGTATGTTTTTTTTCGGCGCGGAGTAATGCGCTGCACCATGCTGTCTTCGTCGTATTTTTTCACGGAACCGTCAATCCAGCCAAAGCACAGGCACTCTTCCACCATATCGTCGTATGCAATAGAAGGCTTCCCGGAGGCCTTGCGAAAGGTTTGCAGCCACACTTCCGATTTGGTTTTATGGTGGGTTTCGAGCCAGGCGCGCCATTCCGCGCGGGATTGGGGATAGAAAACTTCGGTTATTTCCATATCTGATGCTATTTTCTCAACACCAATCCTTCCAGTTCAAAACCCGGGTCGCGGATGTCGGGGTTGCGTTCGGTGCTTTCCAGTTCGACTTCTTTTAAAACGATTTTGACAGCTCGTTCGTCCTTGTAAGGTTCAAAGGCAGGTGGAAATGTCAGACCGGTCAGTTTCTCAATGGTATTCACATTGACCTGGTAGGTTTCAGCATCCTGAAAATTCAGGAAAAACCGTGGTTGGGGCGCCAGGGCTTCCAATTCCGTTTTCGGTTTGACAATCTGGCGTTCCAGCAGAATTTTTTTCTGGCCCATCAGAAAGGCTACCCGGCTGAGTACTTTGCCGTCGTTGGTGAAATACACCAATTTCCAGAACATTCCGGGAATCTGTACGTCTTCCCCTTTGACAGGGTTGACAAAAACCGGGTCCTCGTCGGACAGCACCGGGCCGGTAAAAACATTCACTTTCAACTTATTCAGAGCGGACTCTTTTTTCAGGATATAGTCCTCCAGGCTGCGCCATACCCGCTGATTCAAATCGGCCACCTGGGGCACGCAGTTGGCATAGGTAAAAGTGGAGCGGGCGGCATCCATGGCGCTTTTTTCATCCTTGCCCCATTGCGGGTCTTCGCGTTTCACCAAGTGTCCGCGGTCAAAATCGCTGTGCTGCACCGAATACAGTTCCGGTCCCCACTGGAACTGTTGCACCCGCTTGTCTACTTCCCAATGGTCTTTGCCATCAGGAAACAAGCTGTCCCGGTTGATTTGTTTAAAGGCAGAACCATCGATATTGACTGCCGTGAACCAGGGAAACTTTCTTTTTTTGCTCAGTACTACGCTGTGGTGGGGGTAGCGCAGGATGTACGAACGCCCTCCTTCGACCCGGGCCAGGTCGGTCCTGTCCGCCGGGCCGCATTGCGGCAGGTTTACTTTTAACTGTTTGCCAAGAAATACTGGCTTGTAACCTCGGATATCGCTCATATTCCATAGAGGTGAGAAGTGAGAAGCGAGAGGTGAGATACATCCCGCTTGGTTTTGTTGTATTTTGGTTTTAGGCCTGAATGGAACCTCAGGGCGGTGGTGCCAAAATCTACAAAAACAACATCTAAACGCGGGACGCCCTCACTCACCCCACTTCTCACCTCTCACCTCTCACTTCTTCCCATACGTTACCTTCCCGCTTCTAAAATCCTCCCGCACCGGGCTGAAAGCATCCAGGATGCGGCAGAATGTAATGGCGCGGCCCGAATGCGGCACGTTAGATGGGATGACCACACTCTGGCCTGGCCGGAGCAACATGATCTCGCCACCAAGATTGAATTCGAATTCGCCTTCCAGTATGTTGGTGACCTGCTCATTAACATGCGTATGCTGCGGCATCTCGGCGCCTGCTTCCGCGTCCACAAATGCAATGGTCATTTGTTCGGTGTGGATGCACCGGGCCGTAAAGCCGCGGGAGATTTCAAAGGGTTGGATGTCGGAGAGGTTATACTGCATAGACGTGAGAAGTGAGAGGTGAGAAGTGAGAAGCGTCCCGCTGGGCTTTTGTTTGTGGTTTTGGCCTGGGTTTTTCAGGCCTGTAATCGTGAATCGTGTTTAGTGTGTAGTGTTTAGTCTGTTTAGGGCCTTATTTTTTTGTGGAGAAATTGACCAAAATACCAACTCATCTTGCCTGAAGCCCAGGAAAAACTAAAATAATACACTAAACACGATTCACGATTACAGGCCTGAAAAACCAGGCTTAAAATCCAAAAAAGCAGCCAAACGGGACGTCTCTCACTTCCTCTCTCTCTCACTCTCAATTTCTCAGCCTCACCACCGGACAAATCATTTCCTCCAGGCTAATGCCTCCGTGCTGGAAAGTGTTGCGGTAGTAATTGTTGAAATGGTTGTAGTTGTTCGGGTAGAGGAAGAAGTAATCTTCTTTGGCAAAGATAAAAGTACTGCTGATATTCGGCCGCGGCAACCCTGCTTGTTTGGGGTCCCTGACCACCAGCACATCGCGGGGTTCGTATTGCAGGTTGCGGCCCACTTTGTAGCGCAGGTTGGTAGTCGTTTCGCGGTCGCCCACCACTTTGGAGGGCGATTGCACCCGGATGGTGCCGTGGTCGGTAGTGATAAAGAGTTGCACATCGCGGCCTTCCAGTTTTTGCAGGGCCGTCCAGAGCGGACTGTGCAGGAACCAGGAGCGTGTGAGCGAGCGATAGGCGCGTTCGTCGCCGACTAATTCCTTCAGCACTTCCATTTCCGTGCGGGCATGCGACAACATATCGATAAAATTGTACACGATCACCGTCAGGTCGTTGTTCATGTAGTGCAGGATATTGTCGTTCAGCTCTTTGCCGTGGCTGACGTTGGTGACCTTCTTATAATCCCACTTGATGCCTTTTCTGAAAATGCGGTCGATTTGTTTGCCCAGAAAAAAGTCTTCCGCCAGGTTTTTGCCGCCTTCATCCGTATCATTTTTCCATTTATCGGGAAAAGCCGTTTCGATATCGATGGGCATCATACCGGCGAAAATGGAGTTGCGGCTGTATTGGGTAGCCGTCGGCAAAATGCTGAAAAAATAGCCTTCACTTTCCGTTCTGAATTGTTCGTTGATGATCGGCTCGATGGTTTTCCACTGGTCATAGCGAAGGTTGTCGAGCAATACCATGATGGTCGGCGTGCCGTTGCCGACATGCGGAAAAATATGTTTGCGCATCATGGAGTGCGACATCACCGGGCCGACTTCTTTGTTTTTGTCTACCCAGTCGAAGTAATTTTTCACCACATATTTTGAAAACTCCGTATTGGCCTGCTCTTTTTGCTGGGCGAGAATATCAGTCACGCCGCTGGCCTGGTTGGCATCCACCTTCAGTTCCCAATTGACAATTTTTCGGTAGGCCTCCACCCATTCCACATGGTCCAGCCCCCCGGTAATCTGCATAAAAATCTGGCGAAACTCCTGCTGGTAGTCCATCGCCGTTTTTTCACTCACTAAGCGTTTGTTATCCATGATCTTTTTAAGCGTCAGCAGGATCTGATTAGGATGCACCGGTTTGATGAGGTAGTCCGAAATTTGCGAACCGATGGCTTCCTCCATTACATGTTCCGCTTCATTTTTGGTAATCAATACGACCGGCACAGCCGAATTGATGGCTTTGATACGCGGCAATACTTCAAGGCCGGTGAGTCCGGGCATACTTTCATCGAGAAAAACCACATCAATTTGTGCAGCCTGCTCTTCGTATATTTCCACGGCGTCGTGTCCATTGGAAGCCGTAACGACCTCATATCCTTTATTTTGCAGAAAAAGAATGTGGGGTTTCAGCAGATCGATTTCGTCGTCGGCCCAAAGAATTTTTATCTTATCCATGTATGTATCGTCCGTTTAGTGCGGTTTGGTATGTTTAGATGGTTAAAAGGCGCTTGTAAAACAAGCACGAAGTTAGCTGCTTTTGAAGTTGTTCGGGATTATAAACTTTGCAACAATATAACTTCGGAGGAACGTGTGCTTGAAGCGCTTATTTTTGGCGCGGCATAAAAAACATTTTATCGTGACTGTACCGGCTGCTTTATCTGCCGGATGTGGCGCGCTGAAAACCGGGAGGGGACTCAATTTAAATCCGACTTTTGCCGCAGTGCTTCAAACCATTTCAAACCATTCAAACCCAACTACATGATACACAAATTAGCTTTGTTTGCTGTAACCCTTCTTTCCCTGCTTAGCTCCTGTTCGCAGTCATCTCCCTCCAAAACAGATACCAAAGCCGACCTGCTTTTGCTAAACGGCGTTTTTTTTACCGCTGACAGTCTCCACCCTGCTGCCACTGCCGTAGCAGTGGCCGGCGACCGTATTCTCGCCGTCGGCAGTGATGCGGAAATGCGGCTTTTGGCCAATGAAAAAACGGAGATCATTGATTTACAAGGCGCTTTTGTAATGCCTGGGTTTATAGAAGGGCATGGCCACTTTGCTTCGCTGGGCGCCAGTCTGATTAACCTGAACCTGATGCCGACCAAAAACTGGCAGGAAATTGTCCAATTGGTCGCTGAAAAAGCAAAGACAGTCGCCCCGGGCGAGTGGATCGAAGGCCGGGGATGGCACCAGGAAAAATGGGATATATCGCCCGGACGCACCGTGAGCGGTTATCCATACCACGACCTGTTGAGCGCTGCGGCGCCCGGGCATCCGGTGGTGCTGTACCACGCCAGTGGCCACGGTCTGATTGCCAATGCCAAAGCGATGGAACTCGCAGGCGTCTCGAGTGAAACCCCCGACCCCATTGGCGGGCGCATTGTGCGCGATACACGCGGCAACCCCACCGGCGTATTTGAGGAAAATGCGATGGGGCTGATCGGACAATCGCTGGCAGATTGGCAAAACCGCCGTTCCGAAGCGCAAAAACAGGCCGACTTTGAAAAAATAGTGGCGCTGGCTGCCGCAGAATGTTTAGGCAAAGGCATTACCTCCTTTCAGGATGCGGGCAGCGATTTTTGGGAATTGGGTCAGTACCGGCGCCTGGCGGAAGCAGGGCAGCTGCCGTTGCGTTTGTGGGCGATGATGTCGCAACCAGTCGCTTCGGATTTTCCAAAAATGGCCGACTTTCCGCAAACCGGACTGGGCAACGGGTATTTTACCTGCCGTGCCGTGAAAGCCTACCTCGACGGGGCACTCGGTTCGTACGGCGCCTGGCTGCTGTCGCCGTATGCCGACAAACCCGGTTTCACGGGCCAGAATACCACGCCGGTGGATACGATCAGCGCCCTGGCTGCGGCATGCCGGCAATACGGCCTGCAACTCTGCGTACATGCCATCGGCGACCGCGGCAACCGCGAAGTATTAAACGTGTTTGAACAAACTTTGGGCAAAACACCCGCAAATGACTTGCGCTGGCGTATTGAACACGCCCAACACGTCGACCCAGCCGACCAGCCCCGCTTCCGGCAATTGGGTGTAATCGCCTCCATGCAGGCCATTCACTGCACCAGCGATGCGCCTTTTGTGGTGAAACGGCTCGGGGTGGAGCGCGCCCGCACAGGGGCCTATGCCTGGCGCAACTTGTTGCAGCAGGGCGCCCGCCTGGCGAATGGTACCGATGCGCCTGTGGAAGACGTGGATCCGTTGCCGTGTATCTATGCCGCCGTGACCCGCCGCCGTGCGGATACCGGACTGGAATTTTTTACCGAACAAAATATGACGCGGGAAGAAGCCCTGTTGTCGTACACTGCCTGGAATGCCTATGCCGCTTTTGAGGAAAAGGAAAAAGGTGTGATACAAGCCGGGAAAATGGCCGATTTTGTTGTACTCTCTAAGAACCTGCTGAGCTGCCCGCCGCCGGAAATTTTGCAGGCCAAAGTGTTGCGCACCATTGTAGGTGGGCAAAGAGCGATTCAAACGCCAGGAATAGCGTTTTGATAATTTATACTAAAACGTAGTGGATGTTTCATTGTAAAATATACCTTTGCTCGCATCTTTTCACACATTTTTTTCATAAAACTATTTGACAGGTGGAATTCGGGCATTTTAAACGGAGAGATAACAACTTTCGTGATCGCGACCGCGACCGTGGCGGCGACCAACGCGACAAAGGAAGTGACCGTGGCGGCGACCAACGCGACCGTGGGGCAGATCGGGGTGGTTTCCGTGAGCGCAACGACAGTTTTCGTGGAGGTGGCGGCGACCGCGGCGGTTTCCGCGGAGGTGGCGACCGGGGCGGTTTCCGCGAACGTGGAGGCGGCGGTTTCCGCGGAGGAAATGACGATTCTCGCGACCGCGAACAGGAAGAAAGTGTGTTTTCCAAACGTGTAAGAGCCGGAAAACGACGCACCTACTTCCTCGATGTCAAAAAGACCAAAGGCGATGATTTCTTCATCACCATTACAGAAAGTACCCGTCGCGAAGATGGATTTGGCTACAAACGTCACAAAATTTTCTTGTACAAGGAAGATTTTAACCGTTTTGTCGCTTCCCTGAATGAAGTGGTAGCCCATGTTAAAACAGAACTCATGCCTGACTTTGACTACGAGGAATTCGATCGTCGTCAGGCTGAATGGGAAGCCCAAAACAAGGACTTTGAAGAAGACGACAGACATTCGGGAGAAACGGAAGTACGCGACGTAGCGGATGATTTGCCGGAGGATACCCACGATGACATTAAAGATGCCACCGAAGAAGAGGAAGATACGGACAATAAGAAAGACGCCAAGAAAAAAGTAGAAGACGACGAAGATGACGTAACCTGGTAAGTAGTTATCCGTTATTAGTTATTGGTTATCTGTGTGGATACTCAAGGATTTACACAGAATTTAATCAAAACTAATTTTGTACTCCTGCTTAGCATATTTTGTTATTAGTTATTGGTTATTCGTGCTGATAATCAAGCGTTTACAACCAATAGGGACGAATATCAATGAAATATTTATTTGTGAAATCCCGGATTTTTCCAACGTGAAAAGTTCGGGATTTTTTTTAGAATAAACGCTTTGGGCACTCGGAATAGTGGTGGCATGGGTTTTAGAAACTGCATGGAATAGTTTTCCCCGGGGAAAAACTATTCCATACAGGTTTTAACCCAATGGCGACCGACTAAACCCTTAAACGCGAAGCGCCCTAAACACCAAATGCCAAACACCAAACACCAGTTTCCCCCTTGCATTTGAACAATTTACCCCCGCTCCCCAACGACATTCCTCCACGTACTTAGCTGTTGATAAATACATTTTTTACCCGTTTTAAGTAATTCAACAAAATTAGTTTAGTTTAATTTTGTTGTAAATCCTTGATTATCAACACAGATAACCAATAACTAATAACGGATAACTACAAAACAGCGCTCTCTCCGCATGAAAAATGTCTATTCGACCGGCTTACCCTTTTTTATCTTTTTTGTTTCTATCCCCATGCTAACTGCCCAGGCGCCCTCTATTACCGCTGCCATTCCCGCCGCTGCCAGCGTGGAGCAATGGGGCAAATTTGAAGTCAAACTCGATGTGACCGGTACCTGGGTCAATCCCTACGACTACGACGAAATACGTGTGGCCGCTACTTTTACCGGTCCCGATGGGCAAAGCAAAACGGTGGACGGCTTTTTTATGCAGGATCACACCATCACCAATACCCAAACCGGCGCACTTGGCACGGTGGGCAACGGAGGTTTTAAAGTACGTTTTTCACCGGATAAACCCGGCGTCTGGACGTATGCCTTGTCCATCACCAATGCCTCCGGAACAGGCACTTTTGCGCCCCAAACGTTTACCGTAACCAGCGCCGACCAAGCCGCAAACAGCGGTTTTGTACGCGCCGACCAGACCAATTACCTACATTTCGACGACGGCAAACAATACGTGCCGGTAGGTGAAAATATCGCCTGGCAATCGAGCAATGCTTACGTCGATTTTAAAAACTGGCTCACCAAACTCTCCGATAACGACGGCAACTTTTTTCGGCTCTGGCAATGCACTTGGGGACTTGGCCTGGAATGGAGAAACGGTTCCTCCGGTTATGCGGGTTTGCGGAAGTACAAACAAAACAATGCTTTCTATACCGACTGGCTGTTTGATTTCTGCGCGGAAAAAGGCATTTATGTGATGTACTGCCTGCAATACCACGGGCAGGTATCGACCAATGTGAACCCCAACTGGAGCGACAGCCCTTACAATGCAGTCAATGGCGGCCCATGTGCCAATACCTGGGATTTTTTCAGCAATACGGCCGCCAAAAACCATACAAAAAACCGCTACCGCTACGTGCTGGCGCGTTGGGGTTATTCCCGTAATATCATGAGTTGGGAGTTGTTCAACGAAGTGGGCTGGACCGATCAGTTTGAACAACGAAAAGACGATATCGCTGCCTGGCATGCGGAAATGGCCGCTTACCTCAAAGCCAATGACCCGAACAGACATTTGGTGACGACGAGCTATGTCAACGAATACAACGATCCGAATGTCTGGAATATGCCCGATATTGATTTCACCCAGACGCATTACTATGTGGAAACGCCCTTTCTCGAACGCGCCCTCGCCGCCGGCGTTCGCGGCTACCTGAACGAATACGGAAAAGCCACGTTGAACGGTGAATTCGGGCTTTCCGGCAGCGGCAGCGGACTGGGTACCATCGATCCCAATGGCATCCATATCCACAACAGCATGTGGGGATCGCTTTTCGCGGGCGGATTGGGCACCGGCATGAGCTGGTGGTGGGACAATTATATCGACCCCAAAAACCTCTATTACCATTTTGCGCCGATCAGCGCCGTTGCCAGGGCGTTCCCGTTCCGCGCAGCCAATATGATGCCTGCTCCCGCCGGTGTCAGCGGCGTGCCGGCCGATCTGCTGCTCACGCCCACACAAACTGGTTGGGGCGCGCTGGCGGATAGTTCCATTACGATCAACAGCGACGGCTCGTTCAGCTCAGCCGGGGCCGGAATCGGACGGTTTTTATACGGCTCCCAGTGGAATACCCAATACCGGCGTCCACCGGTTTTTTATGTCAATTACCCTGTCAGCGGGCAGTTTAAAGTCAGAACAGGCGGCGACAGCGGCCAGGCGCCTAAAATAGTCATCTGGGTCGACGGCGTGAAAGTGCTGGAGCAAAACGCTGCGGTCAACCAGACGTTTAGCGTCAATGTTCCTGCGGGCCAGCATACGATCAAAGTGGACAACAGTGGCACCGACTGGGTTTCCATAGCGGCGTACACTTTTTCAGGACTCGGTTCCGGCGTAGATGTATATGTGCTGAAATCCGACAGCCACAACCGCGTCGCGGGCTGGGCTTTGAACAACAGTTACAACTACCAGAACGTACCGGTCAATGGTATTCCCCCGGCTGCAAGCGGCGGTATGTTGCATGTGCCCGATGTTGCCAATGGTAGTTATACCCTGAAATATTTCGACTGCCTGACCGGCGCGCTGCTCTCTTCCGAACCTGTGACGGTTAGCAATGGCGCGCTTTCTATTGCCTTGCCCGACCTGCTCTGGGATGTTGCTTTTTTGATGGAAGACCAGTCTGTCGGCGTAGTGGAAACCGCGCAACGTCTTGACTTTAAGGTGTTTCCAAGTCCGGCTGCCCCTGGCGCAACCCTGACCCTCGATTTTAACACAGCAGGAAAAACCCCGCTGGCTATCAGCTTGCTGGATATGGAGGGCCGTACCTTGCGTTCCTTGTTTGCCGGCGACAGCCTGGGCGACCGGCAGCAAATCAATATTGCCTTGCCCGGCGATTTGCCCGGCGGACTCTATTGGCTGAAAATGCAAAGCGGCGAAGGCAGGGTTGGGACGAAGGCTGTGGTGGTGGGAAGGTGAGCGAGTCGTGAGTGGTGAGTCGTGAGGGTGCCCGCCTAAGCATAATGAGTAGTTTAGGCGAAGCACCCTCACGATTCACGACTCACCACTCACGATCACAACACCTTCATCGCTTGCGCTTTGGTGTAGTACTCTGACACGCCGTTCACCGACACGCCGTCTATGGTGGCCTTTTGCAGTTTTTTTCGCACGACGTAATACGTCCAGTCGCCTGGGGGGAGTTCTGCTATTTTCACAGCCGGGAATTCGATGCTGGTAGCGCCGCCGGTATTATATAGTTCAATCGGAATCGTCAGGTTCCGGGCGGCGTTTTCCCACATAAATACCAATGCCTCGCCGCGTTCGAGGGCTGCGCCTTTCCAGAAAAAGCGGGCCGGTTGCCTGCGGGAAAGCACCTTCGGTTCAAAGTAAATGCTATCCAGTGCAGGCATTTGCAAGGTAAACTCCATAGATTTGCCTGCCGCCGTTTTCCATTGAAAAAGATGGTCGCGGGTATAACCCGCCGGGTAGGCATACTGGTATGTAATGCCCTGGACAGGTACTAATTTCATGTCAGTTTTCTGGTAGCGAATGCCGCCGGGAGGTTCTGCGGGGGCAGGATTGTCCACGCCTTCTTTCCAGCTGGCTTCGGCAGTTGTTTTCGCGGCCTGTTCGTCGAAACGGGCATAACAATCAAAAGAATATTTTTTGGGTGCTTCAGGTGTATTGCAGGCCAAAAATGCTAAAGCAGTCAGAATTAAAAAAAAGATGTGTTTCATGTGTTCGTCTAAATATCTTTGCCGCCAGTCGGTAAATGAGTGGCATCGGGTCATGAAAATACGCAGAAGTGCGCGGCAAATTTCCGCTAAGTCGGCCAGACGGCCAACTTCTGTCAAATTCTTCCACGAAATTAGAAACTGCATTCGCTGACGGACAACTATCATTCACACAATTTACCGAAACCATATAACCTAAGGCGCCGATATTTGACTCAATAAACAGCATGAAAAAAGTGCTCATCACGGATGACTGCCATCCTTTACTGGCTGATGGGCTGGAACGCATGGGATATACCTGCGATTTCATGCCCGACATTACCCCTGAAAACACCTTAAGCCTGATTTCCGATTACGTAGGTTTGATTATTAACAGTAAAATACTCGTCAACCGGACTTTTCTGGATAAGGCCGTTCAACTTCGTTTTGTGGGTCGATTAGGCTCCGGGATGGAAATCGTCGATCGGGCGTATGCAGCCGAGCGCGGCGTCGCGGTGTTGAGCAGTCCGGAAGGAAACCGGAATGCCGTTGCAGAACAGGCGTTGGGGATGTTGCTGGCGCTGATGAACAACCTGATGCGCTCCGACCGGGAAGTTCGGGC
Source organism: Lewinellaceae bacterium (assembly GCA_016711435.1). GTDB lineage: Bacteria > Bacteroidota > Bacteroidia > Chitinophagales > Saprospiraceae > M3007. Next base: position 196,133 of record JADJSY010000005.1, read on the forward strand.
CGACATCTGGCGAAGGGAGGCCAACCGGGGCAAAGAGCTGCGCGGGCAAACGATCGGCATTGTGGGATTCGGGCATACAGGTAGCCAGTTTGCCCGAAAACTGGCAGGTATGGAAATGACCGTACTGGCTTTTGACAAGTATAAAACGCCCGGCTACGCATCCGAAATGCCCTGGGTACGGGAAACCAGCCTGAGCGAAATACAACAGCAGGCCGATATTGTTAGTCTGCACCTGCCGCTGACCGATGAAACCCGCCACCTGGTGGATTCGGATTTTATCGGACGCTGTAAAAAAGGGTTTATCCTGATAAATACGGCGCGTGGCGCGTGCATCAACACGGCAGATGTTGTGGAAGCATTGGAGGCTGGCCGGATAGGGGGAGCATGTCTGGATGTATTTGAAAACGAAAAACCGCAGACTTTTTCGGCAACGGAAACTGCGCTGTACAAACGCTTGCATGCACTCGAGCATGTTGTGCTGACACCGCATATTGCGGGTTGGACGCATGAGTCGAAATACCTGCTGGCAGCCATTTTGTTGGAAAAAATAAGCGCTGTTGTACCCGTTTCCTGAGCAGAAAACCTTAAAAAATCATTCGCTGCTTTTGTCAAATTACTGATATTATACCAAAAGAGACGCCGGGCTAAAGAATGGTTTTACTATCATTGCAGCCTTTTTGATTGTCTCCGATGCCGATAAAATTTTTAGTACGCTGAATGTCAAGCATTTAGAACTTAACTGATAGCAACTTTACACCATTTTTTCAATCACTTTTCTATGGTACGTTCTTTACTCTTAACCATTGCCATGCTTTGCTGCGTCGGTACTGTATTTGCCCAGTCAACTGTACTGTCAGGCAAAGTGACGGACGACAAAGGCGAGGGGCTGATCGGAGCTTCCGTCAAAGTGTCGAAAGGCGCCGATATGATACGGGGCGCCATCACGGATTACGAAGGCAACTTTCGGATACCGATCGACCCCGGCACTTACGACGTGGAATTTTCATACACCGGATTTTCCACTTCGCGCGTCACTGGCGTGAAGATATTGACAGCGCAACTCAACTTCCTGAATCAAACCATGTCGGATAACCTGACATTGGATGTGGTGGATATTGTGGCTTACAAGGTGCCGCTCATCGAGCAGGATAAAACCTCGGGCGGGCAGACGCTGACTTCCGACCAGATCAGGAACCTGCCGACACGTAGTGTCAATGCGATCGTGGCCACCACCGCAGGTACTACCTCGATAGACGGCGGCGCAATTAATATCAAAGGTTCGCGCTCGAACGCCACCAACTATTATATCGACGGTATCCGTGTGTCCGGTTCTCCGCCGCCCGTTCAGGACCTGGAGCAATTGCAGGTCATTACAGGTGGCCTCGGCGCCGAGTACGGCGACGTAACGGGCGGTGTTATCTCCATGATTACCAAAGGCCCTGCCAGCGAATACCACGGAGGCATCGATATTGAGAACTCGTATGGCCTCGATCCGTATGGCTGGTTGCTGGCTACCGCCAACCTGAGCGGCCCGATCATCAAAAAGAAACAAAGCGACGGCAGCACCCGTACGGTACTGGGTTTCCGCCTGTCCGGACAATTCAATCGCCAGAAAGATGACGACCCGCCTGCGCTTCCGCTATATGTCGCAAAAGGAGACGGCGTTGATCTTGGTATATTGTACGGCGCCGATGAAATTGCCGCTAATGCAGAACGCGCCAAACTGAATGACCCCAACAACGTACTGGGCCGTTTGCAGGCGCATCCAATTTCACGCAGAGGCGCATTGTTTATTTCTTCCGGTGAAAACCTGACCAACGACAGTGTCGATGTGTATAAATTCAATCCGAATGAAAAACGGCAGGATATTGACATTACCAGCAAAATAGACCTTCGCCTGACGAACAGTATCGACTTGAGCGTGACCGGTACATTTAAGGATCAGCAAGATCAGTTTACACCCGGAGGCTGGAGATTGGTGAATAGCCAAAATAACCCGACCAACTATGCCCGTCGCTATCGCGGTATCGCTCGTTTCCGCCATCGCCTCGGCAGCAACAATGATGATGATGGCAGCGAAAAAAATGCGAATCGCGTGAGCATTTCCAATGCCAGCTACCAGTTGCAGTTTGCTTTTGAACGCGGCACCAACAAGGTATACGACCCGCGCCACGAGGACAGGTTGTTTGATTACGGCTATGTCGGAAAATTCAACTACGATAACATTCCGAGGGCTATCCTGGATAGTAATATGGTAAGACACGGCGGGTATGTGACTGATTTCACCGGATTTGAAGCGGGTTCACAAAATCCCGGTCTGGTGGCCTACAATGAGTTTGCCAATCCGCTTGATTACGCAGATTTTCAGGCTTTTAACGGCATTGAACCGACATTATATTCCTCTATATGGGGTAATCATGCCAATACAAACCTGGTATATAACTCGTTTGGCAACAGCGAAGATGACATCCTCACTATTACGGCAAACAGCAGTTTCGACCTGAAATTGGGCAAAACCGGTACGCACAGTATTCAGTTCGGCCTGCTCAATGAACAACGCACTACCCGTTCCTGGAATGTGGCGCCTTCCGGATTATGGCAGCAGGCTATCCAGTCGGCCAACAGCCATTTCAATGGTATCGACCTGACGGCTGCACCCATCGGCACATTTGAAGACCCCCGCTTCCCCGATGTCGGTCCGATTGATCAATACCCGTACCTGGTGGTAGATCAGCCGGGTCGTCGTTTCTATCGCGCCCTGCGCGAATCGCTCGGAGTCGGCCTCAATGAATATGTCAATGTGGAAGGGCTTACGCCCGATCAACTGAGCCTCAGCATGTTTGGCCCGCGCGAATTGACAGACCGCGGTCTGGTGGGATACTACGGTTACGATTACGAGGGCAACCGTTCGCCGGATGGTATCACGTTTAACGACTTTTTCCGGTTGAAAGACGCTGATGGCGTACGTACGCTGCCTGTTGCACCGCTCCAACCTTTGTACCAGGCTGCGTTTCTGAAAGATAAATTTACGTTTAATAACATGATTTTCAGCCTCGGTGTTCGTGTAGAGCGTTTCGACCTGAATACCAAGGTGTTGAAAGACCCGTACTCGCTTTACCAGGTGATGACGGCTAAAGATTACTTTGAAACAGTGCCCGAGGCGCCGGATGTCCGCCCTGGTACGATCGGCGATGAGTTTAAAGTGTACACCGTGAGCGAACAGGATAGATCGCCGGCGGCATTCCGCAACGGCGATACCTGGTTCTTCCCCGATGGCCGCCAGGCAAACGACGGTGTCGCTATTTACGGTAGCGGCGGCGTTGTCAATCCTTTATTAGTGGATCCGGTTCGGGGGGGCGATATTACCAGCGATGATTTTGACCCGAATACCTCTTTTGAAGATTATACGCCGCAGGTCAACTGGCTTCCACGTATGGGCTTCTCGTTCCCTATCTCGGAAGACGCCAACTTCTTTGCACACTACGACGTATTGGTGCAGCGGCCTACCAACTACCAGGTAACCGCGCTGAATTATTTCTACTTTTATACGCCCGGTCGTACACCGGAGAACAATGCCAACCTGAGGCCGGAAAAGGTAGTAGACTACGAAGTGGGTTTTCAGCAGCGTCTGAATCAGAACTCTGCCCTCAAATTCTCTGCGTATTACCGCGAAATGCGCGATATGACGCAGTCGCGTACGATCCAGCAGGTGCCTATCATCGGTACCTATACGACTTATGGCAATATCGACTTCGGTACCGTAAAGGGTTTCACCGTACAGTATGATTTGCGCCGTATTCAAAATGCGGAGTTGCGCTTAGCCTACACCCTGCAATTTGCAGACGGAACGGGTTCGAGCGCCAACTCACAACGCGGTCTGACGCGTCTGGGTAATATCCGCAACCTTTTCCCGCTCGATTTTGACGAACGCCACAACATTTCCGGTATCCTGGACTATCGTTTCAGCGAAGGCCGGGACTACAACGGCCCGCGTATCGGAAACAATGACATTCTGTCAAACTTAGGCGCCAACCTGCAACTCACTGCTGTTTCGGGCCGCCCATACACGGCAAATATCCGTGCGGAACAATTTGGCGGAAGCGGTATCCAGGGCGCGATCAACGGCAACCGTTTGCCCTGGCGTTTTACGCTCGATTTGCGGGTGGATAAATCATTCAACCTTTCCGCGGAAAATAAAAAGCCGCTCAACCTGAATGTTTACTTCCGCGTGTCCAACCTGTTGAACCGCAAAAATGTTATCAATGTGTATTCCGTAACAGGCTCGCCGACAGATGACGGCTACTTAGCCACTCCGGAAGGCATCAATATTACCAATAACGTTGTTTCGCAGGGCAGAAGCCAGGAAGCGTATTTAGCCTCTTATTCCTGGCTTGTGCGTAACCCGGATAACTTTACTTTGCCACGTCGTATGTACGTAGGCGCTATTTTTGAATTCTAAACTAAAAAATTGTTAACCATGCGCCTTTACAAACTTTTATTAGTTGTTGTACTCGCATTTGCAGTGGGAGGGGCTGTTTTTGGCCGAAGCCCCGATGACTATCGCAAATCGGAACGTACAGTAAAATACCGCGATGTGTGCGCCAACTCCGAATCTGCTATCGACCAGCGGATCAATAACGTGCGCGCGCGTTTGCTGGGCGGCGGAGACTGCTGGTGGAACTTTTCAGATGGTCGTTATATCGTACCGAAAGTAGACCTCAGCAGCGGCCAGCAGGAAGTATCTTCCCTCTATGCCGGTGCGGTATGGATAGGCGGATTTGACGACTTCGACAACCTGAAATTAGCCTGCCAGGACTACCGCAGCAGCACTGCGCAGGATTTTTGGCCCGGCCCGCTGGACCCTGTCCAGGGCAATACCGAAGCCGTGATGTGTAAAAACTGGGACCGCCACTTCCGCGTTACGGGCGATGAAATTCGCCTCCACCTGCGCAACCTGTCAGCAGGCAACCTGAACCCCAGCGAAATCCCGCGCGGACTGCGTGAATGGCCTGCTAAAGGCAATCCGTATTTTGTGGATGTGTGGGGCTTCGATCTGCCGTTTACCGATCAGGCGCTCGCCGGTTTTTTTGATGCCGACGAAGACCGCCTCTACGATCCTCTAAAAGGTGATTACCCGTCTATTGATATTCGCGGTTGCCCCAATGACCGTTACCCGGACGAAATGATCTTCTGGATTTACAACGACGAGGGCGGTGGCCAGGAACATACTGCTTCCAGGGGCCGCGCTATTCGTATGGAAGTTCAGGTGCAGGCTTTCGGATACGCGACCAACGACGCTTTGAATGATATGACGTTTCAGCGTTATAAATTGATCAACCGCGCTACAGACCCAATCGACTCCACGTTCTTTGCGATGTGGACCGACCCCGACCTCGGCTGTGCGGATGATGATCGCATCGGCTGCGATACCTCGCTCAGCCTGATGTATGTGTACAACCAGGATCCTATCGACGGTATTACGGGTAATACCTGTGCCGGTACGCCGACTTACAACGACAAAGTTCCGATGATCGGTGTCGACTATTTCCGGGGGCCGCTCAAACCGATTACACCCGACTCGTCGGTGGAACTGGGTATGTCGTCCTTTATGTACTACAACCGGCCGGGTGTAGCGGGCGGCAACTGGCCGAATGCGATGGTTGACCCGGAAACGCCCCTTGCATTTTACCGTTTTATTACCGGTTCCTGGGCCGATGGTACGCCCTGTACATTTGGCGGAAGCGGCTACAACCCGGGCACAACAGCAGCGGAAATCGATTTTGTATTCCCGCAACAACCCAATATTTCTTCAGGATGGTCTATGTGTACGGCCAACCTCGGTATAGGCGACCGTCGTTGTTTGCAGGCCTCCGGTCCATTCCGCCTGAATCCGGGCGCGGTGAATGAACTGATTATCGGGGTGCCGTGGGTGCCGGACATCACTTATCCCTGCCCGGATATGGAGCCGCTGTTCCGCGCCGACCGTCTGGCACAAGGCTTGTTCGACAACTGTTTTGAATTGCTCGACGGCCCGGATGCTCCGACTGTGAACTGGATAGAACTGGAACGCGAGGTGATCGCCGTGCTGACCAACGAAGCGCCTTCCAATAATGTTTCGGAAGCTTACAGACAGCAGGACTTCCTCGCGCCGGATACCATCAGGCAGAACGCTGATCCTGCGATCAGGGCTTTGGCTGACTACCGCTTTGAAGGCTACAAAATCTATCAGTTGCTCAACCCGAATACTTCCAATGCGGATTTTGAGAACCCCGACCGCAGCCGGTTGGTGGTTCAGGTGGATATTAAAAACAATGTTAAAAAACTTTACAACTGGGAGGAAAGCCAAAATCCGATTAATCCGGGTCTGAAAATCTACACCCCCAGCATTCAGGTGGAAGGGGCCGATGCAGGCATCCGGCACACGTTTTCTATCAAAGAAGACCAGTTTGCCACCGGCAATGACAGGCGGCTCGTAAACCACAAGAAGTATTATTTTGTCGCAGTCGCGTATGCCTACAATAATTACGGAGACTTCGATGCGGGTACGGGCGCCGGCCAACCTTTCCCATACTTGCTGGGCCGCAGAGGCTCGCAAATATTTACCGTGGTGCCGCGCCCTATTGTCGACCAGGTATTAAAATCCTCTTATGGAGACGGCATACCGATCACCCGATTGGAAGGTGCAGGCGCAGGCGGTAATTTCCTTGACCTCGACAGCACTACCCGGGCAAATATGCTGAAACCCGGATTTGATAGCGTGCTGACGTACAAAACAGGTAGAAGCCCGATCAATATCACGATTTTCAACCCGTTTGAAGTCAAAGAAGGCGATTTCGAACTGAATCTGGTAGACGGTAATTTGAATGACGAAGTATTAGACGATACGGCCCGTTGGGAATTGCGCCGCCTGCCGGACGGCAATGTGATTGCATCGGAAAGAACCATTCAACAGCTGAATGAACAAATTGTACCCGAATTCGGCTTCTCCGTCTCTATTGTACAAACCCTGGATGCAGGCGATAACAATGAAGACACCAATGGCGGCATTGGGGCCGAAGTAGAATATAGCAACCCCAATGAACCCTGGCTGACGGGCTGGCCGGATTCGGATTTCCCGCCATTCCACTATGTACAGACAAAACCGCCGCAGGAAATAGACCATGTGCTTGATATGAGCAGGGGCCTGAGCATCCTGGGCAATGGATGGTTTGTGCCTTATTACCTCGCAGACTGGCGACTGGGTCTTCGTGCCAATGTGCCCAACGACCGTGTCATCACACCTGCATGGACAGAAAAAGGCGGCGCATCTATCGGCTTTTATTCAGGAAATGTAATGACGGATAGCCGCGAACTAAGACTCACCCAGTTGCCCAGTGTGGACATCGTACTGACGAAGGATACGAGCTTATGGAGCCGTTGTATGGTAGTTGAGTCCGCTTCTTATTACTACTCCGGCTCGGAATACCCGCAGGCTCCCGGTCTGGAAACAGAAAGCCCGGCCAATAGAAAGCGTGTCATGTTCGACGTGCGTTACGGACTTTCAGTAGGAAAAACAGATGCCAATGGCGACGGCTTACCCGACCCGGATGGCGCTGTGAACACTGCTTATACTGGTCTACCCGCCAGTCAGGTAGGTACGCCTATGAGAGGTATGGGATGGTTCCCCGGCTAGGCGGTAGAGGTAGAGACCGGCCGTCGCCTGAATATCTTCTTTGGTGAAAACTCCGTATATAGTTCCGCGATAGATCCGCGTTTCACCGGCCGGGATATGCTCTGGAATCCCACTGACCAGATTCTTCGGAATACGAACTTTTTTGAGGATTATTACGATCTGGTTCTTGGTGGCCAGCACTGGGTATATGTTACCTATACCGAGTACGATGGCTGCGAAGCCATGCGCCGCCGCCTGACGCCGGAATTCTTCTCGCTAACAGCAGCACAACCATACATTGCAAAAGTGCCCCGGATGAAGGATATTGCCTGGGCAGGTATGCTTCAGTTGGCGCCCAACTTCCAAATGAAGTCGCTGCGGGAAGGTTTGATTCCAAATGATGTGACCATTAAACTGCGCGTTGACAATCCTTATCAAACGTGGTCCAATAATGCCGACGGAAATAAGAAAACCGGTCATCCAAAATACCGTTTTTCTACCCGCGGTCAGCAGCCCGTTGCGCTGGATGTGGTACAGGTCGAAAATGCCCTTGACTCCATCAAGGCAGTACCGAATCCGTATTACGGCTTCTCACAGTATGAGACTTCTCAATTTTCCAACACGATCAAAATCACCAACCTGCCAGGTAAGTGTACGGTAACGATCTACTCGTTAGACGGTAAATTCATCCGAAAATACGAACGCGACGAAGTGTACCAGCCTTACCAGCAGATTACGCCTGATCTTGAATGGGACTTGAAAAACAGCAAAGGCATCCCTGTGGCCAGCGGCGTGTACCTGTTTAATATACAGGCGCCCGGTCTGGGAACCCGAACAGTCAAGTGGTTTGGCATTGCCCGACAATTTGACCCGTCAGGGCTTTAAGTGTGAGTAGTGGTTGTGAGTTTTGAGGGCATCTCGTTTGAAGATAATTGAGAACGTTCCTTTAACAGGATGCCACTCACAACTCACCACTCACCACTCACTTAAAAAATATTCACAAATCTGGAGCCATCGCTCTCGGGAGAAGGTTTCAGAATTCAATCCTCGAATTGATATGAATCAAAAATATACTTATCTGTTGTCTTGCTGTTTGTTGTTGGCCGGTGTTGCATTTGCAGGTAACCCGGATCGGCAGGGCGAAGCAGGCGCCAACCAGCTGCTCATCAACCCTTGGGCACGCAGCGCAGGGTTGCACTCCCTGAATACTTCTTATGTCTCCGGGGCAGAAGCCATGTACCTGAATGTTGCCGGTCTGTCGCGTATCAAAAAAACGCAGATTAACCTGAGTCATGCCCGCTACATTGCCGATATTAATATGAATGCCCTGGCTTTCGGGCAACGTATCGGCTCAGGTGGCGGCGCATTTGGCATCTCTTTGGTATCGATGGACCTGGGGGAATTTCTCTCGACAACAGAAAATATTCCCGGCGGCACCGGCGCTACATTCAGCCCGTCCTATTTCAATATGGGGCTGTCCTATTCTCATTTGTTCGCCAATAAAGTTTCCGTAGGCGTTACGTTTAAATTTGTCAATGAATCCATCAGCAACGTGGGCGCGCGGGCTATGGCTTTGGACGCCGGCGTACAGTATGTAACGGGTGAAAATGACAACTTCAAATTTGGCATTTCCCTGCGCAATGTGGGGTCGAAAATGCGTTTTGTCGGGGAGGGCCTTTCCAAACCGGCCGCAAATCCAGGCCCAACCTTTGAATATCCTATTACCTATTACGAGCGTTCCGCAGCGTATGAATTGCCATCCCAGTTGAATATCGGATTCTCCCGAGACTTCCTGTTCGGCAAAACCAGCCGCCTGTCGGTTCTTGGCAACTTTACCTCCAATGCCTTCTCCCGCGACCAGGTAGGTGGCGGCCTGGAGTTCGCTTTAGGTCAGAATTTTGCCCTGCGTGGAGCCTATAAAACAGAATTAGGCGTAGCCGTCGGCAGTACGGAAGCAACGCTCGATAACGGTATCAGCGCCGGATTCAGCGCATCTGTTCCATTTAAAAAAGGATCGGACAGCCGCCTGACTTTGGAGTATTCTTACCGCAGTACAAGAATATTTCAGGGTATCCACGGCATCGGCCTGCGGCTCGATTTGTAGAAAAGTAGCTCAAAAGCTTTCCTTTCTCCTAAAAGCTCCCTTACCTTTGCATTAGAATTTTTTACAGGAACGTTTCTATCTGCCCGATAGAAGCGTTCCTGTTTTTTAGTCTGACTCAATAAACAGAGGTTTATCCTGCCATTGGAGCATGATAAGCCTTTTTTCACTCGCAAACAGAGGAATGTTCAAAAATGTGTGGCACACCTTCATCTGGACCTTGATTATCAATCAATTACGTGAGGTGTGCCACACTTTTCTGAACACTCCCGCAACCAGAGGAGATTTTTCTAACCTTTAATACCTTCAATATGGCAAATTACACCTATCTGACACAAACTGGCTATGATAAGCTCAGAGCAGATTTGGATGAATTAAAAACAACCGGCCGCCAGGAAGCAGCACGCGCGATCGCTGAAGCACGCTCGCAGGGTGATCTGTCGGAAAATGCCGAATACGATGCAGCAAAAGATGCGCAGGGCTTGTTGGAATTCAAAATCAATGAACTGGAAACGGTCATGGCCAATGCCCGTATCATAGACGAGACGCTTTTAGACAACTCGAAAGTGGCTATCCTCTCCAATGTGACCATCAAAAACCTGAAAACAGGCAAAGAAATGACCTATAAACTCGTTTCTGAAACAGAAGCAGATGCGAAACTGATGAAAATTTCCGTCACTTCTCCGATCGGGCAGGGCCTCCTCGGAAAAGTTATCGGCGAAGTAGCCAAAGTCACCACACCTGCCGGCGCGATGGAATTTGAAGTCGTGGAAATTACTATCGGATAAATGTTATCCGTTATTGGTTATCGGTTATCAGGCTGGTAACCCTCAGCCTGATCGAAAACGATAACCAAGCATTACCAGCCTAAAAGTGGTCGGTTATCCGTTATCGTTATCAGGCTGGTAACCTGCCTGATCGAAAACGATAACCAAGCATTCCAGCCTAAGTGGTCGGTTATCGTTATCAGTTATCTGGCTGGTAACCCTCGGCCAGATCAAAATAAATGACCAAGCATTACCAGCCTGATAACTAATAACCGATAACCAATAACTACAATGCCAAGCATTACCACCCCGATAACTGATAACCGATAACCAATAACTGACTATGCCAAGCATTTTCACACGGATCGTCAACGGCGAAATTCCCTGCCACAAAATTGCTGAAACGGAAGACTACCTCGCATTCCTGGATGTGCGCCCACAAGCCAAAGGACATACGTTGTGCATCACGAAGCAGGAAATCGACTACATTTTTGATGTGGAAGACGAATTATACGCCGGGCTGTGGCTTTTTGCCAAAAAAGTGTCGCACGCTGTTAAAAAAGCCGTGCCCTGCAAACGCATCGCCGTGGTCGTGATCGGCGATGAAGTGCGCCACACGCATATACACCTCATTCCTTTTAACAGCCTGGAAGATGTGCGTTTCACCGGCAGCGCGAAAGTGAACCTGAGCGCCGATGAACTCCGCGATCTGGCTGCCCGTATTGTGGCGGAAATGGCGGAATAAAGAGATTGTTTGTGGGTTGATAGGTTATAGTTTATGCGAATAATGGGTTGTTTGCGTTAGGGAAAAAATAGATTAGCAACGCTTAAAAGACAAGTTCACGATTTGACCAACCCCCGCGCTTTAGCCGGGGGAAATGAACGGGACAAACGCAAATGGGTTTTAACCCAAAATGAGTGACTGGGGTTAAAACCGCGCTGGATTGGGTTTCTTCGATTCCCCCGGCTAAAGCGCGGGGGTTAGTCAAAAGCATAAGTTGTTTTTTGCGCGTTACTTAAGAACAAAATCGTCTTTTTAAATAGTGATTTTGCTACTTCTAACCATTTTCGCATATTTCCTGGGTTTATTGAGCAGCCGTCCACAAACCAACACTTCCTCGCCGACTATGAAATTACCTGCTTTCCTCTTGCTGCCCCTTTTGCTCGCACTCCTTTCTTGCAAACAGCAATCAGGCTCTCAAGCCGCTATGGTGTATCAGCCTGCTGCTGCAACGAACGTCCAACCCGTGCCCGGTAAGATGAACGGCCTCACCTTCGTAGCTCCGCCCGAACCATTTCCCGAAAATCCGATGCCCGCTGTACAATCAACCGGCGCCTCCTGGATTGCCGTGGTGCCGTATGCCTTCACCCGGCCTGGCGATGCGAGTGTGCGCTTCGACGAAAACGGCCAGCACTGGTGGGGTGAACGGCCCGCAGGGGCCCGCGAAACGATTCGTCTGGCGCATGAAGCGGGTATCAAAGTCATGCTGAAGCCGCAGGTCTGGATTCCGAGGCACTGGACCGGTACGCTCGATTTTGCCACCGATGCCGAATGGGACAGTTGGGAAGCCGATTACGAGCGCTATATCCTGCGTTTTGCCACTTTGGCCGATTCTGCCGGGGCCGATATGTTTTGTATCGGCACGGAGTTTCGGAACGCCATCGAAAAACGCCCGCAGTTCTGGAACAGTCTGATCGTCAAAATCAAACAGGTGTACAAAGGCAAACTGACTTACTCCTCCAACTGGGATGACTGGGACAAAGTGCCTTTCTGGAAAGAATTAGACTATATCGGTCTTGGCGGCTATTTCCCCCTGGTGGAAGGTACCACACCGGAAGTGGCACAATTGCAAGCGGCCTGGCAGCCCATCAAGGAACGCCTGCGCACTTACAGCAAACAGCAGGGCAAACCCGTTCTTTTTACCGAATTCGGCTACCTCAGCGTCGACGGCAGCGGCTGGCGCAACTGGGAGCTGGAAAGCGGCATCGAAGGCCGCAATATCAACGAACAGGCGCAGGCCAACTGCTTTGAAGCCCTGTTCTCCACTTTTCAGCCCGAAGAATGGTGGGCCGGCGGCTTTATGTGGAAATGGTTTCCAAATATGCGCGGCCACGAAGGATACCCGGAACGGGATTATACGCCGCAGGGAAAAGTGGGGGAGGGAACGTTGAAGAAGTGGTATGGAGGAAAGTTGTGAGTTATTGCTTGATTATCAACACAAATAACCAATAACGGGATAACTTCTTAAAAGCACATCCACTCAGATATGAAACTTTCATTTTTCGCGATTTTGCTTTTCGCTATTCCATGTGCTCTGTTCGCCCAGGATCGCCCGGTCGGTCGTGGTTTTGCCACCCGTTCCGAGGTGATGGCCCGCAACGGAATGGCCTGTACCAGTCACCCGCTGGCCACCTCGGCGGCTTTGGATATACTGCGCAAAGGCGGTTCTGCGGTAGATGCCGCGATTGCCGCAAATGCCGTACTGGGCGTGGTAGAACCGCATGTCAACGGCATGGGCGGCGACCTTTACGCGATTGTTTATGAAGCCAAAACAAAAAAACTGCACGGCCTCAACGGATCGGGCCGTTCGCCCTATACGCTGACGCTTGATACGTTCAAACGACGCGGCATTCAGTATATCCCTGCACTCGGGCCTTTGCCGGTTTCAGTGCCTGGCTGTGTGGACGGCTGGTTTACCCTGCACGGAAAATTTGGCAAAAAACCGATGACCGAGGTGTTAAGTTATGCCATCGGTTATGCGCGCGACGGTTTTGCGGTGGCTGATGAGGCGAGCCATTCCTGGCAGCGCGTAGATGCGATTTACGGTAAATTTCCCAACGTGCGGGATGTGTATTTGCCGGACGGGAAAGCGCCGAAACGCGGTGACATATTTCGTAACCCGCAGTTGGCTAATACCTTGGATAAAATTGCCAAAGGTGGCCGCGACGCATTTTACAAAGGCGATATTGCCCGGGCCATTGACGCTTTTATGAAAAAAAACGGCGGATTCCTGTCCTATCGCGATATGTCGGAACACAGTTCCGAATGGCTGGAACCCGTTTCTGTCAACTACCGCGGGTACGATGTGTGGGACTTCCACCCAACGGCCAGGGCATTGCCGCCTTGCAAATGCTGAACATCCTGGAGGGTTTTGATTTTTCCAAAACGACGTTCGGTTCGCCCGAACATATCCACCTGTTTGTAGAGGCGAAAAAACTGGCGTTTGAAGACCGCGCCCGCTTTTATGCCGACCTGGAATATATGGAACCCGGTATTGTCGAACGTTTGCTTTCAAAAGAATACGCCGAACAGCGCCGCAAACTGATCAATCCCGCCCGCGCCGCACAAACCGTCGATGCCGGCAATCCCAACCTCAAGGACGGCGACACGATTTACCTGACCGTGGCGGATGGAGAAGGCAATATGGTGTCGCTCATTCAAAGCAATTTCCGGGGATTCGGCTCCGGTATGGTACCAGACGGACTGGGCTTTATGCTGCAGGACCGGGGGCAATTGTTTACGCTCGAACCTGGCCTGGCGAACTCTTACGCGCCGCACAAACGCCCATTTCATACCATTATTCCGGCTTTTGTTACCAAAGACGGCGAACCCTGGATGTCGTTCGGCGTGATGGGCGGTTCTTTTCAACCCCTGGGACATACGGAGATACTGATGAATATGATCGACTTCGGCATGAATGCCCAGGAAGCCGGCGATGCGCCGCGCATAGACCACCAGGGCAGCAGCGAACCGACGGGCGAGCGCATGAAAGACAGCGGCCAGATCACCCTCGAAGACGGTATTCCGTTTGAAACCATCCGCGCCCTCATGCAGCGGGGACACCGCGTAGGCTGGGCATCACCAGGGAGTTACGGCGGTTATCAGGCCATTCGTTTTGATCCGGTCAGTAAAGTGTATTTCGGGGCATCGGAGAGCCGGAAGGATGGGCACGCGGCGGGGTTTTAATGCAGGAATGAGGGATGAGGAATGATTACAGCCACTCAAATGAACCAGATTCCCTTCTTCGAGTGGCTGTAATCATTCCTCAATCCTCATCCTCATCCTTTGTAAATTAAAATCCCAGCGCCACAAACACCGGGTAATGATCCGAAAAATCGCTGTTACGGCCTACCCGGCAGGAATAGGTGGTAAAACTTTTTTCAGCCAGGATGTAATCTATCCGCAGCATGGGCAGCACGCCTGCAAAAGTTGTTCCCAAGCCCAGGCCTTTTTCCCGGAAAGTATCGTCGAGGCCCTCGGACATCATCGCGTACACGTAAGAGTTGGGCGTGTCGTTAAAATCGCCACAGACGATAACCAGGTGTTTACAGGCGGCAATGTGTTCGCGCAGGCGCAGGGCTTGTTCGGTGCGGACACCCGTGGCGTTGCCTACTTTGTCCAGTACGTTGCCGATGTCGTGCCAGGTCTCCTCTTCATCTAATTCCCCTTGGCCGATCACCTTTTCGGTCGTCTGGGTCACCCTGTTGGATTGCAGGTGGACGTTGTACAGACGCACTAATTTACCATCAATTCGGATGTCGGCCCAAAGTGTGGAATTTGCCGTTTTACCGAAAGGAACATCACCGCCGGCCTCAATCGGGTAACGGCTGAGTATGACGGTGCCTTTTTTGAGGTTAAACGTGTGTTCGTAACCCATTTTTTTGGCGAGCAGGCGGTAAAATTTTCCACTGGTTTCCTGGGTGCAAAACAGGTCGGGATTGCCGTTTTCCTGTAAAAAATGCGCGTAAGCCGCTACCCGTTTGTCGTACATCGCATCCGTCATTTTGCCATCGCTGAACATTTCGCCGATGTTATGGGTGGCGACCGTCAGCGCGCTTTCCGGAATGGTGTCTTTCCCAAAATCAAAACCGATAAACCCGGTCACGAACTGCCAGCCCAGCAGTATGATGCCAATATGATAGAAGGCAAAGCGATTGCGCCGCCAGCCCCACCAAAGCGCGAGCGCTACGTTGCCCAAAAGCAGCCAGGGGAAAGCAGTGCCGAAAAAAGCCAGCCATGCAAACCTGGCAGGATTCACCAACGGACAGGCATAGGACAACAGGGTAAATGTCACCACTATCGCACTTATGATCCTGAGTGCATGTCTGAATAGAGATTTCATTTTTGCTGTCCGTAGGTTCGGTGTTAGTTATCAGTTATTTGTTATCCGTTATCAGTTATCCGTTATCAGGATTGTAACCTTTGGCTAAATTATCTGCTTATGCAAAAGGTTACAATCCTGATAACGGATAACTGATAACGGATAACTGATAACCAATTTATTTCTTGCTGGCTTCGTACAGAAATTCCTTTTCCTCTGCGGTGAGATTTTCGTAGCCCTGTTGTTTGATTTTATCCAGGATGGCATCTAATTTTTCCTGGAAACTAAGGTCGTTCGTATCGGAAGCCCGGTTGCCTTTGGCGCCGCCGAAAGTTGCTTTCATGGCCGGTTGCGGGCGGCGTTTGGGCGCTGCCGGATTGCGTTTGGCGGATGAAAACCAACCGCTGATCTTGTCGAGCAGCCGATTGACTGGTACTGCGAGGTCTTTGCCGTCGCGCAGTTGATAGACGAAAAAAACGCCGAGGGCAAAGCCGCCGAGGTGGGCGATGTGCCCGCCACTGTTGCTGTTGTGCGCAATACCGACCATGTCCAGCAGAATCATGACCAGCACGATATATTTTAGTTTTACCTGACCCAGCAGCAGCAGCATTACCCGGTAGTCGGGCGCCAGAATCAGGACGGCGCCTGCCAGGGCCATTACAGCGCCGGAAGCGCCGAGGGCAAAAGGCACGGGGTAGTGCATCCAGAAATCAGAAACCAGAAACAGTACATTGCCCACCAGACCACCCATCAGATATATCGGAAAAACCCGCCGATTGCCGATCAGGTCGCTTGCAATCGTGCCGAACAGGTACAGAAAAATCAGGTTTGTGACGACATGCCAGAAGTCCTCATGCAGGAACATAGACGTGAAAAATCCCCAGGGATGAAACAGGGCGGTCTGCCATTGGCCCGGCATACAGAAAAAATACAAACCGTCGTCGAAGTAATCGGGAATGCCATGTCCGCTATTCGCAATCCAGAGCGTCAGTTTAACCAGGTTAACTGCTACAAATACGCCGAAATTGAGGATAGCCAACCGGGTTACCATGTTGCCCATCCGAAAGGAATATTTGATGTCGTCCCAAATGGAGCCGAATACTGCCATTTCTGCGTAGTTATCTGTTATTAGTTATTGGTTATCAGTGTTGATAATCAAACACTTGTAAAGAATTTAATCAAAACGCATTGATTTACATTGCCTTTTGCTCTTTGCAATTTTGCCCTTTTACCTAAGTCTTCCCTTGCTCCAGATCAGTATCATGATAAAACCAAACAACGCGCCGCCCAGGTGTGCAAAATGCGCAATACCCGTAGAATAGCCCCGCACTCCGTAAAAAAGTTCAAGGCCCGCCATGATGATAACGAAGTACTTGGCTTTCAGGGATATAGGCGGGAACAACAAACTAATCACTTGGTTTGGAAACAGGGAGCCAAAAGCGACATATATACCAAAAATAGCACCCGAGGCGCCCAACATGGGCACATTCCAGCTGCTGGGATCGATACCGGCGCGATCCAGTTCCCAAAACTGCACGCCGAGGTGCAGCATATAGGACCCTACGCCACAAATCAGGTAGTACAATAAAAAACGTTTGTGCCCCCATACCGCTTCCACCATCGGGCCGAAAATATAGAGCGAGAACATATTAAATGCCAGGTGCATGATGTCGCCGTGCATAAACATGTGCGTAGCCAGTTGGAAGGGCTGAAAATACTGTGACCCGGGCATAAAAGCCGCCAGGTAAAGTCGCCCCAAACCACTTGCGTCACCTTCCATCAGGCGTGGGAAAGATTCTTGTCCCAGCACCACATAACTGCCGATGAACACTAAAACATTCAGAATAATCAAGTGCCGGACAACGCCGGTGAATGGCTGATAAAACATACGTTAATACCCGTTTATGGGTTAAATCTCTTTTGAAGTTCGTCTAATTCAAAGGTAATAAAACACTTGCGTCCGGTCGGGCCGGTATAGGGCGCCGAACAGGCAAATAACTGGTCGATAAGGTCTTGCATGGCCGCAACGGAAAGTACCTGTCCCCGGCGCAAGGCTGCGCTGCGCGCCATGGACCGGGCCAGGTTGTCCAAAGTACCCAGATCGAGATCCAGGTTTGATTTGTATTGGGTTAACACCTGTTCGATCAGTACTGCTTCCGACTGGCCTCCGGAGAGGTTGGCCGGCGTACCATGGACAGCGAATGAATTGCCGCCAAATGCTGTGATCTCGAATCCCAAACGGTTCACATCCTCCAGCAAGTCGCGCAGCAATGCCGCATCAGCCGGCGCCAGTTCTAGGGTGGTGGGAAACATGGCTTTCTGGGTGGCCACAGGTTCGTTGCCCAGCGCTTCCAGGTAACGTTCGTACAGGATCCTTTCGCTGGCTGTTTGCTGGTCGATCAGCAAAAAGCCGGATTTGATATGACTTACAATGTATTGACCATGAATCTGATACGGCGCTTTTTGTCCTTTTGAAAAAGACCCGCTTTCATCGTCCATAGATGCAATTTCGATACCGGGCTGTACCTCGTACATAGGTTTTTGCCCTAAGATAGCAGCCAGGGTCAAGGCATCTTCTTCGTCTGTCTGGCCGCCTTCCGCATCGCTCTTTTCAACCAGTTGAAGTCCTTCGTACAGGCGTTGCCAGTTGCGCAGGTTGTCCTGCTGGCGTCCGGCGTCCGGGGGAGCAGGCGTCTGGCGGTTGTAATTTTCTACAGAACCGGAGCGGTCTTTCGCGGGATTCAGGTCTGACAATTTAACGGGGCGTGCCTGGAAAGCGGGTTCCTGCTCGAAGTCGAGCGTTGGGGTGATATTGTGGGTGCCGAGGGCATGGCGAACGGTTACTTTCAGGTAGTTGTACACCAGTTTTTCGTCATCAAACTTGATTTCCTGTTTGGTCGGATGCACATTGATGTCGATGCGCGCCGGGTTGATTTCCAGAAACAGTACAAACAAAGGATATGTTTCCTGTGGGAGCATTTCTTCATAAGCGCTCACTACTGCGTGTTGCAGGTAATTGCTTTTGATGAATCGTTTATTGACGAAAAAAAACTGTTCGCCGCGCGATTTTTTGAAATAATCGGGTTTGGCTACGAAGCCGCTGATTTTCAAAATGTCCGTTTCTTCTTGTACCGGCACTAATTTTTTGTTGGTGGCTTCTCCCAGAATTTTGACAATCCGCTGGCGCAGGTTGCCCACCGGCAGGTGAAAAATTTCCTGGTCATTGTGGTGCATGGAAAAAAACACATCCGCATTGGCTAGGGCTATCCGCTGAAACTCATCGAGTACGTGGCGCATTTCCACGGGGTCGGCTTTCAAAAAATTGCGGCGGGCGGGCACATTGTAAAAAAGATTTTTAACCGAAATGCTGGTACCCGTCGGCGCCTGGCAAGCCTCCTGCACTTTGACGGTCGAATCTTCGATAACAATGCGCACGCCCAGTTCGTCTGTGGCCCGGCGGGTGCGCAGTTCGACCTGCGCGACTGCTGCAATGGAGGCCAGCGCTTCGCCTCGAAACCCCATCGTATGGATGGAAAAGAGGTCTTTCGACTCACGAATTTTTGATGTTGCATGGCGCTCAAAACTCATACGGGCATCCGTCTCCGACATGCCGCAGCCATTGTCGATGACTTGTATGAGTGTTTTGCCGGCATCCCGAACGATCAGTTTAATCTGTGTAGCGCCTGCATCCACCGCATTTTCAAGCAGTTCTTTCACAACGGAGGCGGGGCGCTGTACGACCTCGCCTGCCGCTATCTGGTTGGCTACACTGTCGGGTAATAATTGAATAACATCAGCCATGAGACATAAGCATACGCTACTGAGCGTGTTTTTGTTTAATTCAGTATTAAAAGTGGTGTGCGCTGCTATGGGTACAAAGATACGTTCACTGGATCATAAGTAGTTATCCGTTATGAGTTATTGGTTATCAGTGTTCATAATCAGGCATTTAAAAATTCAAAAAATGACCAATTTTCAATGTCCAATGTACAAGTAGCACTTAACAGCCCCCCTCACCCAAACCGGTGCAATGCCTGCATCAGTCGTTCGGGTAGTTCCTCGCGGCAGGCCGCCTGATAGTCCTGATAAGAACAAGGTATGAGGCGGTGCCGTTCGTGTTTTTTTCGGGTCGGCACAGGCACCTGCATCCACCAGCGACCGGTTTTGACACTTTTCCAGAAGGTAAGCTGGTAGTTCAATTGCCGGAACTCGACCACGTATTCCGTCAGCCCGGCTGTGGAAACGGGATAATCTTTTTTCCGGTTGAAAAAGCCCTCCAGAAAATACCAGATCATCTGGCTTGCTACCTGGGCCGTCTGGCCTTCGCGGTCGAGGGAGGCATTGTACCCGTAGATGCCGAAAGAAGTCAGTTTGTCGCTCATGCCCGCATAACGGCAGAGTTGGCAGGCTTCCTCTGCAAAATAGCCCGATGGCGAAGCCTCGTGTACCCCCGGCGCATCGCTTTGTTTGAGGGCGCCCAGGTGAAAAGTCAGCAAATCGGCGTCGCGCAAAACAGGTTCTGTTTCTTCTATGGCAGCCCTCGATTTGCCCAGACGCACCACATCAAAGTTGTTTTTTGTAAAAAAATCGAATGTAGCAGGCGCCGTCTGATGCACCTGCACGCCTACTGCTGCAAAGTGGAACAGCAAAGGATGTCGCGGCGACAGCAAATGGGTATATACATCATCGGGGTGGCCGAAACGGCAGCGCTCGTCCACAACCGCCAAATTGACCAGGGCTTTGGTATCCTGATATGCCAGAAACTGCGCCCTTGCCAGCGTGTCGGAAGATGCCAGTATGATGGGCAGCACTCGCCCGCTCAGGAGTTCATACACCACGGGTATCAGCTGGGCAATATCGGTTTTGCGGAGGTTGCCAAGGTCGGCTACTGCCATGTCGGGAAAACCCGCAGCCGTTTTGTACAAAGCCGTCCGCACGGCATTGGCCTCCTTATCACCGATGCCAATGAGCGCGACCTGCACTTTCTTCAAATCGGGAAAATCGCCCCGGAAAGACACAATATGCCGGCCCAGGGCAGTATCAGGTAATACGTCTGCCCATTTAAATAAGGAAGCAGGAAGGGGTTTCAGCCAGTTTTGAAGCATGAGGGTGGGTTGAAAAGTTGGATGGTTTGAAAGTTTGGCAGATTGAAAGGGTTTGATGGTTTGAAAGTTTGATGGTTTGAGGTGGTAACTCTTGGCTTTAAGTTACCACCTCAAACCATCAAACTTTCAAACCATCAAACCCTTTCAAACCAGCAAACCTTTGTAAACCAAATAAGCATGGCCAAAGGTATGTAAGTAAGTAGGTGTGCAAAATTAGTTTTGGCCAAATTCTTTGTAAATGCCTGATTATGAACACTGATAACCAATAACTAATAACCGATAACTACCTCAGTTTTTTCTACTTTTGCGAAATTTTTGCCTTCACCACACCAAGTTATAGCATAAAATGGACGTTTTACTAACCAAATACAAAGAAAAAAAACCGGAAATTGTTTTTGAATGGAACGATACGGAAACCGATGCCAAGGGCTGGGTTGTTATCAATTCGCTGCGCAACGGCGCTGCCGGCGGCGGCACCCGGATGCGCAAAGGACTGACCCGCGAAGAAGTGATTTCGCTTGCAAAAGTGATGGAAATCAAATTCAGCGTTTGCGGGCCTGCCATCGGCGGCGCGAAAAGCGGCATCGATTTTGACCCGAACCATCCCAAACGCCTGGAGGTGTTGCAACGCTGGTACCAGGCAGTACTTCCGCTCCTAAAAAACTACTACGGTACCGGTGGCGACCTGAATGTTGATGAAATAAAAGACGTGGTGCCGATTACGGAGCACCTGGGGCTGTGGCATCCGCAGGAAGGGATCGTTCGCGGCCACCTGAAACCCACGGAAGGCCAGCAAATTAACCTGATTGGACAGCTCCGCTACGGTTGCACGAAAATAGTGGAAGACCCGCAATATGTCCCCGAAGGCGGCCCGAGTAAATACGCCGTAGCGGACCTGATTACAGGTTACGGGGTAGCCGAATCCGTACTACATTTTTACGACTTGTTTCATCAAAGCACGGCTTCCGGCAAAACGGCTATTATCCAGGGTTGGGGCAATGTGGCCTCGGCAGCAGCGTGTTATCTGGCCAAAGAAGGGGTGCGGATTATTGGCATCATCGACCGCGACGGCGGCTTGCTCGCGCCGGAAGGATTTAGCCTGGCTGAAATAAAAAATTTGTTTATGAACAAAAATGGCAACAAACTTGCTAACGTAAATTTATTGCCCTTTGAAGAAGTGAATCAGCGCATCTGGGAGATGGGCGCACAAATTTTTATTCCGGGCGCGGCCTCAAAATTAGTGACCCGCAGCCAGGTTGACAGTCTTTTATCCGGCGGTGTGGAAGTTATTGCCTGTGGCGCCAACGTTCCGTTTGTCGATGATGAGGTGTTTTTCGGGCCGACGGCCAGTTATGCGGATGAACATACGGGGGTAATCCCCGATTTTATTGCAAATTGTGGTATGGCGCGTGTTTTTGCCTACCTGATGCAACCGGATGCGCGTATGACAGATGCTGCGATTTTTGGCGATACTTCAGCCATTATTCGTCAATCTCTGGAAGATGTTATAAAAAATAACACTTCACCAAATAAAATTTCATCGCGCGCCTTATATTTGGCCCTAAAAAAACTAGGAATTTAAAACCTTTTTGTGCTTTAATCTATTTTACTAGATAAAATATCCCGCCGTTTCTCCGTTAAATTGACCAGAACACACGATTAAACCTTAGCTGTTAACATTCACTCATTCAAAAATCAACAACCCTATGACGGTTAGAAAATTAACTTTTGTATTACTCCTCGTCGCTGCGCATATAGGGATTAATGCGCAGACTCCGGGAGAAGTAACGACCGGCGGCACTTATCGGTCATTCACACCTAAAGACCAGGTAGAATTTGGCATTCACTTAGGTGTTCCTTTTGTAGCCGGCGACCTCGATTCCAAATTAGGTTTTGGCGGTGGTCTTCACCTGCGCAAATCCATCGACCATGTTTTCTCCGTACGGGTGAACACGATGTTTGCGAAAACCAAAAACGAAGGAGGCTCGGGCGCAAATGATACCCGTACTTCCGATGTTACCTGGATCGGCGGCGGCGCCCAAGTGGTGGCTGCCCTGAACAATATTCGTTTCGACAAACCGAATCGCAAAATACTGCTGCAAGGTTTTGCTGGGCTTGGTGTTTCGAATTTCAAGGTGAATTTTGAAAATATCAACAGCGTCACACCTTCCACCGGTGATTACTCCGAAACGGCTCCCTACATCGACTTCGGTGGTTCGCTCGGTTTCCGTGTAAGCCCCAAGTTCAATGTAGCCATTGAATACAGCGTAACTTCTGTTTTCGGCAACAATGCAGACCGTTTGGACGGCGAAGCCAATGTAGGTTACAACCAGACTTCTTACCGCGACAACCTGCACTACCCGAACGTTCGCCTGAACTTCAACATCGGCGGAAAAACCAAAGAAGGTATCGCAAAAGTGGAACCGCTCTACTGGAGCAATCCGCTGGCCGGCGTAACGGAAGCTATTGTGGCCCTGGAAGCACGCCCGATCTATGACCCGACCGATACGGACGGTGATGGTATCATCGACGCGATTGACGACGAAGACAACAGCCCTGCAGGCGCCCGCGTTGACTCGAAAGGTGTAACCCTCGACAGCGACGGCGATAAAGTGGCTGACTACAAAGACAAAGAACCTTTTTCTCCTCCAGGCTATTCTGTAAACATGGATGGTGTGGCACAAGGCACGCCTAAGTACACTACAGAAAAGCAGGTGAACGACATCGTTGATGCCAAATTGGCCAACTTCAAATTGCCGACACAACCCGGACTGAGCAACTGGTTCCTGCCGATGATTTACTTCGGTGATAACAACTTCACTGTTCGTTACAGCGAATACGAAAAAATCTACCAGGTGGCCAGTGTGCTGAAACAAAATCCTGATCTCAAAATTGCAGTGATCGGTCACACGGACAGCCGCGGATCAGAGAAATACAACAATGTATTGTCTTACAACCGCGCAAAATCGGCCATCGAATTTCTGGTATCGCAGCATGGTATTGCCCGCGAACGCCTGATTCTGAACTGGACTGGTGAAGGTTCTCCGCTGGTACCGGTAGCCGGTTCCAATGGCAGCAACCGCCGCGTTGAATTTACCGTAGCGAAAGATCAAGTGGAAATGCCACGCCCTGAAGGCGGCGAAGCCGGAAGAGGCACTTTTAAAGGTAATAAAGATGCTGGTTATTAAGTAGTTATTCGTTATTAGTTATTGGTTATTTGTGCTGATAATCAATCATTTACAAATAATTTAGCCAAAACTAATTTCGATTGATTACCTAATTGATAGTTCTAAAATATAACCGATGGGCAATTCTCCGGTGGAGGGTTGCCCATTTTTTTTTCATACAGGTAAAGCTCGGAATAGTGGAGGGTGTCTCAAAAGGTTGATGAGGGTTTATAAGGTTGATGAGGTTGATAAACATCCACTCGAGAATGAGGCGATTTTACTTTTTTCGAGCGGGTGTATATCAACCTCATCAACCTTATAAACCCTCATCAACCTTTTGAGACACCCTATACTAAAAGCCAATAACTAATACCGGATAACTACTTAAGCATGGCAGCCTCTCCCTCGGATGTAAGGGTAGCAAAAAAGCCCGTTTGGAGCCGGAAGCAGATGAATGTCGCTTTCAAAGTGGCAGTTGTTGTTGTGCTGCTCGCTGTTTTGTATTTCGAGTTGCAATCCAGGGATAACCTCGCTGATATCTATGCCGTATTTCTGCGACAACTGCGTGCCGCCAACTGGCTATACCTCGCCGTAGTTTGCGCCCTGATGCCACTCAACTGGCTGATCGAGACCTTGAAGTGGTATCCTTTTCTCCGGCGCCATGACCCCATTTCTTTAAAAAAGGCTTTTTTTGCCGTACTGGCAGGCATTAGTTTTGCCTTGTTTACACCAAACAGGGTAGGCGAATATGCAGGGCGACTCTTGTTCGTACGCCCCGAAAACCATTGGAAATCTTTGATCGTCAATGCAGTGGGCGGTATTGCACAATATATCGTCCTGCTTACAGGCGGCGCTTTGGGCGGACTCTGGTTTGCGGGCCATTATTTACAATGGAATCAGTCAGACCTGCTGCGTGTGGCCGTTTTTGTTTTCCCCGGATTGTACCTGTTATATTATATCTTCTTTAACATTCGCGCTGTAATGCCGATAGCGAGACGTATTCCGCTGCTTCGCCGCTTGAAACCGTATGTGCGGGATGTGGCGATGCTGGAACAATTTCAGCGGCCCGACCTGCTGCTTATTCTTTTTTGGTCGGCAGCCCGCTATGTGATTTATTCCACTCAATACGTTCTGTTATTACACTTTTTTTCCATAAAAACGGGATTTTGGGGCGCTTATGCCGGCGTTGCCACTATTTACCTGCTTCAGACCGTGGTGCCGCTGCCTGCCATAGCCGGACTTTTAGTGCGCGGTAATCTGGCTGTTTTCGTCTGGGCTTATTTTGGAGGAAATGAGATTAGCAGCCTGGCTGCTACTTTCGTTTTATGGATAATAAACCTGATTTTGCCAGCGTTAGTTGGTACTTTTTCTTTGTTTCACGTCAGCATCACCAAAACACTTGGATATGAAGACGACTAAGATGATTCTGCTTTTTGCCGGCCTGCTTTCCATGGCCTTTACTACTGCCCACCACCAGCCCGTTGTCGAGGAGCAGGTTGCTACCAATCGGGAGCCTTGCAGCAACACCAACAATACATTTCAGCACGGCGAAAAACTCACCTACAAAATTTATTACAACTGGAATTTTGTCTGGTTGGCCGCAGGCGAGGTGACCTTCAAGGTCTTCGACGAAGGCGCGCAATACCACTACCAGGCAAAAGGGGAGACCTACAATTCCTACGAGTGGTTTTTCTCTGTTAAAGACGAATACGACTCTTGGGTGGATCGCAACTCCCTGATGCCCAATTACTCGGAGCGCAGCGTCAATGAGGGCAATTACCATATTTTTGAAAAAATTTCCTTCAACCAGGCCAACCGGAAAATGACCGTCTGGCGGGCCGACAAACGCGGCGCAGCCGAAACCAAAACGGAACACAGTGTACAGGACTGTGTGCACGACGTGCTTTCCAGCTTGTATAATTTGCGGAATATCGACTTTGCGAGCCAGCAGTCCGGCTATACGGTGCCGTTCCGGATATTTATGGATAAGGAAGAATTTCCCCTGAAAATGAAATACCTCGGTAAGGAACGCAAAAAAGTGCACGGTATGGGCCGCTACAACACCCTGAAGTTCCAACCTTCGGTCATCGCAGGCACGGTTTTTAAAGAAGACGCCAAAATGACCGTTTGGGTTTCCGACGACCAGAACCGCATCCCGATTTTGATCGAGTCGCCTGTTTCAGTAGGCTCCGTGAAAATGGTGTTGAAGGAGTATTGGGGATTGAAGTATGACTTTACAGCGAAGAACTGATCTCTCTCACTTCTCACTTCTCACCTCTCACTTCTATTTCTCAGGGCATCGCCACATACAATTCACCGTTCAGCACATTTCTGGAAATAACAATACGCTGTATTTCCGAAGTGCCTTCATAAATCTGGGTGATTTTGGCGTCGCGCATCAGGCGTTCGACGTGGTATTCCTTGACGAAACCGTAGCCGCCGTGAATCTGAACGGCTTCCACCGTATGTCGCATAGCCACATCTGAAGCAAACAGTTTGGCCATGGCAGCCGCCTGGTCAAAATCCTGGTTTTGATCTTTCAGCAGCGCCGCGCGGTGCACCATCAGGCGGGCTGCCTCGATCTCAGTGGCCATATCGGCAATTTTGAACGCGATAGCCTGGTGGCCGCTGATGGGTTTTCCGAAGGCTGTGCGCTCTTTGGCGTAGGCCACAGACAACTCGTAAGCGCCGGCAGCAATGCCCAAGGCCTGGGAGGCTATACCGATTCTGCCACCCGAAAGCGTCTTCATGGCAAATTTGAACCCAAAGCCGTCTTCCCCGATGCGGTTTTCCTTGGGCACTTTTACGTCACTGTACATGATGGAGGTGGTGTCCGACGAACGGATACCTAATTTATCTTCTTTTGCGCCAATGCTCACACCTTTCCAGTCTGATTCCACGATCAGGCAATTAATACCCCGGTGCCCTTTTTCCGCATGTGTTTGGGCCATCACGAGGTGCACTTTGGAGGTAGCGCCGTTGGTGATCCAGTTTTTGGTGCCGTTCAACAGGTAGTGGTCGCCCATATCGACGGCCGTGGTGCGCTGGCTGGTGGCATCCGAGCCTGCTTCCGGTTCGGAAAGGCAGAAGGAGCCGATCCATTCGCCGGTTACTAATTTGGGCAGGTAGCGTTGTTTCTGTTCTTCCGTACCGAACTTTTCAATTCCCCAGCAAACAAGGGAATTATTGACGGACATGATGACCGAGCAGGAATTATCCACCTTGCTGATCTCTTCCATTGCCAGCACGTAGGACAGCGTATCCATGCCGCCGCCGCCGTATTCGGGCGGAATCATCATGCCGAGAAAACCGAGTTCGCCCATTTTACGGACTTGTTCGGTCGGGTATAAACCTTTGCTGTCGCGTTCGATAACGCCGGGTTTGAGTTCATTTTGGGCAAAATCACGCGCCGCTTGCTGGACGGCGAGGTGCTCTTCGGTCAGGTGAAACATGGATCAAAATTTGGTTGTAGAACTATATCGTGGTGGATTTCAGGCCGCAAAAGTACGCTGAATGTACCGGCTGCTTTAGCTGCCGGATACGAAAACAATGATAATTTTTTTCTTTTCAGAAAATGGCAGTTGGTCAACTTTGCCCGCTTAAGACTCGTGCACGGTGAAAATTAACCCAGTTGGATCAACTCCTCCACCGTCATCGCCTTCTGTACGCCCGTTTTCTGGTCTTTCACCATCAGGGTTCCATTTTGCTTTTCAGATTCTCCTACGATTGCCATGTAGGGCACATTGCGTTTGGCGGCAAATTCAAATTGCTTTTTCAACTTGCCCGGCTCGGGGTATAATTCGGCGGCCACGCCCGCGCTGCGCAAACGGGTGATACATTGAAATGCGTATTCAAACGAGGCCTCATCCATAGAAGCGAACAGCACTTTCACACTTTCTGTCAGGGTTTCGGGGAAAAGGTTCATGCCTTCCATCACGTCGTAAATGCGGTCGGCGCCGAAAGAGATACCCACGCCCGAGAGTCCGGGCACCCCGAAAACGCCGGTCAGATCGGCATAACGGCCACCGCCGCCGATGCTGCCCATCTTAAAATCTTTGGCGGCCACTTCAAAAATGCAGCCGGTGTAGTAACTCAGCCCGCGGGCCAGGGTAATGTCGAAACGCAGTTCATTTTTCAAGGAATATCCCGAAAGCAGGCCGAACACCCGTTCGAGTTCATCCAAGCCTTTCAGGCCGGTTTCGCTGTTGACGAAAACAGGTCTGAGCGATGCCAGGTCGGGCGCCTGCAGGATTTTTTCAATGGTCGCAATAGCAGATTCGGAGATGTCCCGCCCCAGCAGTTCTTCGCGTACGCCGCCGATGCCGACTTTGTCCAGTTTATCAATCGCCACCGTCATATCCACAAATTTGTCGGGAATGCCGGCTGCTTCCGCGATGCCGAACAGGATTTTCCGGTTGTTGATTTTGATGACAACCGGTATACCCAATTGAGCGAAGGCTTCATCGTATATCTGGGTGAGTTCCGCTTCGTACAACAAACTTTCCGAACCGATCACATCCGCATCACACTGGAAAAATTCCCGGTAGCGCCCCCGTTGCGGCCGGTCGGCACGCCAGACGGGTTGAATCTGGTAGCGTTTGAAGGGAAAAGTTAAAGTACCGCGGTTCATCACCACATAACGGGCGAAAGGCACGGTCAGGTCGTAACGCAAGCCGCGCTTGGAGATGGATTTCAGCAACCGGCCCGAATCGCGCAATGCCAGGGTTTGCTCTTCCACATCTTTCAGGTAATCGCCGTTGTTGAGAATTTTAAACAGCAGTTTATCACCCTCGTCGCCGTATTTTCCGGTCAGGGTGCTCAGGTTTTCCATCGCCGGCGTTTCCAGCGGCTGAAAACCGAATTTGACAAATACGGCGCGGATGGTATCAAAAATGAAGGTCCTGCGGCGCACCTGTTCGGGGCCGAAATCGCGGGTTCCTTCGGGTATGGATGGCTTCTGCATGATTGGTGTATGGTGTTTCGTGTTTGGTGTTTAGTGTTTGGGGCGCTTCGCCTTTGGCGATAGTTGGTTATTTGACAAAGTCAAATATTTCATCAAAGGCCAAGCCCAACCTAAAACACTAAACCTAAACACCAAACACGCTATTTAAAGTCCAAAGTT
This sequence comes from Lewinellaceae bacterium, assembly GCA_016711435.1. Lineage (GTDB taxonomy): Bacteria > Bacteroidota > Bacteroidia > Chitinophagales > Saprospiraceae > M3007. The sequence continues at coordinate 225,148 of JADJSY010000005.1, forward strand.
CTGAGAAAGTTCCTCGGGCCGTTCTTTATAAAACTGATTGATGATTTGCGGCACCTCGTCCGCATCGTCGGTGATATGGAAAAGATTGAGGTCTTCCGCGTTGATATTGTGGTGGCGTTCCAGCATCACCTCTACGATCCAGTTTCTCAGGCCTTCCCAGAATTCCCTGCCGATCAGGATAATGGGTACCGGCGTAATTTTTTTGGTTTGTACCAGGGTCATTACTTCGAATAATTCGTCGAGGGTGCCGAAGCCGCCCGGCATGACGACGAAGCCCTGCGCATATTTTACAAACATCACTTTGCGTACAAAAAAGTAGCGGTGCTGGAGGTTTTTATCCGGCGCAATAAACGGGTTGTGGTGTTGTTCAAAAGGCAGTTCGATGTTCAGGCCGACCGAAGAGCCGCCTTTCATCCAGGCGCCTTTGTTGCCGGCTTCCATGATGCCGGGGCCGCCACCCGTGATGATGCCGTAACCTTCTTCCGTGAGTTTACTGGCGATTTTTACCGCCATATCGTAGTAATGGGTACCCGGTTTGGTACGGGCAGAGCCGAAAATAGAAATGCATGGGCCGATTTGGTTCAGCGTTTCAAAGCCGTCCACAAACTCTGCCATCACTTTAAACATGGTCCAGGAATTGTCGCCGGGTTTCTTGGTCCATTCTTTTTTCTTACGGGCGGTACCGTTGCTTCCTGCTGTTTCAGGGGCAGCGGGTTCGATTATTTTATGTTCTTCCATTGTATAAAAATTTCAGGTTAGGAACTGACATTCAAGTTATTTATCATCGTTTATAAAAACAAGCGCCGTTCTTATGCGCGATGGTGGTGTATGATTTGCAACAGGACAAAAAAGCCCGCCGCAGGGTTGCGACAGGCTTTTTTGCATCCGGACTGCAAAGTTTTGCATAAAAATTCCGAAAAATCAATATTTCGTTTAAAAAAGTTATTGGTTATCGGTTATTCGTTATCAGGGTGAAAAAGTTTGGCCACTCATTTTCAATGCCAAGCGTGTCCACCCTGATAACTAATAACGGATAACTGATAACCTAATACCTTCAGCCGTACCTTCAACAGCACCGCCAGTTTTTCAAATGCCTTTTGCCAGCCATCATTGACAAAAACCCATTCTCCTTTGCGGTAACCTTTGGTCAGCACATAAAACACATTCTGGCTGCGCCAGATACTCGGTTTAAGTCCCATTTCAGCCACTGCTTCCAGCACAGTATTAAGCCATTCGACCCTTGGCACAGATGATTCGTCCAGATTTATTTTTTCAATTTCCCGGTACACCCGCTCCCCGATGGCATGGCGAATAATATCTTCGTCATTGAGTTTGATCCCCCATCGCTTCAGGTCGCCGGCAATCCGGTGCAGGGTACGGGTTTCTGCAATGTGCCCGTTTTCAAAGAATTCGAGCAAATCGGAATTTAAAACATACGCTGCGATATTGCGCCAGGCGTCGGGCAGGGGCAATCCGGCCTCCTGAAGCCCGGTCATCAGCTGGTAATTATCGTTGAAAACGTTGCGAAAATTGGATTCCGCCAGCGACAGGCTGTGATCGGTGATGTCGCTGATAATTTTCATTTTTTCATCAGCAAACAAACTGGACAGGGTAAACTTCTCCGGCCCGAAATATTCCTGCAAAATACCGATGACTTCACCCAGATTTGCCGCGCGGAATGCTTTGCTGGTGCGGCCGAACATCTCTTCAAACGTGGTGCGGTTCATCGTGCCACTGATATTGCCGATAATATGTTGTTGTCCCAGATACAGCACGGCAAAACAAAAAGTGCGTTCCGCATGGCTCAACCGGGAGCGAATCACCAGCCTGCCGGCAGCAAATTGCGGTGTGCCGGCTTCAATTTTTTCAAAAAACTCAACGGAAGCGGTGTAATTGAACAAATCCAGCCCTTCCGGGTCGTCTTCAAACAACGAAGCCACCGCAAAGTGCATCGCAACCCGTTCGAGGGTGACGCGCGTAGGCACTACATTTTGCAAAAAACTGGCGGCGCCGTTGGGAAACGTATTACTGGGCGCTTCGCTCAGGCGGCGTACAAACTCCGGGTGTAGATCCGTAGCGGTAGCATCAAGGGCATAATCCATGGCCCGCAAGGCGTACTGGAGTATCTGATTGGTTTCAAGCCCTGAAATTTCATCAAAAAACCAACCGCAACTGGTATACATCAATACCGCATGGCGTTGCATTTCAAGCAAGCGGAAGGTGACCACCTTTTCCAAATGACTCAACTCGCGGCGCGCGTGTTTTTTCAGGAAACTACCTATCACGGCGCTGGAGCGGTCGAGCATCACTTCGATATAATCATTGCGGGCGGACCAGGGATCCTGAAGAAAACGGGCAGCCTCACGCTCATATATCGGGGCCAGGCGGTCGCGCAGCCAGTCGAGCGTCTCGCGCAGCGGTTTGCGCCAGCGCTGGTGCCATCCGGCGCGACCGGAATTGCAGCCGCAATCGGCCCGCCAGCGTTCTACGCCATGCACACAGCTCCAGGAGGAGTTTTCGTGGATTTGCACCTCCCATTTCGGTGGAAAAAGTTCTAAAAACTGGCCATAATTGGTCAGTGTTGCCGATTTGGCCGCTTCGATCAGGTTCATACAATCAGCCAGCGCCATTTCGCCGAACCGGTGGTGGTGACCATAACTTTCTCCATCAGTGGCAATATGCGCCAGCTGTGCTTCGTCATTGTTGTCAAAAATACCGGTCATCCGGTTTGCGAAATTTTGACCGCTGTTGAGCAATCCGTTGAAAGCCACTTCCTGGGCGATGCCGCCGTGGTAAAAAAACAGCGCAATCCGGCGGCCACTGGGCAACATGCACCAGTACGGGTGGCGGGTATCGATGGTTTCTGTGCTGACCTGCTGCCAGTCGGCAGCGCCGGGTTTACGGATGGCTTTGGCCTGCCGGGGCGCCAGAATCGTGAACTGTATACCATGCGAAGCCAATACTTCCAGGGTTTCGGTATCCGCCGCTGTTTCCGCCAGCCACATACCTTCGGGATAACGTCCAAAACGATGTTCAAAATCGCGTATGCCCCAGTTGACCTGAGTCACCTTGTCGCGGTAGTTGCACAAAGGCATAATCAGGTGGCTGTGTACCTGTGCCAATGCGGAGCCATGCCCGCCGTATCGTTCCATACTCCGGTGGTCGGCATTGCGCAGCAGCGAGTAGGCTTCCGGGTCGTTTTCTTCCAGCCACGACAACAAGGTAGGGCCGAAATTCCAGGAAATGCGGTTGTAATTGTTTCTTATTTTAACAATCCAGCCTTTTTCATCGAGGATTCGTGCGGAAGCATTGGGCGCGTAACATTCAAAATTGATGCGGGCATTCCAGTCATGAAAGGGCCGGGCTGATTCCTGGCGTTCTACAATCTCAAGCCAGGCATTTTCCCGGGGCGGCTGATAAAAATGGCCGTGTATACAGACGTACTTGTTTTTGCGAGACATGGGCGCGAAGATAGTCAAAAGGCAAAACTGCAAAAGGCTTTAAATCTTGCTTTCAACAATCTCCATAATTCTCTGCTCTGCCTCGTCTGCCTGTTTTGCCATTTTTTCACCGTCGGCTACCACCTGTGCGGCGTAGTTTTTATCATCCAGACCCGAGGCGTTTATTTTCACATTCAAAAACGCCCCGCGAACGGCGGCACGGGCGCACAAAGCGCCCACGCCGGCGTCTGTGACCGAATTGGGGTTGCCTGTTTCGGCCATTTGACGGATCAGGGAAAAAGAGTCGAGGCTGAGCGTCATTACCCTGAACGGCACTTCAATCGCCTTCCGGGTGGCTGCCTGAACCGCTGCTTTCCGGGCCGATTTTTCTTCCGGCGTGCCGTTGGGCAGTCCGAATGCAGCCATGATGGCATTGAATGCGTCGGTATCTTCATCGACCGCGCGGAGCAGGGCGTCTTTTAGTTGTTGTCCGCGTTCCGCGGCATCGGAAAATTCTTCCCAGCGCTCGTCCCAGCCGCGTTTGTGGCTGCTGAGGTTGGCCACCATGGTAGCCAGCGACACACCGAGCGCGCCGACGTATGCACTGATAGAACCTCCTCCGGGAGCGGGACTTTCAGCGGCGGTCTCATCGGCAAACGCGCGCAAATCTTTCTTAATCAGCGCTTTCTGCGCTGCGCTGTTACTTGTTTCGAGGTTGTATTCGATAATTTTCCGTTGCGGGTCAAAGGGCGCGAGTTCGTCCAGGCCCATCGACTTCACGGCAATTTTAATCAGTTCGGCATCGCTCACGCCGACACTGCGCTGCTGTTTGCGCAGGAAATATTTGCCTGCCGACAACATCACGTGAAGTGGTACGAGGCCGACCAATTCCGAGCCGGTGACGCGCATGCCGCGGCTGTCCGCACTTTTACAGCAGGCTTCAAAAGCCAGGTGCAGGGGCGTGGCGCTGATGTCGGTGATGTTCATCGAAATCTGTGCGATGCCGTACTCATCTATGAACCAGCCAATGGCTTTTACACCTTTGAGCAGGCCCGGCTCCCGAAGCGGTTCGCCCGCAGCATCTTTCAGCGGCTTGCCGGTAGCGGGGTCATTCAGCACCCGGCCTTTTTCGCGCACATCGAATGCGACGGAGTTGGCGCGGCGCACGGAAGTAGTGTTCAGGTTGACGTTGTAGGCAATCAGAAAATCGCGCGCGCCGATCACGGTTGCGCCGCTTCGGGCGTTGAATTGCGCCGGGCCAAAATCGGGTTTCCAGTCAGGGTTGGCTAATTTTTCAGGCAGACCTTCGTATTCGCCGCTGCGGATGAGGGCCAGGTTTTTGCGCTCCGGTTTGGTGGCTGCCGCTTCGTAGAGGTAAACAGGCAGGTCGAGTTCGCGCCCGACGCGTTCGCCGAGACGGCTTGCCCATTGGGCCGTTTCTTCCATGGAAATATGCGCAATCGGGATCAGCGGGCACACGTCGGTGGCGCCCATGCGCGGGTGTTCGCCGCTGTGTTTGCTCATATCGATCACCTCGCAGGCCTTTTTAATAGCCTGAAAAGCGGCTTCTATAACAACAGCCGGTTCGCCTACAAAAGTGACGACCGTTCGGTTGGTGGCTTTACCTGGGTCTACATCGAGCAGGGTAACCCCCTCGACGGCTTCAATAACATCCGTAATTTGTTTGAGAATAGCCGGGTCGCGTCCTTCAGAGAAATTCGGGACGCATTCGATCAGTTGCTTCATGTGTGTACTGGTTCGTCAATTCAGGCCGCAAATGTACGGGAATTTGGAGGCGGAAAGGGGAGGTTGAGATTGAGTTAAAAGGTTGAGGTTTGAGATGTTTGAGGGTTTGAAAGTGATGGTTTGAGGGGTGGTACTTCAAGGCTGGGTTGCCACCTTTGACCAGCCCTCAACAATCTCAACCCTCAAACCAACCCTCAACATCTACATCATTGCTTCGCCTGGTAGCCTAGCACAGCTCCAATGACCCCGCCGGCCAAGGCTCCCTGTACGGCATTTACAAGCGCATCGACGACGACGCTGGGAAATTGAAATGCATCCATAGAGGCATAAGAAAACAAATTGGCGCCTAACGCAATGAGAAAACTAATCCAGGCGCCGGCGATCGCTCCACTTTTCAGGGTGGTGATACCTGCCCAGCGACTATAAAGCAAGGCCAGGAGCAAAGACCATGACAGACAGCCCAGAAAGATGTACAACATACCAGGTTCGGTGCGCATCACACCTTTGGCGGACTCCACCATCTGAGCTTCGAAAAAACCTTTTAAGGCAATTCCATAAATTAACCAGCCTGTCAGGAATGTGGTTACGGCGCCGGCTAATGCGGCGAGTAAAACTTTGGTATTCATTTTGTTTTGATTTTAGGTGAAAAAAATTTTACTGTGGCGAAAGTATGATAAATCGCAATTTAAATACAAGTTTTTTGATAAATACTTTATGTTTATTTCAAAAATACTTTGATTAAAAGAATTTAAACCCTGTTTCAAAAATCAAATGTTTTTTGGCAGGTTATCATCCCGCATGGGCTTACGGTATCTAATTTTACCCCTTCCGGCAGCATTTTCCTAACAGGCCGCATCTCCGGATTATTCCTCCAGTTTCATCAACCTTTTTCGACAATGGGAAATCGATTACGCCTTCATACTTTTTGCCTGAGCTGTTTGTTTGTTTGTTTTACAACCATCCTGTCGGCCCAAAATTTTACGGTTCAAATCAGCGGACCGTCTGCAATATGCCAATTTGGCTGTGCCACTTATACGGCGACAGTTACGCCGGGATCCACTCAACCCGAGGAAATCAGCCTGGAGTATAAATGGTTTGACCACCACCACCTCGAATGGCAACCTGTTTACATTTTGTCCTACTCAGTTCAATTTGCCTCCGGGAACTGTGACGCTCCTTGCCAGGGTATACGGAATCAATGGCGCTATAGCCGTCGATACCCTCAGTGTTTTCATCCTTCCTTTTGAACCGATTACGATCAAATCTTCCAATCTGGCGCCTTGCAACAGCGAAAGCGATAGTTCTTTTTGCGAAAAAGTGTGCCCCGGCGCAACCGTGACGTATTCAATAATGTCGAATACGCCCGCAGGGCAGGGCTTCTACAGTTGGAACGTTACGGGCGCCAGCAGCTGGACAATCAATTCGCCCACTGGAAACCCGGACGACAATGGTACTTCCATCACCGTCACCTGGGGCGCTACCGGCGCCGGTTCGGTTTCGGTATTTTCAGATGGCTTTGGATGTGGGGGCGAGGCTTCTCTCTGTGTTACCATTATTGCAGCGCCGCAGGCGGCATTTACGAGCAATCCGCCCGCTCCTGCTGCCGGAAACCTGACGGTTTGTAAAGACCAGACCGTTTATTTTCAAAACCAGAGCAGCGGAGCCGACAGTTACGAATGGGGTTTTAGCGACGATCTCAGTACTTCGACGGAAACCAGTCCCCAGCACACTTTTCTGACGCCGGGCGTCTATACGGTCAGCCTGATCGCATTCAGCAACTGTCTTTGCTCGGATACAACCCAGATGACCATAGAAGTGCTCGATGCGGCATCGCCCAGCCTCGATTGTGTGGGTAGCGTGTGCCCGGGCGAAGCAGTGACTTATACCGCTTCCAATGGCTGCCAGCCTTTTAACTGGGCAGTTTCTGCCAACGGAACCATACTGGGCGGCGGCACTGCCGACTCGGATACCATTTCCGTGTTGTGGAATACCGGCCCAACAGGTACCATCACTTTGGGGTCGCAGCCATGTTCTGGTATGGTGTGTCCCATACCGGCTATCCTGGAGGTTCCGATCATTTCAGATGATGCGGAAATTGAAGGGCGCGAGCGCGTTTGCCCTGTGTCCACAGAGGTCTACAGCATAGAACCTTTCGGCGGAACCAGTTTTAACTGGACCTTGAGCGGCGACGGAACCATTGTGGATGGGCAGGGCACCAACCGGGTGACCGTGCAATGGACCGGCCCTGTAAATACTTCTGTAAGCCATTGGTTGTCTGTTACTTATGAAAACTGTTATCTGGGTTGCGGCGGACAGGACTCTATAGAAGTACATATCTTATCGGCGTTTGCCATCAATGGTCCGGTGGAGGCCTGTGTGAACGGCAGCGTTGCCTTGGTGTCCAAACTCATTTCAAACGGCCAGAACCTGAACGCCAACTGGACCCTGTTCGACCCGAGCGGCGCCTCCGTCTGGACTGCGGCTAATACCGCTTCCGTCATGCCGGAATTTTTAAATGGCGCCGGCAAATACCGGGTGCTGGCGGTTCCATTTGATCCTGCGCAAACCTGTTCGGACGAACAGGAATGGGGCGTGCAGGTAGCGCCTTTGCCCAATGTGCCGGGGGGTATTACCGGGGAAAGAAATATTTGTCCGGGCAGCACGTACACGTATGAAGCGCTGGGCGTTGCGCCGAATAAAAACGTGCGCTGGACGCTCACGAATGGCTCGGGGGCCGCACAAATGCTGTTCGGTAACCCCGTCAATGTAACCTGGGCTGCCGCAGGGCCATACCAGTTGGCCGCTGCAACGGTGAGTACCAACGGTTTGAATTGCAGCAGCGATACGATTCGAATTGACCCCGTACTGATTGGTATTCCGGCTATTACCGGAACAGTAGCCGCCTGCGAAGACGCCTTGGGCAGTTATTCCATTGTCCCACAAGGCATTGATATTCAGTGGACTATATCACCTGCAGGCGCCGGAGCGGTTGCCGAAGGACAAGGCTCGAACGCTGCCGAAATTTTCTGGACACAACCCGGCAACCACACGGTCAATGTGGCGGTTTGCGGGCAGTCCGCTACTTTCCCGGTGACGGTATGGGCCAATCCCGAACCTGTCGTTCAGCACCCTGCCGGACTGTGTCCGGGCGCTACCGGACTCGTACAAACAAGCGTTGCATTCAGTACATATTCCTGGAAAGACGACGACGGTGCGATTTTGTCTACCATCGCCATACCAAATTTGTCTGCCGGTACCTTTGCCGTGGAGGTGAGCGATGCAAATGGCTGTATCGGCAAATCTGAATTTACCATGGCGAGTTATGACGCGCCCGATGTGTCGCTGACCACCGCCGATCCCACGGGTTTTTGTAACAATGCCGGAGCTGTGCTGCTTACGGCGCTGACTGACGCCGACGCCAATTATACCTACCAATGGCTGCGCGATGCCAACCCGATTGCAGGCGCAGTATCCGTTGAATATGCCACCAATCAATACGGTTTGTACACCGTTCAGGCTACCAACACGTATGGCTGCACCAGCGTAGCCGGTCCGATCAATGTATTCAACTACTGCGGCGGCGGCGGTGGCGGACACGGCCCTCCGGGCGCCGGAGCCATTTGCCCGCCGGGCGCCATCGACATCAATTACGATCCGAATGTGCGTTGCGACTCGTTTCAATTGCACCTGATCGATAACCTCGGACAATATGTGCCGGGAAGCGCCAACTGGGTGTTTTTCATTTCAGGCGGCGCGGTACAGGGCGCAGCATCGGGCGATAATCCCTTTTTTGTGTTTGACAATGCGGGTAAATACCTCATGTATGCAACTGTACAATTGCAGGACGGTAGTTTTTGTAAAGTGCTGGACTCCGTAAAAGTGGAGACGGTCGCCAGGTTTGACCACGTGGCAGACTGTCCGGGAGACATTACGCAGTTCGAGGATGCAAGCGAGTTTTTACCCTCCGGCGGCATCACCGGCTACGCCTGGAATTTTAGCGACCCTGGCTCCGGCGCTGCAAATACGGACATCATCGCCGATCCGCAACACAATTTTGCTGCATCGGGCATCTACCAGGTACAGTTGACAGTGACAGGCACGACCGGCTGCACCTCCAGCGCGACGTTGCCGGTTGAGGTGCCTGCCCTGCCCGATGCGAGTTTTGCCACGCCTGCTGCGCGCTGTGCGGGTAATGCGCTGCTCTTTATACCCGCCAACACGCCGGGCAGTCTGCTGGATGTGGTCTGGGATTTTGGCGATCCTGCTTCCGGCAGCGCCAACGATGCGCAGGGCATTACGGTGTACCACAACTACGATACGCCCAATACGTATACGGTAACGGCCACCGCTACCAATGTTTTTGGTTGTACCGCCTCCTTTTCGATGCCTGTAACGGTGTCGCCGAATCCACTCAGCGGTACCATTACACCAGCCAATCCCGGCGCGCTGTGCGAAGGCAAAACCCTGACCCTGAGCGCCCCGGCAGGCGCTGTGAGTTACCTCTGGTCGGATGATCTGATGACCGCCACCCAGACGCTGGTAGTAAGTGAAGCGGGTGTTTACAGGGTGACTATGACGGATGCCAACGGCTGTACATTTGCGCCGCCTGCGGTAAATATTAACATCGCACCTGCTCCTGATGCGCTAATTAAAGCCTTGTTAATGAGTCAATTGGGGCAAATTGTCGGCACTTCATACCCGACGCTGAGCGTTTGCAACGGAGAAGACGTGTTTTTGCAGGCCCAAGGCAACGGCGCCTACAATTATGTGTGGTCAGGCGGAAATGGTTTCACCGATGAATTGATTTTTTCTGAAGATCGCGGCAACCTGCTTTCGGAAGGCGTCTATACGTACACGGTGACGGTAACCAATCCTGCCAATGGTTGTACTTCCGTTACAGACCCTTTTATTGTGACTGTCAACCCCAATCCGGGCGGATTCAGCATCAGCAGCAACAGCAATTGTGCCGGCAATTCAACACAGCTGACCTATACCGGCCCGGAACCGGCCAACTGGCAGTTTTTCTGGAGCACTGGCGCTCCGGGTACCCAACTTACCACTGATGCGTTCGGCGCTTTTTTTATACGCGTCATCAACGAATTCGGCTGCGAAGCCAAAAGTAATATCGTAACTGTCCTTCCCGGCCCGCAGGTATCGGCCATTCCTTCGGGTTGCCACGAACGCTGCGCGCCCGACACCCTTTGTATTCCCAATATCCCCAATATAACGAGTTGGCAGTGGTGTTTTAACGGCAACCCGGTTGCCGGCGCGACCTCTTCCGAATTTATTGCCGATGAAAGCGGGACATATTATGCGGTGTTGAGCGATGCCTTCGGGTGTACCGCCCAAAGCGATCCGCTGAGTATTCAACTGACGGGATTCACCGGCGATTTGCAGGGAACCGTGTGGTCGGATGTAAACGACAACGGCATGGTAGGTTATACGTCTGATACTACGCTGGCAGGTATTACGGTGATGCTCCTGCAAAACGGCGTTCCATTGGATACCACTGTTACGGATGCCAACGGCGTTTTTAATTTTAATGATCTGCCGAATGGCTGGTATGTCGTTATGCTCGATTCGACCACTTTTGAACCAGGTTGGCGCGCAGTGATTGGAAAAGATTCGACCTACGTAAATGGCTGCGCAGAAGGTTTTGATTCGCTTGAATTACTGATGCGATTCGACTGCGTCCCCATGATGACAACCGAACTGTTGACGGCCTGCGAAGGCAGTTTTGCGCTCTACAATGGCGTGCCGGTGCCTGCGGGTGTCAGTCAGGTTTTTCAGTCGACGGATGCAAACGGCTGCGATGTGTTTGTGATGGTGACGGTGCTGCCGCTGCCTGTTTCCAGCAGTGCGCTTTCCTTATATGCCTGCCAGGGCAGCACGGTTGCTTATGCAGGTGTTGACTTGCCGGTAGGCGCTATACAACCCTTTCCCTTGGTCAATGCTTCAGGCTGCGATTCCATTGTTACCGTTACGGTATTGCCTTTAGCCACTTCTACCGGAGCCGAAACTTTACAAGCCTGCCCTGGCAGTACGGCCACGTATGAAGGTGTCGATCTGGCCATTGGCGCTACGATGGATTTTACCCTTGTCAATGCAGCGGGTTGCGATTCCATTGTTACCGTTACGGTTACGGCTTTGCCGACCGGTGCTTCTGCCCAGGAAGTGTTTGTTTGTCCAGGGGAAACATACCTCTATGAAGGTGTTGAGGTGCCCGCCGGGCAAACCCAGGACTTTACTTTGGTTAATCAATCGGGTTGCGATTCCATCGTGACTTTGACCGTAACGGCATATTCCACGCCCCTTACGCCGATCCAGGTGTCTGTTTGCCCCGGAACAGCTTATGAATACCAGGGCCAGCAAATTCCCATCGGTTCGACCGGGGAGATACAATTGACAGGCTCTAATGGCTGCGATTCGACCTTGATGGTGACTGTAACTGCCTTGCCGGAGGCTGTTTTTCAATTGACCGGCACGGAGAGCTGTCCCAACGAGTCGAACGCCAGTCTTCAAATTGCGAATTTGACCGGCGGAACCCCACCTTTTGAATATGCGATCAATGCAAGCGGCAACTGGCAAAACGATGCGGTGTTCAGCGATCTGGCAGCCGGTACATATACGGTGCAGGTTCGCGACGCCGCCGACTGTGTTTTTGCAGATACGATGGCGCTGACGGCACTGCCGGAGATCGTTTTCTCGACGGCGCCCGGTGTCATTCCCTGCGATTCTGTAGAAATCACCCTGTCGCCTGCACTGCTTTCCGGCAATGCGGCCGATCTTGATTTCATCTGGTCAACGGGCGATACAACCCGGCAAATCAAGGTCAGCGATGCGGGCACGTATACTTTTTCTGCCCAACGCAGCAACGGGCTTTGTCAGGCCGTAACAGGCGCTATAGAGGTGCAATGGGACAACCTGGGTAAAGATGAAGCGCTGGTGTATATCCCCAACGTCATTAACCCGGAAGCAAGCGATCCTGAAAATGGAGCGTTCCGCCCGCGTTTCGCCGCCAACCTGGATATTCTGAAATACGATTTTGCAGTATTCGACCGCTGGGGCACTCAAATTTTCCGCAGCCAAAACCCTTCGGATAGCTGGATGGGCACGTTTAATGGCAGCAAACTCCGTCCGGGTGTGTGGACCTGGAGATTAGAAGTCGATATTGCGTTCTGTGGCCGGGTTGTTCCGATCAGGAGATCGGGCGATGTGACGTTGGTGCGTTGAGGGTTGATAGGTTGGTTTGAATGTTGAGTTTGATGGTTTGAGGTGGTCACCTCTCGGCTTAACGTCACCACCTCAAACCATCAAACTCATCAAACCATAAAAACTTAAACCCCTACCTTCGCCCCATGCCACAGCTCTCCGCCGTCATTATTACTTTTAATGAAGCGCGCAACATCGCCCGCTGTCTCGATTCGCTGTCGGGCATCGCGGACGAGGTGCTGGTGCTGGATTCTTTTTCCACCGATCAAACCGAACAGATTTGCCGGGAACGGGGTGTGCGTTTTATCCAACACGCCTTCGATGGACATATCGAACAAAAAAACCGGGCGCTGGCTGCTGCTGCGCATCCGCTGGTATTGTCACTCGATGCCGATGAGGCGTTGAGCGACACCTTGCGGCAATCCATTCTGGCTGTAAAAAACAACTGGCGATACGATGCGTATGCCATGAACCGCCGCACCAATTATTGCGGACAATGGATCGCGCATTCCGGCTGGTACCCCGACCGGAAAGTCCGGCTTTTTGACCGCCGCCTCGGGCAGTGGGGCGGTACCAATCCGCACGACCGGGTGGAGATGCTGCCTGCGGCGCGCCTGTCGCGGCTCGAAGGCGACCTGCTGCATTACAGTTATTACACCGTGGAAGAACATGTGGCGCGCGCCCGGAAATACGCGGACATTGCAGCAGCAGCCATGCACCGCCAGGGAAAACGCGGCGCCTGGTGGCGCATGTGGCTCAGTCCGGTCGCCAAGTTTTGCCGCAATTATTTCCTGAAATTGGGTTTTCTGGATGGGCGCGCCGGCTGGACCATTTGCCGGATCGCGGCGCTGGAAACGTATTGGAAATACAGGCGCCTGCGGCGGTTAGAAGTGAGAGAGTGAGAGGCGTCCCGTTTGGCGGAGTTTATGGTTTTGGCATCGTTTTCAGGCCTGGAGTGATGGTGTCGTGTGGTGTTGAGTGTTATCTGCTTCTTGCCCGTGAAGGGGAGTGCATCGCAAAGGACTGAAAATCTGCACTTTAAGGTAAAAATCGTTAATCTATTGCGATGTACTCCCCTTCAGGGGTCGGGGGCAAATGCCAAAGGCGAAGCGCCCGAAACACTAAACACCACACACGAAACACCATTCACAATTCCAGGCCTGAAAAACGATGCCAAAACCATAAACTCCGCCAAGGAGGATGTCTCTCACTCTCTCACTCTCTCACTCTCTCACTTCTCACCTCTCACTTCTAATCTCCCTTCCGCCAGCGGTTTCCCATTCACAACAATACGCAGGGTATGTTCCCCGGCGAAGTGTTTACGCGTCGTGAAATCCTGAAAACGCTGGTATTTGGAAATATCTTCCGTCTGCCCGGCAGCAAGTGTGAACTCCTTGATTTTGAATATTTTAACGGAAGTTTTTCCGGATAAAGTCTGGTAATCGATTCCGTATTCGAGGCGAAGCGCCACAGGGTGCGGAAGCGTGTTGGCAACCTGAAAGGAAAAGTTAAGCCGGCCACCGATGGGTACGGAGGCGTCGTGTTGGAAATGGCGGATCTCGATCCCTTCGACACCGCTTTGGAAACCGAAATGTGCCAGCGCTTCCGCATTGCCTTTTTTCAACAAACCGCGACAGGCATGGCGTACGATCCAGTCCGTTTCCGGCGACTGCCCCAACCAACGACCGGCCATGTCCAGCACAAGGGCGGGGTGTTCTTTGGAAATATCATTCAGATTATTGGCAACGGAACGGCGCACCGTTTCTGCGGGATCCTGTTTGAGGTTTTCGAGGATGGGCAGAATCGGCGAGGGGTCGCGTTTCAGGGCCGGAACACCCATGCCCCAGGGCAGGCGCGGACGGATGCCCTCGCTGCTCAATCGCCTCACCAAGGGGCTGGAATGCCGCGACCACTCCAGCATTTGAGCGTACATACGCTCCGGGTATTGCAACAGAAATGGCCGCACCGCAAATTCGGCGCTGCTCCAGCGGGTCATTACTGCCAATGCAGGAATGGAAGCATTGGGGTCGTCGGGGCCGTGTGTTTCTACAAAATCCGGTAAAAAAGTGTATTCAAAAGTCATTTTTTCACCTGATCGGGCGATATAACGCTCTGTGACAGCCGTCATAGCCTGCAAGGCTTCCCGATAATCGGGTGGCAATACCTTACGCAAACACAGGCTGATATGCCGCACGCGTTGTTTCAATTCGAGCGATTCCCATTGCGCGTCAAAAACTAAGGATAAAAATGCCGCTACCGGGAAGTTTTTTTCAACTGCAAGCATGTCTTTTGCAAACGGCTCGATCAGTTCCCGGGAAAACATGTTTTTAAGTGGCTCCATGTGTTGTTATTTGCTCCCGCAAAAGTAGACCGTTCCGAACACTCAACAAATCAACTGCGCCATATACCTGTCTAGCAAATCCCAATATAGTTTTGCCGTCGCGACCAGGGCATCCGTGCGGTGTTGTTCCAGTTCCATCAACGCCACTTTCAGGCGGACATTCGCCCGGTACGCTTTGAAATACAGGAACAACTGTTCGTCTTCCGAATGCCCGATGCAGCGCCAGTGCTTCAGATAGGCGTCCATAAATGCCTCTGCCAGTTCGTGGTGCCGGCCGGCATCCAGTTCCATACACAAAAAAGCCAGGTCGCTGAGCACGTCTAATTGCCGGAAATGTGTGTTGAATTCAATGCAGTCGAAAACAACCGGTCCTTCCGGCAGCAGAAAAATATTGCGTGCATGCAGATCGCCGTGCCCGTCGACCCAAAAACCGGTATCCGCACGTGCATGGAGCCGCGTTTCGTGCCGGTCTAAAAAATCACCGACCTTTTGGCGCCAGGCTCCGAGTGTTGCAATGGCGCCGGCGCCCAAAATGCGCGCGGCTACAGCCTCCAGCCGGAATAAATCATCAAAATCTGCCCGGTTATCGCCTGGCTTATAAGGCGCCGCGTTGCCGGGAATGATTGCCGAGCGGTGAAAACGGGCCAGCATGTGTGCCATTTCCGACATGTCATTTGTTGTTACGGCGTTTTCATGCAACAAGCGATCCATCTGACGATGGTTGTCCATCCGTTTCATCCACACGGCGTAGTCGAGGGGCGTTTCTGTAGTATCCTCGCTTATTTCCAGGCTGCCATCCGGGCGCCCGCAGACCGGTAATACGTCGAGGTACATGTCAGGAGCGAGTCGGCGATTCAGCCTTACCTCTTCGTTGCAATAGAATTTCCGTTTTTCCGGAGTGCTGAAATCCAGAAAAGGAAATTGCACCGGTTTTTTGATTTTGAAAGCATAGGCGGGAGTTAGTAAAACCCAGGAAATATATGTTTCCACCCATTCCACCGGTGTTGCGGGGCCGGGGAACCGACCTTTGTCGGTGAGCGCTTGTATTTGTTGAGATGTCATTTTTAAGTTATTTGGTGTACAATAGAATACGGATTGGACGGATCAGACACGGATTTTTACGATATTTTACGAGAAAAATCTGTTTCTGATCCGTCCCATTGTACACCAAATAATTTGAGTTAATTTGAAACGTGGTCATTTATCTTGTTCCATGTATGTGTGTATAGACACGACCATTTCAGCCAGGGAAGCGGCGTCCGACCACAGCACCAGGTGCGGTTCCGGGATCGGTTCGTATGCATCCCTGATTTTTTGATACACTTCAAAATCGGCTTCACTGTCCGATCTCGGCGTTTGCAGCCGCTCCCGGATGATGCGCTCCGAGGCGCGTAATTCCACCCAGAACAAGGGAATACTGCATTCCGCAGCTACCTGTCGAAACGGCTCCCGGATGGATTCTTTAAAAAACGTGCTGTCCACAACCACTTTTTTGCCTTCCGTCAGCAACTCCCGGGTGCGTTCCAGCAACGTCCGGTATACTTTTTCCTTGTCCTCCGGGCGGTATTGGCCCATCAGTCCCAGCTCGCGGCGCAGCAAATCGCTGTTCAGGTGAACCGCGCCGTACCGGGCGGCATACGCTTTGGCAAGCGTCGTTTTTCCGGAGCCTGGCAGGCCGGAGAGCAGTAGAAGCATGGTTTGGAATATTTATTTCATCATTACTAAGGGCCAAAACCCATACTGCTGGACATTTTTTCCAGCACCCAGACCTATAAGGTTTCTAAAACCTTATAGGTCTTGTTCCACGAAAATGTCAAGCAGTATGGCATAAGCCTTGTTTTTTTGCAATCTCAGGCGCTTGCCCGATCACGCCGAAATATGCGGGTATTATCCAGTATGGCACCGAAAGCGATCAGGACGGCAGCGATTTTGACGATCCATCCCAGGAAAGGAATGAAGGTCAACAGTTTCAAAACGACAAGCAAACCGAGCGCTACAAATACTAATTGTAAAAGGCGCCAGTTGTATGCCTTGCGCTGGTCTATCCAGTTTGCGCCCACCAATGCGGTGATGATACTTGCCAGTGCGAAGAACAAGCCGTAAAAAAGCAATGCAATGAGGCCTATGGGAATGCCGATTACCGTAATGAACAGCAACACAATGGCAACCGGTACTACTACAAAGTACAGGAAACCGTAGCCCAATGAACGTACCGGTTCCGCCGATGCGGTAGTTGCTGCCGCTTTGAAAGTCCGCCCGAAAAACCACTGCCCCAGCCAGAGCAGCGTGAACCCTGCGAGCAGGTACCACAGCACGGCTAAAAATGATGCGAAGCCGAGAAATTTGGCATCCGGCTGCTCGAAGTGTTTCCGAAGCGATGGATCGAACGTAGCAGTTGCGCCGTTTTGCAGGGCATTGCCGAAAGAGATTTCTCCTGCTTCCGCCCAGTAACGGACAGGGCCGCGCAGGGCTGCGTTTCCACCGATAGTAATGTTTTGAGCAACCAATTGCGAAGCGCCGCCGATGGTACCGTTCAGGGTAAGTTCGCCGCCATTGAACTCGAAATCTTTTTCCACCGTACCGTTCAGGTCTAATTTGCCTGCAACAGATTTAAAGATGCCCCGTGCGATACCACTAAAAGCAACGGTGCCGCCCGATACGGCTACTGTGCCGTCGATGACGGCGTCCCTTTCCACGGATATGGTGCCGCCCGTGACCAGCAAATCGCCGCCGATATGGCCTGATATGGTAAGCGTACCGCCCGCAGCGCGCACATCGTCGAGGACTGTGCCGCGCAGGTAAATATTGCCGCCCCCCAATACGATATCGCCGGTGACGGTATCAATCACCGTGACGGTGCCGCCTGCGCACCAGATATCGCCGTATACGGGCGCATCAATATAAATCGTGCCGCTGAAAACGTAGATGTCTTCATAGACAGCCTGGGAAATCCGAACATTTTCGCCGCTTTCAAAACGCAGCGCAAGTGCCGGAAGGGTAAGCAAAAGTGCTAACAAAGATGTGATGACAAATCTTTTTTTCATGGTCTGGAATGTTTAAATGCTGCTTAAGTTATCCGTTATTAGTTATTGGTTATCCGTGTTGATAATCAAGCATTTGTAAAGAATTCAAGCAAATTTTTTTTGCATACTTACTTACAAAAATTTAACCTGAACTATTTTGCTTGATGTACCAAATATGAAGCCCCCGATCATTGCAATCAAATGACATGCATTAATCAGCAGGATGATATTTACCTCAATATCCCAATAACTCAATGCCCAGCCGTCAGCAGTGGCAGGAACTGCCAGAGCATTTGTACAAACACAATTTTACCGATCAGCAACAGGGGATAAACCAGCGCATAGCCGTAGGTGGGTATTTTATTCTGTGACAGGTTGTTGGCAAAATCCAGGTTGGCCGGGTGATGACTGATCATACCGGAAAGCAGCACAAAAGGGATTTTTAATAATTTATAACCGATCAGCAGGATGGCAACGCCGCCGAAGAGGCTGACAATGGCCCCCGAGAGCAACATGAGCGGGCCGGCAGGGCTGAGCATGGTCGACAGGAAAGTAGCGCCTGAATTGATGCCGATGGTCGCCAGCAAGAGCATCAACCCGATTTGCCGGAGGGTAAGATTGGCGGAGTACGGCAGCGACCACAAGATCGGGCCGGAGCGACGAAGATAGGAAAGCAGCAGGCCTGCCACCAGCGGGCCTCCGGCAAAACCCAGACTGAACAGGATGCCGCCGGGCAAGGTAATTTCGATGGAACCCAGCAAAATACCGAGGCCCATCCCGAGGCCGAAAGATAATAAGTCGATGTGGCTGAGGTGTTCATAAGAATCGCCGAATACCTTTTCCAGGTCTTTAAGGTCTGCTTCCCGCGCCAGTACGCGGATGCGGTCGCCCAGCTCCAGTACGGTGGCGGGATGGATCAGGGAGTCAATATCGCCGCGCCGCAATCGTGTGAGTACTACCTGATACTGTTCGGACAGGTTCAGCGAAGCAATCGTTTTGCCGGCCACTTTGGGATTGGATACTACGATGCGGCGCATGGCAAATGCCGAGCGGTCTTCGGACAGGTCTTGTTCGACGGTTTGTCCAAGCAGGGCGCTGATGCGCTCCACCTCCGGCACTTCACCGGTAATGGACACCAGGTCATTCGACTGGAATACCATATCGTAGTAACACAGGCTGTTTTTATGGTCGCGGAGCAGACGACCAAAAATGACATTACTCTTATACGTTCTGGTAAATTCCCGCAAACTGATGCCCACCACTTCCGGCTGATTGATCTGCACCGTGTGGTTCACAATGGGCTGACCGCTTGGAAATTCGTTGCTCAGCGCCTGTGTTTCGGCGGCATAGTCCACGCGCAGCAGTCGCCGCGTCAGGGCAACGGCGACCATCAGGCCGATGATCCCCATCGGGTAAGAAATGGAATAACCCACCACGGCGCTGTTCGACATCGCCTCGACATCGGGGCCGCCGCGCGCCTGAATGGCATCGAGCAAGCCCGCCAGCGCGGGCGTATTGGTGGTGATGCCGGCCAGCAGCCCTGCCGCGCCGGAGGAATCGAAACCAAATAAAAAGGCAGACAACCCCACGCAGATACTGAGAATGCTGAGCGACAGTACTGCCAAAATCAAATTGGCAGCCCCGCGGCTTTTCATGGAGCGGAAAAAAGCAGGCCCGGAACTCATGCCGATGCTGTACACAAAAATCGCCAGTCCCAGCAGTTTGATCACATCCGGGATTTTTACTTCCGGGCGCGCAGCGCCAATGGCTAAGCCCACAAACAACACGGTCGCCACGCCGAGGCTGTTGCCCCGGAATTTCAGGTTTCCCAGAAAAGAGCCGAAAGCGGCGGCCAGAAACAAATAAAACAAAGCTTCTTCGGAACCGGAAGTGGAGTGCATAGCGAGGAGTAATTGAGGAAGCCAAAAGTAGACAAAAGGAGGGTTTTTATGTAGTCAGAAAGGGAAGGAAATTATTGCGGTACTGGAAGGTGGCATTTTAAAAATTCGTGAATTTTTTTACGGTTGACCAAAAAAATTCGCGTGAATTTTTACGGTTGACCGTAAGAATTCGCGTTGTATCGCTTTTCACCCAATTGAATCAATACGGGTTTGTAAATCTTTGTCTGAAATATTTGCTTGTTCTGACTTGTCATAAATTGCCAACAAAATGACTGTTTCGTGTTGGATTTTTACGCAAGTAACTAGTCTGCCGCCACCGCTTTTACCCCGCTTTTTTCCGGTGATTGGGAATCGAATTTTAAAGCAATCTTTGCCAAGTGGTGTGCCGATGTCTGGTTGCTCACGGAGCATTTCTGCAAGATCTGCAACATCCGTTCGAATAGCAGGGTAGCGCTTAGCGAGCCATTTCAGTTCGCGAATGAAAAATGGTGTAGCAACTATTTCAAAGTTCATCGAGTACTGCTTCGATTTTAGGCAACTTTACTTTCCCGGATAAGTGCAGTTTGGCATCCCGTAAAGACTTTTCAAATTCTTGCAAAAACTGCTCTTTAGATATTTTTTGCCCGTTTATCTGTTCGATTTCGACAAACTGAAGCCGCTCGAGCAGTGCCAGGAAAAATGGCAACTGGTCTTCCGGCAATTTGACAAGCAATTCTGACATTGTATTATGTTTTTAATCCGTGATTTTCTACAACAAAGATACATTGGTTTTATTGTTTTCACTCCCGCAGCCATGCGCGGGCTTTTACTTGCTCAATTTAGCCACTTCTTCCTCCGTCGTCCGCAGGCGTTCGCGGCAAAATTGTATGAGTGCATTGGCGCGCGCTATTTTTTCGCCGAGTTCGTCGATGCGCACGGCTTCGGACTGCAAGTCCTGTACGATTTGCTGCAGCTCCTGCTGTGCCGATTCGTAACTAAGTATCTCTTCTTGCTTTTTCATTGCCTTTTGTCCTTTGCCTTTTATTTTTCAAACCAGACTTTGGTTTGGTTGTCGGCATCGCCGTTATAGTTGATCAGTATTTCTCCTCCGGCGGGAATATCCTGGATACAATAAAAATCAATGGTTTTTGCTTCGAAATCCATGCCGTATTCGGCATTGGGCTGGTAGGAATGGTTGTACAGCGACCCGTAGCCGAGGCAAAAGGCATACCATTCGCCCTCTTCACCCCAGTCGAAATAGTAGTCGTCCAGTACCGTCTGCCTGACATTTGCTAACTGCGCTACCGGGAACAATATGATTGGGCACACCTCGATCACTTCCCCTGCTTCGATGTCGCGGGCTGCAAAAACGCCTTGCCCGTGGGTATCGGAAGGGGCGACGAAAATGGATGCTTGCTGGACGCTCATTCTAGAGGTGAGAGGTGAGAGGTGAGAAGTGAGAGGTGGTTAAGGGGACATGGATGATTTTATTTTGGCGGTGATTTTCAGGATTTCCAGGGCTTCCGTGGAGAGTTGGGCCAATTCAAGTTTGTCTCCATAGTTGGCTGCATCGAATAAATCCAGCCAATATATTGTCTCGTCCGCCTCTTCAACTACAATGCAGATTTTAGCATACAACTCGTTTTTAGACCGGCCTCGGCAGAAGGCCCTGAAGTTGGCTCCAATGGAAGTAGCGGATTTACAGAGTTGATTAGACAAAATTTTTGTAGCCGTATTAAATGGCACCATTCCCAGGAAATTTAATACCCTGACTGCAAAATCACGGGTCCTGCCCCTGAAGTTTTTCGTTGAATTCAAGATTAGTCATAAAATGAAGTATGTTATAAAAAAGTGTTGATAATCAATCAATTAAATATAAAAACGGTCCAAGCCGCTCCCTTTATAAAAATGACCAAACGCAACCACCCTCTCACTTCTCACCTCTCACTTCTCACCTCTCTTACCAATCCCCTCCCGCTCCGCCGCCGCCAAACGAGCCGCCGCCAAAATCGCCGCCGCTGCTGCCGCCACCCCAGCCGCCGCCACCGCTGCTGCCACCGCCAAATCCGCCACCGCCGATCCACCAGCCGCCGCCAAAACCGCCGCCGTCATTGTTGCGGTCTTTTCGGCGCGCGAGCCGGCCGTCTTTGGTGTACATGGTGCCGAGGCCTTTACGAACGCGGTAAAAGACATAACCCATCAGACCAAACAGGCATAAAAACACGATCAGCAGCACGAGCAGCACACTTTTACTGAGTTCCTTTTCGGGTTCGTCGGTGGTGAATTCACCGGCCAGGGCTTTGATAATATCATTTAGCCCGGCGTCGATGCCCTGATAATATTGTTGTTGGCGAAAATACGGTCCGATGGTATTGCGGATAATACGCCCCGCTGTAATATCCGGCAAGGCGCCTTCCGTTCCGTAGCCCGTTGCGATAAAAATGCCGCGATCGGGCGGTTCCGATTTAATGAGCATCACCACCCCGTTGTTTTTGTCCTTACGGCCGATACCCCAGCGGTTGCCCAGTTCAAAAGCATAGGAAGCCTTGTCGTAGTCGCCGAGATCGGGCCGGATCATTACCACGATCTGGGTACTGGTGGAATCCCAGTATGTGCGCAGTTTTTGTTCCAGTGCGGCTTTTTCGCCGGGCGCCAGCCAGCCGGAGAAGTCGTGCACATACACGGCGGGTTCCGGCTTCGTGGGAAACACGTCGTTGTCGCTTTGGGCGGGCAGCAGTTGTGCCAGCAATAGTATAAGGGCAGCGAACAACCCGCGTCTGAGGCTGTTTGCTGCCGCACGTCCGTCAATCGCCATAGATAATTTCATCAGGAAGTTCATTGTCATCGTGGTTTTCGTCGGAAGGGAAATGTGTGCGCAGCCGGTTGCCGATCAGGGAAATAACTTCGCTAATACCACCGACGGCGTCGTCTTGCTGCAAATGATCGCGCAGGAGCCGTTTTTCATCTTCCCAACACTGGAATCCCACCCGTTCGTGGATGCCGGCATCTCCCCAGAGGGCAAAGTGCCGCGATTTTTCAGCCAGATAGATCAGTACGGCATTCCGATTTTTGGTATTGAACATCCCGAACAGTTGAAATACCTCTTCCGCGCGTTCTACCGGATGGTCGCGCAGGCAAAAATCTTCGATAAACAATCGAATTTCGCCGCTGGTCCCGCGTTCTGCCACCTGAATGGCCTGCAAAATGCGGCTTTCTTCTTCTTTGGTAAATAACATAGGTTGGGTGTTTTGAAGAGGTTGAGGGGTTGAGGGGTTGAGAGGTTGAGGAGCTCCGCGTTCAGTCATTTGTACAACAGTAGCAATACGAATGATCAAAAGCGGAGTTCCTCAACCTTTCAACTTCTCAACCCCCTCAACAACCTTACTGTCCAAATTTATCGTCCAGGTTAGGCGCTCTTTCGGCGCCTTGTGTCGCCTGGAAATACCCTTTGGGTGAAAAACCGAAAATGCCCGCAAAAAGATTCGTCGGGAAACGGCGGATATAGGCGTTGAAAGCGTTGACGGCCTCGTTGAAATTGCGACGGGCCATAGCGATGCGGTTTTCAGTGCCTTCAATTTGTGTTTGCAGGTTGACAAAATTCTGGTTGGCTTTCAATTCCGGGTAAGCCTCGGATACTGCCAACAGGCTTTTCATCGCACCGTACAGGTTGTTCTGCGCCTGTTCAAAGCGCTGGATCGCTTCAGGACTCAGGTTATTCGCGTCGATTTTGACCTGGGTGGCGGCAGCGCGGGCCTGCACCACAGCTTCCAAAGTCTGGCGTTCGTAGTTGGCCGCAGCCTTTACCGTCGAAACCGTCTGATCGATCAGGTCCATCCGGCGCTGGTACTGGTTTTCTACTTCAGACCATTTTCCCTTAACGCCTTCATCCATACTGACCACTTTGTTGTAGGAGCCGCACATGCTGAAAATGAGGATGGCGCCAAGGCCGAGGAGGATAAGCGGGAGGTATTTACGTAAGTCCATCATAGTAATTAGAAAGTTGATTTTGAATGTTTTATCTTAAAAAAAGGTGATTAAGGATTTGCAAAATTAGAGATAATATTTTGGCATACATGGGGAAAGGAAAAATAAACACATAGGCACAATTATTTTTAGCACCGGCGCGTTTTAGAGTACGCTACGCTATGTGTCCTATGTGCCTATGTGTTTAAAATTCCTATGTGGTAAATCCAGGATTCCGCAGCACCGCCGCCATAATTCCAGCCGCGACCGCCGCATTCAGCGATTCTGCGCCGCCGGCCGGGTGCCGCGGGATGGTCAGCCGCTGGGAGAGCAGTTGTTCCACCGCCGGGCTGATGCCGCGCCCTTCGTTGCCGATCACCAGCAGCCCGTTGGCGGGTAGGGCCGTTTTGAAAATATCGCTGCCGCCCAGCACAGCCCCCATGACGGGTGGGACAGGGGAGAGCGGCGCCAGTAATTCGGGTAGCGTTATTTCGCGGGTAGTCACCCTGAAAATAGCGCCCATAGTGGCTTGCACCACCTTCGGGCTGAATACGTCCACACAATCGGGCGAACAAAAAACCGCCGGAAAACCGAACCAGTCGGCTATGCGGAGGATGGCGCCGAGGTTGCCGGGGTCCTGAATACCGTCGAGATAGAAACAAATATCCGATTGCA
The DNA here is from genome assembly GCA_016711435.1 of Lewinellaceae bacterium. Lineage (GTDB taxonomy): Bacteria > Bacteroidota > Bacteroidia > Chitinophagales > Saprospiraceae > M3007. The sequence goes on from JADJSY010000005.1 coordinate 249,428, forward strand.
GGAGGCTGCTGTCGGGCCATTCATCGGGCCACTGCGCTACTGCCAATACCGAGTTGGGCGTACTGAGCGCAGATATTTTTCGCAACTCTATTTCCGTTACCGGGTTAAAGTTTTGTAAAAAAGGTTGCAGCAGGGCAGCATGGTCGGCAGCCCAGCGTTCCAGTCCCCAGACGGATACTACGGCAAAACGTTGTTGCAGTAATAGTTCGGCCACCATTTTTGCGCCCTCCACGATGAAGTTTCGATACTTTTGCCGGTACTTCTTGACCTGAAGGGCGTGGATGAACTTGTGCTGGTTTTGTGATAACACCGTAATTCGTTGTTTTATATTAAAAGTTGAGCGGTTGAAAATGTTGACAATGCCTTTTGCAATTTTTGCCTATTTAATGCGAATCATGGGTTAAAAAGACTGCGGAGCAGTCAAAACTATGTGGACTTTGAGGGATAAACACGCGTAGAGCAATAACCACATAGGCACATAGAACACATAGCCCGTAGAGTACGCTACGCTATGTGTTCTATGTGCCTATGTAAAAAAAAATATCGCACTCAGGCAAGTCGAACACATAGTTTTGACTGCTTCGCAGTCTTTTTAACCCATGATTCGCATATTTACTTAATTGATGCATGTTTTACTTAACAAAGTGCCGCCGGTCATTAAAACCTTATCTGGTTATGCCACAGATGGGTGCGCTCCTGTGGGCCTTGTTCGCGGGGGTACTGTTCTCTGCCTGCAATGTTACGAAGCATCTGGACACTTCCAAAGGCGAGCGGCTATTGGTTTCCAATGCGCTGGAACTCAAAGCGGAACGCAAACTGAGTTTTTCCGAACGCACACCGCTGTTGTACCAGTTGGAGGGGCTTTATAAACAACAACCCAATCAACGCGCTTTCGGGCTATTTCGCACCCGTTTATGGTTTTGGTATAAATACCAGAACCGCACATCCAAATTTGCCAAATGGGCGATGACCCGGATAGCGGAACCACCGACCATTTACGACGAATCACTCACGCAGCGAACCTCCCTGAATTTTGAAAATCAGATGCGCCAGCGCGGCTACTTCGACGCTGCCTGTACCTTTGAAACCGACACCATCAATCAGTTTAAAGTCAAAACGAAATACACCCTCACGCTGGGTAAATCCTACCGGATAGATTCCGTGTTTTTTATCAGCCAGGACAGTCTGGTACAGCAGGTGCTGAATCTCACGGCGGGTGAAACCCTGCTGCACCGCGGCGACGCAGTGGATGGGCAGGTGTTTGAAGCCGAAAAACTGCGGGTGACTACAGCGCTCAAAAACCGGGGCTATGCCTATTTTACACCGAATTTTGTGGAATTCACAGGCGATACCACGGCCCTGCAAACCGATGTAACGGTGGAAGTGCTGACGCCCGGCGACACAGTGATGCACAAAACCTATACCCTCGGAGATATTGCGGTTTTTTCCAGCCTGCTGCCCGACGTATCTTCAATCCGTCAGGATACTACGATCAACGGCATCTATTTTGCTTCTGCCGACCCCAAGTTTCAAGTGAAACCGGAACGACTCTACCAGGCCATTGCCTTACAACCGAGCTGGCCGTACCGGCAAATTGATTTTGATAAAACAAACCACAATCTCAATGCACTGGGCGTTTTCCGCTTTGTTACCGTGCGGCCTTACCAGGATTCCATTCAACCCGATAAAATCAATGTAGCTATCTCGTTTCGCCCCAACAAGCGCCTTGCGCTGGGCGCCGACGCCGACCTCAACTCGTCGACTTCGCCCTCGCTGGCCAGGAACCTGCTGGGCGTGTCCTCATCGCTGTCGTTTCGCAACCGCAACCTGTTTCGGGGGGCAGAGCACCTGCAATCCAACGTGCAGTACAATGTCGAGTTTGGGGTAGGCGCCAAACGTTTTATTTTTTCCCGGGAATTCAAATTTCAGAACGAACTGATTTTTCCGCGCTTTTTCGATTATTTCGGGTTTTGGAGAAGTATGCACGCCGTTCGCCTGGGTCAAAAACGAGTTGTTCCGACCACCTTGTTCAACCGGATGAAAACGGACGGACAGGCGCGTTTTACCTTGAATTTCAATTACCTGAACGTAACCGATTTCTTTGCCTACAACCTGTTCAATACCTCTTTCGGCTACGATATTCACTCCGGCCCCGAGCACCGCTACAACATCGATCAGGTCGGTATCGATATTCTGCGCCTGATCGATACGCTGAAAGTCTCCAATGAGTTTCTGGCCCGCAGTTTCAGTGACCAGTTGTTTACCGGTTTTATTTTGCGTTCGTTCAACTACAATTATGCAGGCAAAGCCAACCGCTTCGGCGAACGCTGGGCTTTTCGCTTCAATTCCGATATTTCGGGTCTGGAAGAGTTGGCCATCAATCGTTTATGGAGCCTCCCCTTCGGCAAACAAACCTGGACGATCGCCGGACTCGACTTCGCTCAGTACCTCCGGCTCGATCTGGATGCGACGTATACCCGCGAATTTCGAAAAGACCTCCTGGGCGCCGTGCGTATCGGCTCCGGTGTGATTGTCCCTTACGGCGATACCAAGGATGCGCCGTATGTGAAACAGTTTTTTGTCGGCGGCCCGTCCAGTTTACGCGCCTGGCGGATCCGGCAACTGGGGCCGGGCGGTTATTACGACGACAAAGTGGCGCAACCCTATTACCAGGCCGGCGATTTTCGGTTTGAGTTCAACGGTGAATTGCGTTTCCCGCTCATCTGGTGGCTGAAAGGCGCGATATTTCTCGATGGCGGCAATATCTGGACCTTGCGCGCCGACGTCAATCGACCCGGTTCGCAGTTGCGCTAGGACTCCTATAAAAATATTGCACTGGGTACCGGATTCGGGATACGCGGCGATTTCAGTTATTTCATCCTCCGGGTCGATTTCGGTTTCCCGCTGCGCCAGCCGTTCCGCACCAGCGATAACGGGTCATACTGGCTGCCCGTCCCCTTGTCAAAAGTGCAGTTGCGCGATTTTAATCCGAACCTCGCGGTGGGTTATCCGTTTTAGTGTTTGGTGTTTGGTGTTTAGTGTTTCGGGCGCTCCGCCTAAACTACCCACGGTTGCCAAAAGCGAAGCACCCCCAAACACTAAACACCACACACCAAACACATTTTTTAACCAATCAAACCCAACTTTACATGGCGAATTTACTAGACACGATCAAACAACATATCAGCCCCGATCTCATCAGCCAGGCAGCAAAGTGGCTCGAAGAAAATGAACCCGGCATTTCAAATGCCATGAACGGGCTTGTGCCGACGCTGCTGGCCGGTATGCTGAACAAAACCGGCGATTCCAACGCCATGGCCTCCATTTTTAATGCGCTGTCAGGCTTCGATGCCGGCATTGCAGACAACATAGACAGTCTTATTGGCGGCGGCAACCTGGCGCACAATGATCCCAAAGATGCTTCCGGCCATTTACTGGGAACGCTGTTCGGCGCAAAAGTGCCGGCGATTACCAATGCGATTTCTTCTTTTGCCGGCGTCAAACCCTCGTCTACCTCTTCCTTGCTGGGGCTGGTCGGTCCCTTGGTCATGGGCGTTTTGAGTAAAAAAATCAGCAGCGGCGGACTGAATGTGTCGGGTCTGGCCAACCTGCTGAGCAGCGAAAAAAACAATATTCTGGGCGCATTGCCGGGCGGAATGGCTTCCGTGCTTGGTCTGATCGACCGGGGCGGCAGTGTCGGCGAAGGTTCCGTCAGCGTTGAAGAAGCCGCAACGGGCAACAACTGGTTGTGGCCCCTGCTGCTGTTGCTCGGACTCGGCGGCGGCGTCATGTACTACATGAAAAACTGCACCCAACCTGCGACACCAATGGTTAAAATGGAAACCCCCGTGGTAGATTCCACGGCAATCAAGGCCGCTGAAATGGCCGAGGCCGCCAAAGCCGCTGCGGCAGGGTTTATGAAAAAACTGAGCTCCGGTTTTGAAATCAAGGGCAATACAGATGGTATTGAAAGTCAATTGATTGCATTCATCGAAGACGCTTCCAAACCGGTGGATAAGACCACCTGGTTCAATTTCGACCGCCTCACGTTTAACACCGGCAGCGCGGAGATCGATATGGAAAAATCCAGAGCGCAATTGACCAATATCTACGAGGTGCTCAAAGCATTTCCGAAGGTAAAACTCAAAGTGGGCGGCTACACTGACAACGTGGGTAAAGAAGCCGCCAACCAGAAACTTTCCACCGACCGTGCCAAAGCCACCGTAGCAGCGCTCGAAGGCATGGGCATCGAAAAAGGTCGCCTGGCGCCGGAAGGTTACGGTTCGCAACATCCCGTGGCAAGCAATGACACGGAAGAGGGTCGGGCGCAGAATCGGCGGATTGCGGTAAGGGTCACGGAAAAATAGTCCGAAGTGCGAAGTCGTTAGTGCGAAGTCCGTAGCGTACACCATCCCATACTTGGGTTTTTAAACCATGGTACGGCGGACTCTACGGACTTCGGACTTCGCACTGACGACTTCGGACTTATGCGACGGCGGACTCTACGGACTTCGGACTTCGCACTGACGACTTCGGACTGATGGGACTTCGCACTTTATTTTACCTTCGCAGTATCGTAACTGCTTAGCATAGGGGCAGCGCCCCGGTAATATTTGTAGAAAATAGGAGAAATCGGGGTTGGAGGTGCAGCGCACCGGCAATATAATATGACCGGTGCGCTGCACCTCCCGGACACACGCTATTACTAAAACGCTACAAATATTATGGGGGCGCTGCCCCTATGCTAACCAGTTACGCAGCATCAATCCATCAAATTTTAGCCTATATGTATAACAACATAAAATCCGACCTGCAAACTGAATTGCAGGGAATCCGCGACGCCGGTTTGTATAAAGAAGAGCGCATCATCACCACGGAACAGGGGCCGGTCATCGACACGACGGCTCAGGCGCATCTGCTGAATTTTTGCGCCAACAACTACCTCGGACTCAGCAGTCACCCCGAAGTGACGGAGGCGGCTATCGAGGCCATTCGGACGCACGGATACGGCATGTCGAGCGTGCGTTTTATTTGCGGTACGCAGGATATTCACAAGGAACTGGAACAGCGCATCGCCGAATTCCTGGGACAGGAAGACACCATTTTATACGCGGCAGCCTTTGATGCCAACGGCGGACTGTTCGAGCCGCTGCTGAACGAAGCAGACGCCATTATCAGCGACGAACTCAACCACGCCAGCATCATCGACGGTATTCGCCTGTGCAAAGCCAAACGTTTCCGCTACAAACACAATGATATGCAATCGCTGGAAGATTGCCTGAAAGAAGCCAATGCAGGCGGCGCCCGGCGTAAACTGATCTTCACAGACGGCGCTTTTTCGATGGACGGCACGATTGCACAATTGGATAAAATCTGCGACCTGGCCGAGCAATACGAAGCGATGGTGGGCATCGACGAATGCCATGCCAGCGGCTTTTTGGGTCGCAGGGGCCGGGGCACCCACGAATACCGGGGCGTCATGGATCGCATCGACATCATCACCGGCACGCTCGGCAAAGCCCTCGGCGGGCGCCAGCGGCGGTTTCACATCTGCCAAAAAAGAAATTGTGGAAATGCTGCGGCAGCGCTCGCGGCCTTATCTGTTTTCCAATACCGTGGCGCCATCTATTGTGGGTGCGAGTATCAAAGTAATGGAACTGTTGAGCGCCGACACGACGCTGCGCGACAAACTGGAAGCCAATACCAAATGGTTCCGCACGAAAATGACGGAAGCCGGTTTCGATATTATCCCCGGCGAACACCCGATTGTGCCGATTATGCTGTATGACGCTAAATTGGCGCAGGATTTTGCCCGGAAACTGCTCGACGAAGGCATTTATGTCATCGGATTTTTCTACCCGGTGGTGCCGCAGGGAAAAGCCCGCATCCGTGTGCAACTTTCGGCAGCCCACGAACCGGCGCATCTGGAACGGGCCGTGGCGGCGTTTACGAAGGTGGGGAAGGAGTTGAATGTGTTGAAGGGATGAAGTGTTTAGTGTTTGGTGTTTAGTGTTTAGGGCGCTTCGGGCTTGGCATTTGTAAAATTGACCAAAATGATCAATTTTGCCAAACGCGAAGCGCCCCCCTAAACACCAAACACCAAACACTAAACACGACAATTACCTGTCGATGAAAGGTTGCGGAATGCGGTTGAGGCTGTTCAATCGCATATTGGTCGAAGGGGCGGGATGTAACTGCAACAGTCCGGGAAGACTTGGGTCTTTTACCTTTCAAATAATCATCGCGGGGTGGTGTGTAAAGCCCCAATCAAGGGTTTTAAACCTTATAGGTTTAGTATCTAAAAAGTTGGCTCCTTTCTTCTTTGCCCTATCCCGTTTTTTCTGTTGACCACAAACGCACTTTCCTATGAATCTCCGCTGCATCATCGTAGAAGACGAGCCGCTGGCCGCCGAAATACTCGCCGAATACATCGGCCAGACGCCTTTTTTACAACTGACGCACATCTGCAACGACGCCATTCAGGCACTCGATGTAGTGCGCCAGCATCCGGTGGATGTCATTTTTCTGGATATTAACCTGCCCAAACTAAGCGGGCTGGAATTTCTCAAAACCCTCCTGCACCAGCCGCGGGTGATTATCACCTCTGCCTACCACGAATTTGCGGTGCAGGGCTTCGACCTGCATGTGACCGATTATTTGCTGAAACCGATCGAGTTCAGCCGTTTCACCAAGGCTGTCAATAAACTGCTGCAACCGCACCGGCAATCCGACCAGGCTTCCGCTTCCAAGACCTCCGTGCCGCCTGTGCGCGCCTACTATTTCTTTATGGTCAACAAACGCTCGGTGAAAATCTACCTCGACGAGATTCTGTTTATCGAAAGCCTGAAAGATTCGGTGAGTATTGTGACCAAAACAAAATCGTACAACACCCATTACCAGCTCGGCGAACTGGAAGAACTGATGCGTTCGGATAATTTCCTGCGCATCCACCGCTCATTCCTGGTTGCCGTGGATAAAATTGAGTCGTTCTCCGCTGCGGAAGTGGAAATTGCAGGCAGGGTGCTGCCTATTGGAAGGAGCCACAAGTTGTATGTGATGGAGAAATTGGGAAGGCAGAGCTAGAGGTGTCCTCTTTAGCGCCTCTTTTGGGTCTGGCTTTGGTTTTTCAGGCCTGTAATTGTTATCCGTTATTAGTTATCCGTTATTAGTGGTGGTAGTGGACCATCTGTACAAATTATGGGGTATTCCTGCTTGAGTAGCCTCATAATTTGTACAGATGGTCCACTACCACCACTAATAACGGATAACTAATAACGGATAACAATTACAGGCCTGAAAAACCAAAGCCAATATCCAAAAAACAGCCAAACGGGACGTCTCCCACTTCTCACATCGCCAGTATCGACGCCACCACCCGATTCATCCCTGATTCAAAGTTGTCTCCATTGATGGGCGTCATGGCGATGCTTTTCAGTTTCAACAAGATCGTACTGAATTCTTTTTGCAGGTCGAACAGCCGCTTCCGGTCATCTTCCAGGTCGCGGGCGTCACTTCCGAGCGAACGGATCTCCGTAATATCGCTGTCCAATTCCTGGATTTTTGCATTAATGGTTTTAAGCGCCATGATTTGAAACTTGGAGTCGAACACCATATCATCTAATCGTACAGGAATAAACTTCTTATCTGCCATCCACACGGCATACATGGAGGCGACACTTTCCTGGCTGACCCATCCCGATTGAAGGCTTTTGCCTGACACGATAGATACTACGGCGTCGCATTTTTTGATACTTTCCTGAATAAACTCCAATATGGACCGTCCGGCAGCCAGGTCGTCCAGGTCCAGGATAACGTCCATTTCCTTCCCTTCTAAAAACGTCCGCACTTGTCGGGCAATTTCCTTGTCTTCATGATTGTAAGAAATAAAAACCTTTTTGGCATTCGACGGCGCTTCTGCCGATGCGGGCGTGTGCCCGGTACCGGTGTGGGTGGCAGGCGACTTCGCCGATCCCGCCAGTTCCAGCGCCGCATAATTGATCTGCGCCTGAATGCGCGACCATTCGCCGAATTCGATCAGGCCCATGTTGTACTGCTTTTTGCCCTGGTTGTACCGCGCCTGCAGGAGAATGGCATCCGGTTTGGTTTGAACGAGTAATTGCAGGGCTTCTTCGGTCTGGCCGGTTGCGATCAGTTGCTGAATTTGTTCTTTCATTCGGGGAAAGCAGGAGGTAAGTATGGAAAATAGATTGTTTTTGACACTGCCAAAGGTAGCACAACGGGAATGTTATTTCCAAAAACCGTATTACAGGGAATTTTTTCGGCGTTCTTGGTTTTTTCCATCTGCCGGATATACCTTTGCACCCCGTTGAACAATCGGGTCATAGCTCAGTTGGTTAGAGCGCCACGTTGACATCGTGGAGGTCACAGGTTCGAATCCCGTTGATCCGACGAAAATTAGAAGTGAGAAGCGAGAGGTGAGAAGTGAGATGCGTAGATTACACCTTAACATTTTCAATGATTGCGTAATCTACGTTTCTCACGTCTCGCTTCTTACCTCTCACGTCTGAGATTCGGGACGTAGTTCAGCCCGGTAGAATACATGCCTGGGGGCCACGCCGATGGCGTGGAGGTTCAAAACCTGACGTCCCGACAGAAGAAAAGAGTAAATTGAATTACGGGACGTAGTTCAGCCCGGTAGAATACATGCCTGGGGGGGCATGTGGTCGCAGGTTCAAATCCTGTCGTCCGACCTTTTCTTTAATCCCATCATCAAAACTTCATCATTTATGGATACAACTACCTATCAGGTATAGATCATCAAAAGCGAAAAACATGGCCGATTTTATGTCGGCATGTCTTCCGATCCCGACAAACGGCTTCATTTCCACAACCTTGGCCTCAACACCTCTACTCGAAATGGCGCGCCTTGGGAACAAGCCTGGGTCAGGACCCACACCCCGCCCACGGCGGCCCCCCCCCCCCCCCCCCGCCGCCCCCCCGCCGCCCCCCCCCCTGAACCCATGCTAAAAACAGAAGCCCTAAGGCTTGAACAAAAAATCAAAACGCGGCGCAGGTGGTTTCTTACCGATCGGCCCCGGTAGATTACGTGCCTGGGGCCACGTGCCGTGGCGGGGAGGTTCAAATCCTGTCGTCCCAGACTAAAAGAAAGGTTGCCAAATTGGTGGCCTTTTCTTTACTCCTTGGAAAATTTAATCAACGGCTCCATGTTTCCAGCATCCGCTTTTCGCAATGCCTCGATATAGGCAACTCGGTCATCTCCCGCCTAAAGATTTTCTGCCCCAGGTGAATGAATGTTCACTGTCGAGCGCTTTGAGGAGAATATCACCCATCAGCCTCGAATGTCTTCCATTTCCATTAGCGAAAAGATGGATCGAGACAAGACAGTACTTAAAGCGAATGGCAACTTCTTCCGGAGGGTATGTTTCGTGGTCAATCCAGAATTGCATTTTAGCCCTCGCTTTTCATCTTCGTCGATAGGAGTTTGGCCATCTTCATTTTAGATTCAGTTCCATAAGTCCTTCGGCATTTCTTTTAATTTTTTTCTGCCCGGTCGTTGATGGCTTCTTTGATTTGCATTTTCGTCCAATCCCTGGTTTTCCAGATGCCTGGTATGGGATGTTTTTAGGACGATTTCCTGCGCCACTCCCGGGCTCTTTTCTCGATCATTTTATCAAGTGTTTGTTCCTTAGAACCAGCCCATATACAAGTTGCATATCCAGTGCGGCAGCAACTTCCCGAAGTCTCTGCAATGTGAGTGAACCGTCTTTTTCTCGTCGCTCAATATCTTTAATGCCCTGCGGTGTCATTTTTAATCGTCTACCCAATTGCTTCAACGACATTCCCAAAGCCGTTCTGATGGAATAAATCCACCCTTCGCCGGGCAGGGGGATGATTTTTAGCCCCAATGAAATGGGCTATTTTCTTGTCAAGTTGAGTAATGAGAAGACGCTTTTGTTCGATATTCATAAAGATTTTTCTTTAAAAATAAAGCACAAATTTAAATGTATATATTTAAAATAAAAATATATTTTAAAGATAAATCATTAAAAAAACATGGAAATCACTTTTCGACCTTCCTTTCATCGTGATTCGCTTGATTTTTCATCCCCGCCAACCATTCATAATAATTCTCGCGATGGATGCGCTGCAATGCATGCTCCGGATATGCCCTGCGTGTGAAGGTCTTGGAAAAGGGCCTTTTGCTTTGGACGACCATTTCATTTCGTATACCCACATTTGCCATCGCGTTCTTCGATATAGTCGATTTCCTGTTGGTCCTGGGAGCGCCAGAAAAACGTATTGGCGTGCATACCCCGATAGTGCAGCGCTTTTTTTGCGCTCGCTGATGAGCCAGTTTTCCCACAGAGCGCCTATATCCTGCCGCGGCTCCAGCGGCTGAAATTGCCGCGATGATGGCATTGCGCAGGCCATTGTCGTAAAAAGTATGTTGTTTCGTTTACGCTTCAATTCTTTGCGCAGGTTACGACTCAGCGGCGGCAGCCTAAAGTAACAAAGGTCTGCTCCAATAAATTAATATAATTTTTCTACGGTCTGATTATCCAGATAAGTGATTTGGCCCAGTTCGTGATACGACACTTCGCTGCCTACCTTAAAGCCAATGCCTGTAGCAACCGGGTAAGTTTTCCGGTTTCTGGATGCGCTCCCACATCAAAATATCTTTGTATGCAGGAAACTGTCCATCAATTGACCCAATACCTCCTGCTCCCGGCCCGGATGGTTCACTACCTCGGGTATTATCCGTACACCAATCGTTCGGGTATACGTCGGTGTTCCTCCAAAAAACCGTGATGCGCCTCCATTTCTGCGTACGACAAGGGAAATAAATGGTACGCCCATTTACGACCTGTGAGCGGTTCATTGATACGATTAGCCAGTTCGAAGGCAGACGAACCGGAAGCTACCACCTGCACCTCGGGAATTTGGTCAGTGATGAGTTTTAGTTTTAACCCTATATCGGCGATGCGTTGTGCCTCGTCGAGCACCACGACTTTACTGTCGCCCGGGATACGTTTCCATTTGAGCGTTGTGACATCACGCCCAGCAATAAACTGGATTTCCGGGTCGTCGCCATTGAGCCGTCACACCAGGCTCATTGCTAAAAATAGTGTTACGAGCAGCGTGGTTTGCCCGCCTGGCGAGGCCCCATGAGAATAATGGCCTTCCCGGTAAATTGCGGTCGCAGCGAGATACGTTGTTCCAGAACTACGTTTAATCATATTTTTTGATTTCATTCGCAAAAATAACAGTTTTGCGGGAATGAAATCGCAAAATTTTATGTATTTCCATTTCCACAAATTAAGTTGAATGCTTTATTTTTGCCCGACCCGTAAGTGAAGTTGCATTTTTACAATACATTATCTGTATGCAAGCACCCGCATTTCACAAAACCCCGACACCTGGTACGAGGTATATGAAGCCTGGTAAATACCGATGAACAAGCCGGTTTTTTACCGGACACGCTTCAACAGCACTCACCCAACAAGATTTTGACGAATACGACCTCGGCGGAGTGCTGCTGGATTTTTGGGAGCATTGTTTGGACGTGAAAAACGCTTTGAAGAGCGTTGGTTTTTGCGCCAAATGGAACAACTCCAGCCCCTGCTGTACGCCGCACCCGAGTTCCATTATTACGCGTCATATATCTTAGACTACTATTTTTTGTAGGCCGGCGGAGCCCTCGCGGGCCTGTGATACAGCTTTTTTTCAGGGAACACCTAATCAAGATATTGATTCCTTTTGCCAGTTCAACGATCCGTATGGTACTGGTTGAGACAGGATTGGGGTATATATACCACAGAAACCTATCAACCCGTTCGTAGACATGGAGGAGGTTACACATCAGTAGACCCGAGCAAGAAATGGCACTGGCATTGCATGACTGAGCGAGCTTTGCAATCGGCTTACCGTCGCGAGCTGATAAACGGAAACGCTCCATCTGGACGAGGCAAAAGTGGCTGCCGACCATCATTTTGCGGTTCCCGACGCCATTTGGGAGCGTTATGCGGCGGCACTCGGTAAGCCGTGGATACCGAAACCGTCATGTCGCGGTTTGAAACGACAGGCTCGGGTTGATTTTTATGACGGAAATGAACGCGTCCGGTTCACGGCTTGGATGAATTAGACGGTTTCCCTTTCTATTCCGCCTATCTTGTAATGGGATAATCTCATAGTGTAAACAAGCAGAAAAACCATCAGAAAGCGAAAACCGCGAACGCCCAGATTTTTCAGATTGGAAAAACAGCCCTTTGACAGAAATATCTTTCGGTAAACGCAACCTGATATTTACTCAAATCAAGGAAATAGGAGCGGCTCTTTGGGGCGCTCCTTTTGTTTATGGTTTTTGAGCGAAAGTAAGATTATTGATTCCAATACACGAGAAATCGCCTTGCAAGCTATCCGAGAACTGAAAGAGGATTTTTTCATGGGGCTGGGTTTCCATGCCTGGGAAGCCGCCTTTGTTTGAGGCCTGGCCCAAAGCGGACACCGTGTCACAGGATGATTTTGAAGATGACATCGCCCAATTCGAAACCAGTTTTTACAGGTGTCCCAGCGTTCCAAGCAAGAGAATCTGTCATACGATGATCTATTCTCATCCATTCTGCCCGCTTTAAAACCGGATAAACCTCCTTCTATGTACGAACAGGTATTCCGGGAAAAAAAACCTCCGACAACATCGAAGAAAAAGAAGAAGGAAAAAGAAACGGTAGTACTTCGCTGCTTCCAGGTGATCACCTTGGTTACTCAAGTTTTGCACGCGAGGTGAAAAATACCAAGCGCAGCATGAAATATTATGGAAGGCATATCATAAAAATAATTCTTTGCACTACCTGTACTATAACTTCTCTCATATTTATGCTCCACTGATCCGGCCAAACTAAAAAACAAACGAAAGACTTTTCTCAACTTTGCCCTATACGCACATCCACCCAACCCTCCTTCCGCCCATGTACTACCACTACGGAAAACCGCCGCGCGCCCAAGCCGCCCCCGGCGCCACCCGCAAACCTACGGCACCACCTGGTGGGGCCAGCAATGACTTCAGGCGCTCACCAACATTGACCTCCAACTACGTCTGCCGCCTGGGAAAACTTACGCCAACTAAGGCCTGCGCCTTACGACCTGGAGCTGGAGGGAAATACCATCAACGCCAAAGTAACCGGCTCGCGACCCAAACCTTACCAGGTCCAGATCCCCGTACCGGTTTCCGGCCGAGACCCGCGAACGCCTGCTGCGGGTGGTGACCGAAAACCCGCTGTTCCTCTCAAATTGCTCAACCGCGAATTGCCCCCCGAACTGAACCGAAGCCTGCCTGGCGAGGGAATTCCTATTTTCCGCGGCGTTGGGACGACCTCAAAGGTTCCTGTTCCTGCCCGACTGGGCGGTACCCTGCAAACACATGGCGGCGGTACTGTACTTGGTGGCCAACGAGATAGATAAAATCCTTTCGCTAGTTTTCGACCTGCACCAGTTCGACCTGATAGCGGCCTTGCAAGAAAGCGGCTACACGGAAGAGCAGGGAATCTGTACCGGTTACCGGGCTGGCCGGAATTGCAACAAGAGGTCACTGCGGGAAAAACAGACTTTTCCTTCGACGAGAGGGTTTTGCAACACTCGATCTTTCCCTTGCTCTCTGACTGCCGCGACAAACTGCTGTGGATGCCGACCGAAAAGCCGGTGTTTTTCCCCGAGGGTGACTTCAAAAAAACTTGGCCTCGGCGTATAAAACGGCGCCGGAGAGGTCGCAAAGCCTGCAGTTGGTAGACAAGAAACAGACGGACTAGCACGACGTGCCCTCCAGGCTACCGAAAATGTCTGGCTTATCCTGGATTCCCGCAACGCGGAGTTTTATCGACTGCTCGTTTTTGGACGTGCGTGAAGTAATCCTGTGCGCCAGTTCGATTCGATGGGCGGGCTGGCGTTTTGGCAGGCCCTGCCACAGGCACAGGTAGCGTTGAGCGCACCGGGATCTCCGGTCTTTTAACTTGGCATGCCGGGTTAGGGAAATGCTGGCCCGACGCGGCGGTTTTATGCCGCAACGGCCCTCCCAGTGTTGCGAACCCGGGTTGGCTCCTATTTTTCGTGCTTTTGTGCCGGCCTTGCTGAACGCGGATGTGTCGCGCCTTGTGGGAGCGGGTAAACCGCTGCTGGCGCCCGGAATGCTGGTGTACACCGGGGAGGAACCGTGAGCACTGGCCTGCGGACTACCTGGCGGCGTTGACCGCTGTTTTCTCGGGCTTTTCGCACAGGCGTTTGCAGGAGAATCGGCGCAGGACGGCGAATTGCCCCGCTGTTTTTTCTCGGGTCAACCGGCCGTTTCGATCGATTTGAAAACGCGAATACCCCAAAAGCATCCAACTCTGCTAAACCGGTTTTTTATAGCCGAAGAAAGATTTTGAGCGCGGTTTTGAAGTGTTTGAGGAGGAAGGAATATTTGAAGTAGGCGTCAGTATTGAAGACAAAACAATGCCGTTTCAGGCGCCGGCGCCCATGGACAAAATTTTTCGGACAAAAAATACGCGCGACTGCGGCTCGACGCCCTGCGCGACCTGAGTATGGTGGCGTTTTTTCCGCCCGCCAAGCGATCTCATCGCTTCCAAAGGGCAGGCGGAAAGTTGCGCTGACAGCCAGACATTTGTGGATGTGTTTTTTAATGCCCTGCCGGTCATTCGCCTGTTCGGCATCGAGGTGTTGTTGCCGAAAGCCTTTAAAAAACTCCTGCGCCCGGCGATGTCCGTAGCCCTGACTTCTGCGAGTAACAAAGGCAAAGTCTCCGGCTCCGGCCTGTTGTCGTTTGCCAACATGAT